>CAZGNV010000018.1:0-73079 GCA_964527835.1 uncultured Desulfosarcinaceae bacterium | reverse complement strand
TGGTGCCGAAGGCCGGACTTGAACCGGCACGGGCGTGGCCCACTACCCCCTCAAGATAGCGTGTCTACCAAATTCCACCACTTCGGCACATTGGCAAGCTGACGGCTGTGAGGGCAACGGCAAATTCAGGGAGCCTGTTTTGCCGGTTGCGTATTGTCAGCACCGGTTGCCGGTGCTGTGTTTCCGGTTGCCGGGGCCTGGCTTTCGATGGGGGCCTTGGTGTCGGTGATGACCGACGGTGCTTCACTGCGATGGCTGGAAAGGTAGGCCAGGCTCAGCGATGTGAGCATGAACACGACCGCCGCCACGGTGGTGGCCTTGCTTAAAAAGGTGCCGGCTCCGGTGCTGCCGAACAGGGTCTGGCTGGCGCCGCCGCCGAATGCGGCCCCCATGTCCGCGCCTTTTCCGGTCTGGAGCAGAACAATCATAATCAGCGCAATGGAAACGATAATATGGATGATGATTAAAAATAGCGACATAATTTTCCTTGCTGTTGCCCAGAATCAGGAGGTTTAAAACGACCTCCAATCAATGGTTACTTGAATTTTACAATCTGGCTGAAAGAATCCGCCTCCAGGCTGGCGCCGCCCACCAGCGCACCGTCGATGTCCGGCATTTCCATCAGGTCAGCGATGTTGCCTGGTTTTACACTGCCGCCGTATAAAATCCGCATGGTACCGGCCAACGCGGAGTTGAAAGCTGTTTCAATCAACGAACGGAGGTATTGATGCACCTCCTGGGCCTGCTCCCGGGTCGCTGTTTTGCCGGTGCCGATGGCCCACACCGGTTCGTAGGCAATGATCAGCGGTTGCAGATCTTCCGCAACATAATCTTGTAATCCCATTTTGACCTGTTTGTCAAGTACCGAAAACGTCTGGCCGGCTTCGCGTTGGCCTTCGGTTTCCCCCACACAAAACACCGGCAGCAGGCCGGCATCGAGCGCGGCGCGAATTTTACGGTTGACCGTTTCGTCGGTTTCACCGAAATACTGGCGCCGCTCCGAATGTCCGATGATGACATAGCGGCATCCGGCGGCCGTCAGCATTGGCGCGGAGATCTCGCCGGTATAGGCGCCCTGTTTTTCCCAGTGCAGGTTCTGGGCCCCAAGGGCCACCCGGCTGCCGGCGAGCACTTTGGAAACCGGATCCAGGGCGGTATACGCCGGTGCGATCATGATGTCCACGCCGGCGGTGTCGGCCACCAGTTCCACGAGCCGGGAGGCGGTTTCGACCGCCTCGGCAGCGGTCTTAAACATTTTCCAGTTTCCGGCAATCAGCGGAGTTCTGTTTCCCATATTTGTCTCCTGATTTTTTTCACAATCGTAATAAACGCAGTTTTTTCTACAGTTCAGCACCGATCATCGCCGCCAGATCCACCATGCGATGGGAGTAGCCGGCCTCGTTGTCGTACCAGGAAAGCACCTTGACCATGTTCTCGATGACATAGGTGGTGGGGGCATCCACGATGGAAGACAGGGGCACGCCGTTGAAGTCCGTTGAAACCAGCGGGGCCTCGCTGTATCCCAGAATTCCCGCCAGCGACTCTTCCGAGGCCTGTTTCAGGGCCCCATTGACCTCAGAGACCGTGATTCCGGATTTTTCAACGGTGGCGACCAGATCCACGATGGAGACATTGGGCGTCGGGACACGGATGGCCAGGCCGTTGAGTTTGCCGGACAGCTCGGGCAGGACCAAAGCCACCGCTTTAGCCGCCCCGGTGGTGGTTGGAATCATGGAAAGGGCGGCTGCCCGGGCGCGGCGCAGGTCCTTGTGGGGAAAATCCAGCAGGCGCTGATCTCCCGTGTAGGAATGAATGGTGGTCATCAGTCCATAGCGCAGGCCGAAATTTTCCAGCAGAACCTTGGCCACCGGCGCCAGGCAGTTGGTGGTGCACGACGCATTGGAGATAATGTGATGTGCCCGGGGGTCGTACTGGTCGGAGTTGACGCCCATGACAATCGTAATGTCGGGTTCGGTGGCCGGAGCCGATATAATGACTTTGCGGGCCCCGCAGGCAAGATGCTTGGCGGCGCTTTCGCGATCCCGAAACAGACCGGTGCATTCGGCGGCAATGTCGACGCCGAAGTCGCTCCAGCCGATTTGCTCCGGGTCTTTTACCGAGCGGATGGCGATTGCTTTGCCGTCGATTTCAATGCTGTTTTCGCTGGCGGCAATATCATGGTCCAGGTTGCCGTGAACAGAGTCGTATTTTAAAAGGTGGGCCATTGTTTTTGCATCCGTAAGATCATTGATGGCCACCACTTCCACCTCGGGATGCTCCAGGGCCGCCCTGAAAACCAGGCGTCCGATCCTGCCAAATCCATTGATTCCAAGTTTGATGCTCATGTGTCCTCCTGTAGTTTTTTTATCATCACCAGGGCGTCTTCTTGCGAATCCCCATAATATCCGTGCCGTTTTCCAATCACCTCAAAACCGGTTTTACGGTAAAGCCCGACGGCCGGGATGTTCGAGGGGCGCACTTCCAGCAAAACTGCCCGCGCTCCCCGTTGGGTCTCCCGTGAAAAACACTGCTCAAGCAGTCGGGAGCCGATCCCCCGCCTTTGCAAGGCGGTGGTAACGGCAATTTTGAGAAGATGCAGCTGGCTGCCGAACAGGCGCATAAAAACATACGCAATCAGCGGGCCGGCTGCAGCCTCGCTGTCGACTCTGACACAGTAGTGGCAGGCATTTTCATCGCTCAGCTGGTTTTCGAAATGCACCCGCTGCCAGGGATGTCGGAACGCCTGCCGTTCGATGGCCAGAATTTCATCAATATCAGCCCGCTTAATGGCTGCCAGGTGCCAACCGGACACGGTTTAGCTCCGTTTATTGCCCTTTAGAATCCCGCTGGCCAGCGATATGCTCTTTTTACCGAACACCTCCAGGTCGGCCGCCAGACGATCAAGCTTTTTCTTGCCGCGCATACCAGTGGCCTGGACCAGGATGGGAAGATTGACGCCAGATATTACCTCGATATGCCCTTCCTCCAGAAACGAATAGCTCAAGTTGGAGGGCGTCCCCCCGAACATATCCGTCAGGATGAGCACTCCATCAGGGCCTTTTACGGTTTTGATGCTGGCGGCAATTTTTTCGCGCAGTTTTTCGGCATTTTCGTTGATGTCAATCGAGACCGCCACGACTGCTTCCGGGCGGCTGCCAACAATAAATTCGGCGGCTTCAATCAGTGCTTCCCCCAGCCGGCTATGGGTGACGACAACAATTCCGATCATAAATCACCTGGGTGTTCAGAGGCTTTTTAAAGGGCGGACCATCACGCCGGTTGGTTGATATCCCGATGATTGAGTCCCACCGTTTTTCCCAAGGCCCGGACGTGTTCGAAAATATGGCCGGCGATGGTCACGGAGCGGTGCCGGCCACCGGTGCATCCGATGGCAATGGTTAAATAAGCTTTGCCCTCTTTTTCATAGAGGGGAATCAAGTAATCCAGCAGATCCAGGTATTTTTTCAGAAAGGCCTGGGTTTGCTCTCGTTTCAAGACGAAATCTTTAATCGGCTGCGCTTCGCCGTCCAGATCCTTGAGTTCCGGAATAAAATACGGATTTGCCAGAAAGCGGACGTCCATGATCAAATCCGCATCGTGCGGTATGCCGTATTTGAACCCGAAGGATACGACATTGATGCGCATCGGCACAAGTTTTTTGCTCTTGCGGGCGATGTCGAGAATTGCCGACTTGAGTTCATGGACATTGAAGCTGGAAGTGTCGATGATCCGATCGGCAACCGATCTCAAGCCCTGCAGCTGCTGCTTTTCGGCCCGAATACCTTCCAACAGGTTTCTGCCCGCTGACAGGGGGTGCTGTCTGCGCGTCGCACTGTAGCGGCGCACCAGAATTTCTTCTTCGGCTTCAAGAAAAAGAATCGAAAAGCGGTATCCCTTTTGTTTCAGCTGCCTGAAGACATCTTCATACCTGGATAAAAATCCCTTTTCACGCAGGTCCATCACCAGGGCGATGCCGGTAATTTCAGAGTCCCGCTCAATGGGCAATTCCAGAAATTTCGGCAGCAGATCCACCGGCATATTATCGACACAGTAGAAACCGGCATCTTCCAGGGCAGCCATCACGGTGCTTTTCCCGGAGCCTGAAAGCCCTGTAATTATGAAAATGGTGATGTTAAACACGGTGCCCTGCCAGCCCTATCGCCAGGGTCGGAAGTTTAAAATTCCTCGTCCTCCTCCTGGATAATATTGAAAATCTCATCGCGATCCGAAGCTTTCATCAGCCGGTGTTTGAACGGGTCATTTTTAAGGATGCGCGAAATTCGTGCCAGCAGTTTGAGATGCAGACCCGTGGAATTTTCCGGGGTGACAAGCATAAAAAAGATATGCGTTGGCCGCCCGTCCAGTGATTCAAAATCGACCCCCTTGCGGCTGAGACCAAAGCCGAGCACCAGTGATTCGAGGTCTTTCATCTTTCCATGGGGGATTCCAATGCCCCCGCCGATACCCGTGCTGCCGAGTCGTTCTCTTTCCATGAGCACTCTGACCAGATTTTTCAGGTCAACGCCGGCAATGGCAGCCACCGGTTCCCCCAGTTCCTGGAGGACGGCTTTCTTGTTGGAAGCTTTCAAATCGTCGACAATCGCATCTTTTTGAAGTACATCGCAAATTTTCATATCGAAATTACCAGATTCGCCGGCCGCCCAGCCGGATGTGCGCGCTAACCAGCAAACGCCTATTCAATCGGGGCATTAAAAGGATTATAATAATCACGAACTGGGCTGAATCAAGCCGTAATGACCATCCCGGCGCCGGTACAGGACATTGACTTGATCGGTACGGGCGTTGGTGAATACCAGAAAGCTGTCTTCGATCAGGTCCATCTGCAAGACAGCTTCTTCGACATCCATGGGTTTGTATTCTATGTGCTTGATCCTGACCTGCCGCTCGATTTCATCATCGGGCAGGGTTTCTCCTGCCTGGGCCATGACATGGGTGAGGCCTTTTGCACTGGAGCGGCGTTCGCGGATCTTCTGCTTGCTTTTCTTGATCTGTTTTTCCAACTTGTCCAGCACCATATCGATGGCCGAATACATGTCGTTGGTCTCTTCCTTGCCATAGATGGTCAGCTTGTCGCCGGAAATATTGATTTCAGCGATATGGCGGAATTTTTCAACTGACAGGACCACGTTGGCTTCAGCCGGATTGTCAAGCAAGCGGTCAAAACGGTTCAATTTGTCGCCGACATAGGTTTTGAGATGATCGGAAGGGTCGAGATTTTTAAATGTTACCGATGTTTGCATTCTTTGGCACTCTTTTCTATACTTGTTTGCGTTTATTGGATGGCAACACCCTCAGCATCTCGCGATATTTGGCCACGGTCCGGCGTGCGATGTGGATGTTGTCTTCTTCCAGCAGCTGGGATATCTTATCATCACTGTATGGTTTTTTGGGGTCTTCGCTGGCGATGATGCGTTTTATTTTTTCCTGGACACTGGCCGATGCAATGGTGCCGCCCTGTCCGCGTTTGATGGAACTGTTAAAGAAATACTTCAGCTCGAAAATTCCCTGGGGCGTGTAAGCATATTTGTTGGTGGTCACCCGGCTGATGGTGGACTCGTGCATGCCAATGTCCTGGGCCACGTCGCGCAGCACCATGGGTTTGAGATGGGTGATGCCATTTTCAAAAAATTCCCGCTGAAAGCGCAGGATGCTTTCCATCACCCTGTAAATCGTCTTTTGACGTTGGTGGATGCTTTTGATCAACCAGGCAGCCGATCTCATTTTATCCTGGATATAGCTTTCGGCCTCCCCGGAGATTTTTTTACCGCGGCTGATGGAATTTTTGTAAAAGGAATTGACCCGCAGCTTGGGCATGCCGTCGTCATTGAGAACGATGACAAAATCATTGTCCAGTTTATAAACGTAAATATCCGGATTGATGTATTGCGGGGTTTCGTCGTTGAACTCCCGACCGGGCCGGGGCTCCATGCTCGTAATCGCGTTGATCGCCGATACCACCTCGTCCATGCTTCTTTTCAGGGCCTTGCAGATCGCCTTGTAATTTTTCTTTTCGAGATGGGGCAGATGCTCGGCGATGATGTCGGTGACGATAGTGTTGTCCAGGCCCAGGTGTCGGGCCTGAATCAGCAGGCATTCGCTCAAGTCCCGGGCGCACACGCCGATGGGATCGAAGGTCTGCAGGATGGATAAAACCGTTTCGACATTTTCCAGCGAAGATTCGCTCAGCTGGGCGATTTCCTCAAGGGGCGCCATCAGGTAGCCGTCCTTGTTCAGGTTGCCGATGATGGCACTGGCAATTTTTTCATCGCTTGCGGCCGGCTTGGTCATTAAAAACTGCCACAGCAGGTGGTCTTTCAAGGACTCCTTGCGAGCGATAAAAGCCTCGAACCTGGGGGTGTCTCTTTCCTCGGATTCAAAGTGGACCCGGCCGGGGGTGTTGTATTCATCCAGATAGTTGCTCCAGTCGATGTCCTGCTGCAGTTTTTCCTCAATGGTGACTTCTTTTTCAGCCGGGGTGTCGTCTGGCGGGGTCTCGGCCTGTTCGGCCAACTGCTCGGCGGCGGCTTCCGGCACTTCCTCCAGGGCCGGGTTTTCCTCCAGCTCCTTGCGGATGGTGTCCACCAGTTCCAGCCGTGACAATTGCAGCAGCTTGATTGCCATCTGCAGCTGCGGCGTCATGATGAGCTGTTGGGTTAATTTAAGTTGTTGTCGCAGTTCCAGTGCCATATTGTTCGCCGTACCTGGGTCCCCGTCTGCGGGGTGGGTTCACTATGGATATTGCTGCGCCAGAAAGCAGTACGTCGATCGGACGGAAGGTGCTTTGTGGTGCGAATTTTGCAAGCTAATTTATTTTAGTGAAGTTGGCTGAAAATTGCAACCATTTCAGAGTCCACCCGGTTAAAATTAAAAGAATGTCGATTTGGCGCTGATGGTGGCATCAATATTGCCGTTCATCACGATTTTGCCGGCATCTAAGTCATAGGAGGCCGAGTTGGCCGCAAGTCGGGCATCATTGCCGATAATGCGCAGGGGAACATTGCAGGTAATGATGCGCCTTTCGTTTTCATAGATCAGGTTTTCGGTTTTCAACCGGTAGTCCTTGTTTCTTACCACAACATTGCCCGAAAATTCAATGTCATTTGTGTCGGTATTCAATACCGCCCGGTCGGCTACCAGGTAGACCTTGTCCTGGTTCTTAAGGAAAAAAGTGACCGCCAGCTGCTTTAAAATGACTTTTTTCTCGTTTTCCATGTAATCGGCCGAGCGGGCTTCCAGGGTCCACTGTTTTTTGCCGTTGCGGGTGGACGTCTGCCGGATTTTGCCGATGGACAGATCGGCACCGGTTTTGATTGTGGACAGCAGCAGCTCCGGGGTGCTGGAGACCTGGCGATAGCCGACAAAAACCGCCACCACCGTGCCGATGACCACCAGAATAATGACCGGCAGGATCAGTTTTAATTTCGACGTCTTTTTGAAGCGCGCAAAAACCATCGCTGAAAAATCACCTGACTCAACGCCCCATCACCCGGCTGATTTGCTGCAGCTGCAAAAGCAGATCATGCAGGCCTTCAATGCTCAATGAATTGGGTCCGTCACAAAGGGCGCGGTCCGGATCGTGATGAACTTCCAGAAACACGCCGTCTGCCCCGGCTGCCACGGCGGCCCGGGCGAGCACCGGGGCATATTCACGTTGCCCGGCTGAACTGGACCCCGCCCCGCCGGGCAGCTGAACACTGTGGGTGGCATCAAAAATTACCGGCAGTCCTGTCTGCTGCATGATGGCAATGCCCCGGAAGTCGACGACCAGGTTGTTGTAGCCGAACATGCTGCCGCGCTCGGTCAGCAGGACGCGGCGATTGCCGGTGGATTTGATTTTTTCCACCACCGGGATCATGTCCCAGGGAGCCAGAAACTGTCCTTTTTTAATGTTTACCGGTTTTGCAGCCCGGCCGATTTCAAAGATCAAATCGGTCTGGCGACATAAGAAGGCCGGAATCTGGATAATGTCCAGGACTTCGGCCGCCGCAGCGATCTCGCTGATGCGATGCACGTCGGAAAGCACCGGCAGGCCGAGTTCGCTTTTGATCTGCGCCAGGATCCTGAGCCCCTTTTCCAGCCCCGGTCCGCGATAGGACTCGATGGAGGTGCGATTGGCCTTGTCATATGAGGCCTTAAAGATCAGCGGCATATCAAGCTCGGCGGCAATTTCCTTTAAGGCGGCGCCAATGCGCACCGTGGTGTCATAATCTTCGATGACACAGGGACCGCTGATCAGCACCAGGGGTGCGCCGCGTCCGATGTGAATCCCGTTGGGTTCAATTTTCATCTGTTGCGCCATACATGCGTTCGCCGCGCTAAAACCCATTTCCACCGGGCACCGTGCCCGGGGTCTGTTTAGCCGTTGTGGGGCCACTTTGTACCGTGCACACCGCCAAAAGTCAAGAATCGAAAACAGGCCTTGATTATCCCGGTTGTACCTGCTATCTAAGAAGTTTGTGTCAGTTTGAGATTTTGAAAGGCGTAACTGGTTGAAAAACAAAAAGAAACAAACAAAATTGTGGGTCGTGCTGTTCGCATGCCTGGTGGTCGTTACCGCCCTTGCCGTTGTCGGCGTGGTGCGGATGGAAGGTGAAAAACCTTCGCTCACCCTGGACCTGCCATCGGCCTATGTCGGCAGTTCCCGGGAAGTCATCATTTCAGCAGCCGATGGCAGAAGCGGTTTACGCCGGATCTGGGTCGGCCTGCTGCAAGAAGGCAAAGAAGTCGTGCTGCACGAGCAGGATTTTCCGGCCGCCGGTTTGTGGGGGGGCGGCAAAATTCATAAAAGTGCCGTCACAATCAAGATCGAGCCCGCAAAGCTGGGTTTCAGCGACGGGGGGGCCATACTGAGGGTGGCGGTGCGGGATTTTTCCTGGCGCAACTGGTGGCAGGGCAATCGGACTTACCTTGAAGAAAAGTTGGTGATCGACACCCGGCCTCCCGAAATCGCGGTTGTCAGCCAGGCCCACTATATCAACCAGGGCGGGGCAGGGCTGGTGGTTTTCCAGCTTTCCGAAGACTGCCCCCGCAAAGGGGTGGTGGTGGGAGAAAATTTTTTTCCGGCCCACCCGTTGCCGGCGTCCGGCAAACACCTCAACCTGGCTTTTTTCGCTCTTGGCTACCCGCAGGGGCCCCAGACTGAAATTTTTGTGGAAGCCACTGACCGGGCCGGAAATTCTGTCAAAGCCGGTTTCAATTATCACATCCGGCGTAAAAAATTCAGAAAAGACCGCATCAACATCAGCGACGGTTTCATCAAGCGCAAGCTGCCGGAATTCAGCGCTGCGCTTTCCGGTAGTGCGCACCTGTCGGATGTTGAAAAATTTCTAAAAATCAACCGTGATCTGCGGCAGGCCAATTATCAGCAGCTCACCGGGCTGGGTCAAAAGACGGCGGACAAAATGCTGTGGCGGGGAGCCTTTTTAAGACTGCCCAGGTCCGCTTCCCGCGCCCGGTTCGCTGACAAGCGCACTTACTTCTACCGGGGACGGCAGATTGACAAACAAGTGCACCTGGGAATCGACCTGGCTTCGCTGTCCCACAGTCCGGTGCCGGCCGCCAACAGTGGAGTGGTTCTGTTTGCCGGATCCGTGGGGATTTACGGTAAGACCGTGGTGCTCGATCACGGTTGCGGCCTGTTGAGCATGTATTCGCATTTGAGTAAAATCGGAGTCAAAGCAGGCGCCCGGGTGCCGCGCGGTGGCATTGTGGGGCACACCGGCGCCACGGGCCTGGCCGGCGGGGATCATCTGCACTACGCCATGCTGATCCACAATACGTTTGTCAACCCGGTGGAATGGTGGGATGCTCACTGGATAAAAGACAATGTACTGTCTAAAATTGAACCGCTGAATTCCGGGATGAAACAGGAGTGATCCGGCATGCCAAGCAATAAAGTCAACAAAACCATTGAGCAGATCAATCAGAAGATCAAGACCGGCGACGTGGTGGTGGTCACCGCCGAGGAGATGATCGACATTGTCAAGGCCGAAGGGGCGGTCGAAGCCGCCCACCAGGTGGACGTGGTCACCACCGGAACCTTTGCCCCCATGTGTTCGTCGGGGGCGTTTATAAACTTCGGCCACTCGGTGCCCACCATCAAGGCTTCGAAGGTGTGGCTCAACAAGGTTCCGGCCTATGCCGGCGTGGCCGCGGTGGACTGCTACATCGGGGCTACCGAACCCATGGAGGACGATCCGCTCAACAAGGTTTACCCGGGTGAGTTCAACTACGGCGGGGGTCACGTTATCCAGGACCTGGTGGCCGGTAAAAAAATACAGCTCAAAGCCACGGGGTACGGCACCGACTGCTATCCCAACCGCCTGGTGGAAAAGGAAATCACCCTGCGCAGCCTGCCCCAGGCCACCCTGTGCAACCCGCGAAACAGCTATCAGAATTACAACTGCGCCGTCAACCTGACCGATAAAACGATTTGCACTTACATGGGGACTTTAAAACCCCGGGGGGGCAACGCCAATTATTGTTCCGCCGGACAGCTCAGCCCCTTGTTCAATGATCCGTATTACCAGACCATCGGTCTGGGAACCCGTATTTTTCTGGGCGGCGGCGAGGGATACGTTACCTGGCACGGGACCCAGCACAAACCGCGGGCCAAACGGACCCGCAAGGGGGTGCCTCTCACCCCGGCCGGGACCCTGTGGGTGATGGGAGATTTAAAAAAAATGAGCGCCCAGTGGCTGGTGGGGGTGAGCATCCAGGGATACGGCTGTTCGCTGGCGGTGGGCCTGGGAGTGCCCATCCCCGTGCTCAATGAGCGAATCGCCCGCTACACCTCGATTTGTGATGACCAGATTTTTACCCAGATCATCGATTACGGTCACGATTATCCCAACGGGATTTCGAAAAGCTATGGGCAGGTGAGCTACGCCGAACTCAAAAGCGGCTCCATCAAACTCAACGGACAGGAGATACCGACAGCTCCCCTGTCCAGCGTGGTCAAAGCCCGCAAGATCGCCGGGATTTTAAAGGAAAAGATATCCCGGGGCGCGTTTACCCTTGGACAGCCGCAGTTTACGTTGCCGAGATAACGATGGCAAGCGGGCGGCAGACCAGCGCAGGACACCCAGACGGACCGGTTGGCATGTCAACGACCATACGCAGTTTCATTGCCATGGACTTGCCGTCAGCGGTTATTGCCCGGTTGGAAAATGCCCAGCAGCAACTCCAGCAGTTAAAGCTGCGTGCCAGGTGGGTGCGCCCGGAGAACATCCATCTGACCTTGAAATTTCTGGGAAATATTTCTCCGGGCCGAATCGATGCAATCGCCCACGCCATGGATCAGGCGGCCCGGGACCGGCCGGCGTTTGTTCTGGCGCTGCGGGGAATCGGTTTTTTTCCGGGCATCAGGCGGGCCCGGGTGATCTGGATGGGTCTTGGCGGGCAGGTACAGCAGCTGTTCGCGCTGCAGCGAAAACTCGAGGCGCACCTGGAGGCCATCGGTTTTGCCGCGGAGAAAAGGCCGTTTAAGGGCCACCTGACCCTGGGCCGCATCCGGCAAAGCATCCCCCCTGCCGTGATGCGCCGGGTGGTTGATGATTTTTCAGATTTTGGCAGCGATGAATTTGCCGCCGACCGGATCTGCCTGTATCAAAGCGACCTGCAGCCTTCAGGCCCGGTGTACACCCGGCTGAAACAGACGCAGCTGAGATCCGGTGCATCAAATTGAAAGTCAACTATCAGCAGATGAAAAAACGCAAGGAGCAGCCCATGACAATTAAAGCAGATAAGGAAAAAACCCTGGACAGCGCCATGAGCCAGATCGAGCGTCAGTTCGGCAAAGGCGCGATCATGAAACTGGGCGATCGGCCGGTTGTCGACGTGCCGGTTATTTCCACCAGCGCCCTGTCCCTGGACAGCGCCCTGGGGATCGGAGGGCTTCCCCGCGGCCGGGTGGTGGAAATTTTCGGACCTGAAGCCTCCGGCAAAACCACCCTGGCCCTGCACGCGGTGGCCGAGGCCCAAAAACAGGACGGGATTGCCGCCTTTGTCGATGCCGAACATGCCTTGGATGTCAACTATGCCCGCAGGCTGGGGGTCAACTGTGATGAACTGCTGGTCTCCCAGCCGGATACCGGGGAGCAGGCCCTTGAAATCGCCGATATGCTGGTGCGCAGCGGCGCCATTGACGTCCTGGTGATTGACTCGGTGGCCGCCCTGGTGCCGCGGGCTGAAATCGAAGGCGAAATGGGGGATTCTCACATGGGGCTGCAAGCCCGGCTCATGTCCCAGGCCCTGCGAAAGCTGACCGGCACCATCGGCAAGACCATGACCACGGTGATTTTCATCAACCAGATCCGCATGAAAATCGGAGTGGTCTTCGGCAATCCGGAAACCACCACCGGCGGCAATGCGCTCAAGTTCTACTCTTCGGTGCGACTCGACATCCGGCGCATCGGCGCGATCAAGGACGGCCAGGAAGTGGTTGGCAACCGGACCCGGGTGCGGGTGGTGAAAAACAAGCTGGCCCCGCCGTTTACCGAAGCCGAATTTGACATCATGTACGGGGAGGGGATTTCCAAAAGCGGTGATCTGATCGATGTGGGGGTCAACCTTGGCATTATCGACAAAAGCGGCTCCTGGTACTCCTACGCGGGAGAGCGCATCGGCCAGGGCCGTGAAAATGTCAAACGCTTTCTCATGGAAAACAAGGACATGTATGAAGACATCTACCTCAAGGCCCGTCAGGCCCTGGGGTTTGTAGAAAACGCAGAGCAGGAAGCAACGCCGGAAGCCGGGCAGGAGAGGAAGAAATAGAAGTCGGAAGTGAGAATACGGAAGTCGGAAGTCGGAATGCGGAAGTCGGAAACAAAAACAGGCGATGCTGGTGATTCCTGTATTCAGGAAGCCGGAAGCAGACAAGTAACTTACAACCCAATGAATTTTTCAGCCATTGGCAAGGCGTAATGGAGATTTAAATGACAGGAGATGAAATTCGTCGCAAATTTCTGGAGTATTTTAAAAAACACGACCACCAGATTGTGCGCAGCTCCTCGCTCGTACCACATGACGACCCGACGCTGCTTTTCATTAATGCCGGCATGGTTCAGTTCAAGCGTGTTTTTCTGGGTGAGGAAAAAAGGGACTATCTGCGGGCGACCACTTCCCAGAAATGCGTGCGGGCCGGCGGCAAGCACAATGATCTGGAAAATGTCGGCTACACGGCCCGGCATCACACTTTTTTTGAAATGCTCGGCAACTTTTCCTTTGGAGATTATTTCAAGCAGGGCGCCATTGAATTTGCCTGGGATCTGCTGACCAACGGTTACGGTCTGCCGGCTGACAAGCTGTGGGCCTCGATTTATCTGGACGATGACGAGGCCTATGAACTGTGGAGCCGGGTGATCGGTCTGCCCGATGAGCGCATTGTGAGATTCGGCGAGGAAGACAACTTCTGGTCCATGGGTGATACGGGCCCCTGCGGGCCATGTTCGGAAATTTTAATCGACCGCGGTGAACAGTTCGGCTGCGGCCGACCGGAATGTACCGCCGGCTGCGACTGCGACCGTTTCCTGGAGATTTGGAACCTGGTGTTCATGCAGTTCAACCGCGATGCTTCCGGGAAAATGACCCCCCTGCCCAAACCCAGCATTGACACGGGACTGGGCCTGGAACGCATGGTGTCCCTCATTCAGGATGTGCCCACCAATTTTGATACCGACCTGATCTATCCCATCATTGAAAAAGCCCAGGAACTGGCCGGGGTGCGCATGGGGGATTTGCCGGCAGCCGATGTGGCCCTCAAAGTCATTGCCGATCACAGCCGGGCCGCAGCCTTTCTGATCGGCGACGGCATCCTGCCGTCCAATGAAGGGCGCGGCTATGTGCTGCGCCGCATTATGCGCCGCGCGATCCGTTACGGGCGCAACATCGGACTGGAGCGCCCCTTTCTGTATCAAACCGCGCAGGTGGTGTTTGAGGTCATGAAATCGGCCTATCCCGAGCTTGCCGAGGCGTCGGCGTTCATTACCAGTGTGATCAAAAACGAAGAGACCCGCTTTCTGGAAACCCTTGATACGGGGATGAAGCTGCTCAACGACACCCTGGCTGAGATAAAGGCCCGCGGTGAGGACCAGGTGCCGGGCGAAGTTATTTTCAAGCTGTACGACACCTATGGCTTCCCGGTGGACATCGTACGCGACGTTGTACGGGATGAAAAGATGAGCCTGGATATGGAGGGTTTCGATCGGGCCATGGAAACCCAGCGCAGCCGTTCCCGGAAGGTGACCTCCTTTGGCGGCATCAGCGACGCTTACAAAAAACTGTCGGCAGCCGGGATCAAGCCTGAATTTGTGGGTCATGAGGGTCTGAGCTGCGAGTCCAAAATATTGCTGATGGTGGCCGACGGGCAGGAGATTGCTCAGGCCGTCGAGGGACAGTCCTTGGAAGTGGTCACCGAGGTCACCCCGTTTTATGCCGAGTCGGGCGGACAGGTCGGCGACAGCGGCAGGATCAGCGGGCAGGATTTCGAACTGGAGGTGACTGACACGCTAAAAGATCCCACCGGGTTGATCATCCACCGGGCAAAGGTGGTTTCCGGCACCGCCCGTCCAGGGCAGACGGTACAGCTTCAGGTGGATGCCCAAAAACGCCGGGCCACGGCCCTGAATCACACCGCCACCCACATCCTGCACGCCGCCTTGCGGCAGGTCCTCGGCGAACATGTCAAGCAGGCCGGCTCCCTGGTGGCCCCTGATCGACTGCGTTTTGACTTTACCCATTTTTCCCAGGTGGACACGCAGGCCCTGGAGGCCATTGAAAAGATCGTCAACCGGCGGATTCAGGAAAACATCCCCACCGAGATCGAAGAGATGGACGCCGATGAGGCCTTTAAGAAGGGTGCGACCGCTCTTTTCGAGGAAAAATACGGCGAGCGGGTGCGGGTCGTGTCGCTGGCCGGGTTCAGCAAGGAGCTTTGCGGGGGCACCCATACCGATCGAACCGGCAACATCGGGATTTTTAAAATCATCAGTGAAGCCAGCGTGTCTTCGGGGGTGCGGCGCATTGAAGCCCTGACCGGGGAGGCTGCCCTGACCCACACCCAGCAGGTGTTCAGGATCCTGCAGGAGACGGCCCACCTGCTGAAGGAACAACCTCTGGCCGTTGCAATGCGGGTGAAAAACCTGCTGGCCGAGGTCAAAACCCTGGAAAAAGAAGTTCAAAGCCTCAAGGCCAAGCTGGCTGCCCGCAGCGCGGATGCATCTGTAGATGCTGCGGTGGCGGTCAACGGGGTCAAGGTTCTGGCCCGTCGGGTTGCGGTGGATACCCCTACTGCCTTGAGAGACCTGGCCGACCAGTTCAAGGAAAAAATTAAATCGGGCATCGTGGTGCTGGGCAGCAGTGCCGGTGGCAAGGCCATGCTGATCGCCGTGGTCACCAAAGATCTTGCCGGGCAGTACCCTGCAGGGCGCATCGTCAAGGAGGTGGCGTCGGTGGTAGGCGGCAGCGGCGGCGGTCGTGCCGACATGGCCCAGGCGGGGGGCAATCAGCCTGAAAATTTGGACAGCGCTCTGGAAAAGGTTTACGAGATTGTCCGGCAGATGAACGGCTGATCATCTGCCGGAAAATTCCGGTTGCAGCCCTAGAAAAAATGCCACGTCCGGCATCACGCCTGGCGATTTCTGATTTCGCTGGCTGCCAGGTCGATCCAGCCCAGGGTTCGCCGGACCTGGGCCCCGTGACGCGGGTCATCTGCCAGATCCAGAAAGGACTGCTGGCGGTTTCTGATCTCGTCGAGCAGGGCGATATCTTCCTGTTGGCCGACACGGCCCAGGCTGCGGATCAGCACGGCCAGGTGCTGTAAAAGGCTGGCCGTATTTTTGGGGTTTTCATTGAGCAGGTAGATGCGCGAGGCCGGATTGCCATATACGCTCAGGGCACCGCGGATCACGGCCTCAGCCGTTTTGCCGCCGACCAGCGCCAGCAGGATGTGCACTTCTCTTTCCAGGGCCAGCAGAAAGCGAACCGGCATGCCGGCAGCGTCCGGGTCTTCGCGCTCGAAGGCTTCCAGCAGCTTTTTGCGAATAGTGATGATTTTTTCAACGAACGGTTTCTGATCACCGTCTATTTTCCACGCCACGTACTTGGCCACCGCGGGATCAAGGCCCTCTTTGACCAGCAGCACTTCTTCGGGTGTGATTTCAATGTCCATGTTGATTTCTTTATTGTAAGTGCGCAGAAACTGGATCGTCAGCATGAGGGCATTGCGGTCCGGGTAGCTTACGCTGGCCGGATCCACGATAAAATCGGCCAGCAGGATTTTGATGGCCTGTTTGGGCTGTTGAAGCTCTTTGACCAGCAGCTGCAGAGAGTTTAACAGGGGCAGACGGTTGCTGCGTCGCGGGGTTTCCCGTAAAAATTCCCACAACAGCTCGAATATCCGTTTGGGATATGCGGCGAAATCGCCCACTTTTTTTTCAAACAGGGCGCGCTGAAAATTTTCCTGGCGGTCAAAGCAGCTTTGAAACAGCTTGACGATCTGCTCGGCTTCGGCGGGTGGTAGACCGAAGGTGGCAGCCAGCTCCTGGTAGTCCTGGTCTGAGAACTGCGCATCCGGGTAAAATACCTTGCGCATTTTCTTTCTGGCCGCCGAACGCTGCTTGGAGGTGTCGATCACCTGCAGCAGATTTTCATTGCTTTCGGCGATGACTTTTTCCTGATCCCCATCCCAGATCTTGATGCCCTCATCATCGATCACCAGGTCGTCCAGGATCTGACCGGGCAGATGATCCATCCCATCCTGGATACGTTCCAGGACTCCCTGCATGATTTCCTGGCCTTCGGGGCTTTTTTCCATGGTGGCCAGCAAGTCGGTGATCAAATGCAGCCGACCCTCAAGCCCTTCCATGTCCAGCTGTTTATAATCGTCGCCGAAAATGCTTTTCATGACCCGCGCAGCGGTTTCCGGGGAGTCCCCGTAAGCTTGTTTGACGAATTTGGCCACATTGGCCTTGAGCACTGCCGGGTCTGCCACTCCCGGTGCCGCCGGCCCGCCCCCGCCGCCGGTCCCCCCCCCGTCGACTGCAGCTGCCGGTTGATCTTTTTCTGTCGCTGATGCCTGGTCGCTGTTGATTTCAAGGGGAGGGCGCACCAGCCGACTGCGCAGACTTTTAATGCTGAAAACGGTCTGGTACACGTTGGCATAGCGGACGGCTGATCGAGTTTGCGGCCGCTTCATCAGCAGGTCAACCTTTTGCACCAACTCACGCATGTTTTCCGTGTTCAGGCCATTGAGGGCGGCCAGCAGGGTCAAGTTGAGATCCGGCAGGCGGTTTTCATTTAAAACGGGTTGGATGCTACGGGTGTTACCGTCTTTAACATATTCGATGGCGCTTTCGTTTTCCACCGCCTGTTTGTAGCAGGCCATAATGCGCAGGGCGATGCGCATGCGTTCCAGCGCCTCGTCGGAAGCATCCGGGATTTTCAATTTAACGGTCTTGATTCCCTGGGCGGAAAACACTTCAAAGGCCTTGATCAAGCGGCCTTCAAGGTGTTTGACCCGAATTCCCATGCGTTTGACCACCGCGGAGATAGCAGCCGCATCCACGTTCAGATCACCGAAGCTGACGACATAGTCGGCTTTTTCCGATGCTTTGGTACCCGCCGAACCGCGAAAATGGATGCTCACAGTGCCGTCGTGGCCCGGCATCTGATTGAGTTCGTGCAGGATTTTAATGAACTGTTTGAGGGTGTCTTTTTCGGCCTTGACCCCCTCCCAGTAGTGGGCGTCGCGAAAGGAGGCGTTGAGCAGATAGATCAGGTCGACCAGCAGGATGCGCCAGTGGTCCCGTTTTTCGGTCGAAACAGGGATCTGGCTGTCAGTCGAAGGTGATGGCGCCGGGGCTGATGGAGAAGAGTCCACCCCCCCAAGCTGGCCAAGCAGTTTGTCGGCTGAATCGTTCATAGGATATTATAATCATAGCCGAATTAGGTGTCGGTGTCAATCAGGACCTGGTGAGGGTGAAGTTCTGTCTGATGGTTAAGCTCCTTTAAGCACATCGATCATGCTGTAAACCCGACCCGTTGCCCCGGCAGCTGTTTTTTGAGCCAGAAACTGCAAGGCATCCAGGGTGCCGGCAGCATAAATCAGCCGTCCGTTGACATTATGGGTGAACTCAAAGCGCACCGTGCCGTCGGACGATACTAAGGTGTAGGTGTGCCAGCCATGGCCGGCCAGGTATTTGTCGGGGACCCCCAACTGGGATTGTTGAATTTCCGGGTCGCGGATCTGAACAATGTCTTTCTCGGTGAAGTTGATCCCCAGCCTGTTGAAGTAGCGCACCATGGCTTTTGCCGTCCCGCTGGTGTCCGCCTTGCCCTGCTGGTGGCTTTCCTTGATTTCAAGAGAATACCCTGTAAAGAGGGCCGGAAAAGTGTCGGCGGCAAATTCCATCATGGCCTGAAACCCCACAATCTGCTTGGCCATATTGGGTGCAATTACCGCGGCGATGGAAGATGAGCGCACGGTCTGTTCCAACCGGGTGCGGTCTCCGCCGGTGGTGCCCATGACAAACGGAAGTTCCCAGGCGCAGTAAAAAGCGGCGTTGGCATTGACCGCCGTTGGATGGGTGTAATCGACACTTAAAAACTGACCTTCACTTCGTTTGATCTGGGCCATGCGTTCTTCCCGGTGCTCCGGCCCGATGAGCTCCAGCACCGTACCATCAACCGTATCGCTGGATTGTTCAATTTCCGGCCCGGTCAGCGAATAAGGCAGCAGTTCAAAGCGGGCGTCTTTGAGTACCAGCTGCGCGACGGTCCGGGCCATGTTGCCGGGAAGTCCGTTGACCATGACTTTGATCGTATCCATTGCTTTATTCCCCCTTTTTGAATTGTTTTATTCTTCTTTGAAAACCGGGTCCTCTGGGCCAGGATTCTTTACTTTTTGCAGGTGAGTGCAAACCTTTTGCACCACGTCGGTCAACCCTGGGAATTCGGCCGCCCGCCCCCGGGAAAGATTGCGCCTCAATGATGATACAGCTGCCGGAATGTAGGCTTCAAAAACATGTTTTCCCTTGGCCTTGCTCAGGTGGGCGAAGGCACCCAAAATCTGCAGGTTGCGGGTAAGCGTGCAGTAGTGATAGCAGCAGCGGAATTGATCACGGTCGACCGCGTTTTTTAGCGCCAGTTTCGCCAAACAGTCATCCAGCAGTTGCTCCTGGACGGAGGGTGGCAGTTCGACATAGGGGTCGATGAGCAAAGAAGCCAGATCGTACTGGATGGGGCCCAGGCGGCCTCCCTGAAAATCGATAAAATAAATCCTGCCGTTTTTGACCATGATGTTGCGCGACTGCAGATCCCGGTGCATAAAGCCGATGACGGCATGCTCCAATGCACGTCGGGCCAGATGGACAAATTCTGCCTGGAGGTCTTCAAAACAGGTATCAAAACCAAGATAAGCTGCTAAAAACGACTCCACAAAATAGCGGCATTCTTTTTCCAGAATCAGCGCCCGGTCGTATTGCGGGCCCTGGTAAGCCCAGCGGCGGTCGAAACCTGAAGCCCCTTTTGACGACAGCACCACCAGTTGGTCGATTACCTGCCGGTAAAGGCCCAGAACCTCGTCCGGACCGGCGGCGGCCGCAACCGCCTGCTGCAGGCTGACATCGCCCAGGTCTTCCATAAAAACCAGTCCGCAAAAGGGTTCCTGGTAGTAAATTTTCGGCACGGCGACCCCCCGACCCGCCAGGTGGCGCCCGATTTGCACAAAGGCGTCGACTTCCTGGATGCCACAGGCCGTGCGGATGCCGTGATCCACCATGATAAGAGAGCCGTTGGCCGTCTGGAGCCGGTGCCATTTGCGCTCAGAGCCGTCGCCTTTAAGTTTTTCCCAGTGGACGGGCTGATCCGGCGGCTTGCCGCAGCAGCGGGCAAAGGCCCGGGGCAGTGCATTGTCCAGCACGGCCTCGCGGTAACGCTGCGGGGTTCCAAGGTCGTTCCAGCGGCGGGGCGGCACGATAAAGGTCTGAATCTGTTTTTTGTCCTCCAACAGGTGGGTAAAGGCCTCGATGCTGCTGTATGGCTGGTCCGGCGGAATGTAGTCCAGCACCTCGGGTTCCAGGACCTGGATGCCGGTAAAGGTCAGCAGCCGTTCGGTTGCCCGCGGGCGGTCAGAAGCCTGATGGCAAAAGGCGGCCACTTTCCCGTCCTGATCGACGGCCACGCTGTTGAAGACGGGATCGTCGCACAGCACCAGAGTGGCCGCTGGACGACGCCGGCAATGGGTATTGTAAACGGCTTTTAAATCAATATCAAAAACAATATCGGCATTGACGACCATAAACGGCTGTGCATCCCAGAAATCCGCCACATTGCGGATGGCGCCTCCTGTGCCCAGAATTTGCGGTTCATAGCGGGTGTAAACCGTCAGGGGAAACTTTGCCGCAGCGATGAAGGCCTCGATTTTATGGTGCAGGTGATGGGTATTGATCATCACCTGCGTGCAGCCGGCATCTGCCAGGCTGAAAATGATTTTTTCCAGCAGCGGCCGGCCTGCGATGGGAAACAGCGCTTTGGGTGTGTGGTTGCTATAGGGCCGCAGCCGGGTCCCGAAACCCGCGGCCAGGATCAATGCTTTCATGGTTCAAGGTTCAGGGTTTCAGGGTTCAGGATTCAAAGCTGCATCTTTACTTATTAGGCTGCAAATGCTGCCGGGCCTTTTTGATGGCAGCGGCATAAAATTCGATTTTTTCCGTGTTCTCAGAACCTTTTACTCCATGGCTGATGAAAAAATCAACGGCATTCTGGTAGTTGATCTTGGAAAGGGCTTCCCTGCGCCGGATTTCCCCGCGTTTGTACATCCGGTTGCCCCGGGCGCTGATTTTTTTTAGACGGTCTTTGGTGGCGATGGCGTTTTCAGGATGACGCATGAAATAGTTCAGTACGATCCAGTACGATTCGAAGTAGGTTTCCAGGAAAAAGGCAAACAATCTCAGTTTTTCCAGCTGCCGGGGGGTGACTTCATAGGTGTCGGGACGGGTCGCATGGGGGGCCAGCAGGGAGGTATCGATAAAGGCCTTGATGCTTTTGCGCACGTAAAATTTTGAATCCCGATTAACGTCATAAGCAAATTCGTGGGCAAAGAAATCCTGCCAGAAATCATAGCGCTGCTGCAGATCGGCGGTGGAAAACTGCAGTGCACCTTTTTCCAGAATCGCCATAGTCGTATAAGCTGCCGGAACGAAAAAGCTGATGCAGTTGTTCTTGTAGTATTCCAGAAAGGCCCGGCGCTGTTCATTGACGCCATAAATCACTTCAGCGGTTTGATCCTTATTGGGCGGGTTGACCGGTTCGATAAATTTTCGCTGGCAATAGACATCAAGCACCTGCTCAAAAGCCCGCTGCGGATCGGAAACCAGGGTGTCGGCCAGTTTGATTTCCAGCAGGGACAAATGTTTCAGGTATGTCCCGGTGACTTCGAGCAGCTGATCAAAGGAGAAGCTTTGGCGCGGATAGTTTAATATGGCGCCGGCGACCAGGGCATGCGGTGTGACCACCGTCACTTCATTGATGGCATTGATCAGCTGGTAGCCCAGTTTGCGGATCAGGGCATTGAGCTGCTTGGACGACATTTGCGCCAGGGGCGGATCACAACGGCTGACCAGCTGCTTAACGGAAAAGGGTTCATGGAATTGAATGTAGATTTTACCGTAGCGTTTTTTTAAAAATTTACGCGCTCGGATCAGCTGGAAAAAATTTTCCGCTTCTTTTTGCCCGCCGTTCAACTCGTGCAGGTAGGATTTTTCCTCCAGAATCCGGTCATAGCCCACATAAACCGGCACCAGGATCATGTCGTCGCAGGCGCCGTCTTTATAGGCGTTCATCAAAATGGACAGCAGGCCCAGTTTGGGCATCAATAATTTCCCGGTGCGGCTGCGACCGCCTTCAATAAACTGCTCAATGGTGTATCCTTCTTCCAGCAATTTATGGATGTATTCGGCAAAGACCCTGGCATACAGCACGGCCCCCCTGAATGAGCGCCTGAGGAAAAAGGCTCCTCCGCTGCGAAAAAGCGGTCCGATGGGCCAGAAGGCGAGGTTTTTGCCCGCCGCCACATGGGGGACCTGCATGTTGTTGTGGTACAGAATATAGGAGAGAATCAGGTAGTCAATGTGGCTTTTGTGGCAGGGGATCAGCACCAGCGGGCCTTTGAGAGACATGGTTTTGACCCTGTTGAGAACCTCCTGGTTGGTGGTGACCCCGTCAAACATGCTGTTGACAATCCAGCGGACCAGCACCGAGGCAATCTTGATAAAGGCCGGTTTATAATTGGCGGCAATTTCTTCCAGATAAGCATCGGCTTTGCGACGCACCTGGCCGATGGGCATTTCACGGCTCTGGGCATAGGATTCCATGAACCGGCGAAAACGCTCACCGGTCAGGATGTTTTCTTTGAGCTCCTCTTTGGATTTGCGCACCGGTCCGGTGATGCTCTGACGGTGGCGGTTGATCTGGCGCAAAATATCCCGCCGCAATTTCAGGGCCTGGTATTGCGTGGTCCGGTTGCGGACTTTATCAGATTGCAGATAGCGCTGCAGGTTGAAGGGTTTGGACACCTCGACAAACACGTTGCCCGGTTTTTTGAACAGGGTATACAGCCGCCTGAGCCGGCCGGGCCTGTCTTCGGGGCCGAACAGGATGTCAATGACCGTGGGGTGTCCGCGGCGGGCGGCCTTGCCGAAAAACATCAACTGGGGAACCAGGTACACGGGCCGGTCAATGGATTTTTGGATATTGATCAGATAGGCCAGCGGGTCAGTTCGGGCCTTGATAAAGCGGCGGTAAAAGCCTTTTTTGCCGACCAGCGACAAAAATCCGCAGCGCCCGTCGATCAGCTGCTGTTTAATATCCCCCCGGTCATAGGGATCGGGCAGGGCCTGGTGATGCAGTAAAAACTTGAGGCGGAAAAGGAAAAATTTAAAAATCCGTCCCAGGGGCTGCCAGAGAAATATCCTGTAATCCAAGCCCACCCGGGGGCAGGGCAACTGCAGTTGACGGTAACGGCTGTAATAGAAAAGGTATTCAAAATTACTGCTGAATTTGTGCACATAAACCACGACCGCGTTTTTTTCCAGCTGCTGAAGAACGGCCGCCTGCTCCTTGTCCATGATGACGCCCGAGTAAAAAAGCTTCAGGATCCAAGTGGATAACCAGCCGGGTTTTTCCGGCAGCAACCAGGCAAAATGTTCACCCGGATCCGGCCGGCGACCGGATCGCCGCCGGCGGGTTTTGCGCCCGCCGGCAGGTGGTTTTTTTCTTGGCAATGGGGCCATTTGCTGAATCCGCACCGTTGTCAGAGGATTTTAACAGTTTATTGATCATAGACGCTTGCCGGCGTCTGGAGGGATTCCGGAAAAGGTTGTTGAATCGAACGCAACTATGATATTAGAATTATCAGAATTGCAGCTGGTTGGCAATATTTTAATGGCTTGTGTTGCCGGGTGACTTGTGTTATCTTCTAAAAAATGTTATTTAGCCCGTATTAAGTCAGACAGATCGAATTTAGAGCGAAAGGAGGGTTGCGGTATATGAAGACATTAATCGGCGGCGCAGTGGCTGCATTGCTCGGGGTGATCGGCATTGTGGTCTGGTGGCCTCAATTCCTTGTTGTTCTGGCCGGCACCATTCCCGTCATGTTGCTGCTCGGAGGGGCTCTGGCCATTTACCTGGGATACGATGAACTCAAGGACAGCTGGAACAAGGATGAAGTCCAGCCGGCTCCGGACAGCGCTTCTGACCCGGTCGGAGAGGATGTCGAAAAGTACAAAAAAGAAATCGATGAGCTGAAGCAGGAAATCGAAAAATTAAAAAAAGAATAGTCCCTGTTTTTTTTAAAAGCCAACCGATCTTAGCCCGGCCCATTATTGCGCCGGGCTTTTTTTATTGCCGCCCGGGCCAGAAAATCGACCCGTTCATTGTCCCGGTGGCCGGAATGGCCTTTGACTTTAATAAGCTGCAGGTCTTTGAAGCGGGCCATGGCCTTTTTAATGTTGTTGATCAGCTGCTGGTTTTTGCGGGCTTTCCAGTCGCGCATCAGCACACCGTAAGCGTAGCTGCTGTCGGTAAAGATCCGGACCGGAATGGCAGTCGATTTCAGGGCCCCCAAGCCTGCCTCGATGGCTTTGAGCTCGGCTACGTTGTTGGTGGCAATACCGATGGATTCCGAGATCTCCTTTTCGCTTTGTCCGTAACGCAGCAGCACCCCAATTCCGGCCGGCCCCGGATTGCCCGAAGATGCCCCGTCGGTATAAATACAGATTTTGTCCTCACAAAGCGCTGACTCCGCAGCACTGTCCGGGCGCTCTTCACCACGGGCGCCGGATTTTTTGGGGCGCGACTTTTTTTTCGTTTTCCGTTGGCCTTGCGGCGGCCCGGAATCCAGGGGCTGGATGTTTTGCGGCTTGACCCAGTATTTGTAATCCTGTTTGAGCTGGTATTTGATCAGGACCTTGCCGTCTTTGACAACCGGCTCTCCCGAGGCATCAGTGGCGACCCAGACCTTGTTGGTCTTAAACCACATGCGTTTCCATTCGGTGGGATCCGATTTTTGTTCCCCGGTCACCGCGTATCTCCTGCCGACTTTATCAACATCAACGTCCTCAACTGCGATATATCTGAAATGCCTGGCTGATCTCTTTAAACCGATCCATCTCCTCCTGCCAGCCGGCTTCCAGCTCTTCGACGGGTTCCAGGCTTTCCAGACGCCGGCGGATATTGCTGTCGCCGATAATCAGGTCGATGGGCAGGCGGTCAAATTCGTATTCATAGGGCGGCGCCTTCCATTCGAACGGCTCGCGGTGTGCGCGAATAACGGCCTGCAGCAATTGCAGACTGGTCCGGTAGGGTCGATAGAGTGCAGGATCGGTGACATGGATCTGAAAACCGTTGCAGGGCACATCGTGCCACTTGTTCGAGGTGGGTTCAAACACCGTGGGGCGCAGAACGGCTCCGGGGATCTGACCGTCGCCCATGGTTGCCTGGATTTTTTCCACCTGCAGGTAGGGGGCTCCGAAAAGTTCAAAGGGCAATGCAGTGCCGCGGCCCTCTGACAGATTGGTGCCTTCCCATAAAACCTGGCCGGGATATACCAGGGCGGTTTGCACGGTGGGCATGTTGGGGGAGGGCGCCACCCACGGCAGGCCGGTGTCCGGATAGTGCATCCGCCGCTGCCAGCCGGCCATGGGAACCACTTTCAGACGGCAGTCGATTTTGAAATAATCGTTGAATAAACCGGCCAGCTCGCCGATGGTCAACCCGTGGCGCATCGGGAGCGGATAGCGCCCCACAAAGGAGGCACAGTCGACGACCAGGCAGTTGCCCTCCACATCAATTCCATTGATCGGATTGGGCCGATCCAGGATCAGCACCTGCACGTCGAATTTTGCAGCTGCTTCAAGGCAGTAGGACAGGGTATAAATGAAGGTGTACACCCGGCAGCCCACATCCTGCAGGTCCACCAGCAATACATCGATGGGCTCGAACATGCGCGCATCCGGAGTGCGGGTTTTTCCGTAAAGGCTGAATACCGGAATTTTCAGCACCGGATCGATGAGGTCCATGGATTCAACCATGTTGTCCTGTTTTTCGGCAAAAAAACCATGCTGGGGAGAATACAGGGCCCTGAGCTGCCCTCCAAACGCCCGCTGCAGCAGGATGCGCGCGTGGACCAGCCGGCGGTCCACCGAAGCCGGATTGCATAAAAGGCCAATGCGTCGCCCGGCGTCCAGCCAGCGGTGCGGCTCCTGCAGCAGTCGTTCAAGTCCGGTCTGTACAGGTGACATAAGCAGCCCCTTAATCGAGCGCAAACAAACTGAAAAGACAATGTTGATATTTTAAACTCATTAGTGCCTGTCGCTATCTCTATACGCTTTAATACCACACCCCCGGCGGATTCAAAAGCTCAAAAAAATTGCATTTTTGCGGCCCGCTGAACTCCTGAAAAACCTTGACATGGCCTCAAATTACTCATACAGTGCCAAATTGCAATTTGCGCAGCGGTTTCAAGCCTTTTTTTACATACCAAGGCTTTTTTTATTGGGCTGGCCTTAATGTTGCAAAAGCCGGAGTGCTTCAGAGCCCAGGCGTCAGGGGTGAAGCTGTATTCTTATACCGCGAACCCCTGGCAACACAGGATCTGAAGTCCTGCGGCTTTCCCGGAGGGTAAACAACATGGCATCATAAGGATCCCATCCTTGAATTGACCCGCTGGGAGATCCTCAAGAAGGTGCCGTTAGTATGATTGTTGTTGGAATATCGGATCATTAGATAGTGTTTGCCGTGTTGTTTATGCAACGTTGAGATTGGGCACGGGAAGGATAAAATTTGCAAATTGACCTGCGGGGAGTGGTTGTCATTGTCGGCAATTACGGCAGCGGCAAGACGGAAATTTCCATAAACCTGGCGGTGGACCGGAAACGTGCGGGGTTGAACGTGCGCATTGCGGACCTGGACCTGGTCAACCCGTACTTCAGGACCCGGGAAGCCCGGCAGGCCTTGGCAGCGGTTGGAGTTGAAGTGGTGCTGCCAGCGGAGCATCTTTTGCAGGCCGATCTTCCATTGCTCAGTCCGGCCATCGGGGGGATGATTCAGCAGCCCGGTGATCTGGTGGTGCTCGATGTCGGCGGTAATAATGCGGGAGCTACGGTGCTGGCGGCCCTGGCGGATGCCTTCAAAGGCCGGCCGGTGCACATGCTCCAGGTGATCAACCCGCTGCGTCCCGCCACGGGCACAATCGCCGGGTGCCTGAAGATACGCGCTGAAATTGAAAAGGCGGCCCGGTTGAAGATCACCGGTCTTGTCGGCAATGCCAATCTGATCGACGAGACCAGGCTGGAGGATATTTACGAAGGCTACGAATTTGTTCAATCCCTGGCACAACAAGGCGGACTGCCGCTGGAATTTATCGCCGTCTCCCGCAAGTTGCTGACCGATATTGATCAACGCCGATTCATCTGCCCGGTTTTGCCGGTTGACCGGCAGCTGGTGCCGCCTTGGTTGGCGGCGGCGCAATTCGGGAATGCCGCCGGCGATTAAGTTATCCGGGCTGCAGCGTAAGGTGCGCAGTCCATTTCAGTTTAAATAAGGACCTAAGTTGAGCGCTGAAAATTAAGTAAAAAAGAAAATTTTTTTAAAATTTGAAACGTTCAATGCAGGAAGGAGTGACTGGATGGAATATTTGCATACCATCGATAGGGACCGCTGCAAGGGCTGCGGTCTGTGTGTGGAGCTCTGCCCCAAGAATGTCCTGGAAATTTCCGAACAGATCAACACCAAGGGGTATTTCCCGGCCTACCAGGCCCGGTCTGCAGACTGCATCTTTTGTGCGATCTGCTGCACCATGTGCCCGGATGTTGCCATCACGATCCGTGAGGTCGAACAGCAGGCGGTCGGAGACAAATAAACGGAGGTTGAAGATGAGCAAAGTTTTGATGAAGGGCAACGAAGCCATCGGCGAGGCCGCCATCCGGGCCGGGTGCTTGAATTATTTTGCCTATCCCATCACGCCGCAATCTGAAGTGGCTGAATACCTCTCCCGGCGCATGCCCGAGGTGGGGGGCGTTTTTTTGCAGGGCGAAAGCGAAGTGGCGGTCTCCTATATGATCTTTGGAGCGGCGGCCTGCGGTGAGCGCGTTTTTACCACCTCATCGAGTCCGGGGATCAGTCTGATGAGTGAAGGGATCAGCTATATCACCGCGGCTGAATGTCCAGCGGTATTTGTCAATATCATGCGCGGCGGACCCGGCCTGGGCGGCATCCTGCCCTCCCAGGCGGATTATTTCCAGGCCACCAAGGGCGGCGGGCACGGCGATTACCGGCTGCTGGTGATGGCACCGGCCAGCGTCCAGGAAACCGTCGAGATGGTCATGCAGGCCTTTGCCCTGGCTGAAAAATACCTCAACCCAGTGATGATTCTCGGTGACGGGCTGATCGGTCAGATGATGGAGCCGGTGGAATTTCCCGAACACCTGAAAGCCGAACCTTCCAACAAGGACGCCTGGGCCACCAACGGCATGGACACCCGCAAAAGCAATGAGCGCAACCTGGTCAAGACCCTTTACCTGAATCCCGAGGAGCTCAACGCCCACAATCTGAAACTCAAAGCCAAATACGAGCGCATGCAACAAGAAGAGGTCCGCTACGAAGCTTACAACCTCGACGAGGATTATCAGGTGCTCATCGTCAGTTACGGTACCATGAGCCGGGTGTGCCGCACGGCCATTGACAACCTGAAGCAGGATGGCCTGGAAGTCGGTATGGTCCGGCCCCAGCACCTGTTTCCATTTCCCGGCCAGGCCATTTATGACGCTGCAGGCAAACAAAACTGCCGGGCTGTGCTGAGCGTGGAGATGAGCATGGGCCAGATGGTGGAGGACGTCGAGCGCAGCGTGGTTGGCAAGTGTCCGGTTCACTGGTACGGCAAATGCGGCGGTGAAGTGCCGACCCCGGAAGAAGTGATGGGCGAGGTTCGCAAGCTAATCGAATAGTTTTATGAGGAGCACCTGAAAATGGGAAAAATATTTCACAAACCCGAAGCCCTGTCAGAAACGATCACCCATTACTGCCCGGGATGCACCCATGGAGTGGCTCACCGGCTGATCGCTGAAGTGATCGACGAGCTGGGGATCCGCGGCCGCACGGTTGGCATCGCACCGGTGGGGTGTGCCGTTTTGATGTACAACTATTTTACCTTCGACTTCCAGGAAGCCGCCCATGGCCGGGCGCCTGCCATGGCGACCGGCATGAAACGGGTGCGGCCGGACCTGATGGTGTTTACCTACCAGGGCGACGGCGACCTGGCCAGCATCGGCATGAGTGAAATCGTGCATGCCGCCAACCGCGGTGAAAAATTCACCACCTTTTTTATCAACAATGCCGTGTACGGAATGACCGGCGGGCAGATGGCACCCACCACAATGCCCGATCAGCGGACCACCACCTCGCCGTTTGGTCGCAAAACGTCCGAGGTGGGAATGCCGGTGCGGATGGCCGAGCTGCTGACTGCACTGACAACGCCGGCTTACATTGTCCGTCAGGCCCTGGTCAAGCCCAAGTATGTCAACCGCGCCAAAAAAGCCATTAAGAAGGCGTTCATGTACCAGATGGAAGATCGATGCTTCAGCCTGGTGGAGCTGGTCAGCACCTGCCCGACCAACTGGGGCATGACCCCGGTGGCGGCCCTGCAATGGGTGGAGGAAAAAATGCTGCCGTATTACCAGTTGGGGGAATTCAAAACACCGGAGGATGATTGAATTCGGAAGTCGGAATGCGGAAGTGGGGAGTCGGAAGTTGATGACCGTGTTCATCCGAAGCAGACGGCAGTCATTAATTTTTTTAAGGAGGAGTGATGCAAAGTGAAGTTCAATTCGCCGGATTCGGCGGCCAGGGAATCATGCTGATGGGGCAGATTCTTGCCGAGGCGGCCATGCAGCAAGGCTTTGAGGTGGTGTGGATTCCTTCCTACGGGCCCGAGATGCGGGGGGGGACCGCCTATTGCACGGTGGTTGCCGCTGACCGGCCCATTGGGTCTCCGGTGATCCGCAATCCTTTGCACCTGGTGGCCATGAACCGGCCTTCCCTGGAAAAATTCGCACCGGCCGTAAAACCCGGCGGCGTGATTTTCATCAACCAGTCGCTGATTTCCATTGAGGCCGGGCGCGACGACGTGGACGTGCTGCGGGTGCCCATCATCGAAATCGCCACTGAGCTGGGCAATGCCAAGGCGGCCAACATTGTCGCCCTGGCGGCCTTTGTCACGCGCAGCCAGATCGTTGACTTTGAGATCCTGCGCAGAGCCGTCAGGGAGAAATTCGCCGCAAGGGAAAAACTCATCCCTTTGAACATGAAGGCGCTGGATGCGGGCAGAAAGGCGGCGCTTGACCGATGAAAGTTTTCGTCCCCGACCACATTATGGCGCTAAAGCCTTATGTTCCGGGCAAACCATTGGAAGAGCTGAAGCGGCAGTATGGGATCGCCGACGCGATCAAGCTGGCATCCAATGAAAATCCGCTGGGGCCATCCCCACGGGCGGTCAAGGCAATTGAGGAGACCGCTAAAAAACTGCACCGCTACCCCAACGGTGGTGGCTTTGATCTGATTGAAGCCCTTGCTGCCAGGCTGGGAGTGACCCGGGGAAACATTGTTCTCGGCAACGGCTCTGACGATATCATCGTCATGTTGACCCGGGTGTTGTTGCAGCCCGGTGATGAGGCGCTTTTGCCCCGGCCGTCATTTTTAATGTATGAGCTGGCAGTGCGCGCCTGCGGAGCAATCCCGGTGGGCATTCCGCTGAAATCCTATGGAATTGATCTTGATGGCATGCTGGAGCATATCGGCCCCACGACCCGTCTGGTGTTTGTCAACAATCCTCACAACCCCACCGGTGCGTTGATTTCCCGGCGGGTGCTTGAAAGCTTCATCGAGGCCCTTCCGGCCGGTGTTGTCCTGGTGCTAGATGAGGCTTACATCGAGTTTGTGCGGGATGCAGACTGTCCTAACAGCATCGACTATGTGGGTGGGGATAAAACCGTCATCGGCTTGCGCACATTTTCCAAGGCTTACGGATTGGCTGGCTTGAGGATCGGCTACGGGATCATGCCCATCTTTTTGACTGAGATTGTCAACCGGGTGCGCCAGCCGTTCAATGTGAATTCTCTGGCCCAGGCGGCAGCGGCAGCGGCCCTTGAAGACGAGCGTTTTCTGGAAAATACCGTGCAGCTGGTTCACGATGAGCTGGATTTTCTGTATCAGGCCCTGGATGGATTGGGCGTTGATTATGTAAAATCCCAGGCAAATTTCGTGCTGATCAGAGTGGGTCAAAACGCGGATGCGGTTTTCGAAAACCTGCTCAGGCAGGGGGTTATTGTCCGTTCAATGACTTCCTACGATTATCCGGATTGCATCCGGGTAAATGTCGGGCTGCATGCTGAAAATGTGCGTTTCATCGAGGCGCTCAAGAAAGTGCTATAGAAGTCGGAATGCGGAAGTCGGAATTAAATTCCTTTACCCTTGAACCCTGGACCCTGAACCTTGTACCGTTTGTTTCCAGGAACCCTTGTTAACGAAAAAAATCAGAACGATCCAAACCACGCCATATGAGGAAACTATTGATTACCATCGATGGGCCGGCGGGGGCCGGCAAGACCACGGTCAGCCGCGTACTGGCGGATCGGTTGGGATATCGCTACATTGATACCGGTGCGCTTTACCGGGCCGTGGCCCTGGCTGTCAAATCCTGCCAAATCGACTCCAACGATGATGATGCCTTGCAGCAGCTTTGCGAAGATCTGAAGCTGGAATTCAAGACCATCGAGGGGCAGCAGCGGCTTTTTGCAGATGGGCAGGATGTTACGGACCACATCCGAACCCCGGAGGTAACCATGCTCGCATCGGCGGTTTCCGCCCGGCCGGTGGTGCGAAATTATCTTCTTGGCTTGCAGCGCAGCCTGGCCTCACAAAAGGCCGCTGTGGTGGAAGGCCGCGATATGGGCACGGTGGTTTTTCCGGATGCGGACGTGAAATTTTTCCTGAACGCCTCTGCCGAATCCCGTGCCATGCGGCGCTATGAAGAATTGAGGCAAAAATCAGAAACTGACCCGCGACTGGAAGAGGTCGAGCGCGACATGCGCCAGCGCGATAAAAACGACAGCAGCCGAAAAGTGGCGCCGCTGAAGGCCGCTGAGGACGCAATTATCATTGATTCCACACAGTTAACAGTTGATGCCGTAGTGGAGCGGATGATGGCTCACATCCGCAGGCAGGCCCAATTGTGAATCGGACTGATGGGACAGGACAGGTATTGGCGGCGATTGAATCAAATTAAAATAAATTATTGCTTTTTTCAGCAGGTCTGTTAATAGTATTCGATTGTGCGGAGCTGATCCGCGGATTTCACTAAATCGGCTAAGGGGGTATTTTTTTTTATGGTCAAGGTAAACAATAACGAGGAAAGTGCAAACATGAATCCAGCGCAGGAAGAGGACAAGGCTGCCGTGGATTCGGCAGCGGCCGACACGCCGCCAGAAAATGAAACGGTCGCTGAAACCGCACCGCCGGACGATCAGCCTGACACAACCCGGGAAGTCGAAGCAACGGAAAGCATGGAAAGTGTGATGGACCTGTACGAGGAGAGCTTCAAACGCTTTGCCGAGGGGGAGGTCGTCACCGGCCGGATTATTTCCATCGATCGGGATCATGTACTGGTTGACATCGGGTACAAATCCGAAGGGCAGATCCGCATTCAGGAATTCAGGGGCGAGGACGGCGATATCACCGCCAAGGTGGGCGACAGCGTTGAGGTGATGGTCGAATGGTGGGACGACGAAGAAGAGCGGGTGGTTCTTTCCAAGGAAAAGGCCGCCAATGTCAAGGTCTGGGAAGCGGTAAAAAAATCCTACGATGAAGAGGGCACGATCCAGGGGGTGATCACCAGTCGGGTGAAGGGCGGCTTTTCGGTGGACATCGGGGTCCAGGCGTTTTTGCCAGGATCCCAGGCCGACTTGCGGCCAATTCGCAATCTGGACGACCTGGTTGGCAAGACCTTTGATTTTAAAATTTTAAAATACAACCGCAAGCGCAGCAACATTGTGCTGTCGCGCCGGGCCATCCTTGAAAAAGAGCGTGAAGAAAAGCGGGCCGCCACCCTGGCCTCTATCCATGATGGCCAGGTTATTGAAGGCATTGTAAAAAACATCACCGATTACGGGGTTTTTATCGACCTGGGCGGTGTGGACGGCTTGCTGCATATTACTGATATTTCCTGGGGGCGGGTCAAACACCCCTCCGAAATGTTTTCCATCGGTGACCCGATTACCGTTAAAATCTTGAGCTTCGATCTGGAAAAAGAGCGGGTCTCCCTGGGGATGAAGCAGCTGAGCCCGGATCCATGGTCGGTGGCCGCAGAAAAGTACCCGGTAGGCTCCCGGGTCAACGGGACGGTGGTCAGCCTCACGGATTACGGGGCTTTCGTAGAACTTGAGGAAGGCATCGAAGGGTTGATTCACGTATCCGAGATGTCCTGGACCCGCAAGATCCGGCATCCGTCAAAGGTGGTTTCAGTCGGCGAAGAAATTGAAGCGGTCGTATTGGACATCAAACCGGAAAATAGAAGAATATCGTTGGGAATGAAGCAGGTGGTTCCCAACCCCTGGGATGTGATCAGCGAGAAATATCCGGTCGGCACCACCATTGAGGGAAAGATAAAAAATATCACGGATTTCGGTCTTTTTATCGGCATTGATGAAGGCATCGACGGGTTGGTGCACATTTCAGACATTTCGTGGATCAAACGCGTCAAACACCCCTCGGAGCTGTACAAAAAAGGCGATGTGGTGCAGGCGATTGTCCTGGATATCGAAAAGGAGAATGAACGCTTTTCCCTGGGAATCAAGCAGCTGGAGGAAGATCCGTGGAAGAGCGTGGCCGAGCGCTACGAGGTCGGCAAGGAAATCACCGGAACGATTACCAACCTGACTGATTTCGGTATTTTCGTAGAGCTTGAGGAGGGCATTGAAGGCCTGGTGCATGTGTCGGAAATAAGCAAGGAGAAAATAAAAACACCGGTCGGCAAATACAATGTTGGCGAGGTGATCACCGCCAAGGTGATGAATATCAACAGCGATGAAAGGCGGATCGGATTGTCCATCAAGCGCCTTGAGATGGAAGACGAGCAGAATCTGCTCAGTGAGTACGTCAACAATATCGGTCCGGCAACTTCAAGCTTTGGCGAAATTTTAAGGGAAAACTTGCAGGAGAAGCTCAACGAGGAATAATTTTTTAATCCTGCACGGTGGACATTTTTTCCCGGGTTGAAGGTGCCGAAGAGCTATCCCCTGAATTGGGCTCCGCCCAGCAGGTGGTTACAGGCCTCTGGCCGGCCGCACTTTATTGTTGTGCCAAGTGCTGCAGGGCAGGGGCCTTTTTACCTGTTTAGGACCCGCGCCGGCTATTCAAAAACACTTACATCTCCCAAACCTTTGCGGATGATTTCCGGACGATCGTCGATCAGCGAAATGACGCTGGAAGGTTGTCCGGCCACCACGCCGCCCTCGATAACGGCATCAATACGGGGGCCGAAATAATCATGGATCAGCGAGGCATCATGAAAGATGCTGCCGTCAGGCATGGAGGCGCTGGTGGTGATAATGGGATTTCCCAGGGCGGTAACCAGCGCCAGGCAGATCGCATTGTCCGGCACCCGGATTCCGGCTGTTTTGCGCTTGGTCAGCATGATTTTGGGGACCAGTCGGGAGCCTTCCAGAATGAAGGTATAGGGGCCCGGCAGCAGCCGCCGCATGGTTTTATAGGCATAATTGGAAACCTTGGCGTAGTGGCTGATATTTTTCAGCCCGGAACAAATAAAGCTGAAAGGCTTGCTTTTGTCACGCTGTTTTAACCGGTAGATGCGTTCAATGGCCTTTTTGTTCATAATGTCGCAGCCAATGCCGAAATAAGTGTCGGTGGGATAAACGACCACGCCGCCGCGGTTGAGGATTTCAACCACTGTGCTGATGAGACGTTGCTGGGGATTTTGGGGGTTGATTTTGATAAGCATCGCGGCTGCCTGCAGTTTTGATCTGAAAAATCCGGTCTGCTGCGCCCTTTTGCCAGTGGGCGGCAGCCCTCAAAAGCCCGGATTCTTTACTATGGCTTCGTGCTGGATGTCAAGGTAACAATTAAAGATTGCCAAAGCGGCCGCCATTTGCTATTCGATGCCAGGCGCTTCACACGCCGGCCCCCGCCAGGGGCGTCCGCAGCCCGGATAACCGGGCGGGCCGGCTCCGGAGTTTTTGCCGCTAAATTCATGGAGGATGTCTATGTCCAAAATACCACCTGAAGAAGCCTATTCCTTTGACGATGTCTTATTGATTCCCAATTATTCCGATGTGCTGCCCAAGGATGTCAATGTCAGTACCCGCCTGACGCGCAACATCAGCCTGAACATCCCCATCATCAGTGCGGCCATGGATACCGTCACCGAAGCCGATGCCGCCATTGTCATGGCCCGGGAGGGCGGCATGGGGTTCATTCACCGCAATATGAGCGTCAAAAGCCAGGCGATGGAAGTTGACAAGGTAAAAAAATCTGAAAGCGGGATGATCGTGGATCCGGTGACCATCAGTCCGGAGCGCAAAGTCGGTGAAATTCTGGAGCTTATGCAGCGCTACCGCATTTCGGGGGTGCCGGTGACCGAGGGCGACCGGCTGGTCGGGATTGTGACCAACCGGGATCTGCGTTTTGAAACCGATCTTGATAAAACAATTTCAGAAGTCATGACCCGGGATAACCTGGTGACGGTACCGGAGGGCATCAGCCTTGAGGACTCCAAGAAGCTGCTGCACCAGCACCGCATTGAAAAACTGCTGGTGGTGGACCGCAATGGCCGCCTGACCGGGCTGATCACCATCAAGGACATCGAAAAAATCAGGAAATATCCCAATGCCTGCAAGGACAGCATGGGGCGGCTGCGGGTGGGAGCCGCTGTGGGAGTGGGCCCGGACATGATGGAACGTGCCCAGGCGCTGCTTGATGCCAGCGCTGATGTGATCCTGATTGACACTTCCCACGGCCATTCTGAAAATGTCATTGGTGCCGTCAAGGCGCTGAAAAGTACTTTTCGTGATTTTGAACTGATTGCAGGCAATGTGGGCACCGCCAAGGGGGCCGAGGACCTGGTCGCGGCCGGCGTGGATGGTGTGAAAATCGGAATCGGCGGCGGCTCCATCTGCACCACCCGGATTGTGGCCGGCATTGGCGTGCCTCAGGTGAGCGCCATCATGAACTGCCGCCCGGTGGCCGCCAAAACCGGCGTTCCGTTGATCGCCGACGGGGGGATCCGGTTTTCCGGTGATATCACCAAGGCCATCGGGGCCGGTGCCCATTGCATCATGGTCGGCGGGCTTTTAGCCGGAACAGAGGAAAGCCCGGGGGAAGTTGTTTTTTTTCAGGGCCGCAGCTACAAGGTATACCGCGGAATGGGCTCAATTGAGGCCATGAAAAAAGGCAGCAAGGACCGCTATTACCAGAGCGAACAGACCGAAGATGACAAGCTGGTGCCCGAGGGCATCGTGGGACGGGTTCCCTACCGGGGGACCCTGTCGGCCAATCTTTTTCAGCTCATCGGCGGGCTCAAGGCCGGCATGGGCTACTGCGGCTGCCGCACCCTGGACGAGCTGCGGGAAAAGGCGCGTTTTGTGAAGATCAGTGCCGCCGGCATGCGCGAAAGCCATGTGCATGATGTGATTATCACCAAGGAGGCGCCGAACTATCGCCTCGAATAGTTTCCAATCATAAATGGTTATTTTTCCGATGGGCGGCGTTCTCCGCAGGTTTGAGACCTCGACGTACTAAAAGTACGCCTCGGCCTAAAACCTTTGTGCGGCCTTGCCCATCAAAAAAATTCCTCATATATGATTGGGAAACAAATCCAATCCTGTGTTACCTCTGCCTCAAACTAAAGGTATGATGTAGCACTTCATAAGTTTAAGCGCCTTAACGCTCAACCTGCTAGATTTAACCCGCAACCCTGCAACATGTGACTCGTAATTTTAAGCGCGAGGGTAAAATGCCCCATGACGACTTCTAACTCTCCAGATTTTGTCCATCTTCATGTGCACACCCAGTACAGTCTGCTCGATGGTGCCATCCGGATCGACAACCTGCTGCAGCGCACGGCTCAATTCGACATGCAGGCGGTGGCGATCACCGATCACGGCACCATGTTCGGGGCCGTGGAGTTTTACGAAAAAGCCACCAAAGCCGGTATCAAACCGATTATCGGCATCGAAATCTATGTCGCGCCCCGCAGCCGGTTTGACAGGAGCCCCCAGGACAACCGGGAACTTTTCCATTTAATCCTGCTGGCGGAAAACCAGCAGGGCTATCGCAATCTTTGCAAACTGGCCACCACCGCTCAGCTGGAAGGGTTTTACTACAAGCCCCGGATTGACAAGCAGGTTCTCAGACAGCACAGTCAGGGGTTGATCGCGTTGAGCGCCTGCCTGCACGGCGAGATCCCCCGGCGGATCCAGGCCGGCCGCATGGATCTGGCCGATGCCGCTGCCCGGGAGTATTTGGAAATTTTCGGGGAAAGCCATTTTTACCTGGAAATCCAGCACAACGGAATCGACATTCAGCAGCGGGTCAACGAGGCCCTGGTGGATATGAGCCGGCGGCTGTCGATTCCCCTGGTGGCCAGCAACGACTGCCACTACCTGGACCAGGAGGATGTGCGCGCCCACGATGTCCTGCTGTGCATCCAGACCGGAAAAACCGTTCACGACACCGAACGGCTCAAATTCAGAACCGACCAGCTTTATTTCAAACCCAAAGCCCAGATGCACGCTTTTTGCGAAGCGTACCCCGAGGCGCTGAGCAATACGGTAAACATCGCCGAGCGCTGCAACCTGGAGTTTGATTTTCACTCCTATCATTTCCCGCGGTTTGACGCCGGTGGTGACCAAAGTGTCGATGAACTGTTTGAACAGGACGCCAGGGTCGGGTTTAAGCGTGTTTTTAAGCGGTTGCAACGCAAAAACCCGGATCTCGACGAGGCCTTTTATCGCCAGCGCCTGGATTATGAAATCGGGGTCATCAAAGATATGGGGTTTGCCGGCTACTTTCTGATCGTCGCCGATTTCATTCGTTACGCCAAACAAAAAGGCGTGCCCGTGGGACCCGGCCGGGGCTCTGCCGCCGGCAGCCTGGTAGCTTACAGCCTGGGAATCACCGATTTGGATCCCATTGCCCATGGCCTGATCTTTGAGCGTTTTCTCAACCCGGCCCGCAAGAGCATGCCGGACATCGACGTGGATTTCTGCATCGACGGCCGGGAGGATATTTATAAATATGTGGTCGAAAAATACGGCGGCGGCGACTACGTGGCCCAGATCATCACCTTCGGCAAGCTCAAGACCCGGGCGGTGATCCGTGACGTGGGCCGCGCCCTGGACATCCCCCTGCGGGAGGTGGATGCCATTGCCAAGATGGTGCCCGATGTGCTCAACATCAGCCTGGATGCAGCCCTGCAACAGGAACCCCGGCTGGCGGAGCTGGTTGAAAAAGACCCCCAGGTGGCGGAGTTGATCCAGATCTGCCGGGTGTTGGAGGGGCTGCCGCGCCATGCTTCCACCCATGCGGCCGGGGTGGTGATCTCCGATCGGCCCCTGGTGGACTACCTTCCGCTGTATCGCGGCAAAAAAGGGGAGGTGGTCACCCAGTTCGATATGAAGGTCGTCGAAAAGATCGGCCTGGTAAAGTTCGATTTTCTGGGACTTCGCAACCTGACCGTGATTGCCAAGACCCTGGCGTTGATCACCCGGCAGGGCAAACAGCCGCCGGAGCTGGAAAACATCGACCTGGCCGATGCGGCCACCTACCGCCTGCTGGCTGCCGGAGACACCACCGGCGTGTTTCAGCTGGAAAGCTCGGGAATGAAGGATTTGCTGGTGCGGTTGAAGCCCGAGTGTTTTGATGATGTCATCGCCCTGGTGGCGCTTTACCGCCCCGGCCCCATGGAAAGCGGCATGATTGACGATTACGTCGCCCGCAAGCACGGCAAAAAGGCGGTCAGTTACCTGGTGCCCGAACTGGAGCCTATTTTAAAGGAAACCTATGGGGTGATTGTCTACCAGGAGCAGGTCATGAAAATTGCCGGCACGCTGGCCCGCTACTCCATGGCCGAGGCAGACGATCTGCGCAAGGCCATGGGCAAAAAGATCCCGGAGATCATGGCCCGGCACCGTGAGCGTTTTTTACAGGGGGCTGCGGAAAATAATATTCCTGCCAACAAGGCCGCCAAAATTTTTGATCTGATCGAAAAATTCGGCGGCTACGGTTTCAACAAGTCCCACAGCGCCGCCTATGCGCTGATCGCCTACCAGACCGCCTACCTCAAAGCCCATTTTGCGGTGGAATTCATGGCATCGCTGCTGACCAGCGAGATGCACTCCACCGACGGGGTGGTAAAATTCATCGCCGAATGCCGGCAGCATGATATCGAGATTTTACCGCCGGACATCAATACCGGGGAGCAGGAATTCACCGTGGATGGTTCCCGCATCCGCTTCGGACTGGTGGCGGTTAAAAATGTCGGCGAAAGCGCCATCGAGGCGATCGTCGAAGCCCGGGGGGACCGGCCCTTTGCCTCCCTGTTTGACTTCTGCGAGCGGGTCGACCTGAAAAAAGTCAACAAACGGGTGATTGAAAGCCTGATCAAATGCGGCGCTTTTGACTGCACCGGGGAAAAACGATCCCGGATGATGGCGGCCCTGGAAAGTGCTCTGGATTATGGCCAGCGGGTCCAGCGCGAACGCAATGACCCCCAGATGGGGCTGTTTGACACCGGCGACAACCGGGCCAATATCAATGTGCCGGGGCTGCCGCAAATCGAGGAATGGGACCAGAAGCAGTATCTTGCTTTTGAAAAAGAAGCGCTTGGTTTTTATCTTTCCGGCCATCCCCTGAGCGGTCATATCGCCATTCTGGAAAAGTTTACCAACGCCAATGGCATGTCCATCAAGGAGTTGGCCGATGGCAGCGCGGTGCGCATCGGCGGTCTGGTGCAGAACATCAAAATCATCAAAACCCGCAAAGGCGACCAGATGGCCTTTGTCACCCTTGAAGACCGGCATGGCGCGGTGGAGGTGATCGTCTTTGCGCGCCTTTTCGCCCTGGTCCGGGACCTGCTGGCCGAAGATGTCCCCGTGCTGGTGCAAGGGCAGCTGCAAAAGGATGAAAAAGCGGTGAAAATCCTGGCTGACGAGCTTGTGCCGATGGAAAAAGCCGAAGAAACCTGGGCGGCCAGCGTGCACCTTAACCTGGAGATTACGCGTACGGACCGCGAGACGCTGACCCGCCTGCGCGATATCCTCAAACAGCACCCCGGCACCTGCCCGGCGTTCATTCACCTGCGCAGCACCGATAACACGGACTGTCTGATTTCATTGCCCGAGACCTTCAAACTCAAGGCCGGCGGCCGACTGACGCGGGAAGTCAACGAACTGGTGGGCTACCGGGCTGTGGAGACACGCTGCAGCGCGGTGAAGGTTGCAAATGGTGCCAACGGTAACGCCCGTAAGAGTAGAAAAAGGGGAGGCCTGTATGGATGAAACCCGCAACAGCGTTTTCGCTATTTTGCTGGCCGGAGGAACCGGAACCCGGCTGTGGCCGGTCTCCCGTCAGCTTTACCCCAAACAGCTGGTCAAGTTCATCGGGGATGATTCCCTGGTGCAAAGCACCGTCAAACGGCTGGCGCCCGTACTGGATCCGGAGTCCGTCAGAATCGTATGCGGCGAGCAGCATTTTTATGAAACCGCGCGTCACCTGGAGGGCATCGGGCTGGCGCCGGAGGGCAAGATCATCACCGAGCCCGCGGGTCGCAACACGGCGCCTGCGATATTGCTGGCCATTTTGCATATCCTGTTCGAACATGATGATGCCGTGCTGTGCATCTTTCCGGCCGATCACGTCATCAGCGATATCAATAGCTTTCACCAGCGGCTGCAGGACGCCATCGCTCTGGCACGGAAGGGATACATCGTCACTTTCGGCATCACGCCCAATTATCCGGAGACCGGTTACGGGTACGTGGAAGGCGGTGAAAAAGTCGCCCATGGCGCATTGTGCATTGAACGTTTTGTTGAAAAGCCGGACGAGGCAACGGCCAGGCAATACATCGAGGCCGGCAATTTTTTCTGGAACAGCGGGATGTTCGCCTTTAAAGCCTTGGTGATGTTGGATGAATTCGAGCAGCACCAGCCCGCCCTGCTCGAACAGATGAAGGCCGCCTTTGTTCCCCGGGCACCGATCTCCGTGCAGGATTACAGCCGACTGCCGGACATTTCCATCGATTATGCCATCATGGAGAAAACCAACCGGGGCGTGGTCCTGCCGTCTGATTTTGGCTGGAGCGACATCGGATCATGGAAATCCCTGTATGATTTTTTACCCAAAGATGACGCGCGCAATGTCATCGACGGGGATGTGATCAGCCATAATACCCGCAGCTGCTTCATCCTGGGGCGCGACCGGTTGATCGCCACCAATCATCTCGACGGTCTGGTGGTGGTGGAAACCCCGGACTCGGTTTTTGTCTCGGACCTGGATCACAGCCGGGATGTCAAATCCATTGTCGCCAGCTTGAAGGCCAGGGGAAGAAAAGAATACCACCAGCACCGCACGGTTCATTTTCCCTGGGGCAGTCAAACGCTGCTGGAACAAAAAAATGATGCCGTTGTCTCCCGGCTGGTGATTTATCCCGGCTCGGCTCTAAGCCTTGAGCGCGACGGACCGCACAGCATTCACCTGGTGGCGGTAAAAGGGGAGCTCCAGATTCATGGCGTTGGAAAAACCAGCAAACTTAAGGCAGGTGAATCACTGGTTTTATCGCCTCAAGACGCTGTGCGCCTTGAAAATGCTCAGGATCAGCCGGTTGTGCTGATTCAGGTGCAGGTGGGCGTGGGTCGATAGAAAAGGACTTTTTACGGGACCGTCAATATTCGCTTTTTCCTTTCTTATAAGCCTTTGAGGCCTCCTGCCTCAACAGCTCCGCCTGGCCCATGTAGCGCGGTGAAAAATGAAAGACAGTAAACTGCTTAACTCCGGCCAGGGCGGCAATGCGGCCGGCCTGGGAGGCGGTCAGGTGTTTTTTGCGCGCGGCAATATCCCGGTGGGCATCCATAAATGGCGCTTCAATGAAAAGCTGGTCGGATTTTTCAACCAGCGCAACAATGCGCTCAATGTTGGTCGGGCTGTACACCACATCGGTGATGTAGCTGATTTTTTGGCCCGCGCTGACCCGGGCGATTCTGTCGGCCAGCTGCCCCAGGCGAAAACTGGCAGCCGTCGCATGCCCGCCGGGCTCGACGTCGAAGCGCTCACCCGGGTCGGCGCCGCGGTACAGGGCCTGCTTGAAGCGCGTCAGCCAAGGGCCTGGCGCCAGCCCCAGGGCATTTAAACCTTCCTTGAGAATGTTGACATGAAAGCGTTCCTTGAGCGCAAAGCCCAGACACGGTATTCCGTGATCCAAAACAGCCGCCGAAACGCTGAAGGCGTCTTCGGCATGCACAATACCGTCAAAGGGTTGGCGGACAGCTTCGCCGTCCGGCTCAAATGCGTCCTGACAGCGATAGCGGCGGCAAAGCATATGCTGCGGATGAATCTCGGTTATCTGCAGGGTTAAATGATAATTGAAATTGTCCACCAGGTTCCAGGCATAAGCCGCTAGTTTGCCTTCCACGTTGCGCGCAAATCCAGGAGGACCGTATAGCGCGAGCTGTTTTTCCCGGCCCAGAAAAAGACGCAGCAGGCGGTCGAAACCGATAAAGTGGTCCATGTGGGTGTGGGTGACAAAACCGTGGCTGATTTTGAGAATTGTCCGGGGCGCCAGAAGGTCCGTGTCTCCCAGATCGAAAATCAGTGCACGGTTTTGAAAAAGAAAAGGCACGAACAGGCCGGGGTCTCCAAAAGGATCGTTGATCAGCCGGGGATGAAAGCTGGGGCGCATCAGGCAGGCAGAAATTTTTTGACTTGCTGATTGATGGTCAGGTAGATGTCTTCATCGGAACCGAAAATATCCACGACGTCCTTGTGCAGGATCAGTTTTTCGATGACAAAGGAGGTCACGTAAAGGCTGACGATATGCGGCCGGGGAACCAGATTGCGCAGAGGGGCGATTTGATAATCGACATCAAAATCATCGGCCCGGGTAAGCTTTTCCAGGCATCCGGTGATTTGTTCTTCCAGGGAATTCTTATTGGTTGTTTCCACCAGGTCGTTTTCAACCAGTTTCATGGCAATGGCGTTGGCCAACGGTTCCGTGCACTCCCTGACCCTGCTGATTGCCAACCTGCGCATATGCTCCTTGGTTGATTCGATTTTGGATAAGATGCTGGCTTCGCGTGTGCTCGGTCGGAATACTTTGCCCATGGTTGGTCCCCTTGCTTTTCAGCCGGATTTGCGCTGACATCTCTTTGGTGCGTTAATTCGATTATAATAAATGTTCGCCCATTGGATTGCAAGCAAAAATATCGCACCGGCTCACTGCCAGTCTTCCACCACGATTTGAGCCGTTTTCCTTTCGTTCCAGTGGTTCCAGCGCAGCCTGAAAAGGATCGCGGCGAACCCGTTTTTTTGCGCGGCCCTGTCATCGACATTGAAATGAATGGCCGGCAGCACCGGGGCATCCGGTGCCCAGGACTGGCGCAGCATCATGCGCCGGTGGTGATGGCCGACAATTCTCGAAGATACCACCGTTACGTTGCTGGCTTTGAAAAGCGGTTCCGGGTTGTCGGTGCCGAAAGGTGCCAGGGATTGCAACTCATCGATAAGGCCGGCGGAAATTTCGTCAAAATCCAGGTCACGGTCAATTTGCTGACGGGGGATGAGGTCTTGCAGACGGCAGGACTGCCTGACGACATCTTCAAATTTTTCTTTAAAGGCGTCAATGTTTTCTTCTCGTATTTTCAATCCGGCGGCCATGGCATGGCCGCCGAAACTCTCCAGGCCGTTGCTGCATGCGGCCAGGGCTTCATAAAGGTTGAAGGCCGGTACACTGCGGGCCGAACCTGTTCCCAGGCCGCTGTCGGTGGCAATGAGAACCGTTGGACGCTTAAATTTTTCAACCACCCGGCTGGCAACGATTCCCAGCAGCCCGACATGCCACTGGGAGGCGGTGAGAACAAAGGAATGCCGTTGCTGCAGCGACGGGTTGAGCTCCAGGTAGCGTTCGATATCGGCCAGGATTTTTTTCTCCATCTGCTGCCGGCGTTGATTCAGCAGATTCAGTGTTTGGGCTGATTTTACGGCCTGTTCGGTGTCATTGGTGATCAGCAGCTCGACTGCCCGGGCCGCATGGTCCATCCGTCCGGCCGCGTTGATCCGGGGTGCGAGCCTAAAAGCAATATCCTCGGCTTCAGCGAACTTGCTGTTAACGGCACTGGTGTCCATCAGGGCCGCCAGCCCGGGACGCCGGTTGGCGGAGAGCCGTTCAAGGCCGGTTTTGCACAGAATGCGGTTTTCCCCGATCAGCGGCACCATGTCGGCGATGGTTCCCAGAGCGACCAGGTCACAATCGTTTTTCAGGTTGGGCTCCGGATGGTTGCGCCAGAATCCATTGTCCCTCAAGTGCTTGCGCAGGCAGATCAAAAGGAAGAAAGCCACACCGACCCCGGCCAGGTTGTCCAGACCTGCCCGGCAGTCATGGCGGCGGGGGTTGACCACGGCCAGGGCCGGTGGCAGGTTTTCGCCGATGCTGTGATGATCTGTGATGACAACGTCAATTCCCGCCCGGTTTGCCGCTTCAATTGCCTGATGGCTGGTGGAGCCGCAATCGGCGGTAATAATCAGATCAATGCCCTTGGGTGCCGCGTAACGGCTGATGTGCAACGGTTGAATGCTGTAGCCCTCGGTGACCCGATGAGGGATGTAGTAAGAGACATCGGCTCCGGCATAACGCAAAAAGTTGAGCAGAATAACAGTGGCCGTGATGCCGTCGACATCATAGTCGCCAAAAATCAGGATTTTTTCGTTGTTGACAATGGCCCTGGCGATGCGTTCAACCGCCGCACCCACATCCTTGAGGGCAAATGGAGCGGGCAGGCTGTTCAGAGAACCGCATAGAAAGTCCCGAGCCCGGGCGGCCGTCTCAAGACCCCGGTTAACCAGAATCGCAGCGATGATCGGGTGGCATTGGAGGTCCCGTGTCAGCCGGGTGACGGTATCCGGATCGGGTCGCAGTATTTGCCAGTTTTTGTCCATATTGCGGGCCATATATCCCATCTGCGCGGCATGGACAACTGAAAAAAACAGCCGGCCGAGTTTTTTATTGAAAAAGGGGGTGAGATGGTTATACTAAACCAGGGTACAGGGGCGCTTCGCGCCAGGTTCAAGGGACATGGTACATGGTATAAGGAAAAAGAAGGGGCTTGCACCAATGATCCCCGGCTCCGCATATACCATGGGGAGGAACGATTGGATTAACAAGATTGAGGGTTGAACTTTTGCAGACCGTCAGGCAGTATTTTCGGGTGGAGCGCAGCCAGATCGCCTTTATGAGATTTGTTTTCGAGGCTTATGACGGGATTGCAGTGCTGGAAACCCTGGACCCGGATGCCGGTCTGATTGTGCTGCATGTCGCTCCCGGCTGTGAACCGGAGGTGGCCGCTGTTTTGCAGGATTTGAAAAAAGATATCCTGATGGAGCGGGCACAACCAAGTGGCTGATGCGCTGCCCATACCGCAACTGATTGAGACACATGATAAAGGCCCTGAAAAGTTAAAACAGCTGACATTATGATCACCAAATACCTGTACTTGAACACCATCGGCTGCCAGATGAATGTCTATGACTCCGGGCGGATCGCCGCCCAGCTTGCCGGCCTGGGGTACCAGCAGACTTTCGTGCTGGAACAGGCGGACCTGGTGATCGTCAACACCTGTACCATCCGGACCAAGGCCGAACAGAAGGCGTTCAGTTTTATGGGGCGGCTGGCGCGGCTGAAGAAAAAGAAGCCGGGGGTCATCCTGGCCGTGGGGGGCTGCGTCGCCCAGCAGGAGGGCGAAAAGATCTTATCGCGCATTCCCCACATGGACCTGGTTTTCGGGACCCGGGCCATTGAACGGCTGCCGGCGCTAATCGACAAAATAGAGCAGACACGCTGCCGGATCGTGGATGTGGAGTTGACCCAAGGCCCGGAGCGCATTCCGGTTGCCGCCGGAGTCCCGGCTGACGGCCAGGTGAGTGCGTTTGTTACCATCATGCGCGGCTGCGACAATTTTTGTTCCTATTGCGTGGTTCCCCATGTGCGGGGTCGCGAGACCAGTCGACCTCCTGAGGACATTGTCGCTGAAATCCGGAGGCTGGTTGCCCGCGGCGTCCGGGAAGTCACCCTGCTCGGTCAGAATGTCAACAGTTACGGCAAAAAAGAAGGTCTGCCTTCTTTTGCCAGGCTGCTGGAATCCGCCAGTGATGTCGAGGGGCTTTTGCGGGTGCGATTCACCACCTCACACCCCAAAGATTTGAGCCCTGAATTGATCGCAGCTTTCGGGAACAATGACAAATTATGTGATCACATTCACCTGCCGGTACAGTCCGGATCCAATCGGGTGCTCAAACGCATGAACCGCAAATATACCCGGCAACAGTACCTTGACAAAATTGCCCGACTCAGGGATACTTGTCCGCAGGTGGCCATCACCTCGGATGTGATTGTCGGTTTTCCGGGAGAGACCCCGTCCGATTTTGAAGATACCCTGGCGTTGCTGGAGACAGTGCGCTTTGACGGCCTGTTTGCCTTTATGTATTCCGATCGCCCCAATGCGCCGTCTGTGCGATTCGGTGATAAGGTGCCGGAGCAGCAAAAAAAACAACGACTGGAAATTCTTCTCGGGCGACAGGAGCGTTATACCCGGCAGATAAACCAGTCGCTGATCGGCTCGATTCAGCCGGTGCTGGTGGAGGGAATCAGCAAAAAACAGGCAGCAGGCGCCCCGGTGAGGCAAACCGGAGCGATTCAGTGGACCGGTCGCACTCCCGGCAATAAAATTGTTAATTTCTGTCGGGATGAAACCCCCGGGCGGCGAATAAAAATTGCCCCGGGCCAGCTGGTGGATGTTAAAATCGAAAAAGCATATGCCCATTCGCTTTGGGGCAGGCCCGTAGGCATCGCAACCGTGGTCGACGGGTTGAAAGGAGAAAAAAGTTATGCTGCATAAAGTAAGCATAGCGGGCCTGACGATGGATCCGGCATCCAACACGCCAATTATTATCTTAAAATCAGAGGAAAATGACCAGGCGGTTCCCATCTGGATCGGCCTGCTTGAAGCCACTTCCATTGCTTCGGCCCTTCAGGACATAAAATATGAGCGGCCCATGACCCACGATCTTTTTAAAAACTTTTCAGATCAGCTCCAGATTTCAATATCAAGGGTTGAAGTCTGCGATTTGAAAGACAATACTTTTTATGCCCGCATCTATTTTGTCTCCCAGGATTCCAGTTTTGATATGGATGCCCGTCCGAGTGACGCCATTGCGCTGGCACTGCGGTTTGGTGCCCCGATTTATGTTGAAGACGCGGTGATGCAGAAATCGAAGATCAGCGATGAGTCCGCTGAAGTGGCCGACACCAGTGAAGAGGGGAAAAAGTGGGCGGACTACCTGGCCAACCTGTCTCCGGATGATTTTGGAAAATACAAGGTGTGACGCAATCGTAAACAGCTACTTTGTCTGTCTTTGTTTCTGGTCTAACGTCGATTTTTAAAAGCGCCCCGGGTTTGTGCGGCGCTTTTTTTATTGTGTGCACGGCAGGGTATTATTTTTCTTTTTTGCCAAAATCCCTGAAAAAAAGAGGTTTTCAAAGAAAATAGTTGAAAAAATGATTGTTGATAACTTGTTGATAACGATGCATCTGTTTGGAATTAATGATGAATTGTTTGTCGCCCCGGTTCCTTTATTTTCCGGACCTGCCCGCGGGAGAGCCAATATTTTTATTGATTTCAGGTGGCTGGATGTTGTTGAAAATTCTTTGAGAAGGCTGAAGAAAAATTGGATAATCCGGTTTGACAGCTGAAAACGATAATTATAAACATGCATACAAGCGGTTCAATCTTCAGATTTGTTCATAACTGATTGATCCGTGCCACCCAATACCGCCTGTCAAACCCCCGGCGGCCGGAACCACATCGAAGGTGGCGACATCATCGCAGAATTACGCAACCTCTATATATTGTATATATAATCCCCATTACCCACAATATGTTGTTGACAACAGGTTTGCCGTTGGATAAAATCGAATTATCAATGCCGTTCAATCTGTACATCCAAAATACCGGAGAAAACCATGAGCACAATTCTTGTTATCGACGACGAGAAGGGAATTCTGCAGATTATCCGCCAGACCCTGACGAAATTCGGCCACAAGGTGGAAACGGCGGACAATGGAAATGAGGGAATCCGCAAGTTCGATGGGGGCAGCTATGACATCGTGATTACGGACATCCGCATGCCGGGCGTTGACGGCAACGGCGTGGTGCGGCACATCCGCCAATCAGACAGAAAGGCGGTGCCGGTCATTGCCATCTCCGGAACTCCCTGGATGCAGGATGCCGATCACTTTGACCTGGTTTTGCAAAAACCCTTTCCCCTGCGGGACCTGGTTGATTCCATCCGCATCCTGGCGCCGGCCAATGCGGCCCTGGCCTCCTGATCATTTCGTTTTCAGCCCGCCCGCAGGTTGTCTTGACGGGCGGCCCCCGCTTTTTATTCTTTCCCTACTACAAGTCCACCCCTTAGAGCACTGACGGATTTCTAATCCTGCCCCCAGGGGCTGTTCTCCCAGCGCAACCCGCCGTCAGTGAGCATGATCGTCCTTGAGAAAAAGGCGATGGTACTCGGATTCGCTCAAGTGGTTTTTCAGTATGCGGTGGATCAACTCAAAAATCTCTTCCAGTTCGGTGTCCGTCATGCGTTTGATGATTGCGGCCATGAGCCGGTCATCGGAAAATTTTTGCAGATAGTAGATGATGGTATTCTCATCGGTTTCGCGGTCGGCGCCGAATCCCACCAGGCCGTCGTAATTTTCAACAAAGTCGTGGCTGTGAAGGGGCATAATAAAAAATTGGTTCAAGGTTCAAGGTTCAAGGGTTACATCCGATGGGGGTGTTATAAAATAGCCGATTAGACAAAAAAAAGAAAGAACCTTTTTGCGGGGACGCCGATCCGGGGTAACCAGGCAATTTTGCCGGAGGGGGGTCAGTTGTAGAGGGCCTGTTTGCGCTCATCCAGGACGGTGCGGATGGTGCTGGCCAGTTCATCTTTGACAATGGGTTTCATGATAAACCTGTCGATGCCCATGGCCAGAGCCTTTTCCTCGTCGATGGTTTCATTGAAGCCGGTGCACAACACCACCGGTACCCGGGGGTTGATCTCCATCATTTTGCGCGCCAGCTGATCACCGGTCAGCTTGGGCATGGTCATGTCCGTGATCACCAGATCAAAACGCTCCGGCTGGGCTGCGAATTCTTCCAATGCTTCCTGGCTGTCGGTTTTGCAGGTTACCTTGTAGCCCAGACGTTCCAGCAGCCGCTGCCCGATATCGATGATCTGCTCTTCATCATCGATGAGCAGGATGCGTTCATGGCCCCTTGTGACTGCCGGGGATTTATCTTCCGCGGTGGCGATATCAACATCATCGATGACCGGCAGCAGGACACAGAAGGTCGAACCGATACCCGGCCGGCTGCTCACCGAGATGTCGCCGCCGTGGTTTTTGACAATGCCGTGGATGACCGACAATCCCAGCCCGGTTCCTTTGCCCTGCTTTTTTGTCGTGTAGTAGGGTTCAAAGATGCGTTCCAGCACCTCGGGTTCCATTCCGTGGCCGCTGTCTTTGACCGTCAGGCGCAGATGCCTGCCGTGTTTCATCCCCACCCGTTCCGATGCTTCCTCGTAGCTGAGATCAATCTCCTCCAGGTTGACCTCAAGTCTTCCTCCGATATCCTGCATGGCGTGGTAGGCATTGGTGCACAGATTCATGATCACCTGGTGGACCTGGGTTGGATCCCCCATGATGGCACCGCAATCTTTGTCGATGCGGGAGACAATTTCGATGGATGCCGGTATGGTGGCTCGCAGCAATTTGAGAACTTCTTTGATAAGATATTGAACCTTAAGGGGCTTGCGCTCCTTGCTGTTTTGCCGGCTGAAGGTCAGGATTTGCTGGACCAGTTCCTTGGCCCGGTTGGTGGCCTTGAGCACTTCTTCCAGATTCTGGCGCGCCTGGCTGTCCTCGGGCAGGTCGTCCATCGTCAGTTCGGTATATCCCACGATCGGAAACAGGATGTTATTGAAATCATGCGCAATTCCACCGGCCAGGGTGCCGATGGCCTGCAGTTTCATGACCTGCTGCAGCTGTCTTTCGGAGCGTGCCAGGGCCTTTGTTCGTTCCTCCACCTTTTTTTCGAGCATGCTGTTCTGGTCACGCAGCATCCGGCGGAATTCAAGGCTTTCGAGGGCATTGGCGGTGTTGAGCAGGATGATGGACAGCAAGGTCAGGGATTTGTCGGGTAACATGTTGCGTTCATTGGGCAAAAGCCCGACAAATATTCCTCGAATACGCGAATAGGTGGCGATCACGTGCAGCACGAGCTGTCGGGAATGGTCATGGGATGAAACCGTCAAGCCCCGTTTTTCGCGGATCGCCCAGGCAAAAAAGCCCTTGTCGATCATATAGCTTACCTGGTCTTCCACAAACTGGCTTTTTTCCGCCGGGTTGCAGACGGTCAGAACAAAGTCGGATTTTTCTTCATCAACCAGGTACAATCCGTTCGCTTCAAATGGAATCAGATATTGGATTCTCTTTTCGGCTTCCTTCAGAATCGTTTTCGGTCCATAGCCCTTGTTGATGTTTTTCTGAAAGTCACCCAGTGACAAGGCCAGCTCCAACGCATTTTGGATATGACGCTGGCTTTCTTCCAGGTACTCGACGCGGGCCTGAAGCTTTTCAGGATCCATATTTGATTTGCGGTTTGTCATATTCTTAGACGTGCAGTATCGATTCCAGTGATGCAAACTGATGGCTCACCTGCCCGATCACACTCTCAAAACAGCTGGGGGACAACTCCAGATTTTCCCATGCCTTATGATCGAGAGGAGGGACGAATTTTTCCCCGCTGCTGCCAATTCCAAGGCTGTTGACGATGATGTCGGCCAGGTGCACCAGGGCGGCCGGGATGGGCTGCTGTGCCCTTGAAGGCCGGTGATGGTGCCGGACGCTGTTTTCCAGAACGTGCGGCAGCTTCCATTGCTTCATGAGCATCTTGCCCACCTCGGCATGATCGCATCCCAGATAATCCATTTCTTCTTTGTAGAGCAGTTTGGAGGTGGATCTGGCACGGCTTAACACATTGCGCGACTCCTGTGGGAAATAGATATAAAGTATCAATCGGCCCAGGTCATGCAGCAGCCCGGATACAAACAACTGTTCGGTCTGGGGAAAATTGCTTTGTGCAGCCAGGATCCGGGAGGCGATCCCGCAGGCCAGGCTATGCTTGAGAAACGAATACATATCAATGATTTCCCTGGGAATATTTTTAAATATGGACAGGATGCTGATCCCCAGGGCAAGGGCTGAAATTTCACGGGTCCCGATGAGGGTGACCGCATGGGAAACCCTGCTTATTTTAGAAGGAAATCCGTAAAACGATGAATTTACGATTTTTAACAGCAGTGCTGTCAGACTCGGGCTGGTGTTGACCACCCGGGCGATACTATCGGCCGAGGATATGGGATTGGCGATCACTTCGTTGAGCTCAAACACCACGGATGGAATTTCAGGCAGGACAATCTTTTTTTTCTTCAGTTTCGCCGTTAAATCCACCTTGCCTTCTTTTGGGGAAATCGTGAGCTCATCAAGGGGCATGCCACCGGCAATGTCGGTGATGTGATGATTGTATCGATACTGAACTGCCAGGTGTCGAATTTCCTTGATTGCCGGATGACCGGGATCCGTGTGGCTGAAGATGATGTCAACAGTCCGGCGGACCTGTTCCATCAGTTCGGCATTTATTTGGGTTTCAGATTGATCATCCTTGCAGCTGTTGCCTTCAACCGCAACATCGGTGATGCCCCACATCTTGAAGATGCGGATGTGATCGGCCTGAATTTCATGACCCCGGGCCAGCAGCAGGCGGCCGTTTATATCCCGCACCGCTTCGGATAAAATCTGGCCGGGCTTAATCTTGTCCGTTGGGATAACAATCATCTTTGAACGGTTTCTCCAGCTGTCAGCGAGAGTACAGGATGCGGTTGGGCAACTCCAATGCCCCGCGCAAAACCACCGGGTTTGCCGCTGACCGGGCAGGCGGCACATCCCGGAGGCAATTCGAGTTAAGGGTTCTGTATTACCTTATCGACCCAGGGGGCTGAAAACTTAAGAAAAAATACGGGTTCCATGGGGTGAGACGGTGGCTGCCAGTTTTTTTACCGCTGTCAGGTATGGTTCCAGGCCGCGCATGAAAATATCGTTGTGATTGGCCCCGGCAATTTTCAAAAAGGATTTTTCGGTTGCCGGGCTGGCCTCGTACAAGGCCCGGCCGTCGAAATACGGGTTGTTCTCTTGGCGTCAGCCTGAAGGCCTGTTCAGGCGGTGTCGGCGCCGATGTACTTCATGGCCCAGATGGCGATGATTGCCCCCACGTACTGAGAATCATCCGGGTTCATCAACAGGTGATCGGCCTGGTCCAGGGAAATAAAGCTTTTGGGATGCCGGGCAGCCTTAAAAATTCGGGCAGCATTTTCAATGCCGACCACGCCGTCGGTGGGGGAATGAAAAATGATGAGCGCTTTATCAAGATTGCCGATGGTCTGCTGCATGGAAACGGATTCCAGGTCGTCGAGAAACTGTTTTTTAATCGTGAAGCTCCTGCCGGCCAGTTCGACGGTGGCCGCTCCCCGGCGTTCAATGATTGCTCTGGTCTCCCCCAGGGCGCGGGTGACATGGCCGGGATCGGCGGGTGCTGCGATGGTGGCAACGGCGGTTGAAGACGGAATCCTGCCCGCGGCCTGCAGCACCGCCGCCCCTCCCAGGGAGTGGCCGATCAAAATCCGGGGGGCCTCATAGTGGTCGGCCAGAAATCGGGCCGCCGTCACAAGGTCATCGACGTTGGAGGAAAAGTTGGTGTCGGCAAAATCTCCTTCGCTTTCGCCGAGCCCGGTAAAATCAAAACGCAGCACGGCAATGCCCCTGTGGGTCAATGCACGGCTGATATGGCCAATGGGCTTGAGGTTTTTGGAACAGGTAAAGCAATGGGCGAACAGGGCATAGGCCAGGGGAGGGCCTTTTGGCGGCAGATCCAGCCGGGCGGACAGCCGAAGTCCCTCGGCATTGGTAAATTCAAGTTTGTTGAGCTGCATGGGTTTTTCCCCTGCTGCCATATTCTTTTTCAGCCATTGCGGCCAGTTTGAATTTTTGCACCTTGCCGCTGCCGGTCATGGGAAATTCGGATACGATCTTATAATGTTGCGGCAGTTTTTCCTCCGGCAGATGCTGCCGCAAATACGCTGCCACCGATTCCAGGGACAGCTGGCAGCCGGACTTTAATTTGATCCAGGCGGCAATTTGCTGTCCGCTTTGCGCGTCGGCAAAACCGAACACCTGGGCCTCGGAAATTTCGCCAAGCTGGTAGAGGACCTCTTCGATTTCAACGGGATAAATTTCGATCCCGTTGCGCACGATGACATCCTTGAGGCGCCCCGTAATTCTGACATATCCCCCACGGTCCATCACCCCCAAATCGCCGGTATGAAACCATTGCTCCCGGTCAATGGCCGCGGCGGTTGCCGCCGGCATTTTGTAATATTCCTTCATCAGAAAGCCGCGGGTGCACAGCTCGCCCTGGCGGCCGGGTCCGAGGGTTTCGCCCGAGATCGGATCCACGATTTTAACCTCGTTGCAGGCCAAGGCCGTACCGATGGTGGCAACACGCAGCTCCAGCGGATCATCCGGATGGGTCATGGTAATCCAGGAGGAGGTTTCGGTTATCCCGTAGGCGACGGTGATATCAGACACGCCGATGTCTTCCACCAGGCGTTTCATCAACGCCATGGGACAGGGCGCGCCGCCGATAATCCCCTTGCTCAGGGTATGCCAGTGTTCTTTTTGAAAACCGGGATGATCCACCAGGGCAATCAGCATGCTGGGCGATCCATAAATCGCCGTGCACTTTTCAGCGGCAATGGCCGCTAGAATGGCTTGCGGGTCAAAGCTGCGAGAGGGCATGATCAGGGCGGCGCCTTTCAGCAGCCCGGCCAGGGCGATGCAGGTATTGCCGAACATGTGATAGAGCGGGAAAAACAGGCACAGCCGGTCGTCGACGGAAATTCCCTGGCGTTGGGTGGACACCAGGGACTTGTTGATCAGTCCCAGGTGGTCGAGCAACACCCCCTTGGGCGGACCGGTGGTCCCGGAAGTGTACATGAGGGCCACTGGGTCGGCCGGGTTGATGGCCGTCGAAATTTTTTGCAGCTGATCAGCGGTTATCTTTTCAGCACCCGCCAACAGCCGGTCCCAGGAGATAATGCCCGCACCGGTGGATTCGCCCAGGGCAATCACAATTTCCAAGTCTGGCAGCCGCTGGTGAGCATCAGCGGCCAGGTGCACTTTTTCACTCTCGTCTGCCCGGGCTTCCACCAGCAGCCCCCGACTTTGTGACTGCTCCAGGATATACAGCAGGTTGTCGCGGGGGGCTGCCGGATCGATGGGTACCGTGATGGCGCCGATTTTCGCCAGGGCCAGCATGGCGAAAATCCATTCGGGGATATTGGCAGACCACAGTGCGATTTTATCCCCGGGCTGAATGCCCCGGCTTAGAAATCCCCGGGCGGCCCGGTCGATTTCATGGGCCAGGTCCTTGTAAGTGTAGCGGCGGTCACCGACGGTGTAAACCACTGCCTCGCGATGCGGATAGTCGGCGGCAATTTCCACGAGCAGCTGGGCGATTGTTTTGCGGATGAGATTCATGGCGGACCTCCCTGTCCCTGAACGGCTCCCGAAAAAGGTTGCTTAAGCGAGAAAATGTTACTTTTTACGACTTCATCATATTTGAATTCGCCCTGTGCGTCCAGTTTTTTTGTGAGCCGGACAAACAGGGTGAAGCCTATTCATTAATTTAATGGCTTGACATCTGCCAATCGGTTTTCTATATATGATAATCCCGGCAGTGGAGAAAGAAAAGACCATTGGGCACTTCCTCTTTTTTTGCTCGATTTTCCGCCTGTCCCCCCTGCTCACCCGGCGCCCTGACTGGAGGGCCGGAAAAAATTGACGATTTATTCCAGGACGTTGAACGATTGTCCTGTTATGAACAACCAACCGGAGCGCAAGATGAACCGCCGTGGCAAATGATGTCATCATAACCGTGGAAAGTGTATCGCTGGCCTTTGGCGGCGTGCAGGCCCTTTACAACGTCAGTACCCAATTGATGAAGGGGGAAATCCTGGCGGTGATCGGTCCCAACGGGGCGGGCAAGACCTGCCTGCTCAACTGCATCAGCCGTTTTTACACCCCCCACGAAGGGCAGATTCTATATAAAGGCCAGGACATCCTGGCCAAACCCACCCATCGGATCGCCGCGCTGGGCATTGCGCGCACCTTTCAAAATATTGAACTTTTCAAAGGAATGAGCGTGCTGGACAACATCAAGCTCGGACGGCACGCGTTTCTAAAATCAGGCATTTTTTCCGACATGCTTTACTGGGGTCGGACGCGCCGCGAGGAATTGAAGCTGCGCCAGGAAATCGAGGAAAAGATTATCGACCTGCTGGAGATCGAAGCGATCCGCAAAAAAGTGGTGGGAACCCTGCCCTATGGACTTCAGAAACGGGTCGAACTGGCCCGGGCACTGGCCATGCAGCCCGAGGTGCTGCTGCTCGATGAACCCATGGCGGGCATGAACCTGGAAGAAACCGAGGACATGGCCCGCTTTATCATTAATGTCAACCAGATGTGGAAGGTGAGCATCATTCTTGTGGAGCACGACATGGGAGTTGTGATGGACATTTCCAACCGGGTGTGCGTGCTGGAGTTCGGCCAGAAAATAGCCGAAGGCACGCCGCACCAGGTCCAGCAAAATCCCCAGGTGGTCCGTGCCTACCTGGGCCAGGATGAAAAAGCTTACTCCCGTTTGTAAACGACAGAAGATGCCTGAAAAAGAATCCATCAGCGAGAAAATCCCGGTCAGCCTGCCGGCGCTTCTGATCAGCAATGCCGAGCGGTTCGGCGATCGCCGTATCGCACTGCGGGAAAAAGAATTCGGTATCTGGCAGTCGGTCACCTGGAACCAGTACCTGGAACATGTGCGCAATTTTTCCCTGGGTCTGATTGAGCTGGGGCTGCAACCCGGCAATACCCTTGGAATCATCGGTGACAACCGTCCGGAATGGATTTACGCCGAACTGGCCGCCCAGGCAGCCGGCGCCATCCCATTCGGCATTTTCCAGGACTCGATCCTGGCCGAGATCACTTACATTATTGATCACTCCGAAGCGGCCATGATCGTGGCCGAAGACCAGGAGCAGGTGGACAAGATCCTGGACATCAAGGACCGGCTGCCCGGTTTGAAAAAAATCATTTACGCCGATCCCAAGGGGCTATGGGACTATAAGGAAGATTTGCTGGTCGAGTTTGGCGACATCCAACGGCTCGGCCAACAGGTGCATCAGCAAGACCCCCGGCGCTTTGCAGCCAATGTGGCGGCCATCAGGCCGGACGATCTGGCCATGATCTGCTACACCTCGGGGACCACCGGCAATCCCAAGGGAACCCTGCTGACTCATGGCAATATCCTGTCGATGACGGCTTCTCTCAATGAGGTGGACCCCAAATCCTGCGAGGACCAGTTTCTGTCCTTCATTCCGCTGCCGTGGATTGTAGAGCAGACCATGAGCGTTTTTTCAGCCCTTTACGCGGGCTATACCGTCAACTTTCCGGAAGAGCCCGAGGTCGCCATGGCGGATCTTTACGAGATTGCCCCCAGCCTGGTGGTGGCCTCACCCCGGATGTGGGAGGGGATCTCCCGGCAGGTGATGGTCAAACACCTGGACGCTTCTTTTTTCAAACGGCTGGTCTACAATCTCTGCCTGCCCATCGGTTACCGCTGGGCGGATTTCAAGTTTGAAAAGCAAAAACCTCCGATCGGCTGGAAAATCCTGTACTGGCTGGCCTATGCCGCCATGTTCCGGGCGCTGCGCGACCGGCTGGGATTTTCGAAAGTGCGTTCGGCGCTGACCGGCGGGGCGGCCCTGGGGCCCGATGTTTTCCGCTTTTTCCACGCCCTGGGGGTGAACCTCAAGCAGATTTACGGCCAGACGGAAGTGGCGGGATACTCCACCATTCACCGGGATGGCGACATTAACTTCGATTCGGTGGGCATTCCCGTGCCGGCGGCCGAAATTGAAATCTACCAGCCCGATGGCGAAGGCGTCGGAGAGATTATTTCCCGCGGACCGGGCCTGTTTCAGGGATACCTGAAAAACGAGCAGGCCACCCGCGAAACGATCATTGACGGCTGGCTGCACTCCGGCGATGCGGGGTATTTCACCGACGAGGGGCACCTGGTGATCATCGACCGGGTCAAGGACCTGATGCATCTATTGAGCGGCGCGCGCTTTTCGCCCATGTTCATCGAAAACAAGCTCAAGTTCTGTCCTTACATTGTGGAGGCGGTGGTGCTCGGCCATCAGCAGGATTACGTCACGGCCATGATCTGCATCGATTACAAACATGTGGGCAAGTGGGCCGAAGAAAACCGGATCAACTATACCACCTACTCGGATCTGGCCGGCAAGCCGGAGGTTTATGATTTGATCGAGCGAGAAGTGGTGCGGGTCAATGAAACCCTGCCCGAAAAGGCGCGCATCAGCAAATTCCTGCTGCTGTACAAGGAACTGGATGCCGATGATGAGGAACTGACCCGCACCAAAAAGATACGGCGCCGGTTTATCAGTGAAAAGTACGCCCAGGAGATCGCAGCGCTTTACAGCGACATTGAACAGTTGCCCATCGAGACGGTCATCCGCTACCAGGACGGCAAAACTGCCACCTTGCGCACGAATCTCATTATTCGCACCATGAAACCCCAGGCAGCCTACCGGGAGGTTTTAAAGCCCAGGGGGTTGTTGGCCCGACTGACAAGGAGGACGACCGGTGGCCGGTGAATTTATGTTTTTCATGCAGTTTTTGATAACCGGGCTTTCCATGGGCTCCATTTATGCCCTGGTGGCCCTGGGTTTCGTCCTGATTTACAAATCCACCTCGATTCTCAACCTGGCCCAGGGGGAGTTTTTAATGGTGGGCGCCTACATCTGCCTTTCCATGACCCTGGATTTCGGGCTCAATTTTTTTGCTTCTTTTATGATCACCATGGTTTTCTCCGTGATTCTGGGCCTGGCCGTGGAACGCCTGGTGCTCAGGCCGCTGATCGGGGAGCCGATCATTTCGGTGATTATGGTGACCATCGGCCTGACATACGTGTTAAGAGGCGCGGTGATCATGTTGTGGGGCAACGACATTCGCCAGTTCAATATTTTCCCCCAGCAGCCCATTGACCTGTGGGGGGTCAAGGTCACCTACCTGTACCTGTGGAGCATGGGCGTTTCCCTGGTGCTGCTGACTTTTTTCGGCGCATTTTTCAAATATGCCCGCACCGGCATTTTCATGCGGGCGGTGGCGGACCACCAGACCGCGGCCCAGAGCATGGGGATTTCGGTCAAACGCATATTCGCCATTAGCTGGTGCATTGCCGCGGTGGTCTCGTCCATCGGGGGGATTTTGATCGGCAATATCGGCGGGGTGGGAGTGGACCTGAGCTACATCGGCCTCAAGGTGCTGCCGGCGGTGATTTTCGGCGGCCTGGACAGCATCCTGGGGGCCATCATCGGCGGGCTGGTGGTCGGAGTGCTGGAGTTTCTGTCGGCCGGGTACCTGGATCCCTACATACCGGCGATCAACGAAGTTTTTCCCTTTATCGTGCTGGTACTGGTGCTGATGATCAAACCATACGGATTGTTCGGCACCGAAGAGATTGAAAGAGTATAAAAGAAGTGGGAAGTCGGAATGCGGAAGTGGGAAGGCGGAATGGGGAAATGGGAATCAACTTAATCAACCGCAGGTGAAACGTTATTATGCCGGCTGGATTATTTCACGAAAATTATCGCACCGATGAAGGCATCTTTCAGACCTGGTTTGTCCGGTTCTGGTTGACGGCCTTCTTGCTGGGCTGCATCGTGTTTCCCATCTTTGCCTCCAAGTACATGATCTCCATCATGATTGATGTGGGCATCGCGATCATTGCCTGCCATGGGCTGAACCTGTTGACTGGCTTTACCGGCCAGATATCGCTTGGCCATGCCGCCTTTATCGGGGTGGGGGCTTACACCTGCTCGATTCTGGTGGGCACTGCCGGAGTGCCATTCGTTATCGCACTTTTTTGTGCGGGGGCGGTCACCGCCCTGGTGGGAATGGTGTTCGGGCTGCCCTCGTTGCGCCTGCGGGGGCTGTACCTGGCCATGGCCACCATCGCCGCCCAGTTCATCATCGAGTTTACCATCCGCCGCTGGGACAAACTGACCGGCGGTGTGGAGGGGATGTACGTGGAGCCGGGGACCCTGGGCCCCTTTCATTTCGACAACCGGCTGCACCTGTATTACCTGACATTTATCTTGGTCGTGGCGGTGACGATGGTGACCAAGAACATCATCCGCTCCCGGTCCGGCCGGGCGTTTGTGGCCATTCGCGATCGGTATCTGGCCGCGGAAGTCATCGGTGTGAACCTTTTCAAATATCGCCTGATGTCCTTTGCCGTGTCATCCTTTATTGCCGGCATCGCCGGGGCCCTGATGGCGCAAAACCTGGAAGTCATCACCCATGAATCATTTACCATCCTGCAGTCCGTTGACTACCTGGCCATGTGCATCATCGGGGGGTTGGGCCATATTCTCGGCGGCATCTTCGGCGTGGGGTTCTGGTTTATCCTGGAAAGGATTCTCGAAGTCGTGACCACTTCGCTCAACACGGCTTTTCCCGCCCATGTCACCTGGTTCGTTTCCCTGCGGGAGATTGTCTTTGGGCTGGTCATCATCTTTTTTCTGATTTTCGAGCCCGACGGACTGGCGGCGCGCTGGCGAACCATTCGCGCCTACTGGAAGCTGTGGCCGTTTTCTTACTAGGCCTAGCTAAATGTGGTTGTCTGGTTTCCCCGTAAAGGCCCGGGGGGCTTTATTTGCCACGGGGATATATTCGTTAACCCCTGAAATTCAACCAGGAAAGGAGGACGAATCATGAAAAAATTAATGCTCGCAATTACCGTGCTGGCAGTTATGGCTGCCCTGGCCGCAGGACCGGCGGTCGACCAGGCCAGGGCCGCGGACGTCATCAAGTGGGGGGTCCTGATCGATCTTTCCGGACCCACCTCGGACTGGGGAAAAAACCAGATCAAGGGCCAGCTGGATGCCATGCGCTGGGTCAATGAGCACGGCGGCATCAACGGCAAGCAGTTGAAGCTGATCGTCATTGACGACGGCTACAAGGTCCCCCGCGGAGTGGCCGGCTACAACCGTCTGGTGGATTCGGAAAAGGTCCTGGGCCTGTATATCCAGTCAACCGGCACCACCATGACCCTGGCCAAAAAAATCGTTTCCGACGGGGTGGCCACCATTGCGGCCTCTTTTACCTCCAAGTTTCAGAACCCGGCCAAAACACCCTTCAGCTTCTTTGTTTCCCCCTCTTACGGCACCATGGGCCGCATTGCCCTCAAATGGATCCGGACGACCTGGAAGGATACCAGCCGCAATCCGAAGATCTGCTACCTGTACCCGGACAACAAGTATGGCCGCGACATCCTGAATGTCTGCAAGGATTATGCGAAAAAAATCGGGGTAGATGTGGGCCCGGACCAGGTCATCAACTGGCCCACCAAGGATGCCACGGTTCAGCTGACCAACATGAGCCGCTACAATCCGGATTATGCCTACATCACCTCGACGGCCATGAACGGGGCCGTGATTCTGAAAAATGCCAAGGCCCTGGGACTGAAGACCAAGTTTATTTCCAATATCCGCAATTTCGAAGAATCCCTGATCACCCTGAGCGGTGGCGCGGCGGAAGGCACCTACGGGGTGCATCCCATTGCCCCTTACGGGGCGGATGTCCCGGGGATGAAAAAAGTCGTTGAATCCCATGAAAAATGGCATCCTGGGGAGCAGGGGACCAATGTCTACGTGGAAGGCTGGGTGAATATCCTCTGTGTGACCGAAGCCTTGAAAGGGGCCGACAAGGCGGGCGACCTGACACCGGCCGGGATTCGCAATGCCTTTGAGCAATTCCGCAATTTCAGCACCGGCGGGCTGGCGCCGCCGCTGACCTTTACCAGCACGGACCACCGGGCCAGCATGGCCGCCAAGATCTACCAGATCCAGAACAGCAAAATCGTGCCGGTCAGTGACTGGATTGAGCTGCCCCGGGATAAGGAGTATTTCGGGAAATAAAAAGTGTTTGTTGTCGGTGGTCCGTTGTCCGTTGATGAACCCCTGCCAAGACTAATTCTAAATGGCGACGGACAACTGACCGCCGACTTAAACTTTTAAGGTAAGTGTCAAAACGAGAAAATGCTTGAACTGAATTTACCCCGAAAATTCAACGCGGCCGAATATTTTGTCGACCGCAATGTGGCTGAAGGTCGCGGTGACAAAACCGCCATTCTTTACGAGGATCAGACCGTGACCTACCACCGTCTGCAGGAAAATGTCAACCGCACGGCCAATGCGCTGGTCGGGCTGGGCGTCGGCATGGAAAACCGGGTGATGCTGCTGCTGCGCGACACGCCGGAGATGATCTATGCCTTTTACGGAGCCATTAAAGCCGGGGCGGTGCCGATTCCCACCAACATCCTGATGAAAGCCCCGGACTTTCTTTACATGCTCAACGACAGCCGGGCGCCGGTGTTGATCGTTGATGAGGTGTTTTTGCCTGAAATTGAAAAAATCCGCGATCAGGCCGGGTTTTTAAAGCACGTCGTGGTCTGCGGGACTCAAAATCATGGCTATCTGTCGTTTCAACAACTGCTTGATGAAGCGCCGACGGATTTTACGACCGCCGCGACCACCTGTGATGATGCGGCTTTCTGGCTTTACAGCGGGCGCAACCCGGAAAAGTTGATGGCTGCGGTCCACCACCACAGCCACCCGGTATACTGCGCAGAAGCCTATGCCCGGGGCATTCTCAAGATGACCGCCGCAGACCGGGCCATGGGGTCGTTTCTGTTTTTTGCCTATGGACTGGGCAACGGGGTTTACTTTCCCTTTGCGGTGGGGGCGACGACCATCCTCATCAGTCACGCGCCGAAACCGGAGCTGATTTACGATGACCTGGTAAAATATCAGCCAACCCTGTTTTTCACGGTTCCCACCCTGATGGGGGCCCTTGCCGACTACAAGGATGCCTGCCGGCAGGTGGGCAAACAGCTTCCAGACATCGACAGTCTGCGGGCCTGCATCTCATCGGCCGAGATCCTGTCGCCGGAAATCTACCGCCGTTTCAAGGAAGCCTTTGGCGTGGAAGTCCTGGAAGGCACCGGGTCCACCGAGATCTGTCATATATTTCTTTCCAACCGGCTCGGCCGGGTGCGCCCCGGCAGCACCGGGCAGGTCGTTGACGGCTACCAGGCCCGGCTGCTGGATGACGACGGGCATCGGGTGGCCGCTGGGCAGGTCGGCAATTTGCAGATCAGCGGCGGTTCCATTGCTTCGGCCTATTGGAACCAGCGCGATGAAACCAAACGCAACATGCTCGGTGAGTGGTTCGTCACCGGAGACCGCTACCGGGTGGACGAGCAGGGTTATTATTATTTCCAGGGGCGCAGTGACGACATGCTGCGGGTCGGCGGCAAATGGCTGGCCCCCGGGGAGGTCGAAAGTGCCATCGAGCAGCATACCGCCGTGGCCCAAAGCGCGGTGGTGGGTTTTCGCGACCAAGATGATTTGATCAAACCCTATGCTTTTGTTAAGTTAAATACCGGTGTTTCGCCCTCGGAAAGCCTGAAAGAAGAAATCCAGCAGTTTGTCCGCGATCGCATTGCGGTATACAAGTTTCCGCGCTGGATCGAGTTTGTCGATGATCTTCCCAAAACCGCCGGCGGCCGGGTGCAGCGTTTTGTTTTGCAGGAGCGGTTAACCGCAAGGAGTTGAGCATGCTCGAGATCAACAACATCGAGGTCATTTACGACGATGTCATCCTGGTTTTAAAGGGGCTTTCCCTGGAAGTCAGGGAAGGCCAGATCGTGGCCCTGCTGGGTGCCAACGGCGCCGGCAAGACCACCACCCTCAAGGCCGTCTCGGGCCTGCTCAAAGCCGAGGAAGGTGAGGTGACCGGAGGTACCATCGAGTTTATGGGAAGGCGCATAAACGGCCTGGATCCCGAAAAAATTGTCCGCATGGGCATCTTTCAGGTCATGGAAGGACGCTGCGTATTTGAAAACCTGACCGTTCACGAAAACCTGATCGCAGCCACCCGCACTCGCCGAAAACGCAAAGAAATCCGCCAGCGCTATGAGATGGTGTTGCACTATTTTCCGGCGCTCAAACCCCTGCGCAACCGGCTGGCCGGGTACCTCTCCGGCGGTGAACAGCAGATGCTGGTCATCGGCCGGGCCCTGATGGCCCAGACCCGGCTGATGATGCTCGATGAACCTTCCCTGGGGCTGAGTCCCATTCTGGTGGCTGAGATTTTTTCGATTTTAAAGCGCCTGAACCAGGAGCAAAAAATCACCATCCTGCTGGTAGAGCAAAACGCCCATCTGGCCCTTTCGATTGCCGAACACGGGTATGTGATGGAAAACGGCAAGATCGTCCTGGACGACAGCGTTGAAAAGCTTAAGGAAAACGAGGACATCAAAATGTTTTACCTTGGCCTGACCGAAATGGGGACCAAACGCAGTTACCGGGATGCGAAATTTTACAAGCGGCGTAAGCGGTGGCTGACTTAGAGGACAAGGGTTAAAGGTGACGGCCCCGTAAAAAATCGTTTTCGAGCGCCATCAACCCTTTTCGGAATAAGAGCGGTGAGGGGTTTGAGCGTTAATAATTTCAAAAGGAGAAATAACATGCCCAAGGTTGGAATACTGGGGTGTGATGTCACCACCCGGGAAATGGACTGTGTGATGATCGGCTGTTTTGGCAACCTGCGCGGCCGGCAGGGCAAGTTTGAACAATATCCCGCAGATGATCCGCCGGAACTGGTGGGCATTATCCATTGCGGGGGGTGTCCGACGGCTTTCGGCACCGATCGGATCTGGCAAAAAGTCGAGGCGTTGAAGGAATACGGCATCGAGGCCCTGCACCTGACATCCTGCCTGGTCCAGGTGTGTCCGTTCAAGGATGAGTTCGTGGAAACCATCCGTCGGGACTATCCGGATATCAAGGTGGTTGAGGGCACCCATCCGTTTCATGATCTGGAGGCGTTTCGCAACGGCATCCGGGAGCTGTCATCCCAGCGGGCAGTCACCCCCCAGAAGATGAATGACATTGTTTTCAAACGCATCAAGATTCATCGGCCGGATGACGAGGAAGATGCCTGACCCTGCGGCATTTAGAATTCGGACCGCAAAATTTCAGCGATTTTTTCCGGAAAACCCATGCACACGCTTTCTTGATACATGCTCTTGAGCGCCGCCGCATCGGGGGTGCCCAGGGCGGGATTGAAATAGGTGCGCGGTGAAAAGACCAGGTGAAAGCGGGCGTGCGCATCGGTTGCCGCACCCGGAAAAAAACTCATGTTGAAGCTGTAGATGCCTACGCTGTCGTAGGCCGCCATCAGCCGGGTCAGTCCCGTGGCCAGATCCAGCAGATCGTCATCGGTAAGCTCCAGGGTGCAGCCGACCCCCTCGACGACGGCCATCACATCCCCGGCAACTCCCAGCGGGGCAAACACGCACAGCCACGCCGTGCGGCCGATGCGTCCCAGAAAGCGCTCTTCCCCGGACTCTTCAGCTTCCACCAGATCATCCCAGTAATTGGTTGCGTTTATTTCAGTGTATTTTGCAGCCGCCTCCAGGATTTCCCGCAGCCGGTTGGGTGCCATGCAGCTGGCAAAGACCTGCAGGTGGGGGTGGATCAGGGAACTGCCCGAAGGCGGCATGTAGTTCCAGCTGAGCAGGTGATAGACCGATTCGGGATGCCCGATGGCATCCAGGTGCCGGAAGAATTTCATGGCCAGCCGAAACCCCTCGGCGATGCGCTGCGGTTCAAATTCGGCCATGGGAATGTAGTGGTGGCTGCCCAGGGTGGCCACCGCGCTCAGGCGGTCATAGGGAGCGATGTTGGGAAACAGCACCTTGTCATCCAGGGTGATGCGGCCTTCGGGAACGATGTCGGGTGGAAAGCAGGGAGTGGCCTGCAGCACTTTGTCGGGGCAAAAGGGGCACATTTTTTCCGTACCGGCGATGAGCCGGTCGAAATCCGGTTTTTTCCACTGGAACTTTCTAAAATGGCCGATGCGCGACGTTCTGCCGGTGAGCGGGTCATAGCGGATTTCATTGGGGATGGTTTTCGGTGCCAGGGCGTTGCCGGGGTCCAGCAGGACTGTCTGCCGGGAAATGGCCTTGAATTCCATAAAAGCCCCTTTCTGTTCAGGCCGCCTTGTCCCCGCCCCATCCGGCTGCCGGCCGTCGGTTATGCCTGCAGCTGTCTGAGCGCGGCCAGGGTATGCTCAGGCTCCGGGCGGATGGTATAGTCGACATCCACCTGTGCATAGCGCACAATGCCGTCGCGGTCAATGATGTATCGCGCCGGCAGGGGCAGGGTCCAGGAATCATCCCCGTTGTGCTTGGGAACATCCAGGCCGAACTGCAGGTAGATTTGCTGCAGATCATCGGGCAGGCGGTAAGCCAGACCGTAATCACGGGCCGTCCGGTTGCCCGGATCGCTGAGCAGTTCAAAGCTGTATTTTTTCTGTTGGACAAATTTGAGACTGAATTCGGGCAGCTGCGGAGAGAGGGTGACAAAGGCGGCCCCCAGGGATTGGATTTCGGGCAGTACCTGTTGGAGCGCATCCAGCTCCATGTTGCAGTAAGGTCACCACCGGCCTCGGAAAAAACCCAGCACAAGGGGGCCTGCGGCAAGAAAATCCTGCAGCCGGAAGACTTTTTCGGCTGCATTTGGCAGTTCGAACTCCGGGGCTGTGTCGCCGACCTTGATCACCTTGTCCATAATACCCGAGGTGCGCAAATCCGCGGTGGCGCGATGCATGATTTTCAAGGCCTCTGCAGGCGCATTTTTGACCATATTTTCCTTGTAGGCGCTCAGTTGTTCGGCAAGGCTCATGGCAGGCTCCTTTTCTGTGATTGGATTGCTGGCGCAATGAAAAATGATGAAAAGGGTTGATGGCGCTTGAAAACGACTTTTTACGGGACCATCAAAAATAAATGCTACTGAAATACTATGCATTAGAAGCCGCAAGTCAAGCAGAGCAGGAGGGGATGTCAGCGGTTACCATTCAGCCAGCGGCCGCGGCTGCCAGGGGTAGCTGTCAGCGTGTACCGGACACCAGAAAAGGTCGCCCGAATTGCGCCAGGGGTCTAGAATGATTCCCCTTTCAAAACCCTGGCCACGGGCGGCAATGATCACGCTGTTGTGTTCGCTCAGTTCACTGCCCCGGTGGGCGACTCCCCAATACAGCCGGTAGGTCTTCAGTTTCAGTGCCTGCAGCCGCTCGAGAAGATCCTCGGTCCAGTGATAGCACAAACCACGTTTTTTCAAGCCTACCCGCACCAGCAGGTTGTGAAAAACCGCCGGACGCACCAGTTCGTATTTTTCAGCCAGGCGCCGGGAATAGATGACAGCCGTCTGGGCGACCTGCCGGGCCTCAGCTTCATCCGCATGTTGGTTAAGGGCGGCCAGATCGTTTTGCAGGGCGCGGATTATTTGAAAGTCAGGGCTGCGAAGGGTGCCGGCTGCCTCGCTTTGGCTTTGCTGAAGTCCCGGTTGACTGTGCCGCGCACCGGCACAGCCGCCAAGCACAACCAGGACCAGGACGGCCAAACCATGCAGCAGCAGGCAGCGATGGTTTTGCATTTGCAAAAAAGGCCTGCATCCGGTATGGACTCCCATTACAGGCGAATCCCCAGGGCGTGAAGCTCTTTTTCAACCAGGTTCTCCCACCCGCGGTTGGCCCGGGGGTTGGCCGGGCTGGGGTGGGTGATGCTGGCGATGGTGCCGGCAAAACCGTTCAGAGCAACCCGGGCGCGCTGGCCGGAAAATTTTCCCACGCCGATAACGTAACGTGGTTGCAGCTGTTCAACGGTGCGGCGCAGGGCCCGGTCGCAGGCGGCAAACAGCAGACGGCGTTCGCCGGCCGGCAGTTGATTCGGGGTCCGGTTGCGGCCGCTGGCTTCGATAAACTGCAGGGGGCAATAATTGGCGATAAAAAACCGTGAAAAAAAGCGTTCGGGCGTTTGAAAGGTTTTTTGGGCCCAGCCCCACAGCCGCCGGCCGCTGACTTCACTGCGGGGGCAGTCAAAACCGGTCACCGGACGTTTCGGGTGACTGCGGTCTGGGGTGCCGACAGGGGCCTGGATTCTGAGCCAGTCCCGGACTGCCGCAACCTCCCCGAAGGGGATGCCGGTCTGGGCCATCCCCCAGGGCCCGGGATTCATTCCCAGCAGGACGATTTCCCGGGGACTTGCGGCATAGCGCTGAAGGTAGAGCCGGTGGCAGGGCCTGGCATATACCAGGGGGTTGTAGACATGGGTGACCGGTGCCTTGAAATGCAGGGGCCGCAGGTCAGCCAGCAGATCGTCAGTGATTTTTTCCAGGATGTCCAGCAGCTTGTTCGTTTTTGTCGTCATCACGAATCCTGTGCAGCAGATCAGTTATTCGGCCTTGTGTCTGTTCTCAATGGGCCATCGACCGGTAAAGTCCAATCAGCAAGACGGTCAGCCCGAGCATCTGCACCAGGTGATAAACCCCGTTGTGGTCGAATTTCCAGATAAGGGTGACCGACAGGGTTTTGCGGGCCTGGATGGCGGCGGCGGCCATGCTGATGAGGATGCCGGTGGCCATCAGGCCGGCTCCCGGCAATGTGCCCCGGATGGCCAGCAGGCTGTAAGCGCCCAGGGCAAAAGACAGGGCCAGGGCTTCATAGATGATGAAAAGCAGAAAAATTCCGGGATACCGCAGGGTCACCAGGTAAAATCCAAAACCGGCAACCAGCATGATCGGCAAAAAAGCGGCAGCAATGCGCAAACCCCACAGATCATAGGCGACTGCGGCGACAAAAAGACTGACCGCCAGGGCCAGGGTCATGTTGAGCACCTGCCAGAGGCGACAGTGAACCGCTTCCGACCAGGAAAAGCCGTGGGCCGCCGCCCCGAGGGCCGCAGCGATGCCAATCAGGCCGACAGCCGCCGACCAGATGGCGATTTTCCATGGATGCACGCCGGGCGGAACCGCCCGGTGCAGCCAGAGCAGGCCGGCACCGGCCGCCAGGGCCAGCAGGGCGTCCGTGACGGCCGTGGTTTGCTCAGTCGGGTTGGTGACAATTTTCATTGACGACCGTTTTGCAGCTGTTTGTGTTCCAGCCCCTTGGCGGTCAGACAATAACTCGGCTCACTGTCCGGTCCGCAGAGAAAAGACCCGTCCAGGCGCTGCAGATATCCCCTGTCGACCAGCAACTGCAATGCATGCTTTTTGCCCAGCTGGCTGCCGGGATAATAAACCCCTTTTTTCATTTTCTGCAGGATAGTGTCCATAAATAACATCAACAAAAACCATATAGCCGGCAGCCTGTCAACCAAATTACAGGGTTATTTGGGTCCGGCGGAAATTCCTGTATCCGCTGCCTTTTTTTGAATCAGCTGCAGGCATATCTGCAGATTGTTATAGGCATCCCGGTCGTCGGGGCTGAGGCGCAGGGCTGTGTAGAAATGCCCCAGGGCCTGTTTGAGTCGCCCGCGGTGGACCAGGGCGGCCCCTATGTTGTTGTGCACCTTGGCATAATCCGGTTTGAGTCGCAGGGCTTGCAAAAAATGGGCGATGGCCTCATCGAATCGTCCTTGGGCGGCCAGCGCAACCCCCATGTTGCTGTGGGGGGCCGCATAGCGTGGGTTGAGCTGCAGGGCGATGGCAAACTGTTCAAGGGCCTGGTCGGTTTTTCCCTGGGCGGCCAGGGCGGTCCCGAGGTTGTTGTGGGCCTTGGCATAGTTGGAATCAATTTCCAGGGCCCTGCGAAACTGGAAAATCGCTGCTTCAAGTTTTCCCCGGCGTTTGAGGGCATTGCCGAGGTTGTTGCGGGGCCGCGCCTTGTGCGGTGATTTTTGAACCGTGTCGGCCCACAGCGTGACGGCACTGCTCCAGACCGTGTTGCGTTCATAGGTCCAGGCGCAAAAGACCAGCACTATACAGGCGGCGGCTGTAATCTTCAATATTTTTGACCGGAGATGGCGATTCGCCAGAACAACCACTGCCAGGATCAACAGCATGGACGGCAGGTAGGTGCGATGCTCAAATACCAGTTCCAGGCCGATCAGGGAGGATTCAATCACCAGATTGCCCAGAAACCAGAGCAGACAAAAGCAAAGCAGGCGGTCTTTTCTGGCGGTCCAGGCCGCCAGCCCCAGCAGGCCGACGATCACCGCGGCTGCCAGCAGGGTGGTCGGTGGATCGGTCAGCGAACGGGAAAGGGCAAAGTCATAATCCAGGTTCAGGCGCTGCGGGTGGGGATAGGCCAGCAGGGTCATGTATAACAGGACCACCCGCAACTCGGTCAGTACCCGCTGCAGGGGGGTGAAATCGCGGTGGGCAAAGCCGGCCATGACCCTTGCCAGGGGATGACCGCCGAGATAGATAAGGCCCAGAACAACAAACAGCAGCAGCACCGCCGCCAGCCAGATGATGTTGCGCTTGAGCCACTGCCGGTCGAGGTTCTGAAAAAAAAACCATTCATAAAGCAAGATAAAGACCGGCAGGGTGGCGGCCGTTTCCTTGGTGCCCAACGCCAGGCCGCCGGCTGTCAGACACCCGGCGGCCAGCGGCCATTTGATAAAACCACTTCCGGCCAGCCGGGCCCGGGCATAGCACAACAGGCACAGCACGTAAAACATGGACGCCATGCTGTTCATTCTTTGAACGATATAAGTGACCGACTGGGTGTGCAGGGGATGGACCAGCCAGATCAGTACGGCCGCAAAGGCGATCCAGCGATGGCTGTCGTAGCGATTCCGCAACGATGGCAGGCCCAGGGTGGTGGTTACCAATAAAAACAGGAACAGACCGGTTGCCAGATGAATGACGATATTTACCAGGCGATAGCCCGCCGGGTTGTAGCCGTGAAAATAGTAATCGAGGGCAAAACTGACATAGGCAACGGGCCGGTTGGGCGAGGGGCTTTTCAGGGCCGCCTGCTGCAATGCCTTCCAGTCTAGCCGCATCAGGCGGATGTGGGAATTATCCACAATGTTATGGCCGTCATCGAAATGAAACGGCGCGTTGATCGCGCTGGAATAGATAATAAAAACCAGCGCAATCACCATGGCGGGGATTGCCGTTTTCACAGCGCCCAGTACGATATTGCGGTATGCCCGCTGCGGGGGAGCCCCGTATTCATCGCCGGCTTGCATTTGCATGGGTCATTGAACTCGTTTTTTGTTTTCAGGCCGGGGCGAATTGATGCCGGCCGGTCCCCGTTTGGGTCACTGATTTTCCAGTGGCTTGATCTTGAGGCAGGCCGGCAATTCAGGTTCGATGAAAACATGATAGGCATCGAAGATACCCCCGAGCAAAATGTCGATACGACGGGTGCGCTCGATAAATATTCCTTTTTTATCAAAAAAGATTTCGCCCTGATCATCTTTTATGAGGGTCATTGCAAAAAGCTCCTGCTTGCCTTTGCGCACCGAAAATCTGTCGCCGACCTTGAAAGGGCTGCTGCCCAGCTGGTCGCGATGAATGAAAATGCCCTTTCTGTCCGGGTCGTAAATGCCGATGATTTCGGCGCTGGCATCTGTTTGGCCGGTCATCGTGGTTCCTTTTCGATATTGTTTAAGACGGTCTTGCCGCTGGAAAAAGCTAATAAAAAACCGTTCGTGTCCGGTGCCGGGCGACGGCTTTGTAGCGGGGCTGCCGGCCGCGATTCCACAGCAGGTTATCCAGTTGCCAGGAACTGATGGTTTTTCCCGCCTGGTGCATCCGCTCTTTGATAAGCTCCACCGCGTGGACGGCACAGGCCCGGATTTCCACTTCTTCGGCCGAGCCTGCCGGCAGCAGCGTGCCGGCCGCAATGCGTTCGATCAGCTGCGGTGCATATACCAGAATGCCGTCGAGCCGCAGGACGTGGGGCACGACATTGTCGGCAAAGATGGTCAGATCCTGCAGGTCGTCAAAATGCCCCCAGTGCTGTCCCTTAAATGCGATGGCCAGGTCGGCGACTGCTATCTGGGCCCTTTTGTAAAACGGAACCTCAATCCTGTCGTACAATTGGACGTCATTGAAGGCAGGCATTCGACCGAGCAGGTGCACGAAACGGGCGGCCGATGCCCCGGCGGCTTCCACCAGACGGGTAAAACTTCCATCGAACCGGTCCAGCAGGTAACGGCCGAGGTCATTTAAGGCCCGGGCAAAATGTTCCATCAGCTGCTGCATGATGTCGTCGGCAGGATCCTGGCTGAATATCCGGGTACACTGCGAGGCAGTGATGGCGGCCAGCTGCCGGGCCGAAAGCGGGCCGTGTTGATGGTAAACATCATTTAGTGCGGCGGCCACCGTGAAATAGCCCGACATGGCATCCCGTTTGCGCATCTGCGGAAAAAAACCGGACCCGAAGTTGATCGCATCCAGGGTCAGCAGGAAAGCGACGGTATCCCGCCCCCGGTCGAGGTAATGGCAGCCGGGATCGAGCTGGGGCCGGATGGTTTTCGCATCGGGCAGTGACCGGGCATAGGCCGGGATGGACGGGTAGTCTATCCGTACATGAACGGATTTTTCCGCCACCCGGCGGCAGGCGTCGCGCACCCGGTCAAAGAGGCTGTCGGTCATGGAACTGTCTCGGGTATCCGGTCAATGCCACCAGCGCACCAGCGGTGCTGTGGATTGTATCAGGGCAGTCCGGCGCACCTTATTCGTCTATATTTTTTTCTATTTCGTGCCCGCGATTTTCCTGGAGGTCTTTAACTGCCCGGGCCTTGTTGATGGGAGTACGCATCTTTTTGACCGCTTTTTCGGCTGTCTCGTGGGTGAAGGTTTCAATTTTTCCTTTTGGGGATCCGTTCTCTTTGTCATCAGCACAGGCCGGAAACAAAACGCCCGCCAGCAACAGTGCGATCAGGAGCAAGCCCGTCATTTTTTTCATCATGTCGCCTCGATAAAAGGGTTGTCAGTGCAGCGCCCGGCCGCATCCCTGGTATTGCTGCCCGTCAAGGCTCACGGAAACGGTGGCTTCAAATTTTTCGTCGCTCATGGTGTCGTGGCAGCGGCGGCCCTGTATCCGGACGACCAGGCGGTGGGAGCCGTTTGCGGCCCGATAAATTGTCTGCCGTTGGTCCGGGGAGACTGCAGGCGGCGGCGTTTTAAATTCGAAGACCGTCTGCCCGTAATCCCCGACGAATATCAGCGTGTCGCTGCTGATCTCCAGGTGCCAGCCGGGTTCATTGCCCACGGCCCGAAAATCAACGCCGTTGAGTTTGGCATGTTCCCAGATGGCCTGGGAGTGGTTGTTTTTGCAGTTGCGGTGGCTCTGTCCATCGGCTGAAAGCAGTGCCCGTTCGTCCTGGTTCCAGAAAGTGATCGCCCCCCGGCTGTATCTGGCTCCGGAGCCCGAAGGCACGCGGGGCAGATCAACAGTTTGGCCCGGCAAAAACAGCCAGGCGGTCTGTCCTTCGATCCTGGCGGTAAAGCCATAGCCGTCTTCGCACCGGAATACAAACGTTCGGGCCTCCGTCCGGCGAGGAGGGCCGATGGTTTTCCCGGAACGATCAACATGGCCGGCACAGGCCGCAAGGGTCACCAGTCCCGCCAGCAGAGCCATCACTGCCATCTGCCGGGGGTTTTTTCCAGGTCTTTCAGCTTTCACCGGTTTCCAGGAACGGGGAATCATCTGTGGACTTGAACGGATTTTTCGGCCAGTTGATGATAATCTGGAGTATTTGCCTGACATAGGCGCATTCGCACTGCGCGGGGCACAGGTTCAGTTCGCTTTGCCGCAGACAGTAACCGGGGCATTCTTCGGTTCCCGTGGCACGGGTTTCGAAAACAGGGCCGTCATAAAGATCTTTGAAAGCACCGGCCGGGACTGACAGGGTGTTGCGGCAATTATGGTTGAACAGGAACAATCCCAGTGTCAGGTTATCAAAGTTGACCTGGTAGCCGAATATCTCGACGGCGGTATCTGTGAGAAAATCCAGGCGCGTGGGCCAGGTGAAACCACAGACGGCACATTCTTTAAAAGGCATTGTCTTCACACTTGACGGTCCCGTAAAAAGTGGGGCTCAATAAACCAGTCCGATAGAGTTTTCGAT
>CAZGNV010000017.1:0-73117 GCA_964527835.1 uncultured Desulfosarcinaceae bacterium | reverse complement strand
TCTATAGCATATGAGAAGAAAAATGTCTACAGAATTATGGACTCATTAGTAAATATAGGTAAAATATTATTTGGCCAGACCCATAGCTGCTTCAACATTTCTAGCTAGCTCAATGTTTTCCAATAACAAGACATCTGCTCCTTTAAAATTGGTTTTGTAAAGATTTGCTCCACTAAAATTAGCTCCCCTCAAATCAGAATTGGCTAAATTAGCGCGGGTGAGGTTTGCATCCCTAAAATTCACGTTTCTCAGGTTTTGGTTAGCTAGATTTGCCATGCTTAAATTAGAGTTGCTTAAATCGGCACTATACAAAACAGTGCTAGTAAGATCAACTCCTTTTAAATTAGTATTACTTAAATTAGTGTTATTTAAATCGACATTTTTTAAAATAGCTTCTCTTAAATCTGCAGCTGTCATGTCATCATACAATAATATTGCGCTCGTGAGGTTTGCATGTTTTAGGATTGTTTTTCGGAGAACTGCTCCTGATAGATTGGCACCATTCAATTTTGCACCAGACAGGTCAGCTCCCGTTAGATCAACATTTTTCAGATTCGCCCCAATAAGATTTGCCTTTTTTAGATCAGCATAACTCAGATCCGTACCAGAAAGATTAGCTCCCTCGAGCTTTGTATAATTTAGTATGGCTTGGCTCATATCCAAATCGCTCAAATCAAAATAACTAAGATTTGTGCCAGATAAGTTTATTCCTTTTATTTTGAATGGTCCAAACGTAACCCCTGCCATTTGTGAATAGCTTAAATCAGCATCACTTAAATCAGTGTGCGATAAATCTGCGCCTGATAGTATGGACCGGCTTAAATTTGCTCCAAGCATGTATGCTCCCCGAAAAGACGTTCCTGCAAGATTTATCTTTGAAAAATCTGAATAACTAAGGTTTTTACAATCGAAGTTTTTACTCGTCCTAAGAATTAACTTAATAACAGTTGCTGGAATTGGTTCGGGACTAATATTGCACCAGGCAGCAGTTTTTATAGCCTCAATTACATTAAGGCGTATTGTCATCTCACTTTTTGCTCCTTTGCTATCTCTCATTAAAAGTGTGATCACATGCGTCCCTATAGAAAGATCATCCCTTGTTATTGATTCTCCTATGCCTATCTCACCATCAATGTCGGAGGTCCAGATTAAAGAATTTCCATCTAAAATTCCGTCTTCTTCATCATTGCAAAGAGCTTCAAAAAGAATAGGGTCACCTTGCTCATATTCAGAATTCATTATTGGATGACTAATCATTCCGTTCGGGGGATTATTTAAGCTATATCTATAATTATCACAGCCCAAAAATGTATTTAAAAGAAAAAAAGATAGAGCAAGAAAAAAAAATAAACTAATTTTTAAAAAGATATCCTTTTTTAGCATTTTGTTTCTTTCCTTTGCTATCGGTCAAACAGAATATTAATAATTAGCTACAAAGCTCGCAAATTTTATAGTATTAATAGTGAGAAAAAATTAAAAGAGCGATATTCATCCTACTTTAAGGTTATCGACAAAAAAGTAAAAAGCTTTAAAATTTTTTACGCGTAAATATAGACGGCTTAAAAGGTAAGGTATCTTTGAAGCTTCAAAATTTTTTGTGGAATTTGCCAGAATTCTTTATATGGAAATTATTGTATTCCAGCGTATTGGAGATGTCTTTAAAATAGAAATCGATCTTGAGATATGCATCGCAACGCCACTCCGGGCCCGGGGGCTGGTGTCATGAACCCCCAAAAATCCCCCTCCCGTTCCGGCAGTCACATTTAGTAATTCCCCCGGTGTTCCCCTTTTTTTGCCACTCCGACCGGTCTTTAACGTCGCAACGCTCAGGTTATCCCAGCAGGGCGTAGAGCGACTGGAAAAACTGAATTTTTTCCAGTTCGAGTCCCACCCACACCAAAGCCGCCATCCAGCCCAAAAACATGATGATTTGAAAAAATGCTTTCATGATGGCAATATGCTTGAGCAAAAAGCGTGCAAACAGCGGCCCTGGCGATGATTTTCCTGAATCGTGCTGGAATTCCGGAAGGTTAACGGGTGCGGCGAATATCGGGATTCAGATCCCCTGGGAAAAACAGGTGACAATTATTCTGACTTTGGGTTCACAATGTGAAAAAGGGGTAACTTTTTACTTTTGTCGGATGGGCCAGTCGCCGGGCTTGAGAAGAACGACGGCGTAAGTATCGGTGGTTTTCGCCGGTGCGCGCAGCCGGGGGGTCACTGACTGCGCCCCTTCGCCCCAGGCGGTGCCGTAGCTGAGCAGTTTGGAAAACTTTTCGAAATGCCAGGCCGGGTTGTAGCCAGCGTTGCGCAGCCGGCGGTATTCATCGAGCACCTCGGCAAACTTGTACATCACAAACCAGTTCAGCCGCCGGGCGGCGGGGATGTCCAGGTTCTGTTCATACCACAGAAAAACCGCCTGCTCCCGAGCAATCCTCTCTGCGCCTTTCACCACCAAGTCATAGTCGGCGGGATAAAAAGGCGGTGAAAAGGCGAGCTTTTTGCACTCGTTGGCGACGCATTCGGCAAAAGCGGTTATCATGCCCAGGATGTAGGATCGCCGATCGATGCCGTCATAGCTGTTGTCTGCTTTCTCTGCCTGCATGACAATTCCAGTTTTTTTAAAGTTGGGTTTCACAGGTTTCGGTGCCGCCCAGGTAGGCTTCCTGCATCGTTTCATTATTTAACAAGCGTTCGGCTGAATCCGCCAGCACAATGGAGCCGGTCTGCAGCACGTAGCCGCGATCGGCAATGGACAGGGCCATGTTGGCGTTTTGCTCCACCATGAAAATGGTGGTGCCCTGCCGGTTGACTTTTTCGATGAGTTCAAACTGCTGGTCCACCAGCAGGGGAGAAAGGCCCATGGAAGGTTCATCCATCAGCAGGATGTCGGGATTGGAAAGCAGGGCGCGGCCCATGGCCAGCATTTGCTGCTCGCCGCCGCTCAGGGTGACGCCCATCTGGTTGATTCTTTCCCGGAGGCGGGGGAAAAGTTCGAAAACCTTTTCCATATCCTGTTTGACCTGGTTTTTGTCGGATCGCAGGTAGGCCCCCATTTCCAGGTTTTCCAGCACCGTCATGCGCGGGAAAATGCGCCGGTTTTCAGGGACGATGGCCACCCCCCGGGCGATTATTTTCTTGGTGGGCAGTCCGTTGATGCGCTCATTGTGCAGTTTGACCGTGCCTTTCTTTACCTTGCACACCCCCAGGATGGTTTTCAGGGTGGTGGATTTGCCCGAAGCGTTGCCCCCCAGCAGGCATACCAGTTCCCCCGGATAAACCTTTAAATTAATGTCGTACAGCACCTGGATGTTGCCGTAATAGGTGTCGACGTTTTCAAATTCGAGAATTGGATTTTTGTCCATTTTATTTTCGCTTGCGCCCCAGATAGGCTTCGACCACCTGCTCATTGCATGCCACCTCATCGTAGCTGCCCTCGGCAATCTTGACCCCGTAGTCCAGGGCGATGACCCGGTCGGAGATGCCGCGCACCACGTTGAGCTTGTGCTCGATGACCAGGATGGTGTAGCCGAACACGTCCCGCAGGGTTTTGATGAAAGCCGTGATTTCGACGGTTTCCTGGGGATTCATGCCGGCTGACGGCTCATCGAGCAGGAGCAGCCGGGCGTCGGTGGCCAGGGCACGGGCGATTTCCAGCCGCCGGCGGTTGGCATAAGACAGGAACATCGCCTGCTGGTCGAAGCGGTAGCCGGTCAGCCGGCCGCCGAAAAGCGCGAGGATTTCCCGGGTTTTGCGGTCGGTTTCCTGCTCTTCCCGACGATGCCGCGGCAGGTTCAGCAGCACGACCATCGGGCCGGCGCTGGTGCGGCAGAAACGGCCCACCCGGGCATTGTCAAAGACGCTCATTTTGTTGAACAGACGCAGGTTTTGAAAGGTGCGTGCGATGCCGGCCCTGACGACCCGGTGGGGTTTTAATCCCGTGATCGGTGCGCCTTCAAAAAAAATGGAGCCTTTCGTGGGCGGATAAATGCCCGAGATGAGATTGAACAGGGTGGTTTTGCCGGCTCCGTTGGGTCCGATGATGCTCAGGATCTCTTTTTCATGCACCACGAAACTCAGGTTGCTGACCGCCTGGATGCCGCCGAAATCCTGGGTGATGTTTTTGATCTCCAGCATCACCCGGCTGCTTTTCCGAAAGCGGATCTGTGCTTTGTGAGTCCTGACATCACCGTTCCGCGGCTCGTAATAAAGATCGGTGGAGGCCCTGAGCCGACCGCTTTCATCCCGGTCCGGGCGCTTTTGCCTGCGTTTAAGAAAACCAATGTCGCCCATGATCCCCTGGGGCCGCAGCGCCATTAAAACGATCAGGATCAGTCCGTAGGACATCATGCGGTAGGCGCCGTATTCCCGCAGAAACTCCGGCAGAATGGAAAGGATCACCGCGCCGGCAATCACACCGGTGATGTTGCCCAGGCCGCCGAGAATCACCATGCAGTAGACGATCACCAGCTGCTGAAAGTCAAAATTGTTGGGAAAGACGGAGTCCTGAAAGGAAGCGAACAGGCAGCCGGCCGCCCCGGCAACAAAGGCGCCGCCGGCAAAAGCCAGCAATTTCATCCAGGTGGTGTTGACCCCCATGGCCTCGGCCGCCAATTCGTCTTCACGGATGGCTTCCCACCCCCTCCCGATGCGCGAAGCCTTGATGCGAAAGGACCCGGCGGCAGCCAGCACGGCGGCCAGCCAGATGAGGTAGGCATAGGCCAGCGGAGAGGTAATAGGCAGTCCGAAGATGCTGATGGGATCGAAGCCGAAGATGCCGTTGACCCCGCCGGTAATGTCAACCGGGCTGTCAAGGTTGAGCAGCAGCAGCTTGAAAATCTGCGCGAAGGCCAGGGTGACGATGGCCAGGTAGTCGCCCTTGAGGCGGATGCTGGTGGATCCCAGGGCCAGGCCGATGCCCATGGTGCAAAAGGCGGCTAAGGGCAGGACTAGAAAAAACGGCAGATGGACATCGAACTGGTTCGACGACAGCAGGGCGAAAGTGTAGCCGCCGATGCCGAAAAAGGCCACGTAGGCCAGATCAAGCAGGCCGGCAAACCCGGCCACCACGTTTAAACCGAGCGCCAGCATCACCCACAGCCCGGTCATGGTGTAAATCCTCAGCCAGTAGCTGTCCGGCATGAGATGGGGGGCGATAATCAAAAGCAACGCCAGGGCTGCATAGAGCCCCAGGCGGCTGGCACGAGGCCTTGCAATTGAACGGGATTCACCGGCGGCAACGGTATTTGATTTGTAACTTATCAAAAGCTTAATTCATCCTTGAAAACCTGGTTCTTTGGGCCAGGATTATTTCTCTGCCTTCAGAATTTTACTTTCCACCTTCCGCATTCCGCCTTCCAGCCTCCCCCTTCCGCATTCCGAATTCTCACTTCGCTAGACTTTTTCCGGCACTTTCTCCCCCATCAACCCCCAGGGCCGGATGATGAGGATGATGATCAGAACCATGAAAGCAACCACGTCCTTGTACGCCGAGGGCAGAAACGTGACCGCCAGGGATTCGGCCAGCCCCAGCAGGATGCCGCCCAGCATGGCTCCGTAGATGCTGCCGATACCGCCCAGCACGGCGGCGGTAAATCCTTTCAGCCCGGCCTGAAACCCGACGTAGTAGTCCACCTGGGTGAACAGCAGACCGACCAGGGTGCCGGCCGCCCCCCCCAGAGCCGAGCCGATCAGAAACACGACCACCACGATGCGGTCCACATCGATTCCCATAAAGGTGGCTGCCTCGATGTCCTGGGCCGTGGCGCGCATGGCCTTGCCAACCTTGGTTTTTTTGATGACCACCGTAAGCAGCGCCATCAGCAGGAAGGTGACGCTGATGACCATCACGCGCATAAAAGAAAAAACCGTGGTGCCGACATGAAAAACCCGCATGTCCTGGGGAATCAAAGAAGCGATGTGAAAAACCCGCACCTTGGCTCCCTGGTAGGTCAGCACCAGGTTTTGCAGAAAAATGGAAACTCCCAGGGCGCTGAGCAGCAGGTTGATGCGCGGGGCATTGCGCAGGGGCCGGTAGGCAAAGCGCTCGGTCAAAATGCCCACCAGCCCCGAGACGGCCATGGCCAGCACGATCATCAGGGAGATGACCAGGGCGGCACTCATCACCACCTGGTTGTTGCGGGTCAGCAGGTGCAGGACCCACCAGCCGGTAAAGCCGCCGATCATGTAAATCTCACCATGGGCGAAGTTGAGCATCCCAAGGATGCCGTATACCATGGTGTAGCCGATGGCAATCAGGGCATAGACACCGCCCAGCGTCAGCCCGTTGACGAGTTGCTGGGGCAGTTGTTGTAAATAGAGTTCCAAATTACTTGCCAGTCATCACGGCGACCTGTTTGAAATCGTTGCCCACGACCTTGAAAAAATAGGTGGCGCCGCCCTCCAGGTCTCCCTTTTTGTCGAAAGTGACGGGAAATCCGAGGATTCCCTTGTAGCCGCTGATGGCATGCAGCTGATCCACAACTTCTTTGCGGGTGATTTCCCCGTCAGCGGCCGCCCGGTCGATGGCGGTCAGCAGGATGTTCATGGCTTCATAGGCCGGCGGGCCGAAACCGCTGAGCACGCCGTAGGTGCTCTCGTACTTTTTGACATACCCAGCAGCTTCGGGGATGGCGTAGATGTCGGGGGCGAAATGATAAACATAGGCCCCTTCGGCCGCGCCTTCGGCTGCCGCGATGAAATCCTTTTTGTCCCGGGCCCCTTCGGTGCCGAAAAAGACGGCCTTGATGCCGAGCTCCCGGGCCTGGCGGACGCCGATGGCCTGGTCCGGGGCGGTGGTGGCGATAAAAAAGAGCACGTCCGGGTTGAAGGCCTTCACCTTGGTCAGCACCGCGGAATAATCCTTGGCGCCGCCGACAATGGTTTCCTGAAGAATATCGGTGATGCCCAGCTTTTTCAGCCCGGCAATGGTTTCCCTGGCCATGTTGACGTTGTAAGCCGTTTTTTCATTGACAATGGCCACCCGCTTGGCATGCAGGAAATTTTTCATGAAAAGGGCGCAATTCCAGCCGTGGGCGTCGTTGCGGGCGTTGACCCGGAAAAAATGTCGGTAGCCCTGTTCGGTGAGATCGGGTTTGGAGGCTGCGGTGGTAATGCAGGCCAGGTCCGCCGCGCCGTATATTTTCATCGTGGCCTGGGCAATATGGCTCATGGGGGGTCCCACAACGCCGTACATCAGTTTGTCGGCCGCGAATTTATGAGCCACGTTGACCCCCTGGGCCGGGTCCATGGCGTCATCGCCCATGATCTGTTTGACCTTGACGCCCTGGATGCCGCCCTTGGCATTCCATTCATCGACCGCAATCTGGGCCGAGTTGTAAATTTCCATGCAGGGGGCGGCCGCATCCCCGGTAAACGCACCGGCATTGCCAACGTGGATGCCTTTTTTCACATCCGCGCTGTAGCCGAATCCAGCCAGCAAAAGCACCAGCAGCATCGATGTCAGGATGATGGTTGACTTTTTCATGTTACCCTCCTTTTGAATGTAATGATGAGCGGCTTGTCGGCGGGTATGGCGGTTTGCCTTTCCGGCTAGGGCCGGGCCCCACCTTATCTTTTGCTTATATTTCCAGTTCTTCGGTGATAAACGCCTCCTGTCGCTTTTGCTCCAGCAGCCGCTTGATGTCCTTCTTGGCAAGCTGCAGGTGGGATGCGATGGCATCGTCAACTTTTTCCGGCACACCCGAGCGCAGGGCTTCGAAGATCTGGTAATGCCCATCACGGGTTTTCTGGGCGATTTGGGGCAGATGGATCAGCGCCATGCGGTATTTCAGCGAATGCTCGCTCAGGGTGCGGCAGATCTGGTAGAGGGTTTTGCTGCGGGTGGCTTTGTACAGGATGCCGTGAAACTCCATGTCCAGGTGTGTCATTTTGTCCGTGCGGCCCATGGCCAGCGCTTCGTCGGTCTGCGTTAAATTCAGCTGCAGCCGGTCAAGCTCATCGGCGGTGATTTTTTCAAGGGCCCGGCGGGCCGCCAACTGCTCGATGGCCATGCGGGTGGTGAACAGATCCTGGACGTCTTCGTCTGACAGTTCCTCCACGATGTAGCCGGCCCGGGGAATGGAGTACAGCAGCCCTTCCAGGGCCAGTTGGTGTAAGGCTTCACGAACCGGGGTCCTGCTCACCTGCATGTCAGCCGCCAGGGTCGATTCCACCAGCCGGGCGCCGCCCCCAATTTTTCCGGTGATAATTGCCGAACGCAGGTTTTTATAAACCCGCTGGGTCAGGGAGTTCGGATCCTGTCGGGTGGCTTTAAGTATTTTCATGAATAACCCACAAAAAGAGATATGCCTGCAGTTCGGGCGCAAGACTCCTCGGAAGCCTCCGCCGACGATGGCCTCCAAGCCTTGTTTTTGTAGTACAATGGCGCCGGCTTGTCAAGTCGAAGTTTTTCAGCGATAAAGCTTATAACCAACTAATTTATCTATAGAAAATTATTTGCATGCTATTGCCATGCTAAAAAAATACACTTGACATACAATCAGTTTCAGGCTACGTTACCACCGTTTTTTTCATTCTTGAAAACCTGGTCTGCTGGGCCAGAATTCTTTAATGTTTTTTTATGATGCAGCGTACTGAAGACATCGAGGTCAGCAGGAATGTATAAACTGAAAGTGACGGTGGAAAGAATCGACGGCTATTGCAACCAGCCCGTTCTGGTGGGCGACAGCTTCATGCTCGACGGCGGCAGGATCATCATTCCCCAGGGCAAGCATATCTGCATGTGGGCCCTGCAGAGCATGATGCCGATTTTCCCGCTGCTGCAGCGCGTTGAGCCGCAAAAAGGCGACTGGACCGGCAAATCCGGCCAGGTGTTCGTTTGTCCGGACCCCAAGGGTGGGGTCCATTATCGCATCGAAAGGCTGGTGGAGTCATGATCACCCTCGAGCTTGCCAAATGTTCCGGTTGCTGCCGCTGCGAGGTCAACTGCACGTTTTTTCATTCCGGCAGGATCGGCCGCAGCGCGGCGCGCATCAAAGTGGTGAAAATCGAAAACCTTGGGATCGACTTCCCGGTGGTCTGTCAGCAGTGCCGGGAGCGGTACTGCACCAAATGTCCGGAAAATGCCATTGAAGTCGGAGACCTGGGCCAAGTGGTCGTCTCGCCGACGCTGTGCACGGCCTGCGGTGTTTGTGAAACCATGTGCCCCGTCGGCGCCATCGAGTTGTATGCCGAAATTCCCCGGGTCTGTGACCTGTGCGGCGGAGATCCGCGCTGTGTGAAGGCCTGCACCCCGGGCGCGATTCATTACCAACCGGGTGCCGCTGGCGAGGTCAGCCTGAAGGAATTTAAGAAAGGCAGCCGTAATCTCAGCGCGGAAGAAAAGCGGCTGCGCTACGCGCTTGCATCGGCGCAGGATCTGAGGGAGCAATGGGCTGCTGAAAGGAGGGGCTGATGCTGCATGGATACGGCGGGCACATTCTCAGGGTGGATCTGACCACCGGGCAGAGCCGGCGGGAAAAAACAGATCCGGCGTTGATGGGCGCCGTCATCGGCGGGCGGGGTCTCAATTCAACGTTGCTGCACGATGAGCTGCCGCGCGACGTGGATCCGCTTGCACCGCAAAACCTGCTGCTCATCGGCGTCGGTCCGCTGACCGGGTCGCTGCTGTCGGCCTCGGCCTACATGACGATTTCCGGAAAATCTCCGTTGACGGGGATTCTCGGCGATTCGGCGGCCGGCGGGTTTTTCGGCCCGCAAATCAAACAGGCGGGCTATGATCAGATCGTGATGAGCGGGCGCAGCCAAAAACCCTGCTATCTTTTGATTGCCGACGATTACGTTGAAATCCGGGATGCCTCTCACCTGTGGGGGCAGGACATCTGGCAGACCACCGCCGCGATCCGCGAGGAACTCAATGACAATGCGCTTCAGATCGCCGCCATCGGGCCGGCCGGGGAAAACCTGATCAAGTATGCCACCGTGGCCTGCAACAATTCGCGCATGTGCGGCCGCACCGGCATGGGATGCCTTTTCGGGGCCAAGCAGCTCAAAGCCGTGGTCGTAAGGGGCACCGGCACCGTGAGTCTGGCGGATCCTCCCGGATTTCTCGAGCTTTGCCGGCAACTGGATCAGCGCATCATGGCCCACCCGGAATATGCAAAGCGCAACGCTCTGGGGTCCACCCTGCTGATGAAGGCCTTGAACGGCATCGGGATTTTACCCACCAATCATTTTCAAAAAGGATTGTGCAGTTATGTGGACCGCGTCAGCGGAGAGCGCCTGGCCGAGCAGTACAAGGTCAAGAACAAATCCTGCTTTAACTGCAATGTGCATTGCTCCCGCTACTACATCACCCCCGAGACCGAGGGCGAAGGGCCGGAGTTTGAAACCCTTTGCAGCTATACCTCCAGAATCGGCAATGATGATTTAGCATTTGCCCTGAAAATGACATCCTTTCTCAACCGCATGGGGATGGATTCGCTCAGCTCCGGTGAGACCATCGGTTGGGCCATGGAATGCGTCCAGCGAGGATTGTTGAACAAGGATGATTTTGACGGGCTTGATTTCAGCTGGGGCAATCGGCAGACCATCGAAAAACTGCTGGGGATGATCGTGCGGCGCGAGGGCATCGGAGATGCCTTTGCCGAAGGCACCCGCAGCCTGGCCGCGCGTTACGGCAAGGGCAGCGATGAATATGCCTTTCATGTCAAGGGCCTGGATATGATCTGCGGCGATCCGCGCGGCATCAAGGCTTTCGGGTTGACCTATGCCATTGCTTCCCGGGGTGGCGACCACTTGCGGGCGGAACCTTTTTTTGAACTGACCGAACGCTACGACGAGGCGGAAAAACGCTGGGGCATCCGAGAGATTGCCGACCGGCTGGCCGATAAAGGCAAGGCGGTGCTGGTGGAGCATACCGAGCGGCAGGCCCTGCTGACCGATTGCCTGACCATGTGCAAGAACATCGGTTTGAGCATGGACATTCTCGATTTTGATTTCGCCTCCCGCCTGCTGACCGCCGGGACAGGTTTGAATTTCACCCCCGAAAAGATTAATGAAGCTTTAAACGGGGTGATCGAGCGGGACCGCCGAATGAACATCGATTTCGGAGTGACCGCCGCCGAGGACACCCTGCCGCGGCGATTCACCCATGAACCGCTGGAAGAGGGGGCCTCAAAGGGCCAGGTGGTTCCGGTGGACCGCATGGTAAAAGAGTACTATAAGCTTAAGGGCTGGGATGAGCGGGGCAATCCCCCCCCCAAATGGGTGAAAATTGATGAAACAACCCTTTCGATCGCTTCTCAAAATCCGGTTCGGTGACATCGACCGCGCCGGCATTGTCTACTACCCGCGCTTTATGCATTATTTCCACGTGGCCCTGGAGGAATTTTTCGCTGCGCAGCTGGGCATTGAGTATCATGCCGTGGTCGAAAAACACCGCCTGGGGCTTCCCACCGTTCACCTGGAAGCGGATTTCAGCCGGCCGTTCAGCTACGGCGATGATATTGAGATTGAAGTCTGCGTGCAGCACATCGGACGCACCTCCATCCGGTTCGGCTATCGGGTGTTCAAAAAAGGGGAAAGTGATGCGCGCATTGTGGGGCACAATGTGACGGTCTGCATGGACATGGACAGTTTCGAGAAAACAGCGCTGCCGGACTGGTTAAAACAGCGCCTTGAAAAACAGGCCGCACCGCAATGCGGCTGATCCGCGGCGGTGGCCGGCAGGCTGGAACAGTGCCTTCAGTCGTTGAAGATGATTTTAAACTCCACTCCGATTCCTTCGGCAGAGATGCGAACCACCTCGCCGGTGGCCCGCAGAAACTCCTCAGCATTCGGCAGTTTGATGGTCAAGGCGATCTCCTGCCTCATCCGAAGCTTGCGTTTGGTGTAAATAAAGGCACCGCTGGGGCTGACGTCCTGCACCGAGACGCTGAAAACGTCATCGATGGTTTCGCATTTGGCCGTCAGCAACTGGTTTTTCACGAAATATTTTCGCGAATCCTTGCGCTGGTAGTGCGCTTCTTCTTTTTGCGGCAAGACGTTTGAATGTGCCATACAAAACTCCTTTTTTGGTTTCCGGTACCGATTGCACTTTGCAAACCATCAATTTCATTGGGCAGCGCCCACGTGGTTTGCAAATCCAAGCAGCATGCCGCGGGACTTTGGCGCCATGTCCTGGAACTGGATGCCCAGCGCCGTGGCCTTGCTTTTATCCAATTCAATTTCCCGACTCCAGACCACGGTGCCCTCAACATTCAGGGTCAAATCTTCACTGGGAAAGGCGATTTTCACGCCAGCCTCCCGAACGTAGCGGTTGAATGAGTCAAAGCGCTCGAAATCAGAATCCAGGACCACGCAGATGCCTCCAATCGAGATGTCCCGGGAATATCCCTTCAACTCCAGGGGCGGGGAAGCGGCGTCGCCGGCATGGATCTGCAAATGCACCCGGATGGGAAGCTGCTGCCGGCTTCCCACCCGCTGGCGGGAAAAATGCTGGTCAGCACCGGAGAACAGACGCGCTGCATACAGGTCCGCCAGGGCGTATTCCACCTCGGGGGTGCTGACGCAGATTTTCATCAGGTTGATTTTCGACAACTTGATCAGCTCGGTCTGGGTGATGGCCTCAATATAGGATTGACTGCGTTGTTTGTCTTCGAAGGGGTAAATCTCACCAAAAAAAGAATCGGCGGTCAGGTTGACGGTGGCCTTGGTGTACACGGTCTGCCCCTCTTTTATCACCGGCTGATAGGTGGTGGACCTCAAGGTTCCGGAGACGATAAAAAAAAGGTCTTCTTCATTGTCACCGGCTTTTATCACTACCCGTCCGGCCGGCAGGCGCACCTTGACCAGGGGGTACAGGATGCCGGTCAGCGCTGGATACGACAGCCTTTTGAGAAAAGTCTCCACGGGGGTTTGTCGGGTCCCGACTTTTTTGAAAGTGGAAAAAAAAAGCCTGATTTCAGATGTGTCTGCAGGTGATTTGATGTTCCATTGCAGGCTTTTGGCCACAATGGCCTGCAGGGTCATCCCGGCATCGATGAAAAGCCCGGCGGCTTTGCGGTAGGATTCAACCGCGGCGTCCAGCAAATTTTTCTTCACCAACAGGTCCCCATGGGTGCGCAACAGGGCCGGATCAGTGGGAAACAGTTTGAGGATGTTATCGAATTCATCGACAGAATCGATTTGGATGGAGCCATCGATGATCTGAGCGGCAATGCTTACCTGGTCGAATATATTTGATTTTTGCGAGACAGCCATGCCGAGTTTCCGGTATTGGTACATCCGGCCGCTGCAGTTGCATTCCGGATGGCGGCCGGATGGAATTTTGACACTATTTCTGAATATTTATCGGTAAATCGGGGAGATACTTAAGACAAATTCATTCGCCAAGCAGCCGGGAATGGTTGAACGGGGGATCGCATCGGCGAGGATTGAAAAAAAGAACTGATTGGCAAATGAGGGCCGAAACGAGAGTCAGGCTTTTACAATCAGGTCCAGGGAGTGGTTGGACAACGATTGGCAGCCGTTATCGGTAACCACCACCGTGTGGCCGAAGCACATGGCGTGATGGGTGTCGCTGTCCATTAGAATCATATGTAAAAAGAACACCATGTTGGGAGCTGCAATAACCGGGTTGCCGTGGTAGAACATGGGCCAGTCCATCCAGTTGGGCGCAAAGGTGGTGCCCATGCTGTAGCCGGTGGCATTCAGCCGGTGGGCCTGCATGCCGGCGGCATCACAAACCCGGGCATAGGCATCAAACACCTCGCCGATGGGGCGTCCGGGGCGCAAAGCCTCCATGCAGGCGGTCATGGCATCCGTGGTGACCGCATGCATTTTTTCATGCCGGGCGGTGGCCCGGCCGATGGGGATGGTGCGCATCATGGCCGCATGATAATGGCGAAAGGCTGCCGCCCACTCAATGGTCAGCTGATCCTGGGCATCGAGCTTGCGACGGCCGGATTTGTAGCGGCACAAAAGGGCGTCCTTGCCCGAGCCGATGATGAATTCATTGCCCGGGTAGTCGCCGTCACCGGCAAAAATGATCCCTTGCATGGCGGCCAGGATTTCGCCCTCGTCGGCTCCCGGAGCCGCCAGGCGGCAGGCCTCATCCCAGGCCCGGTCGGCCAGTTCAGCGGCCTTGCGCACATACACCATTTCGGCGGCGCTTTTTACCAGCCGCAGGCGGCTTACCAGGTCCGAGGCGTCTTCCAGGGTACAGAAGTCCGCCAGGGCGGCTTCCAGCAGTTTTCCGTTTTTGGCCGTCAGCCCGTAAGCATCGTATTCAACCCCCAGCCGTCGTCCCTGGCAGCTGAATTCATCGAGGATGCTTCTCAGCTGCACGGCCGGATCGGCGCCGGCGTCGTCCACCCAGATGCGGATGTCTTCGATGATGGACGTGTGCCGTGCCTGCCGCAGGTCCGGCGCCCGGGTCATGAGCATCAGACGGCCGTCGGTTCCCAGGTACAGGCACTGAAAAAACACGTAACCGAAGCTGTCGTAGCCGGTCAGATAATACATGCTCTCCTGGCGAAACATCAGCAAGCCGTCCAGCTGACGATTCCTGAGCTGTTCGATGGTGCGATGCTGACGCTGGGCAAACTCTTCGTGGGAAAAATGCAGGGTCATGGTGTGTTTTCCTTTTGCGACCTCATCAATAACTGATGAAATCGTAAAAAGTCGATTTTCTCGCTCCGCAAGCCTTTTCGGGAGCTGTTCAGGGTTTCGCTAAATTTCAAGAACTCGTCGCAAGCTCCTCAAGCAACTTGAAATTTTAACGCTCACCCCTTCACAGCTCTTTTTCCGAAAAGGGTTGATGTCGCTCGAAAACGACTTTTTACGGGACCGTCAATAACTGATATGAAGCAATATGTGCAGGCTACACATCCGGCAAAATATCATCCGGCATGCCAAGCCCTCCGACCATAATCCATCGGTATATATCAAGCACGTTTGATTTCATGTTCCCTTCAAGCTGGGGGGGCGTCTGGGCGATCATGATGCCGCTTTTGAGGAGGCAGGCCGTGACCGGTGGTTTTTCAAAAGTAATCCCCAGCCGGCCGGATCGGGTCACCTTGAAACCCTGCCGCTGAATTTCTTTGGCCAGTCGGCTGACATCGATGTCCTGGCGTTGTCGGGGGGTGACGACGAAATTGCGGCGGCCGTCCCGGGCACAGGTTTCTTCAAAGCGCCGGTCCGCTATTTCTTCCGGTGCACCGGCGGGTTTGGTGCCGCAAACCCGGCAGGATTCCAGCGGCGGCATGTCCAGGATGTTGAACTCAAACTGTCTCAGGTCGACATACAACAGTTTGTTTTGCAGCTTTGGCGGCTGTCCCGTCAGCAGGCGCACGGTTTCAAAAACCTGCATTGACGAGACGATGCCGATGACCGCCGGGTGAACCCCCACCAGGCCGCAGACGGGCAGATCCTCGTTTTTAAGCCCCCCCATGAAACACTCCAGGCACAATGTTTTGCCGGGCAAAAAAGTGGAGACATTGCCGAAAACCTCGATGGCCGCGCCGAAGACATAGGGGATTTTCAGCCGCTGGCAGGTGCGGTTGAGGATGTAGCGCGGTTCCGGCCGGTCCAGGCCGTCCACCACCACGTCCATGCCCCTGATCAGCGCCTCGGCATTGTCGGCATTCAGGGCCTCGGGCACCGGGTCCAGGGTGACGTCGGGATTGAGGCGCTGCAACTTTTCCCAGGCCACTTCCACCTTGGGCCGTCCGATGGAGTCGGTATCGTAAAGATGCTGACGGTGCAGATCCGAGCGCGAGACAATGTCCTGGTCCACCAGGCGCAGGTAGCCGACGCCCATGCCGGCCAGCTTCAAGGCGCTGGGCGAGCCCAGCCCGCCCACTCCCACCAGGCAGACTTTCGCATTGCGCAGGTTGAGCTGCCCGTCATAGCCGATATCGGCCAGCACGATTTGACGGGCATAGGTTTCCAGTTCCTGATCGGTAAGCTCTTTATGCATGGTGTTCACCGGAAAGGAAAAGTTGGTCTTCAAACCGCTTGCGTGGGTTTAATCCATCTAGTACCTGAAGCGGTTAAAACTTGTCAAACCTTAAATAACAGCCCTGTCCATTTGTCCAGGGAATCCATAAAACAGACGTGAATTGGCCGGGCCATGGTGTTTTCTGCAAACCGGTATGATTCGCAGCAACTCCTTGTTTCCGCAGTGTCCCTTGTTTGGGATGAATGGCACGGGATCGATCCAATTTAGCAAAAAATTGGGCCTCGTCCCAAACAAGGGACACACTGCTGCGGCATGGTTTCATACCGGTTGGAGGAAAATATCATGGCCCGGTCAATTCACACATCAAGTTGGTTTTATTTTGTTGCTGTTAGAAGTGGCTGAAAAAAGGCGGGAAACTTAAGTTTACAATTTGCCGCAGAGCTGGTAATTGTCGGCATCGTGGCAACTCAAAACGAATCAAACATGTCCCGGGCAATGCCCCCTTTCAGATCGTCGAAAACCGTTGCGGCCGGTTATGCATACGTTGCCCTGGCGACGCTGTTATGGGCGATGTCGGGGACTGCTTCGAAGTACCTGTTCAACCATGGCCTTTCCGCCTTCGAGCTGGTGCAGTTGCGCACCACCATTTCATTTGCCGGTCTTTTTTGCTGGTTGTTGCCGCGCAGCCGGTCCATGTTGAAAATCGCCGGCAAGGATCTTCTTTATTTTTTTTTGCTGGGAACTTGCGGTATCGGAGCGGCGCAGTTTTTCTATCTTTTTGCCATCAGCAGGATAAATGTGTCCACAGCGATTCTGCTGCATTACACCGGGTCGATTTTCGTGGCGCTGTATGCGGTTTTATGGCGGCATGAACGCTTGGGGCCGGCAACAGTCCTTGCGATTGCTGGAACCCTGGTGGGATGTTTTTTCGCGGTTGGGGCCTATAACGTAGATTTGTTAAGTGCCAACCGGGCGGGGATCATCGGCGGTATCGGCGCTGCCCTTGCATTTGCCACCTATTCTGTTCTGGGTGAATACGGGATGCGCACCCACAATCCGTGGACCGTGCTGTTCTATTCCCTGCTGTTTGCCGCCGGCCTGTGGAATATACTGCATCCGCCCCTGGAAGCCTTCGGCCATGGTTACAGTGCCATTGAGTGGGGATGGATTCTTTTCATCGGTGTGTTCGGCACTATTCTGCCGTTTGGCTTTTACTTTGTGGGGGTCAGCCGGATCAGGGCCACCCATGCCAGCATTACCGCGACCATGGAGCCCATCATTGCTGCGGGGATGTCTTTTATCTTCCTGGGGGAGACCCTGGGCGGGCTGCAGATCCTGGGAGGCGTGCTGGCGGTTGCTTCCATCATTTTACTGCAGCGCAGCCGGCAGTAAAATTTCAAATTCCAAACTTGACTTTTTTTGCGAGGCCGTCAGACTTATACCGCCGACAGACCTTCTGTTTGCGGCCGGCAACTCAGTTCAGCGATGACGGCCTGGCCGATTTTTTCGATGGTATAGGGTTTTTTGATGTAAGCGCCGGCTCCCAGGCGCTGGGCTTCCTTGACCCGCCAGGTTTCTGAAAAACCGCTGGCGATAATCGTTTTTTGGTGGGGGTTTATGTTGCGAATGCGTTTGTAGGTCTCCAGACCGTCGATTCCGGGATCCATAATCATGTCAAGAACGATGAGATCAGCGGATTGGTGCTGGACATATTCAATCGCCTTTTCGCCGCTGGCGACCGCTTCGACGCGGTAGCCCAGTTTTTCCAGAATGCGGCTGGCGATCTGCCGCTGCTCAGCGATGTCATCGACGACCAGGATGGTCTCGCCGTTGCCCTTGGTTTCGGCTGGTGCTTGCGGCGCCAGTTCATCAGCCAGGGGTTGCCGGGTAACGGGAAAATAAAGGGTAAAGGTGGTGCCATTGTTCTCGCTGCTTTGCAGATCGATGTATCCCTTGTGATCTTTGACCGTTCCCCAGACCACCGCCATGCCCAGGCCGGTGCCGCTTCTGCCCATCACTTTTTTGGTGTAGAAAGGCTCGAAGATGCGCTCCTTGTCCTCGTCCCGGATGCCGATGCCGGTATCCGACACCCGCAAAAGCACGTAATCGCCTTCTTCGATTTCATCATACCCCGCGATGGGCTGGTCGAGGTAGCGGTTTTTGGTGGAGATGACGATTTTGCCGCCGTCGGGCATGGCCTCTGCCGCGTTTGAAACAAGGTTCATCACCGTTTTGGACAGGTGCACCGGTGAGCCGGAAATGTTGAGCAGATCCGCTTCAAGGGCGGTTTCAATCTCGAGGCCGGGATGGAAATTCTTGATTTTTTCAAACTCCGGGCTTTTCAGGTGTTCGGCCACGATCCGGTTTAAATTGACCACCTCCGAGATGGACACCCCGCGCCGCGCCAGGGTGAGCAGGTCCTGCACAATGGCAGCCGCCTTGATGCCGGACTGCTTGATGGTCACCAGGGGATCGCGCAGCGGGCTTGTTTCGGGCAGATCCATTAATAGCAGGTCCGGATAGCTGACGATGCCCGATAAAATGTTGTTCAGGTCGTGGGCGACCCCACCGGCCAGGGTGCCGATGGCTTCCATTTTATGGGCGCGCTGGAGCTCCGACTCGAGCTTCTTTTTGTCCTCTTCAACTTTTTTCCAGCGGGAGATGTCCCGGGTGATGGTCAGCACATGGTTTTCATCATTCAGGTTGATAATGCGCGCGGAAATCAGGCCGGGCTTGATTTCACCGTTTTTGCAGCGAAAGCGCGATTCGACATTGTCCACAAAGCCGAATTTGTTGAGTGCGGCGATGATTTTCTCGCGATCCTCGGGAACCTGCCAGATTTTTATCTTCTGCGATGATTGCCCGAGAACATCGGCGCGTGAATAGCCGGTCAGCACCGTAAAGGCCTCGTTGATCTCCACAAATTCGCCGTTTAGGCGGTTGATATTGACCGCATCCGGGCTGTTGTGAAAAACCGTCCGGAAACGCTGCTCGCTTTCTTTCAAGGCGGTGTTGACCCACTGACGCTGTTTGATTTCAGTCCGCAATTCGGCATTGATCTTTTTCAGTTCAGCGGTTCTCTCGCTGACCCGCGTTTCCAGCTCGGCATTGGCTTTTTCCAGCGCTGTTTTGCGCTCCCGGGCAATCTCATATAGCTCGCTGTATTTTTTCAGGGTGATGGACATCACTGACACCGAAAAGCCTAAAAACCCGTATTCCATTAGAAATTGAATGGTTGGAAAGCCAAACGTGGCGATGGTGTCGTAGATCGCCAGGGCCGCCCAGAGGACAAAGCCGGCAATAAAGGCATTGGCCCCCATGGAGATCCGTTTTTTGTAGCGCACCCAGTAGATCAAACAGCATGTCCCGGCAAGGGCCGCATACATCAGGTAGAAAGGACCCAGGATGCCCATCTGCGGTTCGATATAAGGGCTTTTGAGACCGATGAAACTGCGATGGACAAATCCATTGGTAATCACCAGCCCGCTGGTCCACAACAAAACCAGCAGACCGGCATGCAAAAGGCCGGCGACCTGGTGATAGCGCCTGGCGTCCATGCCAATGAAGGCAAAGGTAAACCCGTAAAGGGCGTGGATGAGCAGCAAAAAGGTGGAGTACTGGATCAGCTCGCTGACATGATTGATGACCCCGGCACCGGTGTTGAACTGCACAAACACTGCCGCTGCATATATAAAGGTGGTCAGTGAAAGTGCCGCTCCCCATTTGCTCCAGGCAAAGGCTTTGATTTTCAGATAAATCCAGCCCTGAAAAACAAAGAAAAACAAGGCAATGACCGCCACGCACAGAGTGCCGGCCGATGTCAGGGCAATGTTCGTATCCAGCATGGTTGCCGATATCCTTAACGCTAGCGCTAAATTGCTGCGGTGTGTGTTGTTTGATATCGGCGATAACTAAAGAAACTTAAACCTCAATCGACCATAAACAAAATGAAAAACCTGGGTAAGCTTTTAAATCAGTTGCCCATTATTGGCACAATTGCAATCATCATAAAAAAAGCCCCCTGAAAAGGGGGCTTGAGTTGGCATCATGATGGGGGGGGGTGAGTGCGGTTATTTTGTAAACTCCGGTTTGCGCCTTTCCAGGAAAGCCGCGATGCCTTCCTTGGCGGCATCGGTGCAGGCGATTTCGCCAAAGCCCCGGTAGCCGATTTCAAGGGCCTCGGCAAGACTTTCACTGGCAGCAGCCCGCTGGATCGTTTTGGCAGTGATGGCGACCGCCTCGGGGCTTAATTTCTGCCCTGCGGCCCGGGGTTCGTCGGGCAGCTTGAGATCCGGGATGTCGATTTTGCCTTCGGCGATGCGCGGAATGTTTCCCTGCAGCCGCTGCACTTCTTCAACGGCGGCGTCGATCAGGTCGGGAAAATCAGCGGCCAGCCGGGCGACCATCCCGATTTCAGCGGCCTCTTTGGCTTTGAGCGGTTTTGCCAGGCAGATCATTTCGTGAAAAAGGGCGGCTCCCTGGGGCCAGCGGCGATAGGGCACCACGCATCCGCCGATGCCCGGCAGAATGCCGAGGCTGATTTCCGGAAACTGCAAGGTGGCATTTTCAAGGGCCACCATGCTGTGGCAGCGAATGGCCACTTCCAGTCCTCCGCCCAGGGCCAGTCCGTTAACCGCGGCCACTACCGGTTTTTCCATCCGGTCCATGAAGATCTGAACATTGGCGCAATCGCGCGCGTACTGGGCCGAGGCTTCCGGATCGCCCAGCATGGATGGGAATTTGCCGATGTCCGCACCGGCGCTGAAAGCCGCCGTGCCGTAGCCGGTGATGACAAAACCTTTCACGGCAGGGTCGTCGGCGAATTTTTTCAGCACTGCCAGGATTTCATCAGTCACATCGTCGTTGAGCGCGTTCATGGCCTGGGGACGCCGGATGGTGATGATTTTAACCCCCGCGAGGTCATCGACCAGGATGTGGCGGCTAAAATCCTGGTAGGTCGAGATGGCTTGCTGCGGTGCGGGAAATCCGGGTCTTTCCTGCTGAAATTTTTTCATGATCCGCTCGACTTCCTCAACCCCCATGTCGCGCATGAGGTCCAGGGGTCCCTGGCGAAATCCCAGGGCCACCTGGCAGCCGAAATTAACGTCTTGCGGGGTGCCGATTCCGCGGTCAATGATGTCAAATGACTGGGAAAACAGGATGCCCAGCAGGCGGTCGCGAACAATGTTTTTGACTTCATCATCAACGTTGAGCGGACTGCCCGGCCGTCCGGTCAGCCAACGATCCACCGAGGCCAGGATCGGTGCCGGTTTGTAGTGCGGGCCTTCTTCCATTTGCAGGGTGTTGGTTTCGATGATGATCGGGTTGCCGTTGGCCATGTTCAGAACGAAAAAGGGTCCGGCAAAAACGAATTCTTCGGCCACCTTGTCAATTTGGGCGGCCGTGGCACTGTTGAGCAGAAAGGCGGCCTCATTGCACCAGTTGTCGAAGATGCGGTCGAGCACAAAACAGATGGCGTTGTCGGTGATGATGGGGGCCTTGCCGGTTTTGGCAAAAAACCAGAACAGGTAATCCAGCACCTCATCGCTGCCGCCTTGCCAGGAGATGACTTCCACCGGCAGGCTGCGCCAGGCAGGGGCGAAAAAATGTGTTACGGTGGTGCGCTGGGGATGCTTCATTTCGGAAAACAGCCGGTCCGCTGGAATCGAGCTGGTGTTGGAGGTGATGATCGTGTCCTCGGCAACGATATTTTCAACCATGTCGAATATTTTCTGCTTGAGCGGAATGTTTTCCGTGGCCGCCTCGATGACCAGCTGGCAGTTTTTGATTGCGGCGTAATCCGTCGTGTAAACGATGTTCTGCCGCACGGCAGCGGCTTTTTCCGGTTCCATCTTTTTTTTATCAACCGCTTTTTCGGCATAGCCGATGATGCGTTTTTCCGCCCGCTTGAGCGCATCGTCGACCACGTCGATCAGAAACAGGCGGCAGCCGGGCATGGCGCTTTTCAGGTAATAGCCGATATCCGGGCCGATGGTGCCGGCGCCGATGACGGCCACCTCATCGGGCAGCGGCCGGGCCGGTTGGATGAGCAAGGGGTTGTGCGCGGTGCGGTAAAGCGGTTTTTGCTGCGACATGGGCGTGTTCCTTTCTTCAGCTTTAATTATGAAGGCAAATAGCGGTCAAAAAAGGTTGATTATTTCCTTGACTAAGATCTGTATACCGTATACACAATGAAGTCAAGGCAATTAATGAATGGCCTTTATCTGCCCAACCCGTTTATTTTAATGCATTTAAGGTTGCCAAAATCTTAATTTGCAGCTACTGTCAACCGTAAATCATCAGCAAGGAGGGCGCCATGGAGAAAAGAAAGGTCGTGTTAACTGAAGATGAGATGCCGCGTCAGTGGTACAACATTCTAGCTGACATCAAGATGAATCCGCCCCTGGGCCCGGACGGCAACCCCGTATCCCCGGACCAGCTGGCGCCGGTATTTCCGATGAACCTCATCGAGCAGGAAGTCAGCAGTGAACGCTGGATCGACATCCCGGAAGGGATCCTGGAAGTTTTGAGCATCTGGCGCCCCAGCCCGCTGATTCGGGCCTATGCCCTGGAAAAAGCCCTGGGCACCCCGGCCCGGATTTACTACAAGTACGAGGGGGTCAGCCCTCCGGGCAGCCACAAGCCCAACACGGCCGTTGCCCAGGCTTACTACAACAAGGAATTCGGCATCAAAAAACTGACCACCGAAACCGGCGCCGGCCAGTGGGGCAGCGCCCTGGCCTTTGCCTGCTCCCAGTACGGGATCGAATGCAAGGTGTACATGGTGCGCATCAGTTTTGACCAGAAGCCTTACCGCAAATCCATGATGCAGGCCTGGGGGGCCAACTGTGTGGCCAGCCCCAGCTCGGAAACCAAGGCCGGCCGGGCTATTCTTGAAAAAGACCCCGACACCCCCGGCAGCCTGGGCATTGCCATCAGCGAAGCCGTGGAGGCCGCGGTTACCGATGAATCGGGCCAGACCCGCTATTCCCTGGGCAGCGTGCTCAACCATGTCATGCTGCATCAGACCATCATCGGTCTGGAAGCCAAAAAGCAGCTGGAAAAAATCGGGGAATACCCGGACATCGTGATCGGCTGTGCCGGCGGCGGCAGCAATTTCGCCGGCCTGGCATTTCCCTTTGCCTATGACAAGATCAACGGCAAGCAGGTTGCCATCCATCCGGTGGAACCGGCAGCCTGTCCCACCATGACCCGGGCGCCGTTCGCCTATGACCATGGGGATACGGCCGGCTATACGCCCCTGCTGCCCATGCACAGCCTCGGCCATACCTTTGTGCCGCCGCCTTTGCATGCCGGCGGACTGCGCTACCACGGCATGGCACCTACCGTCAGCCAACTGATCATTGACGGGATCCTGGAACCCAAGGCTTACGGACAGGTGGACACTTACGAGGCCGGCATCCTGTGCGCCCGCACCGAGGGTGTCATCGCCGCTCCGGAAACCAACCATGCCCTGGCCTGCGTCATCGATGAAGCCAAAAAGGCCAAGGAAGAGGGCAAGGAGAAAGTGATCCTGTTTAATTGGAGCGGGCACGGGTTGATCGACCTGGCGGCTTACGATAAATATCTGTCCGGTCAGCTGCAGGATTTTGAATTTCCGGCTGAGGATATTGCAGAAGCCGAAAAGGTCCTCGAGCAGTATCCCAAACCGGAGATCATTAAAAACGTCTGATGGGCGGCCTTCCTTTTGGACGGGATATGAAAAAAAACCGCAACAGCATGGTACGGCGTTGCCCGCGGCTGGGCAACCCCGTACCGTTTGATTACTGTGAGGTCTGCGACGACCAGCAGCCGTGTTTTAAAATTGTGGACTGCTGGTGGGAGCACTTTGACGTGGTGCGGTATCTGCAGGATAACCTGGCCGAAGAGCAATTTGTCCGCCTGATGCAGGCCCGCCCCAAACCCAAGGTGGCCAGCCTGATTGAATTGATCGAGCAGGCGAAAAAGCGCACCAGTTGAGTGGCAGGGTTGTGCTTGACGAATCCGACCGCCACATGAATTTTACGATGGCCTTTTAGCGGCGCGCCTGTTAAAAGGCCATTGTTTATTGGGGGAGGAGAGCATGAAAGTTTTAGTCAGCGATGTTCTGGGAGAAATTGGAATTAAGATGTTCCAGGAAGAGCCGGGTATCGATGTGGATGTCAAGACGGGACTTGCGCCCGATGAACTCAAGGCGATCATCGGGGATTACGATGCCCTGGTCATCCGCAGTGCCACCAAGGTGACCGGGGATATCCTGGCAGCGGCCAAAAATTTGAAAGTTGTGGGCCGGGCGGGCATCGGGCTTGATAATGTCGATATACCGGAGGCCACCAAGCACGGGGTGGTGGTCATGAACACCCCCACCGGCAATGTCATCACCACCGCCGAACACACCATCGCCATGATGATGGCGCTGACCCGCAACATCCCCCTGGGGACGGCAACCCTCAAGGCTGGCAAATGGGAGAAAAAAAAGCTTCAGGGCCGGGAGGTTTTCAACAAGATCCTGGGCGTCATCGGCCTGGGTAAAATCGGCTCCATTGTCGCCGATCGCGCCCGTGGCTTGAAAATGCAGGTTATCGTCTATGATCCATTCGTCACCCCGGAGCAGATCGAAAAGGCCGGCTACGAGCCGGTATCCCTCGAACAGCTGTACCAGCGTGCGGATTATATCACCGTGCATGTGCCCAAAATGAAGGAAACCATCGGTCTGCTCAACAAGGCCGCCTTTGACCGGATGAAAGACGGAGTGATGATCATCAACTGCGCCCGGGGCGGCATTGTTGATGAAGCGGATTTATACGAGGCACTGCGCTCCGGGAAAGTTGCCGGCGCCGCCCTGGATGTCTTTGAACAGGAGCCGCCCGGTGAAAATCCCCTGTTTGAAATCGAGCGGGTGGTCTGCACCCCCCACCTGGGGGCATCCACCCGGGAAGCGCAGACCAATGTGGCGCTGCAGGTGGCCGAGCAGATCATCGCCTATCTTAAAAACGGCACCATTACCAACGCGGTGAACGTGCCGGCTGTCAGTGGAGAGGTGCTGGAAAAGGTCGGCCCCCTGCTCACCCTGGCCGACCGCATGGGATGCCTGCTGGCCCAGCTGACCAGCGGGCCCGTAAAAGAGGTGGTCATCGAATACGCCGGTGATTTCCAGGATCTTGATCTTTCACCGGTCACCACGGCGGTCCTGAAAGGGTTTCTGACCCCCATGGTCGCTGAAGATGTGAACTTCGTCAACGCCGCAGTACTGGCCCAGGAAAGGGGGGTCAAGGTCACCGAAACCCGGGTGGGCGAAGCCGCTGAACATATCAACCTGCTGACCGTCAAGGCCGTTGCCGATGATGCCACCAGCAAGGTGGCCGGCACCATTTTCGGCCAGAAGGACCCGCGGGTGGTCAACATCAACGGCTTCCGGCTGGAAATGCACCCCCAGGGCCGCTTTGTCCTGATTCACAACCATGACAAACCGGGGGCCATCGGCAGCATCGGCACGCTGCTGGGAGAAAACAAGATTAACATCAAGGAAATGCGCGTTGGTCAGGCCGAGGGCAATGATAAGACCATGATCTTTTTGCGGACCGACGAGATGATTCCCGACGAGGTGATGGAAAAACTGCGGCAGCTGCCCCTGAACATCGCGGTTATGCCGTTTGAACTATAAAATAAATGCCTAAAATGCCTTAAGTGCACTAAAGTGCCTAAAGTTAAGGTATGCTATCGATTTTATAAAATTAGAAACTCAAGGTAAGCTATCATTTCGTTGTTCTGATTTCTGGCTTCCATGTGGCCAGCGCCAGCGAATTATAAAAAAGACGGAGCGTAGCGACGCCACAACTTTAGGCATTTTAGGCACTTCGAACTTTAGGCACTTTCCGGTTTATCCGGGTTAGGCATTTCAAATTTAAGCACTGGAGGATATAAGTGACTGAACGCAGATTGCTGTTGGGCAACGAAGCCATTGCCCGGGGGCTGGTGGAAAACGGCTGTACCATGGCGACTTCCTATCCGGGCACACCGGCTTCTGAGATACTGGCGGCCGTGGCATTTTTTCAGAAGCAAAACAAGATTTCCATGCACACCCAGTGGGCGGTCAACGAAAAGATCGCCTTCGAGATTGCCTATGCGGGATGCCAGACCGGGCTGCGCACGGCGGTCAGTATGAAGCAGGTCGGACTCAATGTGGCCTCCGACCCGTTGATGAGCGCGGCTTACATGGGAGTCAAAGGCGGCTTTATCGTCATCAGCGCCGATGATCCCGGACCGCACTCATCCCAGACCGAGCAGGACAGCCGCATGCTGGCCATGATGGCCAAGATACCAGTGCTCGACCCGGATTCCCCCCGGCAGGCCCGCGAGATGATCGGTCTGGCCTACGAGATTTCCGAGAAATACAAAACCCCTGTCATGCTGCGCCCCACCACACGGGTGTGCCACTCGCGCCAGGATGTCGAGCTGAGGGCAATTCCTGAAAACGGCCGGGAAGTCAATTTCGAAAAAAACCCCGCGCGTTGGGCGGCGACGCCGAAATTCAGACTGCAGCTGCACAAGGAGCTGGAGGAAAAACTGGCCGCCATCGCCCGCTGGCGGGCCTCGGCTCCGGTGCGGCTCAATCCGGCGGCCAGGGGCAGAAAGGCCATCTTGTCGTCCGGGGTGGCGGCGGCCCACACCCGGGAAATTATGAAGGCCCTGAAGCTCTGGACCAAGATTCCCCTGTACCAGGTGCGCCAACCCTTTCCCCTGCACAGTGAATTTGCAACCCGCCTGCTGAAAAACTACGATGACATCCTGGTCATCGAGGAGACCACGGGAGTCATCGAAATGCAGCTGGCCGACCGCCGTCGCGTCAAAGGCAAACTGTCCGGGGTTGTGCCCCGGGTGGGGGAGCTGAGCCCCGAAAAGGTGGAAGAAATTATCTGTCGCTTTGCCGGCATCGAGTTCAAGGCCTTCCAGCCGCCGGCCGTGGCCGGCCGGCGGCCGACCCTGTGTGCGGGATGCCCCCACCGGGCCAGTTTTTTTGCCATTAAAAAAGCCGCCCCCCGCGGCATTTATACCAGCGATATCGGCTGTTACACCCTGGGGTTGAATCTGGGGGCGGTGGACACCGTGCTGTGCATGGGGGCGGCCATCAGCCAGGCTTCCGGGTTTTACCAGGCATACAAAAACGAGAAGAAGCGCCCTGACGTGGTGGCCACCATCGGGGATTCGACGTTCTTTCATGCCGGGGTGCCGGCCCTGATCGATGCGGTGGTTCAGCAAAACAAATTCGTGCTGGTGATTCTGGACAACCGCACAACGGCCATGACCGGCAGCCAACCGACCCCTTCCACCGGCATCGGCGCCTGCGGCGAGCCGCTGGACACCGTCGACATCGAAGCCCTGGTAAAGGGGTGCGGGGTCAAGTTCTGCAAACTGGGCAATCCATATGAAGTCAAACAATTCACCGCCCTGGTAAAGGAAGCCATCGTTTACAGCCGCCAGCACGGCCCGGCGGTGGTCATCTCCCGCTATCCCTGCGTGATCGACCTGGCGCGTAAGGGGGAGATGGCAGAATTCATCCCGGTGGAGGTCGCCGACTCCTGTGACGGCTGCGGCTATTGCATCAAGCATTTTGAATGTCCGGCGTTGATCTACCATGACGATCAAGATGAAAAGTACGTCACCATCGATCCTTTGCTGTGCATCGGCTGCGGCGTGTGCCTGGCGGTCTGCCCCAAGGGATCCTTCATTGTAAAGGACAGTTAGAACTGCGGTCTACGTCGCGCAATCTGTATTTTGGCCTCGCTTTCTGTGTCCATTTGGGGCGCCCAGCGCATCGGTGGGCTAAATTGCAAGAACTCGGCGCAAGCGCCTCAAACAGCTTGCAATTTTTAACGCCCACCGATGCGCTGGCTTTTTCCCCCAAATGGACAATGACGCTCAACCAAAATACATATTGCGCTCAGTTGATGGCAGAATGACCAAATTTAATGAGAAATTACGTTAAGGGCGGTTAGCTACCGTTTCAGTTTTTACTCAATTTGTTGGAGGTTTTATGGCGGAATCAATAAAGCAGCAGCTGGTCATCAGCGGTGTCGGCGGTCAGGGCGTGTTGTTTGTCACACGGCTGCTGGCCGAAGCGGCCATTGAAAAAAAATTACCGGTTTTTACTTCCGAAACCCATGGCATGGCCCAGCGGGGAGGAACCGTGCTGTCCCATCTCAAGGTGGGGGATTTTGCCAGCCCGCTGATTCGCCCCTTTCAGGCCGATGGACTGCTGGCGCTCAAGGCGGAAAACATGGCCCAGCATGGTTTTTTTCTCAAGACAGGCGGCTGGGCGGTTGTCAACACAAGCGCTGATCAGCATACCGAAATCATGGCTGCGGCCATTGACGCGGACCTGCTGGCCCGGCAGATTTCAAACCCCAAGGCGGTCAACCTGATTGTGCTGGGATGGGCCCTGGCAACCGCCGGGCGAGCGCCCGGCAAAAGCGGCCGCCTGTTCTGCTCCTATAAGGACATCAAAGGGGTGCTCAACAATCGATTCGGCGGGCAAAAAAAAATGCTGCGCGCTTCATTGCAGGCCCTGGAAGCCGGATATCATGGATAACTTTAACGGGAGACAATGACATGAACGTAAATGAATTTCAGGCCCTGCTCAAACCTATAACCGACCTGGTTTCAAACACGGCCATCGACGCCGGGCTGGCCGAGGAACTCAACCGGCGCTTTGCGCCGGGCAGCGAAGTCTTCGATGCCATCGAGAAAGCCTGCCACGAGGCGATCGCGGCCGGTTGGATGTGTGCCAACGGCGACCCGGGGCGGCGCTGGGGCCGGGTGATTGAACCTTGCGAAGAGACGGGGGGGTTGAGTGTCGACGTGGTGGACCTGACTGATCTGGTGGGATCGCAACACGGCCATCCGGGCGGAGAGGTGTGCATGATCATGCCGGTCACCCCCGGGGCCAAATTCGACGGCATGTCCCGCGGCTGGCTGGTATTCGAGCCGGGAACGGCCCATCACCCCACGGTGTCGGACGGTGAAGCCCTGATCCTTTACATGCTGCCGGACGGCAAAATCGATTATGCCGACAGAAGGTAGCGCCGGGGCCAAGATCGGTGCCGATTGAAAGCGGGGTCTTCTCTGATTTGGCCCTTGCCAGGCCTTCAGGATTTGGCATGGTGCGGGTGGGTATCGGTTTGCATGCCCTGATCTGCCTGGATTTGATGTTGATTTGTGATCGGTTGTCGGGTAGTCTTGGTTGAGAAGGCAACAAAATAATGGATTTTAAGTGCTGCTATGACAAACAGGGCGATCGATTGGCTCACTCAGGCGGAAGGTGACCTGAACCATAGTCAGAATGCCAGGAAGGCCGGCGATTACGACTGGGCCTGTTTTGCCGCTCAGCAGGCCGCGGAAAAAGCGGTCAAAGGGCTGATACTTTCAAAAGGCGGTGAAGGCTGGGGGCATTCGGTGATGCGGTTGCTCAAGGATCTATCCGGTATCATGGAGATTGCCGAGGGCTTGATCCGCTCCGGCATGAGGCTGGACCGGCATTATATTCCCACCCGGTATCCAAACGGATTCGACACCGGTGCGCCCAAAGAGTATTACACTGATGAAGACGCTAAAAAAGCAATCCAGGACGCCCAGCAAATATACGACTTTTGCCGCCAGTCGTTTTTTGAATCCTGAGCCGGTGCTCAGCGAACTCAAAGCCGCCGTCCGGAAACTGAAAAGCCGCCGTCCAGATATACAGGCGGTGTATCTGTTCGGCTCTTATGCTTCGGGGACTCCGGGACCCAAAAGCGATGCGGATATCCTCATCGTTACCGAAGCAAATTCAATGGAAGACATCCAGGAAGCCTTCCTGCAGGTTTCCGTTCCAGTGGATCTCCACCTGCAAAAACCTGCGGCCTTTCAGCAAAAGGCGGCCTCGGGAAAAGGCATTGCCGCCGTCGCAATCCGCAATGGTATCCAACTGCTATAGACTTTTAGTCATTTTTGCATGCCCAGAATCTTCATGCGCGAATAGAGACTGGTGCGTTTGAGTCCCAGTATCTGGGCCGCCCCGCCCGGCCCGGCGATCTTTCCGCCGGTATGCTCCAGGACATGCCTGATGTAGCGGCGCTGGATTTCTTCAAACGAAGGCAGATCCAAAAAGGGGTTTTCCGGTTGTCTCTGGTTGCGGGCCGGCAACTGTATTTCCAGCTGATTGTCCCCTGACAGCAGCACCGCTCTTTCCATGATGTTCTGCAGCTCCCTGACGTTTCCCGGCCACTTGTACTGTCGGAGCATTTTTTCCTGGTCGGCTGTCAGTTTGAGTCCCTGGCGCTTATATTTTTTTGCGTACCGGTTCAGGAAATATTTTGCCAGCAGGACGATGTCGTCCTTGCGCTCCCGCAAGGGCGGCAGGTGAATGGGAATTACATTGAGCCGGAAATAGAGGTCTTCGCGGAAACGGCCGCGTTCGACCTCCCGGGTTAAATCCCGGTTGGTGGCGGCTACCAGGCGGAAGTTGGAAGTGATCACCCGCGTGCCGCCGACGCGCATGAATTCTTTTTCCTGCAGGGCCCTGAGCAGCTTCGCCTGGGCCGGCAGGGGCAGCTCCCCGATTTCGTCCATGAAAAGGGTTCCCTGGTGGGCCAGTTCGATGCGCCCGATTTTGCGTTTTTCCGCGCCGGTAAAAGCCCCTTTCTCGTGGCCGAAAAGCTCGCTTTCCAGCAGGTTTTCGGGAATGGTGGTGGAGTCCACCACGATAAAAGGTCCTTTGGCGCGCAGGCTTTGGCTGTGAATTCTTCTGGCCAGCAGTTCTTTGCCGGTGCCGGTTTCCCCGGTGATGATGATGGTCGACTCGGTTCCGGCGACTTGGTCGACCTGCTCGAGCACCTGGGACATGGCCGCCGAGCGCGCCATGATGCGGGACTTGTCATATTCCAGGTGGATGGATTTTTCCGATACCAGCAGGTTGCGCTCTTCTTTGAGTTTCAGGTAGTTGAGCCGGCGCTCCACCACCAGGTTGGTGTGTCTTGCCATATGCTTCATGATGGAAGGGTCCAGAAAATCAAAGGCCCCATCCAGGTAGGAATTGTCGTAGTACAGAACCCCATGAACCAGATCCTGAACTTCGATGGGGATGCACATTGCGGAACGAATATTGTGAGCGCTGAGCTGATTGTGGGTTGACTGAAGCCCTCCCACCTGGGGCTGCCGGGTGCGGTGGGTTTTCAGAATCATGGACATGCTTTCGTGGAATTCTTCGGCCGCCGCTTCCTTGGGGCTCAGATTGCAGGCGGCTCTCAGCTCAGGTGTGCGGGTAAACCGCCCCCTGCGAAACCAGAAAAGCCCGCTGCGCTCAGCGCCGAACATGCCGCTGGTGGCCGTGAGCACCTTGGCCAGGATCTCATGGCGGTCTTCACTGGGGTACAGGGATTCGATCATGGCCAGGAAGTTGTGCAAAAAACGCTGGTTGCGCAATTGTGTGTCGGCAAGGCGATCCCGTCCGCTGATCAGGTGATTGAACTCCTGGGGGAAAAACTCGTCGACATAGCCGCCCAGCAGCTGGCGGGCCTTGCGGACGAGCCGCCGGGACTCCTCCCGCTTTCTTTCCATCAGGGCGAGGCGGGCCATCTCGAAGATGGTTTTGGCCTGCTGCACCCGATCGCCGGATTGGGCCAGCATGTTTTCGCTGCTGGTAAGATCTTCCAAAACCGTCTGCATGCCGGCCCCCTGGGCCATTTTTTCCCTGGCGCGCAGGCGCATGGCCACGCCGCCCAGATGCACGTTGACCCCGTCAAAAATGCGTTGCATCATGCCGGGAAACTCAAAGCCCGGCAGGGGTTCAAAGCCCTGGCGATGAAATTCATGCATCATTTCCAGGATCCAGGGCGATGAAAACTGGCGTACGAGACCGGCCCGCTCACCCGCTTCCACGGTTTGGCGCAGCACATCGTAGGCCGCTTCAACTCGGCCCTCAAGAAAGTTCATCAAGGCGATGCCGCCGCCGGCAAAATGAAAACCAAGGGCATTCTGGCTTTTTTGCGCCTCCCTTTGCGCTTCCTGCAGGTGCCAGGATGCCTCCCTGGTTTTTTTCATCAACACCAGCACGGTTCCCAGAACGGCGCGCAGGGTTGAGGCCATGGCCGGGTTGGCCTGGTCCACCGCCAGCCGCCAGTAGTAGTCCAGCCGGCCGATGGCGCGGTGGAACTGGCCGAGGTAGATGGCGCTGTAGCCCAGAAAAAGAGGGGCCGAGGGGGTTGTCAGAATTGTGGTTTTGCCGCTTTCCAGCACCTGTTCGGCCTTTTCGAAGTGTTTGATGGCCTCCTTGAAAAGGCCCTTGATGAAGAAAAAAATTCCCAGAAACAATGCCGACTGCCCCAGGATATCTTCGTCTTCCAGCTCCCGGATCTCCTCATGCCCCAAAGACAGGGCCACCAGGGCATCATCGCGGCGATCAGTGAAATAATAAAGGCGCCCGAGATGCAGGTTGGTCAGGGCGTGGGATCGCTGGTCTCCCAGCCGGCCTGCGATCTCCTGGGCTTGAAGCAGGAATTTATCCAACAGCTGGAATCCGACTCCCAGAGAAAAGCAGAGATTGGAAAGCTCCAGGGCACCGGAGACAAACAGGGCTCTGCTTTCCCTGTCCTGGCAGCAGTCATACAGGCGCCTGACCGCTTTTTCCAGGCAATGATGGGCCTTTTCCAGATCATTGGCTTCCACGGCCCGGTGGGCGATTTTAATTTCGTATTGTGCCGCTTCCTTGTGGCGCCCGGCCCTGTCGAGCAGGTTCAGCATCCCGGCAGCGCCGATTTGCTCATCGAGTTTTTCACTGTAGACCTTTTCAGCAATCCGTGACAGGCGATCATTGCCGTTTATCCGGTTCAGTTTTTCTCTAACTTGCGCGGGTAGATCCTTTCCAATGGCAAACCGGCCTCTGGCAGGTTTTTCGATCCAGCCCAGGGGTTCGGTTTTTTCCAGCAGGTCCATCAGGGGGCCCGGCAGCAGGGGCGCCAGGGCTCCGGCAGCCTCGATGGGCACCGGCCGGTCAAAGGCCTTGAGCAAAGCCAGAAAGGCCCACTGTTCTTCCGATAAATTCAGCGTTTGTTCTTCCATAATTTGTGGCCTCATCATGGGGTTTGTCCCCTATGTAACAAAAAAGTTGTGTTTGGCCAAGCAAAATGACGTTATACAGACACTTTTGGTCTAAATAAAGACGTTGCGTACCCTTAAAATTGGTTAATATATCTAATTGGCTGAAATAACAATATAAAAATAATACAGTCCAGTGGTACGGCTTTTGCTGAAGGAAAATAAAAACCGATTCAATATTGATGAAAACGTAAAAAGTCGATTTTTTCGCTCCGCAAGCCTTTTCGGGAGCCGTTCAGGGTTTCGCTAAATCGCAAGAAGTATTAGTAACAGCCAAAAATAGCTTGCGATTCTTAACGCTCAACCCCTCACGGCTCTCTTTCCGAAAAGGGTTGATGTCGCTCGAAAATGACTTCCAACGAAGTCAACCCAAGTTCGTTGTTCATAGGTTGCCGCTAGCGGCATAAACAAGCTTTTTACGGGACCGTCAATATTTATCCAAATGAAATCAAGGAGGTCTTCATGGATATCCAAGCCCTTGAATCTCAAGTCGCGGAACTGAGATCTGAAATTGAAGCCCTGAAAAAAAATGCACCGGCAGACAAGATCACCATCGGCGTGTTAAGCGGGGAGCTGGACAAAGTGTACACCGCTTTTGTGCTGGCCACCGGTGCGGTGGCCATGGGCATGGAGGTGGTGATGTATTTCACCTTCTGGGCCCTGGCGGCCCTGCGCGACAAAAACAAGGTGGTCGAAGATAAGGACGGGGTGGAAAAAATACTGGGGGCCAACCTGCCCCGGGGAGCCGGGGAGGTGAAGCTGGCCGAAAATAATCTTGGCGGAATTGACACCGCCGCTTTCTTGGAGCTGATGGAAAAAAGCAACATCCCTTCCCTGGAGCAGATGATTTCCATGGCCGCGGAGTTCGGGGTGCGCATCTACCTCAGCGACAAGTCCACGGAGTTACTGGGCTTCGAGCGCGATGAATTCATCGACTACCCGGGGCTTGACTATGCCGGGGTGGCGACCTTTCTGCACGAAGCCAAGAACAGCAGGGTCCAGTTGTTTATCTAAAGATGCTTACGGATTACATGGAGGTTTGCCATGCATGATGAGACCCAGGTCACCAAGGTGTACGACCTGAAAGGGTTGTCCTGTCCCATACCGATTCTCAAGGTCAGCAAGCTGATCAATGAAGTTCAGATCGGCGAGATCATCGAGGCTCAGGTCAGCGACCGGGGATCTTTGAACGATTTTCCGTCCTGGGCTGAAAACAGCGGCAATGAGATCCTGAAAATTCAAGAGGAGGCAGACTTCATCCGCTATTTTATTAAACGCCTGGTGTAACCAAAGGCCAACGAAGCAGCAGGAGCAATCAGGGATGAAAAAAGTGGCTGTCTTGATCAAGGATCCCGAACAGCAATACGAAGGGTTGCGCACCAGCCTGGGCATGACCCTGTACAAGACCCGGGTGAGCATGTTCGTGCTGAACCACGAAATTGCCGACATGGACGAAGCCTTTCGCGAGAACATGGAATTTTTCGATGAGATGGAAGGCGAGCGCTATTCCAACAACCCGGCCAACGTGGAAAAGTACGGCTTCCAGCTCGCCACCGTGGAGCAGATCGGTGAAATGCTGCGGGATGTGGACCTGGTGATTCCGTTTTAGAGGGAGGTATCATGGAGATACTTCATATTTTGAAATCACCGGCAGATGATACTGTCAATGCCCTGATGCAAATTGTCTCCAATGGCAAAAGGACGACCGTGCTGGAGATTTTTCGCGAGGATATGGACTGGCCTCAAGTCGTGGATGAAATTTTTTCCTGTCAAAAGGTGATCTGCTGGTGGTGAAGGAGATGATGAATGAATGTCGTCGTCCGGGAGGATGGTTATGGCTGATAAACTGGGCATTCTGGTCACTTCGGACAAGTACCTGGATTACGTCATCAGGCTGACCGGGGCCGCGCGGGCAAAAAACAAGCAGGTAGAAATCTTTTTCACCGGCCGGTCGGTGCTGCTGACCCGATCGCCGGATTTTCCCCAGCTGGTGGACATGGCGAAAGTTTCCGTGTGCGACGTCAGCTTTAAGGCCCTGGGGTTGAAAGAAGAAGATGTCCCCTGCCTGGGGTTCAAGGATTTTGCCACCCAGGCCAAAAATGCCGAGCTGGTCAAAAACAGCGACCGCTACGTGGTGTTTTAGCCGGTGGTGAAACCGAAGTTTTCCGGGATCGCCTCCGAAATTACTGACGGGGCCTGGAAAATGAAAAGTGCTAAAAGGAGGGGTTTTTATGGGCAAATTTAACGACAAGGTTTGTATCGTGACCGGAGCGGCCTCGGGCATCGGCCGGGCCCTGGCGGACGAACTTGTGGGAAACGGAGCGAAAGTAGTCGCCACCGATGTCAACACGTCATTGCTGCAGGAGTCCGCGGAGGCCATCAAGGGCCAGGGTGGGGCGATAACCGCCCGGGAACTGGATGTCACCGACTACGAAGCCTTCAAAAAAGTGGTGGAAGACGTCGTGGCCAAAGAAGGGCGGCTGGATTACCTCTTCAACAATGCCGGCATCGCCATGGCGGGTGAGGTGCGGGACCAGAACATCGAGCACTGGCGCCAGGTGCTGGATGTAAACCTCAACGGCGTCATCTATGGAACGCTTTTGGCTTACCACCAGATGGTCAGGCAGGGGTCGGGCCATATTGTCAACATCGCCTCGGTGGAGGGGCTGATCCCTTTTCCGGCCACCGTGTCTTACGTCGCCAGCAAGTTCGCTGTGGTGGGCCTTTCCGAGGGGCTGTGGGTGGAGGGCAAGGACCTGGGGGTCAATGTGAGCGTGGTGTGCCCGGGATTCATCAAGACCCCTATTTTCGACACGTCTCCCATGGTCGGCTTTGATCGCCAGGAGTTTATCAAGGCGCTTTCCGTCTGGGAACGTTTTGCCGTAACTGCCGAGGTGTGCGCCCGGGTGATGCTCAAGGGCGTGGCCAAGAACAAGCCTGTTATCACGGTAACGCCAGTGGCCCGGATCATGTGGTGGCTGGTGCGCCTCAGTCCCACCTTCATGATGAACTTTGCCCGCAAAGATTTTAACAAGTGGCGTGACAAGGCGCGCCGGGTCAATCAGGCAGATTCACAATAACTATCATTTCCAATTCATCATCATTAGCAGGAGAGGAGAACTCCCATGATCAGGTTGAACTATTTCATGCGCAAAGCTGAAAACATGTCCCTGGAGGATTTCCAGCAGTACTGGCTGGACAAGCATGCCGCGCTGGTGGTCAAAAACACCCCGGCGCTGCGCATCCGCCGTTACGTGCAGGCCCACGTCCTGGACGACGATGACGACGGCGAATTGATGCGCCAGATGTACGGCACCGAGGCCGAAGGTTATGATGGCGTGGCCGAGTTCTGGTGGAAAAGCCGCCAGGACCTGGCCGAAGCCCTGCAGACGCCCGAAGGGCAGGAAGCGGCCGCAGAGCTGCTGGAAGACGAGCGGAAGTTCGTGGATTTTTCCAGATCGCTGCTTTATTTTTGCGTGGAACTTCCCCAGATCAACGCCCCCGGCAAGCTTGTCGCCCGGGAGGACAATATGCTGATTAAGGGCTATTACGTGGGCCATGTGCGCCCCGGTTTGTCCGTCAAGGATATTCAATTTCACTGGCGGACATGCCACGGGGCCCTGGCGCGGCAATACGATCAGTTCGTACCCTACCAGCGCTACCTGCAGTTGCACGCCTTTGAAGACCCGGTGGCCGATCAGTGGCGCTCCGTCCGCGGCGGGATGGAGGCGGTCTCGGTCTTCGGCCATGCGGAGGTGTGGCTGGACCGCCGGGACCTGGCGGCCCCCGCGGGGCCCGAGGCCGGCGAGTCATTCGGGCTTTTCGCCCAGGACATTGAAGAATTCGCCAATGTCTCCAATTCGCCGTTGTTCGTGGCCAAGGAGCATGTCATCGTAGACAAGAAGATCATGGCCATGCCCCTGCCCGTGCCGACAACCGCTCCAGCTGATCCCACCTAGGATCTACCGGCGGGGGGCGAAGGCGTGCGGCGCTGCCGGTGTTCGCGGCGGGTTCTGCAGCCCGCCGCCCCCTGGTGCCGTATCGTAGAAACTGCAAGAAGGAGAAATTTTCATGACACCATTTAACAACAAGGTTTGCATCGTCACCGGGGCGGCCTCAGGTATCGGCCGGACCCTGACCGAAGAGCTTTCAGGAAGTGGCGCCAAAGTGGTCGCCACCGATGTCAACACGGAAATGCTGAAAGAGGCCGTTGAGGGGATCAAACGGCAGGGTGGTACAGTCAAAGAACAGGTGCTTGACGTCACCGACTACGAGGCCTTCAAGAAAGTGGTGGAAGAAGTGGTGGCCCAAGAAGGGCGGCTGGATTACATCTTCAACAATGCCGGCATCGGTATAGCGGGTGAAGTGCGGGACCAGAACATCGAGCACTGGCGCCAGGTGCTGGATGTAAACCTCAACGGCGTCATCTATGGAACGCTTTTGGCTTACCACCAGATGGTCAGGCAGGGGTCGGGCCATATTGTCAACATCGCCTCGGTGGAGGGGCTGATCCCTTTTCCGGCCACCGTGTCTTACGTCGCCAGCAAGTTCGCTGTGGTGGGCCTTTCCGAGGGGCTGTGGGTGGAGGGCAAGGACCTGGGGGTCAATGTGAGCGTGGTTTGTCCCGGTTTCATCAAGACGCCTATTTTCGACAATGTGAAGACGGTCAACTACGATAAACAGGCCTGGCTGGATGCAAACTCCCTTTTGGAGCGTCTGGGGGCCACCCCCGAAGAATGCGTCCGGGTCATTCTCAAGGGTGTGGCCAAAAACAAGCCCATCATCACGGTTACGGGTTTTGCCCGGGTGATGTGGTGGCTGGCGCGCATCAGTCCCACATTCGTAATGAACTTCAGCCGCAGGAATTTTAACAAGTGGCGCAACAAGGCGCGTCAGGTCAATCAGAAAGATATTCAGTAAAGCTTCAATAAAGGAGGGCCTCAACCATGATTACATGCAAAAAAAAGATGTTGATTGTCAGTATTGCCGTGTTCTTTCTTACGGGTTTAACAAGTGTGCAGGCCGGTGCCGACAACCATAAGGATCCCTATGAACACATGTTATATCGACGGGCAGTGGAAACCGCCGTCTGGGCCATGCCCATGGTCAGCCTGCGCGGATTCATCAAGGCGACGCGCCGCGACCTGGGCGGTGACTGGAACGACCTGGTGTACTTTTCCAGGCCCATGACTTCCCGTCACCGTTTCCTGACGGCCAACAACCAGACGCCCTATGTAGTGGCCTGCTTCAACACCAGGAACGGACCGCTGGTGGTGGAATTGCCTGGCGCATCGGCCAAGGTAAAGCTCTTCGGATCTTTTGTAGATGCCTGGGACTATCCCTTCACCGATGTCGGTCCCAAGGGAGCCGACAAGGGCAAGGGAGGAAAATACCTCTTTCTGCCGCCGGGATACGACGGTCCCGTGCCGGAGACCGGTTACCTGGTGTTTCGGCCCAGGACCTACGCCGTGTATGCGGCCCTGCGTCCGGTGCCGGTGAAAGGGGCGACCTACGACGACGTGGTCGCTTACGACAAAACCATCAAGGTCTACCCTCTGGGCAAGGCCGACAATCCGCCGCCGGTCAAGTTCATCGATGCCTATCCTAAGAAATGGGACACCCTGCCGAAGTATGACCTTTCCTACTTCCAGGATATCGCCGACGTCGTCCAGGAGGAGCCCGTGCAGGCCCGCGATCTGGCCATGATGGGTCAACTGGCCGCCATTGGCATCGAAAAGGGAAAACCATTCAATCCCGATGAAAAAATGAAGAAAATCCTCAAGGGGGCCATCCAGGAGGCCTATGAATACCTGCAGTGGCTTTTCATTAACCGGGCTTTCCGCACCTTTTTCGAGGGCACCCATTGGTCCGCGTTTAATCTTTCCCGGGAACAGGCCATGGCCGGATGGCCCTTTGTGACCGAAGACAGGATGCTCATCGACCAGCGGGCGACGCTTTATCATTTCGCTACTTTCATGCCAAAGGTGTTGGGCAAAGGGGCATTCTACCTGGTGACCCTTTATGATGCCCAAGGGAAACCATTGGACGGGAAATCGGTCTATCGCTTGCGTGTGCCCGCGGACGCACCCGTGAGAGATTTCTGGTCGATTATTGCCTATAGTTTTACAAATTACAGTTTCATTGAAGGTTCGCAACGGGTAGGGATTTCTTCTTTCGAAAAGAACAGTCTGAAGATGAATGCCGATGGATCTGTCGATCTTTACTTTGCACCGAAGGCCCCCGAGGGGTTCAAAGCCAATTGGATTCCCACCGGCGAGCGGTTTTGGATCGCCATGCGCCTTTTTGGGCCCCAAAAAGCGCTTTTCCAGAAAACATGGAAGATCCAGGATGTCGTAAAAGTGAAATAATTTTTGCTAAGGCCATCGCCATGGATGTCAATACGGAATTGCTGCAGAAACTCATTGAGGACATAAAAATTTCTACAATCGGCGCCACAAGATGCGATTGCTCGAGCAAGGAATTGATAAAGGAGGTTTTATGGGATTCATTGACCGGTTGATGAAACCTATCCTGAAGCGGATCGTCATGAACCGCTGGGACTACAACGAGGAAGAATATAACAAGGCCGGCGAGCTGGGATTGTTTGACGTGCTCAACCTGGAGGCCATGAAGTACTGGATAAAAGCAGATCCTGTATGTTCTGATCACTGTTCGGGTTGCCACAATGAAGGCCGTCCCTTTTACTTCAATGCCCTGGGGCTGCTCATCAAACACAAGTGTCCGTCCTTTGTATGCATTCACGGGCTTTCCCAGATTTCCCCCCTCATCTATACCTATTACGACAAGCTGCTGGAGGGCAAGGATCCCAACGACATGGTCTTCAAGCATGTGACCTGCACCGATATCGGCCTGGAGATGGGGGGGCTTGGCAAAAACTTTTTCCGGGTGACCGTGGAGAAGATGCCTTTTATCGAGTTTGCGCGCTTCATGCTGACCATGAGCGGTTATCTGCTCTATCGTAACCGCAAGGCCCGTGGCAGATGCCTGGCGATTCAGAATGCACCGGTTTCGGGAGGACCGCCGCCCAGCGAGTCCATGAAACAACTGCCGCTTGACCCCCAAGAGCTCGAAGCTTTCCTGGCCTCCCCTGAGCGGGTGAAACGGCTGCAGGCCATTGAGAAATTTCGCGACCATCGCATTGTCATTAGGGTGATTGCCTCCAGTGCCTGCCTTGCCGGACACCGGGAAGGCGACGAGTTTCTCATCGACCCGATCGGCGTTGTTGGACCCCCGGCGGATGGCAAGGGCGTCTGCATTATGGCCCTGCACAAAGCCTGGTGGCGCGTGCTGTTGATGCTGGAAAGGATGGCCGCTGCCGAGGGCGACGAAGAAAAATTTGCGAGCAAAATATTTGACCTGCCCATGAACTGTTACGGTGCCGGCCTGCCCCTGGGACCCTGCGGCGAGATCCTGATGCGGGTGGAAGTCAGAAAACAAGCCTGGGGAAATGTCTAAATGCAGACATTTTTTGTCTTAATGCGGACAGCGGCTTGATTTCCTGGATCCGTAATATATAATAACCCCTTAAAATCATGACTAAAAAAATAATTGCGGCAATGGCACGCCTTTTGCTCAATAGGCAGTGAAGCTTTAAGCCGATTTTTAATAACCATAGAAAATAAACAGAAGGAGGACACCCATGTCGGTATTCAAGGACCAGGAAATGGCAAAAGAGCTTTTTGGAGATTTATGGACCAAGATGATCAAGGAAACCGAGTTTGGTGAGAAGATGAAAAAAAGCGGCATCACCATTTTGTTCGTGGTCAAAGACCCGGACATCGTCATGTTCGTGGATGAAAACGGGCCGCTTTTCGATGACGAAGCCAAGGCCAAGGTGCCGGTGGTCACCATGCAGATGAACGGGGACACGGTGCACAAGTACTGGCTGAAAAAGGTCAACATCCCCAAGGCTCTGGCCATGCGCCAGATCAAGGCCAAGGGGCCGGTCAACAAGGTGCTGCAGGTCCTGCCCCTGCTCAAGCCCGGACAGGAAATGTACCCGGAATATTGCAAGAAGTACGATCTGCCCATGGACGTGTAGAACCGGGGAGGGAAACCAAGATGGACTACTTCGACCTCAACATGGAGCTTACCAAAGAGGACAAGGCCATCCGTGCCGCCGCGCGCGAATTCGCCCAGAAGGTCATGCGCCCCATCTCCCTGGAGCTTGACCGGATGACCGCCGAGGAAGTGATCGCCAAAGGATCCCCTCTCTGGGATTTTTTGAAACAAGCCTACGAGCTGGATTTCCATACCATCCTGCTGCCGGAATACTACGGCGGCCAGGGGTTGACGCCCTTGCAGATCCATCTTGTATTCGAAGAATTCGGCTGGGCCAGTTTTGGTCTTTCAGTTCATTTGGCCGTGGCCTGTTTTCCGGCTTACTGCGCGTGCATGACGGCTGATGATGAATTGGTGGATACTTTTGTCAAACCCTTTTGCGAATGCCGCGACGGCAGCATCCGCGGTTGCTGGGCCATCACCGAACCCGATCACGGCTCTGATGTGATTGCCGTGGGCGAGGACTACTTTTCCTCTGAAAGCCTGCAGGGCAACCTGCAAGTTGTCGCTGAGGGCGATCAATGGGTCATCAACGGGCAAAAGTCGGCCTGGGTCTCCGGCGGCACCGTGGCCACCCATGCCTTGCTGCACTGTCAGATCGATCCATCCCAGGGTTTTGCCGGCAACGGTATCTGTATCGTTCCCCTGGATCTGCCGGGGATTTCCCGGGGAAAACCCCTGGAGAAAATCGGGCAGCGTGACCTCAACCAGGGGGAGCTTTACTTCGACAACGTGCGCATCCCCAAAAACTGGATGATTGCCGAACCCGAGTATTACGTGCCGATGCTGGACATGATTCTGGCTTCGGCCAACCTGTGCATGGCCTCATGGTCCACGGGCCTGGCCCGGGCAACGCTGGAGGAAAGCCTCACTTACGCCAAACAGCGCATCCAGGGAGGCAAACCGCTGATCGAACATTATTCCATGAAACAGCGCATTTTCGATCTTTTCCGGCGGGTGGAAACCTGCAGGGTAGTCTCGCGCACGGCCATGAACCTGAATTTCAACATCTCGCCGCCCCATGTGGAGTACTCGCTGTGGGCCAAGGTCCAGTGCACGGAGATGGCTTTCAAGAACACCCACGATGCCATCCAGATCTGGGGGGCAAATGGGCTGACCAGAGAGTATGTACTGGAGAAGCTGTTCCGGGATGCCCGGGCGACGCTGATTGAAGACGGCAACAACGAGACCCTGGCACGGCACGGAGGGCACATCCTGGGGGAGACCTATCCGCGGCGTCCCCTCGACTTTTAGCGACCCGGCATCTGCCGGTGATAAAATAAGGAGGATAAAATTTTATGGCACGCATACATATAAATGAATGGCCGCTGTATTCACCATCGGATCAGAATAAAAAAGACAATGTTCTGATGGTGGCCCGGCTCATGGTCAACGCGGCCCTGACCGCACCCTTTACCGGTGGAGTGCACGGCATTGAGGCTGAAATCGCTTACGGCGAAAAGGAGCTGGAAAAAATCGCCCGGGAGATGGAGCGCCTGGCCCACGAGGAGCAGCCCAAAAAGCTCAAAAAACCCTTTTTATACGAAGCCGCAATGGTGCGCGAAACCGATGCCATCGTATTTCTGGGAAACTTTCGGGCCCATGCCACCCCCATGGATGCCTCCTGCGGTCTGTGCGGCGGGGAGCCGGACTGTTCGTTTGTTTACGAGCGCCTGCCCAATTTCAACGGGCTTATTGACGCCACCGACCGGCGCCGCGAAACCGCCATCAAGGGGCCGCTGTGCATGCTGCGGGCCCATGATCTCGGCTACGCGGTGGGGTCGGCCCTGTGGCTGGCCGCCAACAATTTCGTGGATGCCAAGCCCTGCTATTCCGTGGGGCTGGCCGGGCGCAATCTGGACTTTTGCATGAAATCCGAGGTGGTGGTGGGAATCCTGCTGGCCGTGGCGGCCAAAAACCCCTATGCCGACATTCCGCCGGAGTACCATCTGACCAACATGACCACCCTGGTGGATTCCCTGCGCAAAATCGCCACCATTACTCGCCAGATACCCAACCACCCATACATGGTCTTCGATCCCACTAAAGGGGCCGGAGCCAAAAAAGACAAGGAGGAATAAACCATGGCTGTATACGATGGATTTGAAGCGGCCAATGAGCATATGCTGGAAGTGGCCAAGGCCTGTGCGGCGGCGGCCGCCAAGGCCCCCACGTTGACCAGCAAACTGGGGCTGCGCATGGAGATTATCACCGGCGAAGACCTGGAGCCCATGATCCAGGTGCTGGAAACCCTTGGCAAGACCTCGGCCTTTCAACTGCACGACGCCTCGGCTTTTCGCACCTATAAAAACGAGGGCATTCTGCCGCCGGTGCTGCTGCTGGGAGCCGACCTGACCAAGCCGCCCATGTGGAATTGCGGCGGCTGCGGCTTTCCCACCTGCGGCGAGTATCTCAAGTACGTCAGCCGCAACAAGGGCGTGGGCATCGGAGCCTACGGCCCGACCTGCTTGTGGAAAGTAATCGATTTCGGCATTGCCTGCGACTACGCCTGCGCCTGTGCGGCCCAGAACAAGGCCGAAGCGCGTATCCTGTTCAGCGTCGGGGCGGTGTCGCTGTTTTTAAACCGCCTGGAGGGCTGTTCCTTTATCCTGGGGTTGCCCATCGGCCCCGTGGGACAGTACCGCTGGTTCGACCGCATGCCCTGGACCAAAATTCTCCAGTACGATCAGCGCATGATGACCCAGATGGCCGGTGCGCCGAACCTGTTCATGGCTTTTTCCGGCACGGGCAAGCCGATCATGAAAACCAAGACCCGCTGGTGGGAAGACCCGTCTTTTATGAAAGTGGAGCAGGATGAAAGCTTTGTGCAGATGGAAGCCGACGGCCAGGCAGAGGTGTACGAAAAGATCATGAAGCTGGCCGGGGTACTGGACGACGAAGAGGATTCAAAGGACGAAAGCTGACCCGGCTGATAACTCAGTTCAAAACCTTTATCTGGAAGGATAAGGAGCAAGAAAAATGAATAATGACAGACCTTACTGGAACATGGAGATGGAGCCGTTGCTCAATACTCCCGAGATGGAAAAGATCCAGCTGGAAAAACTCAAGAAAATGCTGGCGCGCCTCAAGGCCAACGCACCGTTTTACACCCGCATCATCGAGGATGCCGGGCTGGATCCGGAAAAGCTTTCCGGCTTCGATGAATTCAAGGACAAGATCGGCCTTTTCAACAAGCAGTCGCTGCTGGCCCTGGTGCAGGAGTACAAGGGCGACTTTCTAAAGGTGCTGGACCAGATTATGCCCGTCACCGTGGACGAGCTGGACTACATGGCCACCACCACCGGCACGACCGGCACGCCGACGCCCTATCCGCTGACCAACTTCGACATCAACGAGCTGTGGGGCGAGGCCATGGTGCGCGGTGCCTGGCGGGCCGGGCTGCGCTCCAATGACCGCATGCTGTTTTGCTTTGCGCTATCCATGGTGATTGCCGGCGTGACGCTGATGATCGGACTGCAGAAGCTGGGCTGCATGGCCATTCCCGTGGGAGCCGAGGCCAAGAGCGAGCGCATCCTGCTGATGCAAAAACTCTTCCGGGGCACCTTTTACGTGGGCACGCCATCGCTGGCCGAATACCTCATCGAACAGGCCCCGAAGGTCATCAAGCAGGAAGTCGGCGAGCTGGGCTTCAAGGCCCTGGTGCTGGGCGGTGAGCCGGGCGCCGGCATTCCGGCTGTCAAGCAGAAACTGGAAAGCGCCTACGGCTGCCGCATCTTCGATGCCGGGGCGGGTTTTGGTTTTTCCTGCGATCACGAGGAGTACCAGGGTATGCACTGGGTGGCCGATGACCTGGTCTACTACGAGCTGGTGGACCCGGAGACCAAGGCGCCCATTGCCATGGAAGACGGGGCCAAGGGCGAGGCGGTGTTCACCATGCTGGCGGGTGACGGCTTTGTGTGGATGCGCCAGAGCATGGGCGACATCCACCAGGTGTTCACCGAACCGTGTCCCTGCGGGCGCACCGGTTTCCGCTACAAGGTGGTGGGCCGGGCCGACGACATGCTCAAGGTCAAGGGCGTCATGGTTTACCCGAGTCATATCAAGGGCGTGGTCAACGAGTTCGTGCCCCGGGTGACCGGGGAGCTGCGCATCGTGCTGGATGAAAAGCCGCCGCGGGTGGTGCCGCCCCTCAAGATCCGGGTGGAGCACGCCGAAGGTGTGGCCAGCGCCGAACTGGAGGCCCTGGAAAAAGAAATCGTGGAGGCCATGAGCAAACGTCTGAAGATCGCTCCTAAGATTTTGTGGGCCGAACCGGGCAGCCTCGAGCGCAGCCACTACAAGGGCCAGGTGTTCGAAAAAACATACGAGCAAAAGTAAGTCAGACCTTAAAAATATTTTGTGAGCGACGTTGAGCATTTTGGGATCAAGATTGACGGGACCCTGAGCGTTAAGAAATCCAAACTGTTTGAAGGCATTGGCCCGAGTTTTTGGATTTTAGCGAAGGGAACCGGCAATCCCCAAAATGCTCATGAAGCGAACAAATATGGTTTTTAAGACTGCCAAAATCAAGGAATAGACGCCATGCGAGACGTTTACATCATCGGTGCCGGCATGACGCGTTTTGCCAAGCACCTGGACAAAACCGAAAAAGATCTCACGGCTGAAGCCGTGCGAGCCGCCCTGGAGGATGCGGGGCTGAAAGCCAGTGATCTGCAGGCCGCCTGGTTTTCCAACTCCATGTGGGGTTATTTCACCGAGCAGCACTGCATCAAGGGGCAGGTGGCTTTAAGGCCCCTGGGCATTCAAGAGATTCCCATCGTCAACGTGGAAAATGCCTGTGCCGGGGGCTCCACAGCCCTGCACGGCGCCTGGATGGGGGTGGCCGCGGGCCTTTATGACTGCGTGCTGGCCGCCGGGGTGGAAAAGCTTTACAGCGAGGACCGGGAAAAAACCTTCCGGGCCTACTGGGCCGGGGTGGACGTGTCCGACATCAAGGGCCATTTTGCTGCCTGGCGCAAGGTGCTTGACGGACTGACCCTGGAAATTCCTGCCGACCAGGACCAGGCCGATGACGCCGGCAAAAGCCGCAGCGCCTTCATGGATGTTTACGCGGGCTGGTGCCGCTGGCACATGGCCACTTACGGCACGACCCAGCGGCAGCTGGCCGTCATCGCCAGCAAGAACCACTTCCACAGCACCATGAACCCTTATGCCCAGTACCAGAAAGACATGAGCGTGGAAGAAGTGCTGGCCGGTCGGCCGGTGATCTATCCGCTGACCGTGCCCATGTGCGCCCCGGTGGGCGATGGCGCTGCCTGTGCCGTCGTCTGTTCCGGGGAGTACCTGAGAAAATTGAATGCTCCGCGACCGGTCAAAATCCGGGCATCGGTGCTGGGCTCGGGTTCCGATCGGACCATCGAAGAAGAGGCGCGGGACATCGGCGCCCGGCTTTCTCGCCGGGCTTACGAGATCGCCGGGGTGGGACCCGAAGACATCGACGTGGCCGAGGTGCATGACGCCACGGCCTTCGGTGAGCTGCACCAGTGCGAATCCCTGGGGTTTTGCCCACCGGGGGAGGGCGGCGCTTTTGCCGAATCCGGCGCTACCCGACTGGGCGGCAAACTGCCCATCAACACCTCGGGCGGCCTGGAGTCCCGCGGCCACCCCGTGGGGGCCTCGGGCCTGGGCCAGGTGTTCGAACTGGTCACCCAGCTGAGGCATGAGGCCGGCAAGCGCCAGGTGGAGGGCTGCCGCCTGGCCCTGGCGGAAAACGGCGGCGGCAACCTGGGCTTCGAAGAGGCGGCCATGTGCGTTCATATCCTAGAGCGCGTAGGCCCCTGAAGCTTCCAAGTCCCAGAAAATGGGAAGGAGATTTCAATTAATGAGCCTATCCAAAATTATTGATTTTCGCTGCCGCCCCCCCGTGGCGGCCCAGAAGGTGCTGTTTGACATCAAGCTGGGCCGGCTGCAGTGGAAAAACAAGTTCGTGTGTGCACCGGCCCAGGCCACCAGCCCGTCCATGTTCGAGGTGGGGGCGGAGGAGGGCCTGGACCTGCTGTTCAAGGAGATGGACGAGGCCGGGGTGGATGTGATCGTGGTGCCGGGGCGCAACATCGCCAATCCGCCCAAGGCCGTGTTGCAGCTGTCGGGAACCGATAAAATCGACGTGACCGACGAGATGCTGGTCGAGCTGGGCCGCCGGTTTGACAGCCGGGCCACGGGGCTGCACGGCATCGACGTGGAGCAGCCGGCTGAAAGGGCCGTGGCCGCCATCGAGCGCGCCATCGGAGAGCACGGCCTGGCCGGGGCGGTGCTGGAAATCGGGTATTCCACCACCGAGGACGGACAGCCGCTGAAAGCCGATGACCGCCGACTTTATCCCATATACGAGACCATGGTCAAGCAGGACAAGCTGCTCATGTACATGAGCGGCATTTATGCCGGCCATGACATCGGGGCCAACGACTGGCCGCCCCTGGACCGGGTGATGCAGGATTTCCCGGAATTGAAACTCGTCCTGGCCCACGGGGGCTATCCCCGGGTGCTGGATGCCATCGCCCTGGGCGTCAAACATCCCAATTTTTACCTTTCCCCGGACATCTACTGCTTTTTTCCGGGGGGCAAACTTTACGTGGAGGCCATCAGCCAGCTGCCGGACCAATTCATCTTCGCCTCGGCCTATCCCTTCGGCCCTTTGAAGGAGTCCGTGGAACTGTCGCTGCAGTTTCCCCTGTCCGGCGAAGTGATGGAAAAGTACATGTACGGCAACGCGGCCCGGCTGCTGGAGTTGTGATGCCCGGCAGTGTTGCCTGAACGCTTGTAAATTAAAATGCAATGCACAAACCAGGAGATCTATTATGAAAGGCAAAATCATCGATTTTCGACTGCGGCCGCCGACAGCCTTGTACAAGGGGTTTTTCCCGGAGGGCATCGTGCGGTTCGCCAATTTCCGGTTCGAGGTGGACACGCCGGAATCCTATGAAAAAAGCCTTGAAAGCGAAGAGGGGGCGGCTGACGACGCGGCCCTCGAAATTCTTTACAAGGAAATCGACAACGCCGGCATCCGTTACGGGGTGATGAACGGGCGGCACTCCCACCTGCTGGGGCTGTCCTGTCACGTCAGTGACGAGTATATCGCCGAACTGGCCGGGCAGTCCGGCGACCGGCTGCTGGGACTGGCCGGCGTGGACGGCAGCAAACCCATGTCTGAAACCGTGGCCGACATCGACAGAGCCATCAAGGAGCTGGGCCTCAAGGGACTGTGCATCGAACCCGGGCTTTTCGAAAAGCCCCTGTACGCCGATGATGAAAAACTGATGCCCATCTACGAAAAGTGCAACGAGCTGGAAGTGCCCATTTTGTTTATGACCGGACCCTTTGCCGGGCCCGATCTGACCTATACCGATCCCATCCAGTTTCAGCACGTGGCCGAAACCTTTCCGGATCTGCCCATCGTGCTGGGGCACGGGGCCTACCCGTACGTCAATGAAGCCCTCGGGGTGGCTCTGAAGTGCAGCGCCATCGGCTCCGGGGGGGTGTTTCTGTCGCCGGACGTTTACGTGTTTGCCGCCGGTGGAGACCTGTATGTCAAGGGCATCCAGTGGCTGCCGGACCGCTTTCTGTTTGCCAGCGCCTATCCCTTTGGCAACTGCGAGCAGCTGGTGGAGCGCACCCTGGCCCTGCCCCTGGATGAGGAGGCCATGGCCCGCTATCTGTATGAGAATGCGGAGGATTTGCTGAACCTCTAACAGGCCGTTTAAAAACTACTGCACTTGCTGATGCGGTGTTAAAATGAGGCTCAAAATGCTCACATACTAGCGTGTATGCTCCGCTTTCTCGCCTCATTTTGCCTTTCCTCAGCGGCGCTCATGACGTTTTTAAACGACCTGTTGCCAGAAACAGCAACTTTAAAAACACTTATCAGATTTTTTAAAATTGAGAAAAGGAGAATGAAAAATGAGTAGCCAAAACAGAAGTATGATTCGATTTGTCCTTTGTGTGGTTGTTGCCATGTTCATGCTGGCCGGGCCCCTGGCGGTATCCGGCCAGGCCGCGGAAAAAGTCATCAACATGAAATTCAGCAGCTTTATCGCGCCGAGCCACCCCGTCACCAAGGTTCTGGAAGCCCTGGCCAAGGAACTGTCAGATACCAGCAACGGCAGGGTGGTGGTCCAGTATTACGGAGCCAGCGCTCTGGGAAAGGCCGCGGAACAGTATGATATCGTATATGAAGGGCTGGCGGATATGGCCCTTGGCTGCTGCGGATTTAACCCTTCCCGGTTCCCGCTGTCCCTCGGGGTTCAGCTCCCGTTTTTTTCGGATTCCGCTCAGACCAGCGCCAAACTGCTCCTGGAATTTCAAAAAAAGGGTTTTCTGGACAAGGAATTCGAGGATGTCGTCTACCTGCTTCCGGGCACCACCACCCCTTCCCAGATATTCAGCAATAAAAAAATCACCAAAATCGAAGATTTCAAAGGGCTGCGCGTATGGGGCGGCGAAAATGTTTTCAAGGAAGTCTGCGATGTTCTCGGGGCGACCGCCACGGTCATGAGCACACCGGACGTCTACCTGGCCTTGCAACGCAAAACCATTGATGCCGCGGTGAACAGCTGGACGTCCGGCGTGGCCGGCTGGAAGTGGGCCGAGGTCACAAAATATGCCATCGACATCTCCATTATGAGCGGGTGGCACTGCAATGTGGTGATGAATAAAAAATCATGGAATAAAGTGCCGGCTGACGTCAAGGCCAAATGGCAGGAATTGTTCCCCAAATATGCCATGAAAATCGCTGCCGTTTTCGACGCTGTCGATGCCAAGATGCGGGAAAAAGTGGTACAGGCCCCCAAAATCGAACTGGTCGAATTTCCGGCCGCCGAACGCCAGAAACTGGCCAAGTTGCTCATCCCCGTCTGGCAGAAATGGGTGGATGCCAATGGGAAGCAGGGTCAGGAAATGTACAAGGTCTATGTGGCAACCATGAAAAAAATCGGCAAACCGGTGATGGTGAAACTGCCGGGGCTGTATCAGCAATAGTCATCTAGACATCGTTCAGGACAAACCGGGAGGCAAAGACAATGATGAAATTTTTCAAATCCGCATTAAACGTACTTTCCTACATCAATATTTGCTTCCTGGTTTGTCTGACGGTGGTGACGGTAATCGATGTCATTGCGCGCTATGTTTTCAACACGTCTTTCATAGATGCCATGACTCTCAGTTCGTACCTGCTGGCCATTATCAATGCCCTGGCCCTGCCGGGAATCACCTTGGGCAAGGGGCATGTGCAGGTTGACCTGATCTACAATCGCCTGCCCGCAGGGCTGCGGCGCGCACTGGATTCCTTCAGCAGCCTGCTGGCCGGGATCCTGTTTTCTCTGATGGCCTGGTTTGCCTTTGCCAAGGCCGCGCACAGCCTGCGCCGCGGAATTTACAAGGGCTGGATGAAGCTGCCCGAGTACCCGGCAAAATACCTGTTCGCCTTCGGCTGCCTGTTGACTGCGGTGACGTTTTTTATCCTTTTTTTCAACACCCTGACGGCCGGGAAAGACCAGGCCCAATTGTCTGGGAAGCTGCAATAATGCCGGAGATGGAGAGCAATTGGAGAGGGGATACTAAAAAATGACTCCACCAGTTGTCGGAACCCTGGGCCTGATCGCACTGTTTGCACTCATGGCCGTGCGTATGCCCGTGGGGGTGTCTTTTCTGTTTGTGGGCTGCATCGGAACGGCGGCTCTGTCTGGATGGGACGTGGCCCTGGCTTCACTGGCCCGGATTCCCTACACCTGGGCGAGCGCCTATGTGTTTTCCTGCGTGCCCCTTTTCATCCTCATGGGCATGATGTTTTCCAAGTCCGGCATTGCCGCCGATTTGTACCGCACTGCCTACCACTGGCTGGGACGGCTGCCCGGGGGGCTGGTGCTGGCTTCCATTGCGGGCTGCGGCGGGTTTGCGGCGGTCAGCGGCTCCTCCACGGCCGGGGCGGCGGCCATGGGAACCATCTGCTATCCCGAGATGCGTAAGTACAGCTACAACAAAGCCCTGGCCAGCGGTGCGATTGCCGCCGGCGGCACCTTAGGGATAATGATTCCCCCCAGCCTGGGATTCATCATTTACGGCATTATTACCGAGCAGTCCATCGGCAAGCTGTTCATTGCCGGCATCATCCCCGGGATCTTGGAGCTGTCGTTGTTTCTCGCTGCGGTAATCATCATGGTCAAATTCAAACCGTCCCTGGCGCCGGCTTCGGAATTTGAAATCACCTGGAAAGAGAAAATCGCTTCCCTGGTGCACATCTGGCCGGTGCTGGCTATCTTCCTGCTGATCCTGGGCGGCATTTACCTGGGGGTGTTTACCCCCATCGAAGCCGGCGGCATTGGTGCGGCGGGCAGCATCGTCTTAACCGTGATCATGAAGCGCTTTAGCCTGAAAACCTTCGTGGAGGCCTGCCTGGAAACCATCCACATCACGGCCATGATCTTTCTGCTGTTCATGGGGGCCATGGTGTTCAACGTCTTCATGACGCTTTCCAACCTGCCCCAGGCCATCAGCGCCCTGTTGAGCACCGTGGGCTCTGCTGATTTGCTGGTGATCATCATCCTGGCAATTTTTTTCCCCCTGGGGTGTTTCCTGGATGTGACCTCCATGATTATCCTGACCATGCCCCTGTTTCTGCCCGGCTTGATAGCAGCAAATGTCAATCTGATATGGTTCGGGGTGCTGGTGGTTTTAAGTGCCGAGATTGCGTTGCTGACACCCCCCATCGGCATGAACGTTTTCGTAGTTCAAGGTGTGGTGAAGGATGTCTCCCTGGAAAAGGTTTTTCTGGGGGTGATTCCATTTCTGATCGCCAATCTTATTCTGCTGGTGATGCTGTACCTGGTGCCGCCGTTAAGTCTTTTTTTGCCGCAGTTGATGAAATAATTAAGGATCAGCCTTCCAGATTAATTAACTGAAGGTAATTATGGCAAAAGTAACGAGTCGTTCCCGATGGTACCGAAAAGGCTTGCGGAGCGAGAAAATTCGACTTTTTTCGACTTCATCATTTAATATAACGGTCTTTGCTTAATATTAATCATCGTTTATTACGAGGAGTTGATCATGAGCGTACTGGTTACCGGAGGTGCCGGGCTGCTGGGGTCGGCCCTGGTGCACCTGCTGCTTGAAAATGAAGCGTCGCGCGTGGCGGTTCTGGATGCGGTGGAGTCCCCCCGGCGCCTGGAAGATGTGAGCGACCGGGTTGAATACATTCGCGCTGATCTCTCCGATGCCGACGGTATCTTTGCTGCCGTTGAAAAAACCAAACCCCAGGCCGTCTATCACCTGGGCGCCATGCTGGGCGCCGCCTGCGAGGAGCATCCTGAAAAGGCCATCCAGGTCAATGCACTGGCAACCTTTAACATACTGGAGGCAGCACGCCGGTTCGGGGTGGGCCAAGTGCTTTTTGCCAGTTCCGTGACCACCTTCGGTCTCGACCTGCAGGAAAAGATGCTCAGGGACAACTCTCTGCAGCGTCCCGTGTCCATGTATGGGGTCGCCAAGCTGTTCAGCGAAGGGGTGGGGCTCTTTTTCAGAAGGAGACACCGCATCGACTTCCGGTCCCTGCGCTACCCGTCCATCGTGGGCCCCGGCATCGACCTGCGCGTCGGTGGAGTGGTCACCTACACCTATGCCATGATCGAGGAGTCCATCCGGGGCAACCCGTACACGGTCAATGTGAGTCCCGAGACCTGCATTCCCGTTCTGTCCGCGCAAGACGCCGCCCGGGCGATTTTCGAGCTGGCCCGGGTCCCGGCTGAAAACATCACAACGGTCAACTACCTCGTGGACGGTGTCAAGCCGACGCCCAGCGCAGTTGAACTGGCGCATAAGGTAAAAGCGAAAATACCGGCGGCTGAAATCGATTTTCAGCCCGATGAAAAGTGGAAGCCGGTGCTGGACATGATCGCACTGCCCATCGATGACAGCCGGGCCCGGCAGGAGTGGGGATGGCAGCCGCAGCACGACTACGACGACATCATCGACATTTTCCTGCGCCACTATGGCAAGGACAGGCCCTGAAGCCGTAAAACAGACAACCGGTTTACGGTGAGGAAAAAAGGAATCAGTGATGAAAGCCTACCGTTTGATGGAATGGAAAACCCCGGCCCGGTTGATGAATGTGCCGGTGCCGGAACCCGGACCCGGCCAGGTGTTGATCAAGGTGGGGGGCAACGGCATCTGCCAGTCGGATCTGCACTTTATGCACGATTGGGAGGGCTCGCCGCCGCACCTGGACATCCGGCTGCCCATGACCGTGGGCCATGAAGTCGGGGGCTGGGTTGAAGCCTGCGGTCCGGGGGTGGCCGGTCTGGAAACCGGGCTGCCGTGCCTGGTGACCCTGGCCGGTTGCGGTCATTGCAGTTGCTGCGCTGCCGGCTGGAATAATTACTGCCCCGACAAGCTTCAGGTTCCCGGCATGGGCCTGGACGGCGGGCTGGCCGAGTACACCGTCGCCCCGGCTTCCTCCATTGTGCCCCTGCAGTCCCTGGAACCCTGGCGGGCGGCGCCGTTGACTGACGCGGGCCTTAGCGCCTACCACGCCGTGCGGCGGGTGCTGCCCCTGCTTACTCCTGGCACGGCGGTTGCCGTCATCGGGGTCGGCGGTCTGGGGCACATGGCGGTCATGGTGCTCAAGGCTGTCTGCGCGGCCCGGGTCATTGCCGTGGATACCAGCGAGCAGGCCCTGGCCCTGGCAAAAGAGCTGGGCGCCGACAGCGGTATTACCCCGGATGAAAGCGTGGCCGAAGCCATCCGTGATGCAACTTCCGGCCGGGGTGTAGAAGCGGTGCTCGATTTCGTGGGCGCCGGTGCCACCATGTCCCTGGCGGCCCGGATCATTCGCCCCCTGGGTCATATTGTGGTGGTGGGACGCGGCCAGGGGAGCTTCGAGTTCAAGGATCGCGCCCTTGCTTACGGGGCCGCCATGAGCACCACCTTCGGCGGCAGCAAGCTGGAACTGATCCAGTTGGTGGCCCTGGCCGAGGCGGGAATAATCAATCCGCATATTACACGTTACCCGCTCAGTGAAGTTGAAACGGCCTTTGAGAAGCTGAGAAAAGGGGAGATCGTGGGCCGGGCGGTGATTGTGCCCGACGGCCATTGACAAAAACATAAATCCAACGCAGAGCAATCCAATGACAAAGCCATGGGCGATTCCGACAGATTTTCAGAAGCGTCTCAAACCCGAGCGTCTTTCCATGATGGAAGCCGACTATTCCGGAATCCCGCCCAAAGCCGAACTTCAGTACCTTGCCGACCGGTTGGCCATCATCAACCATGTCAGCGCTTACTCCTACCTCATCGATGAAGGGCGCTGGGAACAATGGTTTGCGCTTTTTTCCGATGATCTGCTTTTCGAGGCCACAACGCCCTGCTTCGGCACCATCCGCACCAGGGGCAAGGAGGCTTTTCGGACTTTTACGGACATGCGCTTTCGCGGCCCGGGCAGTGAAACCAACACCACTGTGCGCCGGCACACCATGGGCAACATCCACGTTGCCCACCAAACGAATACCACGGCCGAAGTGCGCACTTACGTGTTGATCTCCAATGCACCGGCCGAGGGGGGCTTCGGCGTTTTTACCAGCGGCACCTACAATGCGACCCTGGAAAAGCGCGACGGCAAGTGGCTCATCACCCGCTGGTATATCGAAGTCGATGCGCCGGTGCCCAAGTCCACGATTCCGGATATTCCCGGAATCGAGTTCATCCCCGATGATCGTCCGGAATGCGAATAAATTTTAACGCTCAACCCTTCACAGCTCTTTTTCCGAAAAGGGTTGATGGCGCTCGAAAATGACTTTTACGGAACCGTCAAGGGTGAAATGAAAAAACTATCAGGAGGAAAAATGGAATTTGAACTGAGCCGTGAGCAAAAGGAGATTCAGAAAGCCGTGCGGGAATTCGTCAAGGGCGAATTCAAAAAAGACGTGATTGAAGAGCTGGTCGAAAAACACGAATACCCGGTTAAAATCTGGAAAAAGGCTGCGGAACTGGGGTTTATCGGCATCCACTTTCCCGAACAATACTCGGGCATGGGCCTGGGATGTCTGGAGAACATCCTGGTGGCCGAAGAGCTGGCCCGGGGGGATTCCACCATCGGCACTTGCCTGCTGATCGCCGATTTCGCTTCGGAAATCATTCTGCACTTCGGCAGCGAGGAGCAGAAGGCCAGGTGGCTGCCCAAAGTGGCCGAAGGCGAATGCCTGTCCTGCGGGGCTTTTACCGAACCCGATCACGGCTCGGACATCACCGGTGTGGACACCACTGCCGTCAAGAACGGCGATCAATGGGTCATCAACGGCACCAAGATTTTTATCACCAACAGCGGCCCTTTGAGCGGTTTTTACTGCGTGCTGTGCGAAACCGATCCGGAGGCCAAACCCTCTTACCGCGGGCTGAGTCTGATCCTGGTGGAAGCCGACAACCCCGGGGTTGCGATCCAGGATGTGGGCAAAAAAATGGGCATTTCCCTGACCCACACGGCGGAGGTCGTGTTCAAGGATGTACGCGTGCCGCTTTCCAATCTCATCGGCAAGGAGAACCGGGGCTTTTACCAGCTGCTGGAGTTCTTCGATGAAAGCCGCATCCTCATCGCCGCCCAGGCCCTGGGCACGGCCCAGGGAGCCTTTGACCGGGCCCTGGCCTACGTAAAAGAAAGGCAGCAGTTCGGCAAAAAAATCGCCCAGTTCCAGGTCACCCAGCACAAGCTGGCCGACATGGCCACCAAGATCGAGCTGGCCCGCCTGATCACCTACAAGGCCGCCTGGAACTTCGACCAGGGGCGCATCGACCCCAAGCTGACGTCCATGGCCAAGATGTATGCCGCCCGCACGGCGGTGGAAGTCGCCGACGAGGCCATCCAACTTTTGGGCGGCTACGGCTACATGGCCGAATACGAGGTGGAGCGTTTCTACCGGGATGCCAAGATCACCGAAATTTACGAAGGTACGAAGGAAATTCAGAAAAACACCATCGCCAGCGCGCTGATGGGTAAAATGAAATAGCCACAATTAAATCTCCTCAGGCAGCAGGCGAGCTCCATGGATGACAGCCAAAACGTCGATTTGATCTGATTTGATGCGGTAAATAATCCGGTAGGGTTTTTCGATCAGCTCCCGGATATCCTCGACTTCATATTCTGGCACTTTACGCCCGGATAGGGGATGATCGGCAATCTGTTCTGATCGGCGGGTGATTTTATCCACCATGCCTTTGGCATAGGTGGGCGAGTTGAGCGCAATGTGTTCGTAGATGTTGACCAAATGCTCGACAGCGTTTTGCGTCGAGTGAACCTTCATGCTGGCAAACCAAATTTTTTACGCACTTCCTTGACATCCAGCGTGCGGCCGGCATCGCTGTCTTTGATGCCGGCATCTATGGCCTGCCGGACATAGATGTGATACATCAAATCTTCCCAGGTTGCCGACTCCGGTAAATTATTCAAGAGCCGTTGGGCTTGCTTTTTAATGCTTTCGGTTTGCATGTTTTTATCTCCGAATGGGGCCATTAAGCAAACAGCCATTATTGTGGTGCGTAGGCTTTTTTAGCTTTGGCGTCTCTTAGCAGGCTGTCGAGTATGTGCAAAATGGTTTTTTGATCCTTTGTGTCCAGGGCTTCGAGTTTCCTGAGCCGCTTGAGCATGGCCTTGTCTTTGCTCTCGCCGGCTCTGCCCATATCGTCGATTTGCTGAGTGTGCGTTATTATTGAGCATTAATAGGTATTAGTCAACCTTGCTAATAAAGTTTAATTGCCGCTCTAATAAAGATACGATCCATTCTTTTTTTCAAAAGGGTGTTAATCTTTCTTTTACAGTTTTCCCAGGATTTCCCGGGAGATGACGATCTTTTCGACCTCCTTGGTGCCCTCGTAGATTTCCAGCACCTTGGCGGCGCGGTAGAAGCGCTCGATGTCGTAGTCGTTGAAATAGCCGTAGCCGCCGTGAAGCTGCAGGGATTCGTCGACCACTTCCACGGCCACGTGGCAGGCATACAGCTTGGCCATGGCGGTCAGCTTGGTGTCCGCCTTGCCGTTGTCCAGCAGCCAGGCCGACTTGTAGACCATGTTGCGTGCGGTTTCCACCTTGGTGGCCATTTCGGCGATTTTGAACTGGGTGGCCTGAAAAGCGCCGATGGGACGGCCGAACTGCCGGCGGCCCTTGACGTGTTTGACGGCCATGTCAAGGGCGCCCTGGGCCAGGCCGACGCCGTGTCCGGCCACGTAAGCCCGGGAATGGTCGAAAAATTTCATCAGCTGGATAAACCCGTGGCCTTCGGTGCCCAGCAGGTTTTCCTGGGGGACCCGCACGTTGTTGAAGTAGACGGCGGAAGTGTCCGAAGCCCGCAGACCCATTTTGCCGTGCATGGGATCGGCCTTGTATCCTTCGCGGTCGGTTTCGACGATGATGATGCTGTGGCGGGCGGTTTTTCGCTCCTCCTCGGGATTGGTCAGGCAAAAGACCAGCATGAAGGTGCCCACCGTGCCGTTGCCGATCATCACCTTGCTGCCGTTGATGATATACTCGTCGCCGTCTTTTACCGCGGTTGTGCTCACGGCGGCGGTGTCGCTGCCGGCATCCGGCTCGGTGATGGCAAAGCCCATGACCGCGCTGCCTTCGAACAGGGGCGGCAGCCATTTCTTTTTTTGCTCCTCGGTGCCGAAAAGCAGCAGTTCCTCGGCGCCGAAGGTCACCGAGCTGAGCTGCTGGCCGATGCCCGGATCCACTTTCCAGAATTCCTCCAGCACCATGGCCTGCTCCAGAAACCCGAGGCCGGGCCCACCGTAGGCTTCGGGGATGAAAAGGCCGATGAGGTCCAGTTCGCGTGCTTTTTGGACGATTTTTTCAGGGTAGTCCTCGTTGATGTCCAGGTCCCGGGCCACGGCGGTGAATTCGCCGCGGGCAAATTCACGGGCGGCCTGCTGAATGATTTTTTGTTCTTTGGTCAGGTCGAAATCCATGGTGATGTCCTTTCTTACAGCGGTATATTCCCATGCCGTTTGCTGGGTTGCGGGCGCTGCTTGTTTTTGAGCATTTTCAAGGCCTTGATCAGCTGCGGCCGGGTTTCGCGCGGCCGGATGACGGCATCCACCAGCATGTTGGAGGCCGCGTGGTAGGGATTGGAGTACTTGTAGTCGTATTCCTCTATTTTTTGCCGGCGAAATTCTTCGGGGTTTTCGGCGGCCGCAATTTCTTTGCGGAAAATCAGGTTCACCGCCGCGGCCGTATCCAGCACCACCAGCTGGGCGATGGGCCAGGCCAGCATCAGGTCGACGCCCATGCCCACACAGCACATGCCCATCACCGCGCCGCCGTATTCCTTGCGCAGGGCCAGGGTGATTTTGGGAACGGTGGCCTCCGCGTACGCATACAGCATCTTGGCGCCGTGGCGGATGATGCCGGCCCGTTCCTGGGCCACGCCCGGGAAATAGCCGGGCACGTCCACAAAGTTGATCAGCGGGATGTTGAAAGCATCGCAAAAGCGGATAAAGCGCGCGGCCTTGTCGGATGCATCCACGTCCAGGCATCCCGCCTTGATGCGGGGCTGGTTGGCCACGATGCCGATGGTGGCACCATCCAGGCGGGCAAAGCCAATGACAATGTTGGGGGCAAAGCGGGGCAGGATTTCCAGAAAACTATCCCGGTCGACGACTGTCGTAATCACCCGGCGCATGTCGTAGGATTTTTTGAAATCCGCCGGTACGATTTCCTCCAGACTGTCCTCGACCCGCTCGGGGTCATCGCCGGTTGCGACCACCGGCGGTTGTTCGTCCTTGTTGGCGGGCAGGTAGCTGAGAATTTTTTTAATGATTTCGATACACTCCTGGTCACTGTCAGCCACAAAGTGCGCCTGGCCGGTGACTTCGCTGTGCACCTTGGCGCCGCCCAGCTCTTCGAGGCTGATGTCTTCACCGGTCACCGCCTTGATGATGTGCGGCCCGGTAATCACCATGTGACTCTGGCCTTTGACCATGACGATAAAATCGGTCAGGGCCGGGGAATAGACCGCCACGCCGGCGCTCGATCCCATCATGCCGGTAATCTGGGGGATGACCCCCGAGGCGGCCGTGTTGCGGTAAAACATGCCGGCCACCCCCTTGGAGGCGAAAAAGCCCTCGTGCAGCCGTCCGCCGCCCGAATCGTTGAGGGCCACCAGGGGGGCCTTGACTTTCAGGGCCTCGTCCATGATGCGGCAGATCTTCTGGCCATGGATCGTTCCCACCGAGCCGCCGAGCACCGTTACGTCCTGGGCATAGGCAAATACCAGCCGCCCGTCGATGGTTCCATAGCCGGTGACCACACCGTCTCCAGGCACTTTTTTTTCCTGCATGCCGAAATCAACGGACTGGCTTTCAGCCAGCTTGTGAACTTCGACAAAACTTCCCGGATCATACAGCAAAGCCAGCCGCTCGCGGGCGGTCAGCTTGCCCCGGCTGTGGTGGCGCTCGATGGCCTTGGGGCCTCCGCCCATCTCCGCGCGTTTTTCCAGTTCTTCCAGCCGCTTGAGCTCGTTCTGATGAGTTTTGGGTGCTGTCATTTTTCACGATCCTTTGTGTTGAGTTGACCTTAAAGAATATCGTATACTGTACACAATTCGTTGCTGTCAAACATTAACCCGTCTGTTTGCCAAAAAATTAAAAAGCTGCATTGAATCCGACCGGCGGGTGCATTATTGTATGCCAGTCAACCGGATGCCGGGCAACCGGTTTCATTGCGTCGATTAACCAAAACCCTGATCATGCCAGCGGCAAATCCGGCCGTATTTGGCGGGTGGAGTTTATTGGCCGGGGATAAAACCAGGAGCGTCCGTGGAAAATCAGATTCTGCTTACCGAAATCCGGCGTAATGTATGCACCCTGACGTTGAATCGTCCGCAAAAGAAAAATTCCCTGTCTCCCGAACTGGTTGACAAACTGCTGCAGACTTTGAAAGAGCTGGCCGCAGACGATGGCGTGCGGGCGGTCATCATCCGGGGGGCGGGCGATCAGGCTTTTTGCTCGGGTTATGACATCGGCTCATTGCCGACTGTGGATACACCGGATGTGGACGCGCAGTTAAAGACCCTCAGCCCGGTGGAGGCGCTTTTCAGGGCGGTTGTCCATTATCCGTTTCCGGTGATTGCCATGCTCAACGGCCTGGCCTTTGGTGCCGGCTGCGAGCTGTCGGTTTGCTGTGACATCCGGATTGCAGCCGACACGGTCCGCATGGGCATGCCGCCGGCCAGGCTCGGGCTGGTGTATCCCTGGAGCGGGCTGCAGCGTTTCATCCAGGTGATCGGATTGCGAAATACCCGCGAGATCTTTTTTAGCGCCCGTACTTACGAGGGGCAGCGTTTAAAGGAGCTTGGCCTGGTGGACTACCTGGTGGCCCCGGATGAACTGGAATCATTTACCTGCCGCATGGCCGGCGATATTGCCGCCAATGCCCCCCTGGCGCTGAAAGGCACCAAACAGGTGCTGAACCTGCTGCTGGAGTCCGTGGCGCTGGATCCGGAAAAGCTGGCCCGGGCCGAAGCCATCACCCGCGAGGCTTTTCTCAGCGAAGACCTCAATGAGGGACGCCGGGCATTTCTGGAAAAACGCAAACCGCGGTTTAAAGGTCGATAAAAAAGCTGCGAAATTGAAGCCGTGATTCCATCATTAAATACAAAATTATAGAAAGGAGCCGTACCATGGAACTGAAATCTTACCGGGCCCAGGATCTGTTTGAGTGGGTCACCCAGCCGGGGCATGATTTTACCCTGCTCGACGTGCGCAATGAAGAAGAGTTCGGGCGTTTTAAAGTCGAGGGCCCCTGCCTGTCAAAGATGATCAACATCCCCTATATCGAATTCATCGAGTATGAAGATGAATCCGTCGCACGGGTTGAGATTCCAAAGCAAGAGCGCATTCGCATCGTCTGCGCCAAGGAAGGGTCCGCCAAATACGTGGGGGAAATCCTGGTTAAAAACGGCTGGACCGATGTCCAGTACCTCGAAGAAGGGATCAAAACCTGGGGCAACCTGCTGGCTCCCAAACTGCTTGCCAGCGCCGACGGGTACCGCTTTTACCAGTTTATCCGTCCCGGCAAGGCGTCATGCAGCTACGGGCTTATTTATGGGGGTGAAATGGTGGTGTTCGATCCATCCAGAAACGCCGCTTTTTACGAGGATTTTGCCGCCGCCAATGATGCCCGGATCATCCGCTCGGTTGAAACCCATCTGCAGGCCGACTATATTTCCGGCAGCCAGCAGATTGCCGCCGACAGCGGGGCTCAGATCGTCGGCCATCCGGATGATTTTAAAGGGGCGGCCTTCGAGTTCCAGCCGGTGGCGGATCAGCAGGTTTTCTCCTTCGCCAAGGGCGGCCCGCAAATCAAGGCCATCCACACCCCGGGGCACACACCGGGAAGCACCTCGTTTCTGGTGGACGGCAAATACCTGGTTTCCGGGGATGCGGTGTTCATCAAATCCATCGGACGTCCTGATCTGGGGGGCATGGTCGAAGAGTGGTCCCGATTGCTGTTTGCCACTATCAAAAACAAAATTGCCGCCCTGGCGGACGATCTGCTGGTTTTGCCGGGACACTACGTGGACTGGGAGGAGGCCAACGCCGATCAGATTTTCATGGATACCCTGGGCAGCATTCGCAGGAAAAATGCGGACATTTACGGGATTGATTCCGAAGACGACTTTATTCGCTTCATCAAGGACCACATGCGCCCGCAGCCCGAAGAGTATGCGCAAATCCGCAAAGTCAATGCGGGCCTGCTCAAGCCCGATGACGAGGAGCAGGAGATCATGGACCTGGGCAAGAATGAATGCGCGGCCAGCATGTACGGGAAATAGTGAAACCGTAAATCAGCGCTGCTCAAGGGGCTTTGCGTGACGCCGAAGCCACTTGGCAAAATCACGCGGTGTGAGCTTACCATGGCCCAGTTTTTCAAAAGCGATAACCCGTTGAACAGCTGGTGCCGTCAGATCGTGACCGTTGAGGCGAAGAAAAAGCACCGTCACCACGTAGGCGGTGCGTTTATTCCCATCGATGAACCTATGGCTGCGGGCAATGCCATAGCCGTATTCAGCCGCAAGATCGAAAACATCGGACTTTGAATGGCCTGCAAGATTCCTGGGCCGAGCCAAGGTGCTTTCGATCAAGCCCCTGTCCCGCACCCCGTCTGTCCCGCCATGCTCAGCAATCTGCTGGTCGTGGATGGCAAGTACAACCTCCAGGTCGATCCATTTCCACTCCGTTTTATCTCCTGGCAAGTTCATGGAGGACATCTCGATCTTCACGCATGATCCGTTCGGCCTCTTTCATCTGGTCCGGGAATTGTTCGTTTAAAGCCGTCAACCTGAAAGCGTCGTCTTTTGAATCCGTCATGTACACGGTATCACCTTCTGCCACTTTTAACCGGGACAGCGCCTCTTTTGGCAGCACGATACCCAGGGAGTTCCCAATTTTTCGGATTTTTAAAGCCAGCATGATCATGCCCTCCCCCATAAATGTTTATACATATGTTATAACAATCAATAAGGGGCGTCAAGTTTTATCCCCCAGATTTCGCATAGCGGCCAAAATACAGGACACAACCGTAAGAAGTGAATTTTGAGCGCCATCAACCCTTTTCGGAAAAAGCGCTGTGAGGGTTGCGTGTTATATAAGGCGCTTGAGGGAAGGAAGAATTAAAATCCTTGACAATGATTCAACTGTTATAATAATTATATAACAATTGTTTAGGGATATTTGGAATGCAAGATAAGTCTTCCGCCAGATGGCTGCTGTTGATTCACCAGATTCCTCCCAAACCGGATTATTTTCGAGTGAAAATCTGGCGGCGACTGCGGCAGGCCGGGGCGATCACCATCAAACCCTCAGTTTACGTGCTGCCTTACGGGGAGCAAACCTATGAGGACTTCGGCTGGATCCTCAAGGAAATTGTCGCCGGCGGGGGAGATGCCAACCTGTGTGAGGTGCGTTTCATGGAAGGACTTTCCGATGGCCAGATCGTCGCCCTGTTTCAGGACGCCCGCAAGGCGGATTATGAAAAACTCATGGAACAAATCCATGCCCTGCATCGTGACCTGGAACAGGGGGATAGCGCCGCCGATGGTGAGTTGAGCCCCAAATTCAAGGCTCGGGCGGCCCGCCTTCACAAAAGGCTTGAAGATATCGAGGCCGTTGATTTTTTTTCGGCCCCCCAGAAAAATATTGCCGAAAAGGCCATGACGGATCTGGTATCACGGTTAAGCGGTGAGCGGCAAAAAAGCGCCAGCGGCAAGGACATCAAACAATTCAGGGGCAAAACCTGGGTCACTCGTCCCAACGTTTACGTCGACAGGGTTGCCTGCGGCTGGCTTATCAGGCGCTTCATCGACCCGGAGGCCAGGTTCAAATTTGTTGGGACTCCCAGGTATGCCCCTAAAAAAAATGAAATCCGCTTTGACATGCTGGCGGCCGAATTCACCCACCAGGGCGACAAGTGCACTTTTGAGACCATGGTCGCGCAGTTCGGGATCGCCGACGAAGCCCTGAAGCTGATAGCGGAAATTGTCCACGACATCGACCTCAAAGACGGAAAATTCGCCCGACCGGAGGCCGTCGGCCTGGGGGTGGTGCTAGCGGCAACGGTGCGGGCTTGCAGCGCAGACGACCAACGCATGCAACGCGGCGCCGAAATCTTCGACAACCTGTACGCTTATTTTAAAGGCCGCAAAAACCGTTGAGTTCAACGGGTGCCGGCCCTATCACCGCAAAGGAGATATGCCATGCCTGCAATCGAAAAACACATTCAAACGAGTCTTGCAAGAACGGGAAAGGAGTATCGCCAGGTCCACGAATGGATCGATGATCCTGAAAAAAAAGCCGAAAGACACGATCTCAACAGGATCCTGGAATTCGCCCGCATGTTCGAGGACCAATACGGCGAAGAAGCCGCCCGGGAATATGTCCGGCACCTCAGCGATGACGTCAACGCCCGGTTCAACCACCTGGTTGACGACATCCGGGAGATGGTTGACACCACCCTGGCCTATTTCGGTGCGGCCCGACCCGGCAGCACAAAAGGAGAGTGACCATGAAATGGATTACCCGATCCCACGTGCACGTGGACCGCGTGGCCTGCCCCTGGCTGATCACCCGCTTTATCGATTCGGCGGCCGAATTTTTATTCGTGCCCAAAAGCCGGGTGCTGGAGACCGCCGGCAGACAAAACGCGATTGCCTTTGACACCCCGGGAGCCGAGCTTCACCACCGCGATGATCTGTGCACCTTCGACGTCATCATCCAGGAATACGGCCTCACAGACCCGGCGCTTCTCAGGATGGCCAAAGTCATCAACGCCGCCGACACCAACCGGCCGGAAAACGACCCCCTGGCAGCCGGCTTTGAAGCCATCGCCGTGGGCTACAGCCTCCGCTTCCCGGAGGACCTGGAAAACATCGAGCGCCAGTTTGAGGTCTATGACGCCCTGTATGCCTGGTGCCGGTTGCAGGTGGCGGCACAATAACCCCCTGACCTGCCTGTAAATCTCCCTTCAGGCCGCAGCCGGAGTTGACCATGGGTGACTCGTTGTTACCGCATTTGCATAAATTGTTGCGCTTTCTGGGGTTGCAGCGCAGCACCTTGGGCCTGCTGGCCATGGTGATGCTGGTGGGCATGGGCGAACGCATGGCCGAGCGTTTTTTGCCCATTTACCTCATGGCCCTGGGCGGCAGCGCCATTGCCGTGGGCCTGCTCAATGGCATGGACAATCTGCTGTCCGCCCTTTATTCCTTCCCCGGCGGCTATCTTGCCGATCGCCTCGGCACCAAGCGCGCCCTGCTGGTCTTCAACGCCCTGAGCATGGGCGGCTACCTGATCGTGATCCTGATCCCCGCCTGGCAGGCCGTGCTGGCCGGCGCGGTGCTGTTTTTGTCCTGGTCGGCCATTTCACTGCCCGCCACCATGAGCCTGATCGCCCAGGTGCTGCCGAGCAACAAGCACACCATGGGAGTGAGCATGCACTCGCTGGTGCGCCGGATTCCCATGGCCCTGGGACCCATTCTGGGAGGGCTGTGCATCGCTGTCTGGGGTGAGCGCAGCGGGGTGCGCATCGCCTTTGTCTTCGCCTTTTTTCTGGCCTTGGTGGCCATGGTGCTGCAGCAAAAGATGATTGAAGATCACCCGCCCAAGGCCCACCCGGACCAGTGCGACATCGAACCCCAGAAAAATCCCTTGAAACTGCTGGCGTTGATGACACCGGCCCTCAAAAGGCTGCTGCTGGCCGATATCCTGGTGCGCTTCTGCGAACAGATTCCCTATGCCTTTGTGGTTATCTGGTGCATGAAGGTCATCGCCCGGCCGGTGACGGCAGTGCAGTTCGGATTGTTGACCGGGATTGAAATGACCACCGCCCTGCTGGTTTACATTCCGGTGGCCTACCTGGCCGACCGCAGCCGGAAAAAGCCTTTCGTGGTGATCACATTTGGATTTTTCACCCTGTTTCCCCTGGCGCTGATGTACAGCCATTCTTTTCAGTGGCTGGTGCCGGCCTTCATACTGAGGGGACTGAAGGAGTTCGGCGAGCCCACGCGCAAGGCGATGATCATGGAGCTGGCACCCGCCGACTGCAAGGCGGGCATGTTCGGGCTGTACTACCTTTTGCGGGATGTGTGCGTATCGGTGGCCGCCTTCGGCGGGGCCTTCCTGTGGCAGGTCAGCCCGCAAACCAATTTTTTCGTCGCCTTTGCCTGCGGGATCATGGGAACCCTGGCCTTTGCCCTGATGGGAAAGGATCTGGCGTGATAAGCAAGGGTTTCTGACCGGCAAAGCGTCGTCTCTGCCGGTAGCTCAGCCTTGCGCCGGTTGCGGTTAAAAGCATCTCCCACCATCGTAATGTCCCCAAAAAGCACCAAAACAATTCTTGACATCTGTTTGTTGTATACCGTATACAATAGGCCATTGGCTTGATCTACCCCCACCGCTCGCATTGCGTAACGGAGAACATCAATGGATATATTCAAGGATCTGACCGTATTGTCCCTGGAGCAGGCCACTGTTTTGCCTTACCTGACGTTCCGTCTGGCCCAGGACGGGATGGATGTCATCCGGCTGGAGCACCCGGTTTACGGGGATCCCAACCGGATGATCGGTGACAAGGTGCTGTCCGAAGAGCGCATGAACGCCTATTACCTGTGCATCAATGCCGGCAAAAAGGCTCTGACCCTGAACCTAGCCGAGGATGAAGGCCAGCAGATTTTTCGCCGGCTGATCGCGGAGCTGAAAGTCGATATCTTCGCCACCAACCAGCTGCCGCGCAATTACGGGAAGCTGGGCATCAGCTATGAGGCGCTCAAAGCCGTCAAACCGGATATCATCTGGCTGGGGGTTACCGGCTTTGGACCGGACAGCAACGAGGCGGCCTACGACCCCATTTTGCAGGCCCGCTCGGGCCTGATGGAGCTGACCGGGGAAGCCGACGGCGATCCCCAGGTGATCGGGATCCCGCTGCCCGACATGGGCACCAGCGAGCATGCCTACGGGCTGCTGATGAAAGCCCTCTACAAGCGCCAGCTCACGGGGCAGGGCAGCTGCATCAACCTGGCGATGTTTGAATCCTCGGTTTCCTGGCTGACGGTGCCCATCACCCTGACGGCCAGCTTCGGCAAGACCATCTCCCGGCGCGGCAACACCCATGAATTTTTCTGCCCGGTGTCGGTGTATCAGACCCGCAACGGATACGTGTACCTGGCGGTGGGAAACGACCGGCAGTGGAAAACCATGGTGTCCCAGGAAATGTTTGCCTCCCTGGACCGCCCGGAATATGAGAAAAATTCAGGGCGCATCGCCGACGTCGACAACCTCAACGCGGCCATCACTGCCATCACACGCAATTATACCTCCGAGGCCCTGATCGAGCTGTTTACCTCCATTACGGTGCCCATCAGCAAGATCCAGACGGTGCCGGAAGTGATCGCCGACCCGCTGGTCGAAAAGCGGCTGCTGTACGCCCAGGATCCGGATTCTGGAACCCGGATCACCCTGGCGCCCCCGCCGAACATGACGCCTTTTCTGGAAGCCTCCCAGCGTCAGATGACCTTTCCGCCGCGTTTCGGTGAGAGCAACCAGGCGATTTACGGCCAGCAGCTGGGATACTCTGCCGATGAGCTTGCCGGTTTGAAGGAAAACGGGGTTATTTGACGCTTAGAGAACCGCCCATGAAAAAAAAAGCCGAACTCAAAGGTTTCGATGCCGCTTCCCTGCAGGCGCTGCAGGAACGTAAATCCCTGGGCCAGCATGTTTTTGAAAATCTAAAGCAGTCCATCATCCGGGGGGACATCGCACCGGGACACTGGCTGGTGGAAAGCCATATCGCCCAGATGCTGGGCATCAGCCGCACACCGGTCCGGGAGGCCATCCACAAGCTGGAACGCGAACGGCTCATCGAGCGTCAGCCGCGGGGCGGTTTTACGGTGCTGGGGCTTAGCCGCGACGATATCGAAGAAACCTTTGGCATTCGCAGCATCCTGGAGGGTTATGCGGCCCGGCTGGCCACCGTCAAGCATCAGCCCGGCGAGCTCAAACCCCTTGAAAAAAAGATCGAAGAGTTCCAGCAGTGCCTGACTAAAAACCAGATGAGCGCCCTGCCGCAGATCAACACCGAATTTCATGATCTACTGTATGCGCTGAGCAAGAGCCCCCGGCTGATTCACATGATCAGCGGCCTGCGGGACCAGATTTTTCGATTCCGACAGATGATTTTAAAGGAAGGCCAGATGGCCGACATCAGCAATGCCGACCACAAGCAGATGCTGGCATTGATGCGCAAGCGGGAGGCGGACAAGGTGGAGCAGCTGGTCCGGGAGCATATCTTAAGAGGCCAGGAGGCCGTGTTGAAAGAATTCGGCACAAGGCAGGAAAACTAACCGCTTACAGGTGGAGCAAGCAGACGGATGAGCGAAAAAAAAATCAAGATTCTCGTCGGCAAACCCGGACTTGACGGCCATGATCGCGGAGCGAAGGTGATTGCCCTGGCCCTGCGCGATGCCGGGATGGAGGTGGTGTACACCGGGCTTCATCAGAGCATCGAACAGATTGTGCGCACCGCCGTGCAGGAGGCCGTGGATGTCATCGGCCTGAGCATTATGTCCGGGGCCCATATCCCCATTTGCAGGAAACTGCTGGAGCTCATGGACGCCGAAGGGATCCGGGATATTCCCGTGGTGGTTGGCGGGGTCATTCCCCAGCAGGACGTTGCGCAGCTGAAACAGATGGGCGTCCAGGGCGTTTTCCCCGGGGGGACACCCTTTGACGAGATCATCGCCGGAATACAGCAAATCGTAAAGTCGTGAACCGTTGTCACCGGGAGAAACGGCGAATGCGTGCATATGCAACATGGGAATGACGCGCTCGATAACCACAATCCAGCTCGAGGTGAAATATGGGCGTTGCAAAATATGTCAAAAATGAAAAAGACGGCATTGAAGAGGTCATTTATCAATCCGGCATCCGGGTCAAGCCGGTTTACACACCGCAGGATCTCGAGGAGGTCGGGTTTGACTATGAAAAGGACCTGGGGGATCCCGGTCAGTATCCCTTCACCCGCAACCTGCACCCCCAGGGCTACCGCAGCCGGGCCTGGACGACGCGCCAGTACACCGGTTTCGGCACCCCCGCCGAAACCAATAAGCGCTTCAAACTGATGATTTCCCATGGCCAGACCGGGTTGAACGTGGCCTTTGATCTTCCCACCCAGATGGGTTACGATTCGGACTCGACCCAGGCGCTGGGAGAAGTCGGCCGGGTCGGCATGGCGGTGGACTCGCTGCGCGATTTTGAAGTCGCCTTCGAAGGCATTCCCCTGGATCGCATCGGATCCGGGCTGACCATCAACGCCGTGGCCTCCATCATGCTGGCCATGTACCAGACGGTGGCTGAAAAATTCGGCTATCCCAGGGAAAAGATCAGCGCCACGCCCCAGAATGATATTCTCAAGGAGATGATCGGCCGCGGGGCCTGGATTTTTCCGGTGGAAGATGCCGTGCGGTTGGTGGGCGACAGCATCGAGTATGCAGTCAAAGAGCTGCCGCGCTGCAACCCGGTGAGCATTTGCGGCTACCACATCCGCGAATCCGGGGCCACCCCGGCCCAGGAGATCGCCTATGCCTTTGAGATCGCCAGGGCCTACATGGAAAACGTGATCCAGCGGGGGCTGCCGGCCGAACAATTTGTCGGCCGGTTTTCCTTCAACCTGAATGTCTTCGGCAACCTGTGGGAGCAGGTCGCAAAATTCCGCGCGGCCCGCAAGCTGTGGGCGAAAATGCTGCGGGAAGAATACGGGGTCAAAGAAAAGAAAAAACTGTTTTTGCGGGGACTTTTCGGCGGCGGCGGCAGCGGGCTGACCAAGGAGCAGCCGGAAAACAACATCATGCGCGGCGCCTACTACGCCCTGGGAGCCGCTCTGAGCGGGGCCCAGACCACCGCCCTGTGCTCCTTTGACGAGGCCTATACCATCCCCACTCCCCGGGCGGCGCTGCTTTCCCTGCGCACCCTGGAGATCCTGATGGATGAAGTCGGACTGCGCGATACGGTCGATCCCCTGGCAGGCTCTTATTTCATCGAAACGATTACCAAGCAGATGGAAGAAAAAATTATCGAGGAGATGCAACAGATCCAGGAAATCGGAGGGATGGTCCATGCGGTGGCCACCGGGTTTATCCAACGCAAGGTGGCCCGCCAGGCCTACGAATATGAAAAAGGGGTTCAGCAGGGCGAATACATCAAAGTCGGTGTCAACAAGTACGTTGATGAAACGGACCGGCGCACCGACGTGGAGCTTCACCAGTACAATGAATCCTGGGTGGACCAGCAGATTGCAAACCTCAAGGAGCTGCGCCGGACCCGCGACAACCGGGAAGTCACACGGACGCTCAAGGAACTGGAGCAGGGCACCCGGGCGGGCAAAAATGTCATGCCGCTGCTGGTGAACTGCTGCCGGGCCTACGCCACGGTGGGAGAGATGGCCGGCGTATTTCGCGATCTTTTCGGCGAGTGGGAGGAGCCGGGACTTTTTTGAATTCGGAAGTCGGAATGCGGAAGGGGGAATAAAAGAATGGGGAAGGCGGAATGGGGAGAACATGAATTTTGAGTACTAAGGATTTAAAGGAGAGAACCAAGAAGTTTGCTTTGCAAATTGTTCGGTTAGTTGCTTCTCTTCCGCGAACAAGAGAATCTGAAATTATCGGCAAGCAATTATTGAAGGCAGGGACATCAGTCGGAGCGAATTATAGAGAATCCAATCGTTCAAGATCAAAAGCCGAATTTAGGGCCAAAATCGGTATCGTTGAGCAGGAATCGGATGAATCGCTATATTGGCTTGAACTGTTGAAAGAATCTGGAATAGTGAAGGGAAAACTTTTAGAGGAACTGATAGTGGAAGCGGATGAACTGGTTGCAATTTTCACTACGATCGGGAAAAGATCCAAATAATAATTCCGACTTCCACATTCCGACTTCCGCATTCAGCATGGAGGCTTTTTGGTGAAAAGCGAATCTTTTCGGCTGGGCTGTGACATCGGGGGCACGTTTACGGATTTTGTGCTCGTCAACAACGAAACCGGGCAGTTTACGATCAACAAATGCCTGACCACGCCGGGCGACCCTTCGGATGCGGTGGAGCAGGGCATCCGTGAACTGCTGGAACGCACCCCGGGGTTCATGCCCAAAATCGATGAGATTATTCACGGCACCACTCTGGTGATCAATGCCATTATCGAGCGCAAAGGAGCCAAGACGGGGCTGATCACCACCGCCGGTTTTCGCGATGTGCTGGAGCTGGGCCGGGAAATTCGCTATGACGCCTATGATATTTTTTCCGAGTATCCCCTGCCGCTGGTCCCGCGCTGGCTGCGCAAGGAAGTCGACGAGCGCATCACCAGTGACGGGCGGGTGATCAGGCAACTGGATACCGGCAACGTTAAACAGGTGCTTGCCGATTTGCAGGAGCAGGGAATCGAGTCGCTGGCCGTATGTCTGATCAACTCCTATGAGAATCCGGTGCACGAGAAAACAATTAAAGCGCTGGTCAGCGAGCTGGCCCCGGAGCTGTCCCTGTCCACCTCCTTTGAGGTGCTGCCCCAGATTCGCGAATACGAAAGAACCTGCACCACGGTGACCAATGCCTATGTCAAGCCGATTACGGCCAAATACCTGGCGCGGCTGAGCTCCCGGCTGGAATCCCTGGGATTTAAAGGCCGGCTGTTTATCATGCTTTCCAGCGGCGGGATCACCTCGGTGCACACCGCCCGGCAGTTTCCGGTGCGCATCATCGAATCGGGCCCCACCGCGGCAGTGATCGCCTCCCAGCATTACGGCCGGATGTTTGACATCAAGGACATGTTCTGCTTCGACATGGGCGGGACCACGGCCAAGTCCTGTTTGATCCAGAAAGGCCAGGCCGGGCTGGTTTCCACCTTCGAGGTCGGGCGGGTGCAACGCTTTAAAAAAGGAAGCGGGCTGCCGATCCAGGTGCCGGTGGTGGACCTGATGGAAATCGGCGCCGGTGGCGGCAGCATCGCCCGCATGGGCAAGATGGGCCTGCTGCAGGTGGGTCCGCAAAGCGCCGGCGCCGACCCCGGGCCGGCCTGCTACGGACGGGGGGGAGAAAATCCCACCGTCACCGATGCGGACCTGGTGCTGGGCTACCTGGATCCGGACTATTTTCTGGGTGGAACCATGTCCCTGGACAAGCAGGCAGCGCTGCAGGCGCTGGAAGAAAAAGTGGCCAGGCCCCTGGGCACGTCGGTGCTGGAGGCGGCCTACGGCGTCCACGATCTGATCAACGAAACCATGGCTGCGGCGGCCAAAACCCACATCGCCGAAAAAGGCGGCAATCCGAACATTGTCACCATCTCCGCTTTTGGCGGGGCGGGACCGGTGCATGCCTATGGCCTGGCCAAAAAAATCGGCGCCCCGCGCATCCTGGTGCCCCCCCTGGCCGGCGTGGGCTCGGCCCTCGGCTTTTTCACCGCCCCGGTGGCCTTCGATTTGACCCGCAGCCACCGCGTCGCCCTGGATGAGGCGGATTTCGGCGCCATCGAAGCGCTGTTCAACGAACTGGAAACCGAAGGGGCCGCGATTTTGCAGCAGGCCGGCAAGGACGAAAGCGTTATTTTTGAGCGCACCCTGATGATGCGCTTTATCGGCCAAGGGGCCGAAACCGACATCGCCATTGAACAAAAACCCTTTGACCAGTGGGAAAAAGCGCAGATCCGGGAGCTTTTCGACCGGGTGTACAAAAAGCTTTACGGGAGAACCTACCCGGAAACGCCGGTTGAATTCGTCACGTTCAAGGTTCGCGCCAGCCTGCCGGCGCGCGAGTTTCACATTCCGCTGCTGCACCGGAGCAAAGGCAGCCTCTCTGATGCCGTCAAGGGGCAGCGCCAGGCGTTTTCCCTGGCTCAAAGGCAATACATTCCCTTTACGGTTTATGACCGCTTCAAGCTTTTTCCGGGGGCGGCCCTGGACGGCCCGGCCATTATCGAGGAGAAGGAGTCGACCATCGTGGTGGGCGAGGACGCCCGGGTTAAGGTCGATGAATACGGTTTTGTGTGGATTGACTTGAATTAGGAAGTCTGAATGCGGAAGGGGGAATAAAAAGAATGTGGAAGGTGGAATGTGGACAGTGGAAGTAGGAAAGTGGAAGTGCCCTTTAACAGATGATTTGCGTTACTTTTTTTCTGTTTGCACTTGATGGGAGGATAATGCAGCATGAAAACCAAAAGTGGGACGAATAATATTCCGACTTCCGACTTCCGAAATCCGAATTCCAAATTCGATCCGATAACGCTGGAAATCCTCTGGCGCCGGCTGGTGTCCATTGTTGACGAGGCGGACGCATCGGTGGCGCGCACGGCCTTTTCCAGCCTGCTGCGCGACGCCCACGACTATACCTGCATGTTTACCGACAGCCGCGGCCAGGAGCTGGTGCAGGGCACCTTCTGCACGCCGGGCCAGGCCGGCGCCATGGCC
>CAZGNV010000016.1:0-75113 GCA_964527835.1 uncultured Desulfosarcinaceae bacterium | reverse complement strand
CTTATATGTAAACTTTCAGGATAACCCAGATGGCTGCTGGCTTTTCCATCCGGCAATGCTTGTAATTTCTGGAATTTTAGCGATGCCGTTTACATAATATATAGGTTCAAGTAAAAGTTTGTCCCCTGATGCGTCACCTTATATGCGGAAAAAAGACCATTTATGTTTTATCTTTATATTTTTCCAGCACTTCCCGCACAGTCGGCACGATAAAAAACTCTTCATGGGGCATCCGGGCCAGCGCAGATGCCAGGATCCTGATTTTCTTGGTGACCGATTTGTGTTTGTCCATGATAAACAGGCTTTTGCCCTTGACCTTGCACAGGCCGCTTTTGGCCTTGACGCCGGTGGCTCTAAAATTCTGTTCGGAAACGGGGATGTCCAGCTTTTCAGCCAGGTCCTTGAGCTCCTGGTAGATTTTTTCCGGTTTCATGGCGTTGCCGATCTTGCAAATGGCGGCGATTGTGTTATATTACGGGCATCCAATATGATAAAAAATGATCCAAGGAGGACACGCATGGAACCAGTATCCGTTCAGCAGACTCAAGTCCAGGTGCGGGTCAACACCTTTATTCGCAGCGTTTACAACTGGATGGCCATCGGCCTGGGACTGACCGGCCTCGTTGCCTATTACGTCGCCAGCAACCCGGCCCTGGTGCGTCTGATTTTCGGCAATCAGCTTTTGTTTTTCGGCCTGATCATCGGCGAGCTGGCCCTGGTGTTCATCATCAGCGCCCGGATTCAGAAAATGCAGGCTTCCACGGCAACGGCCCTTTTCATCCTTTATTCCGCCCTCAACGGTGCGACGCTGGCATTTGTCTTTCTGATTTACACCGCTTCGTCCATTACTTCAACATTTTTCATCTGCGCGGCCACCTTTGTGGCCTGCAGCATTTACGGCTGGACCACCAAACGGGATCTGACATCAGTAGGCGGTTTTATGACCATGGGCCTGATCGGCATCATCATCGCCTCGGTGGTCAACATGTTTTTCCGCAGCTCGGCCATGAGCATGATCATCAGCTACATTGGGGTCATTGTTTTTGTCGGCCTGACTGCCTATGACACCCAGCACCTGAAAACCATGGCGCTCACCCAGCCTGACGGGCTGGAAGCCGCCGTGGTCCGCAAAGGGGCGATCCTGGGAGCCCTGAAGCTGTACCTGGATTTCATCAACCTGTTCTTAATGCTGCTGCGCATTCTGGGCGGCACCCGCGACTAACCGGCAGACGGGAAATCGGCTATGACACCGACGGATCAGCCGGTTTCCCGTTGCCATGAATCCCCATCAACCTCCAGTCCCGATATGTTTTTTAATTATTTCAGATAGTTGTGTGCAATAGTGTTGCGTTATTTCTTTAACGGGCCCTTCCACCATGACCCGGCACAACGGCTGGGTTCCGGAATAGCGCACCAGCACCCTGCCCTTGTCCCCCAGTTCGGACTCCACTTTTTTGATGGCGGCCACAAGCTCCGGCAACCTTTCAAACTCCGGTTTGGCTGACACCTCGACATTGATCAGCTCCTGGGGATAAACGGTCATGATCCGGCGCAGATCCGACAGAGACCTGTTTTGCGAGCGCAGGGCTTCCAGCAGCTTCAGGGCGCTTAAAATGCCGTCTCCGGTGGTATGGGAGTTCAAAAAAATCATATGCCCGGAATCCTCCCCGCCCAGTACCGCCCCGCTGGCGATCATTTTCTGCACCACGTAGCGGTCGCCCACCGCGGCGGTTTCATGGCGGATCTGCATCTCCTTCAATGCTGCTGCGAGTCCCAGGTTGCTCATGACGGTGCTGACCACCACATCATTGTCCAGTTCTCCCTTGCGGTGCATGCTGGCGGCGCATATGGCCAGAATCTGGTCGCCGGACAAAACATTGCCGGTTTCGTCCACCGCGATCAGCCGGTCACCGTCGCCGTCAAATGCCAGCCCCGCATCGGCTTGCCGGGCAACAACCTGTTCGATCAGCTTTGCGGGATGTTCCGAGCCGCAGTCCGAGTTGATGTTTGTGCCGTCCGGAGACGACCCCAGGACATGGATGGTGGCCCCGAGTTCGGAAAACAGGGCCGGAGCCACCCGGTAAGTGGCACCGTTGGCGCAGTCCAGCACGAGATTGAGTCCAGTCAGGGACAAGTCCGCGGGCCAGCTGTTTTTGAGAAACCGGCGGTAAGCATCCGGCGCATCATCGAGCCGCAAAACGCTTCCCGTTCGGGATTGCGGCGGATCATCGGCACCATCTTGGGCGTGATCTTGCAAAACAAGCGCTTCAATTGCAGCCTCGGTTTCATCGGACAGTTTGAAACCGTCGGCTCCGAATATTTTAATGCCGTTGTCGTAATAAGGATTGTGGGAAGCCGAGATGACAATGCCGGCGTCCGCCTTGAGCGCCGTTGTCAAAAAGGCCACTGCCGGCGTGGGAATCACACCGGCCAGGACCGCATCGGCGCCCGCAGAACTGATGCCGGCGACAATCGCCGCCTCGAACATGTCACCGGAGAGGCGCGTGTCGCGGCCGATAACGATTTTTGCCGGCCGGCCGGAAGGACAAAAATGTATGGCCACCGCTCGGCCCACCCACAGTGACGTTTCTGCCGTCATCGGATACTCATTGGTCCGCCCGCGAATACCGTCTGTCCCGAATAATTTGCCCATCCTGTCTGTAACGTCCTGATCAATTCTGAGTGTTTTATGCCAGTGCCGGCATGATCCGCCGGCTTTGCGCAATCACATTGTTCACGATGCCTTGCAGCCAACGAGTGCCCAGTTTTGAATCTGCCGGCTCAAGTCCCTGGATGACCGCCAGGTAATCCTTTCCGCGGCGTGAAATGCCAGCCCGGATTTTTTCGAGAAAGGGCTCCATCAGCGCCGGTTTCCCAAAATCGGTCTGGCTGGATTCCAGCACGCCCCTCAACTCAGGCCAGCATCGGTAAAGGTCCCGGCGCAGCTGTAGTTTGGCGGACGGTTCTGGGTCCGACTCAGCCGGTGATTTCCTTGTACACACGGCTTCCAGCCGAACGATTCTTTCCTCAATCGCCCGCTCGATATTCTCCTTGAGACCCTGCAGCAGGGTTTCGGGAAAATCGGCGCCCACAAACAGGGGGCGAACCTGGTGGTACCACTGTCGCAAAGCCACCAGGTTGCCGATGTAAATCAAGTTGTTCACAACGATCCGCTTGTCCGCACGAAACAGCCCCGGGGTAAACGCAAGATTGCCGGCCTTCATCCCGCCTCCGAAAATCAGCCGGTTGTCGCGGGTTTCATCCTTGCGCACGATGGTGCCGGCCGCCACCGTGATGCCGAATCCCAGGCGGCAGGGCCCGACCATTCCCCCCTGCCCGCCCAGGAAAATGGGCTTCTGGTTGAGCATCACCCCCCGGGGGACATCACCGATCAATGAGGCGGTGGCCTTGTCCTGGCTGGGAGTGAAATTAAAGTGGATGTAGGCGCTGCCCACCTCGCTGTGGTTTTTGCGGCTGGTGCCGCCGGCCATCAGGCAGTCGCAGAAATTAATCAGGCTGCCAAGGGTGACGAAAGGCAGCATGATCGTGTGCTTCAACCCCACGGTATGGGCGGTACTGGCTTGTTCCTCTAAAATGGTCGCTTCCCGCACGTGAGAGCCCAGGCCCAGCTTGGCCCCTTTTAAAAAAACAGCTTTTTGAAAAAAGCCCCCCTTGAGCTCCACATCGGGCCCGATGCGGCAGTTTTCCACGGTCACCGGGGCTTCGAATCCCAGCCGGGCGCCTTGCAGGATCAGCGTGTCTTTGCCATAAATCCGGCAGCCGGGATAAATGACCACGCCGTCACCGGAAATTCGCTGCGGGTCGATTTCCGATCCAATCTCGACAGTCGCGGGACTGGCAATCCGAACCCCTTTTTCCATCAGCTTATCAATGGTTGTCATGCATCGGCTCTCTTCTGGTGGTTTGAATTCCAAGGGCGTGCGCCCATCACTGCAATCATCGCATTTGAAGTTAACTTTTATATATGATAAAGATTACTTAGGCAATTAAAAAAATTCGCGGCTTTTGGTTTCCATTCTGATGCCAAACAATAATAGCAACAAATTCGGCTCTGCAACGGCACGTTATGAAGTTTTTTTCTGCCTCTTGCTGGTGCTGGTCATTTTAGCGGTCTACTGGCCGGTCAGTTATCATGGTTTTATCCTCCTGGACGATGATGTGTATATCACCGCCAACCGCCATGTAATTGAAGGTCCAAGCCTTGAAAATATCAAATGGGCTTTTACCACCTCCCATGCCGGCTTCTGGATACCGCTCACCTGGCTTTCTCACATGCTGGACAGCTGGTTGTACGGACTGAATGCCGGCGGCCATCACATGACCAATGTGATCTTCCACTGTTTAAACACCCTGCTGCTGTTTCTGGCCTTTCATCGCCTGACAGGCGACTTATGGCGCAGCGCCATGGTGGCGCTGTTGTTTGCCGTTCACCCGCTGCATGTGGAATCGGTTGCCTGGGCATCCGAACGCAAGGACGTGCTTTTCGCTTTTTTCTGGATGCTCACCATGATCGCCTATTCCCGTTACGCCGAGCGTCCCGGTTTGCGGCGCTATTGGCTGGTAATAGTGTTTTTTGCCCTGGGCCTGATGGCCAAGCCAATGATCGTCACATTGCCCTTCGTGCTGCTGCTCATGGATTACTGGCCCCTGGGACGTTGGAAACCTGTGAATTCAGCCCTTCCCGGACCATCTCGCAAAACGGAAAAGCTCTGGCATCTGGTGCTCGAAAAAATACCGCTTTTTTTCCTGTCAGCCTTGGGCAGTGTGGTTACCTTCAGTCTGCAAAAATCCGGCGGGGCGTTGCCATCGTTGCAGGTGCTGTCACCGGCTGCCAGGATGTCCAATGTTCTGGTGGCATACGGAAAATATATCGTAAAAATGATCTGGCCCCATCCATTGGCCGTTTTGTATCCCCTTTCCGGCAGTCCGTCAGCAGCCAGTCTAGGGTTGTCGGTTTTCGTTTTAGCTGCCATCAGCGCCTTGGTTGTGCGGTACATGAAAAAACACGCTTACCTGCCGGTAGGATGGCTGTGGTTTCTGGGAACTTTTGTGCCTGTTATCGGCATCGTCCAATCCGGCCCCCAGTCCATGGCGGATCGGTTTGCCTATATTCCCTTCATCGGGCTCTACATTATGATAGCCTGGGGGTCTGCCTGTCTTTTCGGGCGCTGGCGCCATCAAAAAATTTTCCTGGGATGCCTGTCAACGATCGCCATCATCGCCTTGTTGATGGTCACCCGCACCCAGGTCGGCTACTGGAAGAACAATTTAACCCTTTTTCAACACACCCTTGCGGTTACCAAAGACAATTTCGTCGTGCATCGCAACCTTGGTCTGGCGTTTGCTCGCCAAGCCAATTTCAACAGCGCCCTGTTGCATTTCCAAAAAGCCTTGGCCATCGATCCGGCTTACCCCAGCACGTACCATGATATCGGCACCGTGCTGATGCTCAGCGGCAATCATGACCGCGCGCGGCTTTTTTTCGAACAGGCGCTGCAGCGCAACCCCAATGGCGCCAAAACCCACAACAACCTCGGCCTTGTACTGCTGAAGCTGGGGGATGTTAAAGAGGCGGCCAATCATTTTCAAAAAGCACTGCAAATAAACCCGAGTTTTGCCCCGGCCCGGCAAAACTTGCGCAAAGTCCAAAGCGCCATGCAACAACAAGCTTCTGGCAACAACCCCTGATTTTTTTCTTGACCGCCGCCCAGGTTTTTGCACAAAGTGATATGCCGTAACTGGCTTGGTGGGACCGGAGATGCTAAAAAAAATATCATTGACCTTCGGCATAGTATTGCAGTTGATTTTTCAGATGGCCGGTGTGGTTCAGGCCAAGGATGCCCGCACGCTGGTCGAAGACAGCTTCAACTACATGCGCGGTAAATCTTCGATTGCCACGGTGGTGATGACCATCCATCGTCCAGCCTGGCAGCGGCAGATGACCATCCGGGCCTGGACCCGGGGGCAAAAAGACAGCCTGTTTTACATCGAAGCCCCGCCCAAGGATCGTGGCAATGGCACCTTGAAAAAAGGGCGCCAGATGTGGATCTACAATCCGAAAATCAACCGGGTGATTAAAATCCCGCCTTCCATGATGTCCCAGTCCTGGATGGGGTCGGATTTTTCCAACAACGATCTGGCCAAAAGCGACAGCCTGCTCACCGACTACACCCATTCCATCGTGGGCACCGAAACCCACCAGGGCCAAAAAGTTTACGTCATCAAATCCATGCCCAAACCCGGTGCGCCGGTGGTCTGGGGAATGCAAAAACTCAAAATCCGCGCGGATCTGATCTGGCTCAGCGAAGTATTTTTTGACGAAGACCTCAAACCCGTAAAGGCCATGACCACCCTTGAAATCCAGATGTTGGGAGGAAAACTTTATCCCAAAGTCTGGCGCATGCAAAAAATCGATGAAAACAACCGTTACACGGAACTGACCTATACGCACCTGGAATTTAAATCATCACTGCCCGACAGTTTGTTTACCCTGACCAGTTTGCGAAGAGCCCGGAGGTAACCCGCTTTGTCCGTGGACGTCAAAATGGCCTGGCGCAACATCGGCCGCAATCCGCGGCGGACGCTATTGACCGTCAGCGCCATTGCTTTTGCCAGCCTGCTGCTGGTGTTTATGCTCTCCTTCCAGTTCGGCAGCTACGAGACCATGATCAACACGGCGGTCAAAATCCACACCGGTCACCTGCAGGTGCAGGCAGAACAATACCAGGATAAAAACAGCATCCGCCTGGTGGTGCCTGATCCGGCCGCAGTCGGCGCCATCCTGGATGGAATTGCCGATGTAGCGGCATACACCTTCCGGGGACAGGCCTTTTCGCTGGTGTCCTCCAGCCGGCGCACATACGGTGCCGTGGTGACCGGTATTGACCCGAAGCGTGAAATCGCTGTTTCGCGGCTAAAATCCCTGGTCCGCAGGGGGACCTTTCTCGCTCCCCACGATACGGACCAGGCCCTGGTGGGCCGGCTGCTGGCCAAAAACCTGCAGGTAAACATCGGAGATGAATTGACCCTGCTGGGACAGGGCCGCGACGGTTCCATTGCCGCTACGGTGGTGACCGTGAAAGGCATTTTCAGCTCCGGGATCGATGAATTCGATCGGGCTTCAGTTCAAATCCCGTTGAAAACTTTTCAGCAGGTGTATTCCATGGGCGACGCCGTCCATGAGGTGGTAGTCATCGCCCGTTCGCTGTGGGACATCCAACCGGTCAAAAGGTTGATCGCGGCCGCCCTGCCCTCGCTGAACCTCCGAACGCCCCTGGTGGTCCTGGACTGGAATGAGCTGATGCCGGGCTTGCGACAGAGCATTGAGATGGACCTGGTCAGCGGGCTTATTTTTTACCTGCTGCTGGTGCTGGTGGTGGCCTTCAGCATCTTAAACACATTTTTAATGGCCATTTTCGAGCGCACCCGGGAATTCGGCGTCCTGATGGCCATCGGAACCACTCCGGGGCGGTTGACCAAGGTGCTGTTGATCGAATCCATGACCATGACCCTGGCGGGAATTCTGACCGGCATCGCCATCGGCAGCCTGGTCACCCTCTACTTTCAGTCCCATGGGTTCGATATTTCAGGAGCATCGGAGCTGCTCAGCCAGTTCGGCATTACCGGACGCATCTACCCGCGCCTTTCCTGGCTTTCGGCCCTCAGCGGCCCGGCCGCTGTGCTGGGGATCACTTTCCTGGCCGCCCTGTACCCGGCGCTCAAGGTTCGCCGCATGCGACCGGTTCAGGCCATGAAAGCGGCATGAAGAATGTGGAAGTCGGAATGCGGAAGTGGGAATTGTTTGAATTGGGAAGGCGGAAGGCGGAATGCAGAGGTGGGAATGTTTTGAATTGGGAAGAGGTAATATGGTGTAGACTGAACGGCTTCGAGTTGTTTGTTAATTTTAGGCACTTATTTTATGATGTTTTTTCAACTTGCCTGGCGCAACATGTGGCGCAATCCACGGCGCACCACTGTCATCCTGACAGCGGTGGTCATCGGCCTGTGGAGCATGGTCCTGCTGGGGGCACTGATGCGGGGCATTGCCGTGGGCATGATCAAAAACGGGATCGCCACCCTCACCGGACACTACCAGATTCACCACCGGGGCTTTCGCAACGATCCATCCATTGAAAACAGCATCCGCGACCCAGCCACCGTGCTGCAAACCATCGATCGCCTGCTGCCCGCAGACGCCCGCTGGAGCGCCCGCATCCGGGTCAATGCTGTGGCTGCCAATGCCCGGCATTCCACCGGCGTCACTCTGGTGGGCATCGATCCGGACAGCGAAGCCCGGGTGTCGTTTATTGGCAGCGCCATTGCCGCCGGCCGCTATCTGACCTCCGGTGAAGCCAACGGTATCATGGTCGGCGAAGCCCTGATGGAAAATTTTAGCACCCGGCTGGGCCGCAAACTGGTCATCATGTCCCAGGACACCGAGGGTGAAATCGCTTCCCGGGCCTTTCGCATCGTGGGGACCTTCAGAGCGGAGATGCGCGCCACCGAAAAACAGTTTGTTTTTATCACCCGCAGCGCTGCCCGCAAAATGCTGAAACTGGACAAAGGCATTTCAGAGGTCTCCATTTTGCTGCCCGGAAAACCGGACAACCCGCAACTTTATGCTGCGCTGGAATCCGCCCTGCCGGCACAGCAATATGAAGTCCAGACCTGGCGCCAGTTGCTGCCGTTTCAGACCGCCTATCTGAAGATCCTCGACGGCTTCATGTGGATCTGGTACCTGGTCGTCTTTGTCGCCATGGGTTTCGGAATCGTCAACACCACACTGATGGCCGTGTTTGAACGCATGCGCGAATTCGGACTGCTCAAGGCCCTGGGCATGAAACCCGGATGGATCCTGCGCGAGGTGCTCACCGAATCCTTTTTGCTGCTGCTCACCGGAATGATCATCGGCAACCTGCTGGCGCTGGTTTGTATTTATGCCCTGTCCGGCAGCGGCATCGACCTGAGCGCGCTGGCTGCCGGAGCGGAATTTGCCGGTATGAGCCGGGTGATTTACCCTGCCTTGAAGCTCGAAGATGTCCTGGTGGCCAACCTGATGGTCATGCTGCTGGGAATCCTGGTCAGTGCTTATCCGGCCATTAAGGCGGCAAGGTTTACGCCGGTCGAGGCCTTGGCACATACTTAGCAGTGATTTATGAAAATGACTCTTTTTCCCCGAACAACTGCCTTCTGCGCGGACTTCAGATCTCGACGTACTGAAAGCACGCCTCGCCCTGGGGTCCCTGTGCGGCCTTGTTCTTCGAAAAAGTTGCTCATTTCCTGCACAAATAACGTCGCAAGAATTCTTTCTCTAAATATTGAAGTTCTCTCGAACTTTTTGACAAAACGGTCAATTCAAGATTTCGGTATTTTGCTGCAAGGCGGGAGCAGAGAATGAAAATCGTTGAATGTGTCGATGTGTGCAAGACCTACCGGCAGGGGCGGATCGAAGTCCACGCGCTTGAAGATATCAGTTTTTCCATTGAAAAGGGTGAATTTGTCGCCGTGGCCGGCCCCTCCGGGTCCGGCAAAACCACCCTGCTGAACCTTGTCGGCGGACTGGATGCAGCGAATTCGGGTCGGATTGTGGTCGACGGAAAATCTTTCGATCAGATGTCCCCATCGGCCCTGGCCCGGTTGCGGCTGCACCAGGTGGGATTTGTTTTTCAGGCCTACAACCTGATTCCGGTGCTGTCAGCCGTTGAAAATGTAGAATTTGTCATGCTGCTGCAGAAAATACCTGCTCGCGAACGGCGCCGGCGGGCCCGGGCGATATTGGACGAGGTGGGCCTGGCGGGAAAGTACGACCGGCGTCCGGCTGAACTTTCCGGCGGCCAACAGCAGCGGGTGGCCGTGGCGCGCGCCATCGTTTCCAATCCTTCCATTGTGCTGGCCGATGAACCCACCGCCAACCTGGACTCCAAAACCGGCCAGGGCTTGCTGGAAATGATGCTGCGCATGAACACCGAAAAAAAAGTCACCTTCATTTTTTCCACCCACGACAAAATGGTGATGGACCATGCCCGCCGGCTCATTTTGCTGCACGACGGCCGCCTCCAGCAGGACCGGGTGAAATGACAACCTGATCGTTGTCGGTCGTCCGCTGTCCGTGGTGATGCAATTGCACTGCCTTGCGGACGATCATGGGAAGGGCGGCCGGGTACCGGCTGCAAGCTGCCATTCGGATCGCTAACGTCATGTATCTCAAACGCTGCCTGTCAAAAAAAATGCTTATCAGCTGTGGAATCATGAGTTTGCTGGCAATCTTTCAGCCTGGCGCGACTTGTGTCCGGGCTCAGCCGGACAACCGCAATTTCCCTTCCCCGGCTTCATCCATGGCCGGCGAGCAGGCCCCAACGCCATGGTATAAAAACTTTGACATCCGCTGGGGGGGGAGGCTCAAGACCGCCGGGGCGGCCTCCCGGGTAACCAGCGACACCCCCTTTGCACCGGTAGGCACCGGAACCTATTACGACGGCAGCACAAACTTTCGGTTGATCAATGAGACCTTTTTCAGCGATTTTCTGTTTTTCGAGGCCGACTACGAACTGCTCTGGGCCGGCGGGGATACCATCCGCAAACAAAAACAACTGGAACGTCTGTTTCCAGGTCTTGAACAAATGACCTTTTTGCCGGGAACACCCATGAATGACGACCGCCGTTTGCTGGACCTGACCGATACCATCAAAGAAGAAAACAGCTGGTTTCTGCTCCAGCGGCTGGATCGTCTGTTTGTCGACCTCAACGGACAGTGGGGATCGGTGCGAGTGGGCCGGCAGGCCGTGACCTGGGGCGGCGGTTTTGTCTTTAACCCCATGGATTTGTTCAACCCTTTTGCCCCCACGGCCATTGACCGTGACTACAAGGTTGGCGATGACATGCTCAACGTCCAGCTTCAGGTTCCCGGGATCGGAAACTTACAGGCCCTTTACGTGGCTCGCCGCAGCCCGGATACCCACGAATTCCAGTCAAACCAGAGCTCCGCGGCGGCCAAACTGCATTTTGCCGCTGGAAGCACCGAATTTGATCTTATGGGGGGCAAAAACTACAAGGATGCGGTGGCCGGGATCGGCACCACGGGCTACCTGGCAGACGCCGCCTGGCGCTTGGACGGCACCTGGACCTTTCGCCATGACGGCGACAACTACCTTTCGGTGGTGGCCAACATGGACTATTCCTGGACCTGGTTCGATAAAAACTGCTATGGTTTTATCGAATATTATTTCAACGGACTGGGGAAAAACGACTATGCCCGATCCCTGGCGGATCCGGCTGTTTTTGACCGTCTGGCCCGGGGCGAACTGTTTGTGCTGGGCCGCAGTTACCTCAGCGGCCACCTGCAAATCGAGTTGCACCCGCTGTTCAAAATCTCTCTGACGGCCATCAACAACCTCAAGGACCCCTCAGGGATCCTGCAGCCTTATGCCACCTGGGACATTTTACAGAACCTGCAACTGACCGGCGGGATGAATGTATACTGGGGAGACCGCGGCAGCGAATATGGGGGCTTTACCCTGCCCGGCACCGGCGGCATTCTCAGCAAAACTCCGGACAGCGCCTATCTGTGGCTGATCTATTATTTCTAGCCCTGCCCCTGCGCGGCGCACAACGGCCTACTCATAATATTCCAATCCCAGATGGGTGATCAAATCCTCTCCCATCAGGTGTCGCAGGGTATTCTTCAGTTTTTTCAGCTGGATGAACAGGTCGTGCTCGGGATAAAGGCCTTCGGCGACCATCGGGGTTTTGTAATAGAACGACAGCCATTCCTGGATCCCGCTCATGCCCGCACGGCCGGCAAAGTCCATGAACAGCGCCAGATCCAGCACCAACGGTGCGGCCAGGATGCTGTCACGACACAGAAAGTCCACCTTGACCTGCATGGGGTATCCCAGCCAGCCGAAGATGTCGATGTTGTCCCAGCTTTCCTTGTTGTCTCCCCGCGGCGGATAGTAGTTGATCCTGATCTTGTGGTAAAAATCCCTGTACAGGTCCGGATACAACTCCGGCTGCAGGATATAATCCAGCACACCCAGCTTGCTGACTTCCTTGGATTTAAAGGACTGGGGGTCATCGAGCACTTCGCCGTCGCGGTTTCCCAGGATGTTGGTTGAAAACCATCCGGACACCCCCAGCAGGCGCGATTTGAATCCCGGCGCCAGGATGGTCTTCATCAGGGTCTGACCGGTTTTGAAATCCTTGCCGCTGATGGGCACCTGCCTTATTTTGGCCAACTCCTGCAGGGCCGGGATGTCCACCGTCAGGTTGGGCGCCCCGTTGGCAAAGGGCACCCCCTCGCTCAGGGCCGCATAGGCGTATATCATGCTAGGGGCAATGGCAGGGTCGTTCTGCTTCAGACCGGTTTCAAAGGCATCCAATGTCTCATGCACCGGTGCCGGCTCGATATAGGCTTCCGTGCTGGCGCACCAGATCATTACCATGCGGCTGAGGCCATGCTTCGATTTGAAATTTTGCAAATCCTGCCGAAGCTGGTCGGCAAACTCCATTTTCGAGCGCCCCCTTTTCACATGCGGCCCATTGAGCCGTTTTACGTATTGGTTGTCAAAAACGGCAGCCATGGGTTGAATGGCTTCCAGTTCTGAGCGCACCTGATCCAGGGTTTCGCGTGCCAGCACTCCTGCCTTGACGGCCGCCGTGTACATGTCATCGTTAAAGATGTCCCAGCCGCCGAATACCAGGTCGTCAAGTTCAGGCAACGATACGAAATCTTTGATCAACGGGATGCGCTTTTCCGGTCGTTTGCCCAGCCGGATGGTTCCCATCTGGGTCAGCGACCCGATGGGTTTGCCCAGGCCTTTTCTCACCGCGTGGACCCCTGCAACCATGGTCGTCGAAACAGCTCCCATGCCGGGGGTCAGCACCCCAAGCTTTCCTTCGGCTTCCTTGATTTTACTTTCATTTTCCATCGTTGCCCACCTCCCATTGACATCAAATTATTCTCGCAATTCGGACAGTGGCCGCAGCGTCCACCTGAATTTTAGCGCTTCACACCAACATATTTAGTTCCAGCTATACCATAGTACACCCTGAGAGGCCGATGCAACTGTGGAATTCGTTTTTAGTAGTTTAAGTTTGCATATAACCGGTCGATATAAGTACTGGTTCCAATCGATCCAGTTGTTCGAAAAAAAAATCCTCACTTGAATTTTGCGAGTGAACTCAAAAACCAGATAAATTTGACAAATGGCAACTCGTTTTGTATACTGTGTAGAAATCCTACTCATAAAGAGGTTAATTTTGGAAAATTTGTTGTCAGGCCTGATATCCTCCAAAACCCGGGTCAAGATTTTGATGCGGTTTTTCTTCAATCCTAGAACACGGGCTTACCTGCGCGAACTGGCCAAGGAGTTCAATGTTTCGACCAACGCCGTGCGGGAGGAACTCAACCAGCTGACCAAGACCAACCTCTTGAAATCAGAACGAAACGGTCGCAGCGTGTATTACCAGGCCAACCCGGAGCATGCCCTTTTTCCGGAACTCAAGTCCATGGTCAGCAAGGTGATGGGGATCGACCAGGTTATTGAAAGCATTATCACCAGATTAGGGAAGCTGGAAAAAGCTTATTTAATTGACGATTATGCCGAAGGGAAAGATACGGGAATTATCGACATTTTGTTGGTAGGAGACATCAACGAATACCACTTGAATGATCTGAGTCGAAAAACGGAGCGCTATATTAACCGAAAAATCCGTGTTCTGGTGATGAGCGCAACGGAATACGATGCATTTTTACCCCATCTGGATAAAAAGCCCCACGTATTAATATGGAAAGGAAACAACCAATAAGGTGTTTTTAACTTAAATTAAGGCTGCAGCGTTCCCGTAAAATTTTGCTTTTGGCGCAGCAGGTATTTTATCGTCAAAACCGAAGGGTATGCAACCTAATTGGAGCGGTTAAATGCTGAACGGGAAAAATATTCTAATTACCGGCGGAACAGGTTCATTTGGCAAAAAATTTTCCGAAATCGTGCTGCAAAAATTCAAACCCCGGCGACTCATTATTTTCAGCCGCGACGAGCTGAAGCAATATGAAATGAGCCAACAGTTTTCCAATGAACAATATCCCTGTATTCGCTATTTCATTGGAGATGTTCGTGACAAGGAAAGACTGCACCGCGCTTTTCACGCAATCGATTACGTCATTCATGCCGCGGCCCTCAAGCAAGTGCCGGCCGCCGAATACAATCCTTTCGAGGCCGTCAAGACGAATATCCTGGGCGCTCAAAATGTCATCGATGTGGCCATCGACCAGAAAGTTAAACGAATTATTGCCTTGAGCACCGACAAGGCGGCCAATCCGATCAATCTCTATGGAGCAACCAAGCTCTGCTCTGATAAATTGTTTGTGGCCGGCAACGCCTATGTGGGTCGGCATGATACGCGTTTCGCAGTGGTCAGGTATGGGAATGTTGTGGGCAGCCGCGGAAGCGTGGTCCCCTTTTTCAGGAAGCAAGCCAAAACCGGGGTCTTGCCCATCACCCATCCCAAGATGACGCGTTTTTGGATCACACTGGAACAGGGGGTTGACTTTGTGCTTGCCTGTTTGAAAAGGATGGTCGGCGGAGAAATTTTTGTGCCCAAGTTGCCGAGCATGAATATCATGGATCTTGCGAAAGCTATCGGTCCGAATTGCAAAACAAAAATTGTGGGCATCCGGCCGGGTGAAAAACTGCATGAAGTCATGGTGCCGCGCGATGAAGCACTAAATACAGTGGAATTTAAAGACTATTACTTAATCAAGCCCGTATTTCATTTTTTTGAACGCCGGTTCAATGGAAATGGCTGTAAGGTTGTGCCTGAGGATTTTGAGTATAACTCCGGTACGAATTCCTGGTGGCTGACGGTGGATGAAATGCGCGAAATTAACCGGACATTTGCATGATACCCTACGGCAAACAATTTCTTGATGAAGATGATATCCAGGCTGTGGTCGCCACCCTGCGCTCGGATTGGTTGACGACCGGACCAGCCGTGCAGGCTTTCGAAAATTCGATCGCCGACTATGTCGGCACGCGCTTTGCGACCGCTGTTTCCAGTGGAACCGCCGCCCTGCATGGTGCTATGAACGCGTTGGGCGTGACCGCTGGCGACGAGGTCATTGTTCCTGCGATGACTTTTGCCGCCAGCGCCAACTGCGTCGTCTACCAGGGCGCAACCCCTGTTTTTGCAGATGTAAATGCCGATACCCTGCTTATCGATCCGGACGGTGTCGAACGGCTGGTAACCTCGAGGACCAAAGCGATTATCAGCGTGGATTTTGCCGGCCACCCCTGCGATTATGATGCGCTCAATCAGATCGCGGAAAAGCATGGTATTGCATGGGTCAGTGATGCTTGCCATGCGCTGGGCGCTGAATACAAGGGGAACAGGATCGGCAGCCTGAGCGATATGACCGTGTTCAGCTTTCATCCGGTAAAGCACATAACCACCGGAGAAGGCGGCATGGTGGTAACTGATCGCGAAGATTGTTTCCGGCGCCTCATCCGCTTCCGCAACCATGGAATAGCAATGGATTTCCAACAACGTGAAGCCCGTCAATCCTGGTATTATGAGATGACAGACTTGGGATACAATTACCGGATCACGGATATGCAGTGTGCCCTGGGGACCTCCCAATTAAAGAAACTGCCGAGCTTCCTGGAGCGCAGGAATGAAATCGCTCGCAGATATACCGGTGTTTTTTCAGATATCCCGGAAATTCTACCGCTTAGCTGCAGCAACAATATTCGCCATGCCTGGCACCTGTATGTGGTCAGACTCGATTTTAAGCAGCTGGGCACAACGAGGGCAAAAGTTTTTAAAGCCATGAGGACCGATGGAATTGGCGTCAATGTTCATTACATACCGGTACATTTACATCCCTTCTACAGGAACAACTTCGCCACCGGCCCGGGGATGTGTCCGACCGCGGAAAGCGCCTATGAGCAGATCATTTCGCTCCCGATCCATCCCGCCATGACCGATGCAGATGTTGACTACGTCATTGAGCATCTAGTGGCCTGTACTATTGGGTAGTATAGCCGGTGCAAATTTATATACAATTATGAACAACGTTGCCATCATCCCCGCCCGCGGCGGAAGCAAAAGAATCAGCAAAAAAAATATCCGGCTGTTCGCAGGCAAGCCGATTATTGCCTATTCCATCCTGGCTGCCAAAGCATCCAACTTATTCAGCCGGGTTATCGTTTCAACCGATTCGGATGATATTGCGAAGACGGCAAGAACCTATGGTGCCGAAGTGCCGTTCAAACGTCCTGCCAAACTTTCCGATGATTTTACCGCAACTGCGCCGGTTATCGTGCATGCCCTCAACTGGTTGGCCGAGCAGGATAAGGTTCCTGAATATTTTTGTTGCATTTACGCAACAGCGCCTTTTTTAAAACCGGAATATCTAAAAAAAGGACTCGACCTTCTAAAATCAAAGGATGCCACAACATGTTTCGCTGTGACTTTGTTTTCATATCCGGTATTTAGAGCCTTAAAGATAAAAGACGACGGCCGCATTAAAATGATCTGGCCGCAATACGAAAATTCCAGGTCCAATGATCTCCCTCCGGCTTATCATGATGCCGGGCAGTTTTACTGGGGGGTTACAAAAAAATTTCTTAAAGAGAAAAAGCTTTTTTCTTCGAACAGCATCCCGATTGTACTTCCCGGCTATCTCGTGCAGGATATCGATACCCTGGATGATTGGGATCGGGCAGAAAGAATGTATCGATCCATGGATGACCAATGGCAGCTATGATTCCCAAATTGATAATTAGAGCGGACGCCAACGCTGACATCGGCAGCGGTCATCTTATGCGCTGCATGGCTCTGGCACAAGCCTGGAATGCCAATGGAGGCATCACCATTTTTATAACCGCCTGCGATAACAAAAAATTAACGGGTCGACTAAGAGCCGGCGGCATGGAAGTGGTAGCGCTTCAGCGAGCATATCCCGATAAATCGGACCTGGAGACAACAACAAATATTTTAAAACAGCATTCGGTGGCTTGCTCGGTTATCGATGGGTATCACTTTGACGATCGCTATCAGCGCAGAATCAAGGAGTCGGGACATCCGTTGCTGGTCATTGATGATACCGCCCACCTGGATAAGTATTTTGCAGATTTTCTGTTGAATCAAAACATTGCTGCCCGCCAAATGGAATATGTCTGCCCATTGCCGACAAAGCTTCTTCTCGGGCCACGCTATGGTTTGCTTCGGAAGGAGTTTATGGCTTGGACAAAATTCGAACGCAAGATACCGGACGTTGCCAGAAAATTGCTCATCAGCTTCGGGGGCAGTGATCCGAACAATGTAACCTTAAAAGCGCTGCAGGCGGTGAACTGGCTGCCGACGGCCGAACTTGAAGTCAAAGCTGTTGTGGGGGCCTCCTATCCGTATTTGGATTTGTTAAAAAGCGCCGGCAACAATTCAACCCATGCAATTGAAATCCTGCGAAATGCCGATAACATGCCGGAGCTCATGGCGTGGGCGGACGTGGCCATCACCGCCGGGGGCAGCACCTGTCTGGAACTGCTCTTTATGAAGCTTCCAAGTTTAACAGTGATGACGGCTGAAAACCAGCGTTTGACTTTGGAAAAACTATCAGAAAAAAAAATTGTTGTGAACTTGGGACATTGCGACCATGTAGCACCAAAAAACATTGCCCAAGTTCTGTATCGGGTGATGGGCTCTAACTCGGCAAGAAGAAAAATGGTTGAGCGGTCCGAGTCAATTATGGACGGCAAAGGCGCTATACGCGTGGCCAAGACTTTATTATCCGCTGCCGGGTGAGGTTGAAAGCAAAAATCGGCAAAAAAATAATTTTAAAGACATGGAGGCCTGATGCGAACCCTAATAATTGCCGCTCATCCAGATGATGAAGTTTTGGGCTGTGGGGGCACGATTGCGAAGATGTCCCGGCAGGGGCATGAGATCACGATCGCAATTTTAGGCGAAGGCATTACCTCGCGTTTTTCAAAACCCGGTGAAGCTCCCCAGGCTCTGATCAAAAAGATACGCGCGGCGAGTCGTGAAGCAGGTAAAATGCTTGGAGCCACGAGCATTCATCTATATAATTTTCCGGACAATCGTTTTGATACAGTTGCACTGCTGGAAGTGATTAAAAAGGTGGAACAAATTATTGCAGACGTAAAGCCCCGGATGATCTTCACTCACCATGGCGGCGATCTCAATGTTGATCATTCAGTGGTTAACCGTGCGGTCCTTACGGCAACCCGTCCAGTTGCCGGCAACCCGGTCAAAACCGTCTATACATTTGAAACCCCATCTTCCACCGATTGGTCTTTTAATAAACTATCGCCCTCTTTTGCACCGAATACCTTTATTGATATCAGCTCATTTCTGAATGTGAAAACCAGGGCCATGGAATTATACGAGTCCGAAGCACGGCCTTTTCCACATCCCCGCTCTGCGGAAGCTCTCAGGGCCGCTGCCAGAAGATGGGGCAGCGTGGCGGGCATGCAGGCTGCCGAGGCGTTTGAGCTTATCAGGGATTTCCAATAATTGCAAAATGGATTCAAGACTGGGAACGCTAACCTATCAGGCCGGTTTGTACATCGTGGCCGATGTTCTTCAAAGGGGTCTGGCTTTTATCCTTATCCCCCTGTACACAATTTTTCTGACTCCGGCCGATTATGGAATTCTAAGCATAACGACGGCCTTTGCAGGTGTTTTGAGCATTATTTACCTGCAATCTTTTGAAGCTGCTTTTAACCGTTTTTACTTTGATTTTAAAACAGAAGAGGAAAAAAGCGGTTTTTACGGATCAGCCTGGATTTTTCTAGTCCTTTTTCTGTTAATTTCCAGCCTGGCCATTGATCGGTTCGGCTCGACATACAATACCTTGGGTTTTCACAGTATCGGCTACAAACCCTATTTGCGGCTGGCCCTTTTCACGGTATTGCTCACAAATGCAACAATTCTGCTGCCCAGGGCCCTGTTTCGTGTAAAGGAAAAGGTGTGGCAGTTCGCTGTTTTAAACTTATCTCTGGCGCTTGTTACCAGTGGGCTGATCATTTATTTCGTGGCTGTGAAAAAAGAAGGGGCCCTGGGAAGCCTGAAGGGCGGTTTGCTGGGAGTTTTGCTTTTAGCCATCCCTTGTGGCGCCATTATTTTTAAAAATATTAACTGGGGCATTCATTTCAACCACATAAAAAGTGCGCTGGCCTTTGCCCTGCCCCTCATCCCCCACCTGCTGTCTCTTTGGGCATTAAACCTGTCCGACCGCTTCATCCTGGAACGCTATGTCTCACTGAAAGATATCGGTATCTACGGATTGGGATACCAACTGGCCTCAATTCTTCAAATTGTGGCTTTTTCAGCCACCAACGCTATCAGCCCTTTTTATTACCGCACTGCGGCCAATCCACAGGATGCACAGAATCTATTGCCCCGCGTGGCGACCTATTATTTATTTTTCCTGGCCTGGGGAGCAACGGCCTTGATCGGGTTTAGCAGCGACATCCTCCTGTTAATTGCTGCTGACAAGGCTTTTCATTCAGCCTATCGGGTTATTCCCTGGGTCGTATTTGGATTTTTCGCCCGCGGATTTTACTTCGTTTTTGTCATGGCCGTTTATTACTCAAAAAATTTAAAGCTATTATCCGTGATCACCATGATCGCCCTGGGAATCAATGTTATCTTAAATTTTATCTTTATCCCCCGTTATGGTTATGTAGCCGCCGCCTGCACGACATTCATTGCTTTTGCCCTCCAGGCGGCCATCATGTATTTTTATGCCCAAAAATGTTTTCCATTAAAATATGAAACCAGACGTCTGTTTCATATGACCGTGGGGCTGGTGGCCATCAGCTTTATTCTCTGGAATCTTTCCTCTTATGCAACCCTGGCCGCATTTTTACTGAAGGCAATACTGGTTGCCGGTTTTCCGCTGTTTTTGTTGGCCACAGGCTTTTTCAACCGTGACGAACTGACGGCATTAAAGAAATCAAGGCAACTATTTCAAACAAGTTTCGGTGGATACTATGCTCGAGCAAAAAAAATTTTTAAAATCGGTTAGATCTTTTCTTGAAAGCAACCCTCGGGCACACGCGATCCTCGGCCCGGCCGCATTTGCTGTTGAAAGCACCTTGCGTCGCTTTAGGCTGAAAATGCCGCAGATTCCTCAATGGGCATATTTCCAGCTGCTGGAGCTTTGCGATCGATTTGCGGGGGAAATTTACCAACCCTGCGGCTCACCGAACATATTGTTTTACACCCCCCGATATTGGAACATACATGCTATTTTCGAACATATCATTGCCATCGCCCTGTCCTTCAAAGGGGCCAGATGCTTCTTTTCAAATTGCGAAGGGCGGCTGCCGATTTGCAATATCCAAAGCCTTCACAAAGGCCTGCGGATGCCATGCGACGACTGCATGCAGCACCAGCAAAGGCTGTTTCATCACAGCGGATTTCCTAATTATTCCCTTCCCTCTCTTTTACCCGAAAACAAATCAGCCGCAGCTGAAAATCGAGTAGCAGGCATGGCTGATGAGGAACTGGAAAACTTCTCCTATGACAATGTGCCCATCGGAAGGCTGGTGCGCATATCGACCCGGTGGTTTTTAGCTGGCAACAACATTATGGCAAACCAGCAGAGTTTAGACATTTACAGAAAATTTATCATCAGTGCAATCCTTGTTTCCGAGGGGATCAAAAAACTGCTTGAAACCACAAAACCGGATGTTATCTTTCTGCTCAATGGATTGTTTTTTGAAGAACGCATCGTTCGAAGCTGGGCGCAGCGATTTGCGATTCCAACGATTACTTACGAAAACGGATTTATGAAAAATTCTTTTGTTTTCGCGCGCAATAAAATAGCCTGCTACTATGACCTGTCGGAACACTGGTCAACGGCACGGGAAAAACCATTGTCAGCGCAAGAAGGCAAGTGGCTTGATCTTTACATAGCGGACAGGCGGGTTGGAAGACGGTCTGTCATACAGTACTGGCCCAAAATAGAGGACCGGGTGTCGGCGATTAAAAAGCTGTTGCACTTAGAAAATCAAAACAAAATTGCCGTTGCCTTCAGCAATATCGTCTGGGACAGCGCCGTGCAGGAACGCGACGGAATCTTTGACGGTCTTTTCGACTGGATACACCGAACCATTTCCTTCTTTATTCAAAGGCCGGAATACCAACTCGTTGTGCGGGTGCACCCTGCAGAAATCCAGTTAAAAGGACGGGAAACAGAAGAACGAACGGCTGACTTCATTCAAAGCGTTTTTCCTGACCTGCCGGAAAACATCACGATTGTTTTGCCCCAAAGTGAAATCAGTTCCTATCGATTGATCGAACTGGCGGATCTTGTGCTTACCTATTCCTCCACCATCGGTCTGGAGGCAGCTTTAATGGGCAAGCCAGTCCAGGTAGCTGGCCAAACGCACTATCGCGGGAAGGGCTTTACCATCGATACCAAATCGCAGAGCGAATATTTTAAAGAACTGGCAGCCCAGTTGGAAAATAAAAATTCGAATAAAACCGTCGATGTATCTATCGCCCGACGCTACGCTTATCTGTTTTTTAAAAAATACATGCTTGACTTTTCGCCAATCATACAGCAGGAAAAATCGTCAAAAATCAATTTGGTGATCAACAATCTGATGGACTTGACTGACAACCCGCCGGCCGCGTTGTCTGCGGTAGTCGACTTTATTTTGCAAACCAAGAATACAAGCAAGCAGTATTCTTTGATCCAATAAACAGGCAGCAACACACGCGGGGCTCAGGCATGTGTAAAGCATCTCTTCCGAACACAGCATCGAAACAAGCGCTTATGCACGATGAAGTCGGGGGTGTGCCGCATTTTGATATTTCCATCGTAATCCCCACCTATAATCGCTGCGAATCGTTAAAGCGCGTTTTTGCCGCTCTGGAATCTCAACTCAATGTAAACTTGAAAAGAATTGAAATAATTATCATTGATGACGGTTCGTCTGATGATACCGCAGGGGTTGTTGAGCAATTTGCGCGTCTGGATAAAATCACGACCCAATATTTTTTTCAGCGTAACAGGGGGCCTGCAGCGGCCAGGAACATCGGCATCCGAAACGCGCGCGGCGATGTCATACTTTTTCTTGGAGATGATATACTTGCTTATCCGGACTTGCTATGCGAACATCTGAACTTTCATACCGCTTTGCACCCCCAGTTGCATGCAGCTGTTTTGGGATTCTGCCCAATGGTGATGGATTCCGGACTCGAGTCGTCCTTAATCCAGTCCTGGTTGAACCGCAAGCAGATGGCATTTCAAAACCTTTCTCACATGGAAGTGATTAGATATCAGTATTTCTATACCTGCAACGTATCCCTGAAAAAAAAATTTTTGCTCAAAAACGGACTGTTCGATGAAGACTATCCCTTTGCCGCAGGTGAAGACATTGAATTGGGAAAAAGGCTGACAGATGCCGGCATGAAGCTGTATTACAACAAAAATGCCATAGCTTATCATGTTCATCCGCTTTCGTTTTTCGAATACATCAAGCGCTATTTCAAGTTGGGGCGTACTGCGGCCATACAAAACAAAAAAAACGGCAGCTCCGGAACAGGGCTTAAAGGTTCCAGGAATAAACTCAAGCCCCTGTTAGTTAAAAATCCAATCCGGGCAGCCAGTTTTTTTGTCCTTTATTTGGTTTCTTTGGGGTCGGGAATTTATGGCTTTTTCTATGAAAAAATTTTGCGCCATGGTTCTGGAAGAAAATGATTCAAGTCATGCATTGTGCGAAGCCATTATCTTATTGACTTGCAATTATAACAGTAAATTCAAGAACCGCAGGGTGATTGAACAATGAAAATCATCAGCCCGATGAGCCGGGGAAATGGTGCCTTCGTTCTCCATAAACTCCTGGAGCAACGTCTTGCAGGCTACCGGGTGATCCCTTACGATTCCCGCTTGACCTTGATGCCTTTTTTATTGCCATTGATTGTTGCGCGCAAACAGGCGGCATTGATACACACGGCAGCAACCTATGCGGCTTTCTTTTTCCGGCCCTCAACACCGATGATTATCACCTTTCACAACTATGTGTTGGACCACTGGATGCAACCTTTCTGCTCTCCCTGGCAGCGAATGCATCATCAATATATCCAACGCCGTTTGACCCGTTGCGCGGTCCAAAAAGCCTCAGTTATTACGGCTGTCAGCGATTATATCGCTGATCTGGCAAAAAAAGATTTGCTGATAGACGTTCCGATCAAAGTTATCTATAATGGAGTTGATACCAACAGATTTATTCCAAAACCGGCCAAGTCCCAGGACAATAACGAAATACGAATATTTTTTTCCGGCAATCTCACGCGCCGTAAGGGGGCTCAATGGCTGCCGGCGATATCGAAAAAATTGAACGCGGGTTGCCGTATTTATTATACGCGGGGGTTGCGCACTCGGCATGATTTGCCGCAAAATGAAAAGTTGCGCTCGGTGGGCGCTGTTGATTTTGATAAAATGCCGCAACTCTACCGGGAAATGGATATTTTGCTAATGCCGACCGTGCGTGAAGGTTTTGGGTTGTCAATCGCCGAAGCCATGGCATGCGGACTTCCGGTGGTGGCCAGTGATTGCTCGGCCATACCGGAACTGCTCGATGACGGCCGGGGAGGATTTCTATGTCCGGTCGGTGATGTGCAGGCTTTTGCTGAAAAACTGAACCTTTTGGCCGGATCGCCGCAACTGCGCCGTGAAATGGGGGCCTACAACCGGGCACAGGCGGAAAAAAAATTTTCTCTTGAACGCATGCTCACGGAATACAAGCTGGTTTTTGACCAGATGGTTCTGGAGCATGCCAGATAACAAAGCTGCGAGGGAAAAATGCAGGTAACCATTGGAAATCGACATATTGGTGACAAGCATCCCGTGTACATCGTTGCGGAGATCGGAAGTAACCACAATCAACGCTTCGAAATGGCCGTCGAACTTATCGAAAAGGCAAAAGAGGCCGGGGCCGACGCGGCGAAATTTCAAATATTCAAGGCCGAGCATGATTACTCCATTCGGACTCCCCGTTTATCCTCTTATGACAGTGATATTTATGAACTCATAAAAAGCTTGGAGCTTAACCGAGATTGGCTGTTGCCACTGAAAGAGCACTGCGATGGGATAGGAATTGACTTTTTATCTTCGCCCTGTGATCTTGAGGCGGTTGATCAGTTGGCTGAATTAGAGACGGGAGCTTTAAAGGTAGCTTCCTTTGATCTTACGGATGTAGTGCTCATAAGATATATGGCAAAAACCGGACTGGCCGTTTTTCTCTCAACCGGGCTGGCGACAATGGCTGAGATTGAAACGGCTGTCAATATCTGCAGGCAGGAAAAAAACAATGATATTGTCCTGCTGCAATGTACGTCAGTATACCCAGCCCCACCTCGCCTTTCCAACTTAAGGGCCATGCAAACCATGAAAATGGCTTTCAATTGCGTAGTGGGCTATTCCGACCACACATTTGGCGATCATGTCGCTTTGAGTGCAATTGCCATGGGAGCCAAGGTCATTGAAAAACATTTCACCCTGGACCGCACCTTGGATGGTCCTGATCACGGTTTTGCCATTGAGCCCCATGAGCTAGAGGAAATGGTAAGAAAAATCCGCGATATTGAAAACGCATTTGGCGATGGTATGAAAAACGGTCCGCGATATGAGGAGAAAGAAAATTTCCAACTCAGAAGAAGCATTATATTGAAGAGATCACTGAAAAAAGGCCATGTGCTTAACCGGGAAGACTTGATCGTTAAACGGCCGGGATTCGGAATAAAGCCCGAATTCATTAATCTGGTTGTTGGCAGAATCCTGAAAAGAGATGCCGAGTATGATGAGTGGCTGACCTGGGATATGATATGAAAAAAATTGCGTATTTTGGAAATTTTTTTGAATGCGTCCAGGGGATTTCAAAAAACCATAGACTTGTTTATGTGATTTTTGAAAGAAACAAGGAAAATGATCGGATTGTCCGCTTTTGCCGGGATAATAATATAACTTACAAGCGGGTGGAAACAAGCGATGAGATTATTGCCCTGTTGCCCGCCATTGGAAAAAAACAACCGGATTTCTTTCTAGTGGGATCTTTTGGAATTATTTTTAATAAAGAGATTATTCATTTCCCAAGATATGCCACCATCAATGTCCATCCCGGTATTTTACCGGATTACCGCGGAAGACATCCATTGCCCCAGGCAATTCTGAACCGGGAGGCCAAAGCGGGCGTTACAGTTCATGTAATGACTGAAAGCATTGACCGGGGCGATATTTTAGCAACCAAGTCCATCGATTTGGATTACAACACAAGTTACCGGCAAAATGAAAAGCGGTTGCTGTCGCTGCTGCCAAAACTTGTCGATGAAGGCATCCGCAGATATTTGTCGGAGCGAAGCGTAAAGCTTACTTCAGCAGGAGCCTATTATAAGCCCCTGCCAAAATATCTGATCGATAAAATTGTGAATGCCGAAACCCTGAAAGAGATTTTCAATGCGAGTCGCCATTAGTCAGCCAAGATACCTGCCGGGCCTGAATTATCTTCAAAGGATCTCCATCACCGATATATTCGTTATCTTAGATACTGTCCAGCACCAGCGCAGAGCCTTTGAACAGAGGAATAAAATTAAGCTCGTCAATGGAAGAGAAACGTGGCTGTCCATCTCGCTTTTAAAGAAAAGCAGCAGACCGTTGATCCATGCACTTAAGATAAAAGACCCCGATTGGATTGATAAGCATAAAAATAAAATCGAGATCAACTATAAAAAAGCCCCCTTTTACGATCCTGACATCCTGGCATATATTTTCAGTGGTCTCAATGATCCTGATTTTTCGGCTTCCATGATCCAGATGTTAATCAATCTTTGCAATCTGCTGGAAATCCCGTATCATTTTATCAGATCGTCCAGCTTGGCAACAACCGGCTCGGGGGATAAACTGTTGGCAAATATCACCCGTCTGCTAAATGGAAATTGCTATATTTCGGGTTCAAATGGGCGAAATTACATAAAAAAGGAAAACTTTCGTCATATTTCTATCCTGTATCATGATTTTAATTTTCCAACATATAAGCAAATAAATGGCGATTTTATTCCGTGGATGTCGATTGTCGACCAGCTGTTCAATATAGGAATCCAGGAAACCAGAAAAATCATAACCGCAAAACCAATTTTGGCAACAGCCTAGTTGCTTCCGGAGTCCGTGATGAAAATTGCCATATTGACTTCCCCTGATCAATGGTTTGTCCCCTATGCAAGGAACCTGCAAAGGCAGATAGCTGGTGCCGGTCTTTTTTTCAACCATCGGGAAATAGACGAGTGCTTTGAGATCGTTTTTATTTTGAGCTATCATCGCATAATCGAAAAGGAGCAGCTCGGAAAGCATCGACATAATCTGGTGGTTCACGAAAGTGACTTGCCGGCCGGAAAAGGCTGGGCACCCCTTTTCTGGCAAATTCTGGAAGGAAAAAATGTTATCCCGGTCATATTATTTGAAGCTACTGAAAAAGCGGATGCAGGAAACATATATTTACGGGACTATATCAGACTCAACGGATATGAGCTGCACGATGAAATACGTAAAATGCAGGCCGAAAAGACGATTGAACTCTGTCTGCGCTTTATAAAAGAATACCCCCCAAAATCCCTGGTGCAAAAAGGAAAACCGAGCTTTTATCCAAAGCGAACGCCTGAAGACAGCAAACTGGATATCCGCAAAAGCATAAAAGAACAATTCAATTTATTGCGGACGGTCAGCAATGATGAATATCCTGCTTTTTTTGAAATAGATGGCCATCGATATATTCTGAAAATTTTTAAGGCACCGGAACCCGGGCTGCCCGGCGCTAAACCGGATAATTAAATTTTTCAGCCACATTGGCGCACAAGCGCTCCAAATCCGCCTTCATCTCCGGCTTCCAGTCTTGCCACCCGGGAAATGCATTGGAAATATTGGGATTGGCTGTTTTCTCCAGGACGCCTTGCACAGTGCGCCAATCGAATCTCCTGCTGGCAAACGCGGTGATAAAGCCAAGCAGATTGTCTAAATATTCATATTTTTGTCCGTTGTGAAATAAATCTTCGAATTTGACAATTATCGCGTTGGGATCGTCCGCCGTTTCCCTTAGGAGGATTGCGTATATCGCACTCCATGCCCAGCACAGTTTTTGAAACCGCGTAAAGTGCTGCCACCGATCACGGTATTGTTCGTCATTTAGCATGGCAGGATTCAAGCGGCCCAGTTTCAACCGGCTTATCCAGTCCCTTCTGCCGTACATGGTCTCCCAGTTCATGTTGGAAACCACCCAGTCCCGGGGGTCCCGGACAATGACGACAATCCTGTAATGCTTATAAAGGCTGCGAATAGCCGGTATGGCTCCGTACCAGCCGCTGTAAGATTCGATAATCAGGTCCTGGTCAAGGCTGCGATAGAATTTTTCCCTGTGAGCAAGGATGGCCGTTTTGAGCTGCGAGAGAGATAATTTTCCCGCCAGGTAATTCTGAGACAAATTGCGGATGCCGGTTTTTCCAATCAGCTTGCCGAAGATTAAATTATACCAGCCAAAAAGTCGCAGCTGATCCAGGGACTTCAACTTGAAATCCATCAGAACATCGGGTTCATGCACTGAAAACGCGCCGGCAATCATGTGGCCCAGTTGTTCGCCCAGAAACTTGGTGCCGGTGCGACCGGCCGAGACGATAAACACGAAGTATTTATCTTCTAGAATGCCCATCCGCATTTTCCCGCTGCTGAATACATGTTTTCAAATTCGGGATGCCGAAAGCCGGTCTTGGCCGGCGACGCAAGCCGCGACCGGCGATACTGCCGGCTGTTTTTGCCTTAATGGAATATTGCTTTTCGGTAAACATGATAAATTTGTGCCCAGTCAAACTGCTTGTTGATCTGGGCGCGGATGTCCCGCCGTTTTAAATCCATGTGAACAATTCGATCACAAAATCCGCCGGCATCTCCTTCTTCGACCAGGTATCCACTTTTGTTTTCGACAACGGCGTCCCTGATTCCCTGCAGATTGCTGGCGACAACCGGCAGCCCGCAGCTTCCGGCTTCAACGATGACGATGCCGAAGCCTTCCACGTCGCCGTCCACGGTAACGTTGGGCATCACAAAAATATCGGCGGCATTGTAAAGAATTTTGCGGGTTTCATCGGATACCCGCCCAAGCGCAAAAACCCGCTGCTTCCATTGATGCCGCCTTATCCGCTGCCGGATGGGTTCAAGCTCAGGTCCTTCGCCGGCAATTATGTAAATATAGTCCGGACCCAGCTGCGTCATGACAGCATCCATAAACCAGGTTACCCCTTTGCGTTTAACCAGGCGCCCGATGGTCAAAAGTATTTTTTTTTCCCGCATTGGACTTCCGATAATCGGCTCCAGGCGCCGTAGCAGGAGCTCTCTGGACTGGTTCAGGTAGAGTGCATCAGGTCTGATGCCATTGGGAATGACAACGATTTTGTGATCCGGCACCCCCCGGCGTCGGCACTCGCTGCAGGTGGCGTGGCTTACACAGATAATCCTGTCAAGGCGGGCGGCGCAGCGAGGCATCAGCAGCTGATAAAAGCCATTGCGGTAGGTAATGTCAAGTCCGTGGATACTGGCCGAGATGCGTGCCCCCGTGAGGGACTTGAGCATAACACCAATCGGAGACAGCAGTCCGTCACAAAGATGAATATGCCCGATGGAATGCCTCCGGGCCGTTGCAGCGCCGGCGAGCAGGCAAAATGGTAAAAACCACAGCAGGTGAATATTGGACCTGGAAAGGACAATCTTATGAACGATATGATGCTGCTCAAATTCTTTGATAAGGTTATAGCTATAAGTTTCGAGCCCCCCGATCTTGGGAGGATAATTTCGTGAAATAAACAGAATCTTTTGCTTCATCAGCGCTGTTGGCCCGGATCGATAATTTTTTGATGCCATTGCCAGGCGGTTGTGATGATATCCTGAAGCCTCTTAAATAACGGCTGCCAGCCCAGTATTCGCTTTATCTTCTCTGAGCTTCCAATTAGAACCGGGGGGTCTCCTGCTCTGCGGTCGGCTTCACGGCAGGTGATCGCCCGGCCGGTGACTTTCCCGGCGGTCTCGATGACCTCGCGAACCGAAAATCCATGGCCGTTTCCAAGGTTGAAGGCAGTGCTTTGTTTATCATGAAAAAGGTATTCCAGGGCCATCACGTGCGCATTGGCAAGATCTGTAACATGAATATAGTCGCGGATGCAGGTGCCATCTGCGGTGTCGTAATCGGTTCCAAAAACATCAAGGTGCGCTCGTTTTCCAAGGGCGACATCCAGAACCAGGGGAATCAGATGGGTTTCCGGATCGTGCGCTTCTCCGATTTCGCCATCAGGGTCCGCCCCGGCGGCATTGAAATACCGCAGGGACACAAAGTTTATGCCATAAGCTTTCGCAAAATCCTGCAGCATCCATTCGATCATCAGTTTGCTGCGACCGTATGGATTAATCGGATTTTGGGGATGATCCTCTACGATTGGTATCTGCTCGGGCATACCGTAAGTCGCACAGGTGCTGGAAAAAATGATTTTATCCACCCCGCAGTTTTTCATGGACTCCAGCAGGGTCAGGCTGCCAGCCACGTTGTTGCGGTAATATTTTGCCGGATTTTCGACAGATTCGCCTACATAAGCATAGGCCGCGAAATGCATCACGGCTGCAGGATCGTATTTGCGGATTACCGTTTCCAGGCGCTCGCGATCGCCGATATCGCCCTCTTCCAGAGGCCCCCACCTGACGGCCTGCCGGTGTCCGTAACGGAAGTTGTCGTAGGTTACCGGACTATAACCGGCTGCTTCAAGCGCTTTGCAGGCATGGGATCCGATGTATCCGGCACCCCCGGTGACTAAGACACATTTTGCAGATTTGTTCGTGGTATTCATATTTTGGCAGGTTAATATTTCGGAAATTGCGTGGATGAAATGAGACTTTTCTTTGCTGCAAAAAATTTAAACGACGTGCCCAGGCACCCTAATCCATACTTTATACTGCGCGCAAGGTTAAGCGAAGAGGCTTCAGCAAAATATTTGGTCGGGCAGCTCACCTCAGCAACCGTATAGCCGAACCATATGATTTGGGCCAGCATCTGGTTGTCAAAAACAAAGTCGTTTGAATTTTTGTCAAGCGGCAGACGTTCCATAAGTTTGCGCGAGAAAGCACGATAACCGGTATGATATTCGGACAATTTAGCCCCTAGTAAAACATTTTCAGTTAAGGTGAGAAACCGGTTGGCCACGTATTTCCAGATGGGCATCCCGCCTTTTAAAGCATAGCCCCCGAGAATTCTGGAACCCAGCACGCATTCATACAGACCGTTTCCGATCATCGAGACCATGGCCGGGATCAATTTCGGGGTATACTGATAATCGGGGTGCACCATGATGATGATATCCCCACCGGCATCAAGGGCCAGCCGGTAACATGTTTTTTGATTGGCTCCGTAACCCATGTTCTTTTCATGGATATACACCAGCGTATTGGGCAGTTTGCTGGCAATCGATGCCGTGGCATCCTGGCTCTTGTCATCTACCACAATTACCTGATCCACATAGTCCTGGGCAACGACCTCATCATATGTTTTACCCAAAGTCCGGGCGGCGTTATAAGCCGGCATCACAACAACAACTTTTTTATCCTTAAACATTGCAGTCCAAAAGTTCAATTTTTTCAGCAGGGGCTCAGATAGTGTTCCGAGGCTTTGGAACCGTTTCTACCCTCTTGGAGAATCGGATTTTGCAGATTCTGATTTTATAATCGTTCGATCAGCTCCTCTTCTTTCAAAGCGCATCTGACAGATTTGTTCGGAAATCAGGCTCATCATGAAAACGATAATCGCTGTAACAAACAGAAAAACACTCATGTTGGTGAAGCGACCTTGGGTCATATACGTATAGGCATAATTAAGCAATCCAAGCAGAAACAGCCCGAAACTGACCGGCAAAAACACCCGCATGGGTGAATAGAGGGTGCAGATACGGGTAATAATCATGAAAAAACGCACCCCGTCGCCCAGTATTTTAATGTTGCTTTTGCCTGTCTTCCGTTGTTGGATTTTAATGGGAACATATTTCAGGCTCAGGCCGGTTCTCAGAACGCCTAGGGTCAGGGTGGTCGGATAGGAGTACGTGTTGGGCAATAAATACAAAAAATTTCGGACCACCTTGGCTTTAACCGCGCGAAATCCGGAGGTAAGATCTTTAATTGCAAACTTTGCAACATAAGAGGCAAACCAGTTATAAATTTTGTTGCCAAGGGCCCTGCCAAAGGATGCCTGCTCTCCCATTGAACGGGCCCCGACGACCATGTCATATTCGGGGATATATTGGAGCAATTCAGCAAGATCTGCAGGATTGTGCTGGCCATCGCTGTCCATGAAAACCAGGATATCTCCGGTCGCCACACGGATGCCGCTTTTTATGGCTGCTCCGTTGCCGATGTTGTACGGATGGCTGTATACGATGGCTCCCGCTGCTTGGGCCCTGGCGGCTGTATCATCGGTGGATCCATCGTTAATCACGATGATCTCAAAATCAGGGTACAGACTCCGAATATTGGAAACAACATCTCCAATGATATCGGCCTCGTTATAGGCCGGCAGAATGACGGAAACCTTCGCATTGTTCATAGATGGGATTTGCCTTTAAACTTGCCGGATACCCGGTGTGGTAGTTTTATCTCGACATTAAGGTTTGGATTGCCAATTCATGGAAAAAATTGGTCCATTTTTTATTACTCTTTGAAATTATAAGAAATAAATCACTTTCATGTCAAGTGAATACGTACATATTAATTCAACACTTTTTTTTATTTTATGGTAGTCTAGTACTAAAGGCAATAAAACATACTGCTTATCGTATACTCCGAGTCAATGGCATCTGTTCGTAAAACAAATCTGCCCATCTGCCTGCTTTTGGTCCTGATCACCCTGCTGGCTTACCAAGGGCTTGGCGGACATCACTTTCTGATCATCGACGATCCTGCTTATGTGACTGACAATACAAAGGTTCAGTCCGGCCTCACTCTGGAAAATATCCGCTGGGCCTTTACCACCACCAGGGCCGAATTCTGGCACCCGGCAACCTGGCTGTCTTACATGTTGGACACCCAGTTCTTCGGGGTAACTCCCCGGGGGTATCTATTTACCAACCTGCTTTTGCATGTGCTCAATACGCTGCTGGTATTTCTCCTGTTTCGCAAAGCAACCGGTGCCGTCTGGCAAAGCGGCTTTGGGGCGGCTCTGTTCGCACTGCATCCGTTGCATGTAGAATCAGTGGCCTGGATTGCGGAGCGCAAAGATGTTTTAAGCACGTTTTTCGGGTTGTTGACGCTGTGGATTTACACCGGCTACGTGCGACGACCGGAATGGCGCCGCTACCTGGCGGTATGCCTGACTTTCGTAATCGGTCTGATGGCCAAACCCATGCTGGTGACCTTGCCCTTTGTTCTACTGTTGATGGATTACTGGCCCCTTGGTCGTTTAACTTCCAAGGCAACCGGCAAATCCGCCTATAATTCGGCTTTGCACTTGGTAGTGGAAAAACTACCCCTGTTCGCCATGGCGGCGGCGGCGGCGGCCATGGCGTATGCGGTCCAATACAGGAGCGGAGCCGTGGCAACAGTGGATGAATTTCCGGTTCCCGCCCGCCTTGCAAATGCGCTCTGGTCTTACCTGGGTTACATCCAAAAAATGCTGTGGCCGCAAGACCTGGCGGTCTTCTACCCGTTTCCCGATAAATTGACATTATGGAAACCCATGGCGGCCTTGCTGATACTGGCATCAATCTCTATTGCCGCCATTTTGAAGGCCAAACGCTATCCTTTTTTCATCACCGGCTGGTTGTGGTATCTGGGCACCCTGGCTCCGGTGATCGGTTTAATAAAAATCGGCGACTTCACCATGGCGGATCGCTACACCTACATCCCTTTGATCGGGCTGTTCATCATTATCGCCTGGGGAATTCCGGAAATCTTATCACAGGTTCCCTTCAAAAGAATTATCATGGGCTTTGGCGCCATCCTGGGCATTGCAGCCCTTTTCTCGGTTACGAGGATGCAGTTGAAATATTGGACCAACAGCGAGCGTTTGCTCGAACATGCCCTGCAGGTGACAGAAAACAACTTTTTCGCTCATTATGGACTCGGCCATGTTTACGCTGGCCGAGGAAAAATGGATGAGGCCCTCTTTCATTTTTCCCGGGCCGTGCAGATCAGGCCCGATAAGGCCACCCTGCAGAATAATCTAGGCCGCGCTTTTGCACTCCAGGGACAATTTGAGGCGGCGATCACCTGTTTTTCAAGAGCGTTGGAAATCAAACCGGACAAGATAGAAGCTCATTTTAACCTCGGCATCGCCATGGCAGCCTGCAATCGCCCAAAGCAGGCAGTGGCCCATCTGTCAGAGGTCATCCGACTGCTATCTTCGTTCTCCATTCAGCCGGAACGCGGTCCCGCAGCGGAGAAGCTGAACTGTGATAAAAGTGAATCCATGGATGGCAAAAAGCCTGACACGGTCATCGAGAACCTCCAAATCTTGCTGGCTGGCAATCCGCGATGTTTGCCTGCCATCAGAAAGCTGGCGATGGCGTATGCTAAAACCGGTCAATATGACAAGGCGCTCATGACCTATAAAATTGATCCCTCCCCTGAAAAATCGCGCCAAGCGATTATCAACGGGTATCAAAACTGGGAAATCATCGTTCGGCCTTAACAACTCGATGTCCCGTGTTGTGAGTGTTTAAGGCGCCATCCCACATCCGAACGCTGCCAACAATGCCCCCAACACCAGGAAAAAACAAAATAATGTTTCCGTAAGAATATAAGGGAATCTATTTAAGTTCGAATAAGCCGTACCCTCCGTTTTCAATGACAAGCTTTGCGTGGCGACTGAACAGGTCTCTGATGCGCTGTCTTTCTCTATCGTGAAATTGAGAGGCAGACCAGCGGCTAAAAAGATCATATCTCACCAGGATGTGATTAAGGCCCTTTTTCTTCAACTCGCGGCTAATCCGATGGGCCGAATCCGCTTCGTGAATCAATTTCCGCAACAACGCATTGCCGAAAACAATATCCCGATCGCTGTAATAACGCCGATTGCCCAGAAAGACTGCAAGAATCCGCGCATCATTTCGCAGGTGTTGATTGGCATACTGGATAACCGGGTATTCAGTGCGGTAGCGGGCAATATAGGCATCCCGGCTGATCTGGCCGGTAATGTACGGAATCGGACGGACATAATTAAACTGCTGATAGATATATTCGCCGTTGATGACCAGCATTGCGACGGCCGCTGAAATCCCCACTCCCCGCAACAGGTATGCCGCTACGCTGTTCTGTCTACTGGCCCCCATGTCCATGATATTTTTCAAACCATATACGGCCAGAATGACCAATGGCGGAATAATGGGGGCAATGTATCGAATCCGGATGGCACTCTGGGAAAAAGCGTATAAAAGAAATAAAACAGCGAAAACAGCCCAGATTTTTTTCTCGGTCTTTATGCCGGTCGGTTGAAATTTTGAAGGCCAGAAGGCAAACAGTGGCAAAAAAAACAAAAAGGGATTGAGTTTGCCATCAAAGTATCTGGGGTTGTCATCCTGGCCCTGGAAGAAAATCCGCAAGGGTATCAGCATGATCTCCCACCAGCTCTCATGGAATAATACCTTCCGGACAGCAAAAGTGCTCCACCCCCCGGATGATTTTCTAGCGACAATCTCCCGCGTCTCAAAAGATTTATTTTCATGAGGCGTTGAAACCGCAGCATTTTGCCTATCAGTAGTCGAATGGAACCAGCTGTTATAGAGTGGATAGACGGGATTCGACTGCCAGATGTAATTGCGTATCATCCAGGGCGAAAATACGAGCAGGGCCATAAAGCAGAAAAACACCGCCATCCCAACACCTTTCAATTGCATTCTGGTTGAATCCCGGCGCCCAATTTTTTCTTCATCGCCGTTGCAGTGCTTTTTTCGGTTGACATAAATAAAAGGCACGAAAATGGTTAATAAAAAAAGCACGATCAGTCCGTTGTATTTGGTGCCGAGCGCCAGGCCGCAGAAAAGCGCCGCGAAAACCAACCACCTCAACGCAAAACGAAGTTCAATCCATTTCAACAGGCACATAATGGAAGCCGTCGAAAAAAAAACCAGCCCCAGATCGACGTATACCGTAATGGAGAGTTTGACGACAATCGGCAGCGAAAGAAAAAAAAGCGCCCCGCAAAGGCCCCATGGGATTCCCATCCTTTTTTTTAAATAACTGTATATGAGCCCTGCTGAAAGAAGGGCGAAAAAAAAATGGATGAATTTGGGTGCGATATCATTTCCTAAGGACAGGGGAATCATGTATAGCAGATCCAGATTCATAGGGTAATAGGAAAATACGACGGCAGGGATTTCATAAATGCCACCATGCTGCAAGTATAGCTTGGGCACGGCAAGATGGTGGGTAAGGGCGTCGCGACTGACCGGCGGAACCCAGCACAGGATCCCGATGGCCGCTACCAGTCCAGTCAAAAGCAATGCCTGTGAAATTTTCAGGTATGAATCAAACTGAACATTTCTCATTCGTCATCAACCGACAGTCAACATAATATAAGCAGTAATTTTGTTTTTGCCTATCCAGCCTGAACTTGACACCCGTTCGCCATTTTGACATAATTTATAGAAATAGGTGTTTTTCTATAATGCGATAGCGCCTATCCACCATCCGGAAAGATAAATCTGCGTTAATTGCAGCCCCCAGAAACCTGAAAAAGAGCCTGGCCCGATGCTGAAAACTCAAAAGCGAATTCTCAGCGTGCTGCCGCTGATTCTTTTTTGTGGTCTTTTTTTTTACAGCCTGACAAATTCAACTACCATGACCCGGCTGTATGTCGGCACTTCCTACTACCTGATGCTTGGCCTATGCGTTCTGTGGCTGTACCAGTTGGTTATATTTTTGCGGCATCTCCACTTTTCACCGAAAGCCTTCCTGAAGTCATACTGGCCGGGAATCATCTTAGCGTTGGTGCTAACCGGCATGATCTTTGCCACCGTCCCGGTCCATTTTAAAATCCTGGGCGATGAAACCAACCTGCTGTCGGTATCCCAGGCGATGTTTTACAACCGCGATGCCAACCTTGTCTCCATGGCCAGCTACCTCAATGGAGAATTTCAGATCATCGACACTGCCATTCCCAACCGGCCATTGCTTTTCCCATTTGCCACCGCCGTGCTGCATTCCATCTTCGGTTACCATTATCAAAATGCGTTTATCCTCAATTTTCTGGTTATGTTTGTGTTTTTAGCCGGTGTTTATGTCGCTGTTCGAAAAACCTGCGACCCCCCTGCGGCCGTGGCCGCAATGGTGCTTATTTTATCCTATCCGGTGTTAAGCCTCTATGCAACGTCAGGGGGCTACGATCTGTTTTCAACCTTTTTTTTCGCCCTGGTACTGACGCTGTTTTACCATCTGCTGAAATCACCGCATTCTGATCGCCTGGCGCTGCTGTGGACCAGCCTGCTGATGTTTTCCAATATCCGCTATGAGTCATGCATCTTTATGGCCATCCTGATAGTAGCCGCATTTAAATCCATCCGCCTGAAGCATTTTACAGTCCGGGCCTATGTCTACCTTCTCACACCCCTGCTCAGTCTCCCGTATATCTGGCAGCGCATTCTGTCACAGGGAACCTATGAAAACCCGCCGGGAGTGCCGTTGTTTTCAATGCAGTCATTTTTCAAGCACGCAAAAATATTTATTCAGAATTTTATGAACCTCAATTTTGAGCTTCCATATGCGGGCATGTTGAATTTGGCGGCTGCGCTCATCATTGGCTGCCTGTTGATATTGGTGCTTACAAAAAAAATCCAACTGGCGCCGTTTCAAAAATATTTTGTTGCTATTGTGCTGCTTTGCATGGGGGTCATACTCGTTATTGTGCTTTCGCATCACTTTGGTCGCTATGACCGTCCGACTCAGGCCCGGCTGTTTATCCATTTTAGCATGTTCTGTGCTTTGACGCCAATTTTCCTAAAAGTCTGCTGTCCTTCCTGGCTTCGCAGCAGATCCCTGCTGGCGGCATCGATCGTTGTCTTTTTGCTTTATCACCCCATTGCCGGCCAACACACTTTTATCAATAGCCTGGTGATTACCCGCGTTCATCAATCCTCCCTGAAGTTTCTGAAAAACCATTCAGATCAAAATCTGCTGGTTGTCACTTCCTATGCCGGACAGTTTACGCCCCTGAATTATGGCGCGGTAACCATTGACTATGCCAATTCACACCGTCAAAAAATCATGTCTGCCTTTAAGCGCCACCAGTACTCAAGGGTCATTGTTTTGCAGGAAATCGCCTATGCCACCAGGGCCCCCCGATGGCCAAACCAGCGTCTGGATTCGCGGTTCAAACTGAAGCCGCTGAAAGAAATCCAGGTTGCCCGAGATCGCTACCTGCGCATTTCAGAGCTTTTGCGCTAAACATGGAGCGCTTTGGACTGCCCTCTATTTTTCCAGGCCACGTTGGAGTATTTTTGCCGGAATCTGGCCAAGGTAAACCTTGCCGTCGATCACATAACCAGGGGTTCCGCTGATGCCGAGCTGGTTGCCCTGCCGGATGTCACGCTGCAACTGTTTATGGATTGATCTGTCATACAAAGCGCGAGCCAGTTCTTCGGGTCTCAGACCCAGGGTTTGTGCTAATTTTTTGATTCCCACCTGGGTTTTTTGACCGGCAAGGACATAAAGCTGGTCATTTAACTCCCAGAATTTATTTTTTTGGGCCGCGTATACGGCCAGCAGGGCCAATTTCCCGGATCCCTGATGAAAAGGCACTTTCACAATCGGATTGAACCGGTGGTCCATGGGATAATTGTGGTGAATGATCCGAATTTGATCAGGATTTTCCGCTACCAGGCGCCGCAGAAAAAGATGCATTTTCTTGCACTGAAAGCACTGGTAATCAGTATATTCGTCGATTTCCAGCACTGGTTTTCGCGCCCCGATCCAGGGATGTCCGGCGGCGGTGACTCCTTTTGGAATATCGGCAGAAACAGTCGGTGGCTGAAAATTCCAGTACGCCGGAAAAATAATCCAGATAACGGTGACAATGGTCAGAAAAAATGCACCCACAACGCCGGTGATCCCTCGGTATTTATGCAGGAAACGGATATCTTCAAGGGTACCGCTCAGCAGGCCGGATTCTGAAAATCTTCGCCGGATGATCCAGGCATAGAATAAAAGTCCAAGGTTGACCCCGTAAGATACAATACACATGATGCAGTAGCTTCCGATCAGATAGCTGGAAATCAGAGCCAGCACCACACTATAGACGCTGAACGCCAGTGACAGCCAGAAGACAAGGCACCAGATGCGTTTTTTTTCGGCGGCTCTGCCATATGCCGCTACGACCAACAGCAAAAGCAGGCTGTAGCCGATGATTCCCCAGACCGGCACCGGCAACCCTAAGAATATGGAATAAGGGCTCTGGGACACCGTATCGCAATTAATTGCCCGAGAGATGGCACAAAAACTCTTGTAGCCGATATCAGCATACACCCGGTAATGAGAGACAGAAAGGTAGACAGAATCAAAAAATCCCACCACAACCAAGACGACTACAGGCCAGAAGTAAAAAGAAAAGGGCAATGGATCAATCGGGTTTTTATTTTTTTTAATTTTATTATTCATCTACTTGCTTTTTTTGTGAAACCAGCTTTAAATTCTTTTTTGCTTCTTCATAATCTGTTTTTAACATTATTGCGGCGCTGAAATATTGACGAGCTTTTTTAATGAATCCAAGGCGAAACAGAATTGACCCCATTTTATTGTATGCCCGCGCAGAAAATTCCCGGATTTGTAAATTTCTATTTTTATCAGTTTTTTTTCTGTCAAGTTCCAACAATTCATTGATGCATATTTCCGCTACTCGAAACATTCCTTTTTGAATGTTCCAAGTCACCTGTCCCTTCAGTAAGTTAGCGTAAAGTTCTTTATCACCGGAAATCAATTTTTCAAAATTTTGCGAGGTGAATTTTCCCATAACGACAATCCGCCTTAATTCCAAAGGATTTGTTTTCCGTAAATTGCGCCCGGGAATTGTAGTAAATGCCCCTTTATAGCCAGCTGTCTTTATAGCATTTTCTACTATTTCATCAAAATTCCCATACGGATAGGCAAAAAAGTCACACTTTATTTTAAGCCTTTTCTCAATTTGTTTTTTCGAGTGCATTGTTTCCTTGCTGAGCGTTGTTCTGCTCTGACCGACAAGGCTCTTATGGGAAAGTCCATGAACACCAATCGAAAAATGATTTTCTATCATTTCTCTAATCAGTTGCTCAGATAGACTGGCATCGCTGCTTGCAACCCGATCGGAAAGTAAAAATAAAGCCGCTGTAAAACCCACTTGTTTGAGTATCGGAAATGCATCCGTATAGTCAGATCTATTCCCGTCATCAAAAGTTATCAACACCGGTTTTGGGGGCAATTTTGCATGCGCATTGATCCAAGCATCAAGTTGTTCCAATGAGATTGAATGGTAGCCCTTGTCTTTCAGGATTTTCATTTGCTGCCTGAAATTTTCGTTGCTAACAGTAAAATCAGAGGATGGATTGTCACTTATTTGATGGAAAGAAAGCGCTAATACACTTCCATTTTCTTTAAAATTGTCTGCCCGCACGACCGAATTGGAATAAATAATGATAACCGTGAAAGCCACTAATAAAAAAAACCATAATTTTTTCAAAGTGATACATCCTCTTTTGTAAGGGGGTTCTTTATCTGATTCGCTTTTTCTTTTAACTTCGCAGCAATAATCGGAGCTAATTGCCCCCTTGAATAGGGAATCAACCGATTCGGTGTTGAACTTTGCTCAAGGCTCAGCTTTAAGCTGCCGACACTGAATGCTGATAGTAAATCAGAAATAAAAAAGTCTGTTTTTGATTTGTTTCCAGTTTTAACGCTGTTTTCAATAAGACAAAGCAAGACGGTCATGTCATGTGGATAACGTTTATTTAACTGCTGCAATATCCGCTCAGCGATTTCATATCTGCCTGTTTGGCTGTAAGCCATCGCGAGGTTGACAGCCGCATTGCGGTTTTGGGGTGAAATTTTCAAGGCCTTCAGCAAATAGTCTTCGGCCTCAGCAGGTCTGTGCTGTTTTAGCAGGATAAAGCCTTTCAGGTTCAGATAGCGTTCATGCTCGTATTTTGACAGCAGCAGATCAGCGGACTGCGATGCCGCTGCCCACCTGCCGGCATTGACCAGGGCGACAGTCAAATTGTGAAGGGCCCTCTCATGGCCCGGGTAAACGTTCAGTGCCTTCCGATAAAATTCGATGCCCCGGTTGAGCTGACCCTGTTGGGCATATATGATCCCCATGTTATTAAAAGACAAAGCCTGGGACTGTTTCGGTTTGGGATCGCCAAGTGATAGTGCCTGCCGGTACAGTTCCAGTGCCATTTCATATTGGCCCTTTTTTTTGTATTCATCGGCAATGTTTTGCAGGGGACGGGCACTGTTCGGTGCCTTGATCCTGGCATCCTGCCATAGAGAGCTGCGGGTGAGCCAAGCCGCATTGCGAGTGTACGTGGCGGCCCCCAGCCCCGTCATGATAAAAACCACCAGCACCGCCACAAACCGGTAAACTGCGAGGTGTCGTTGGCGACTCCAGTCCAGGGCCTTTTTTACGCCGGCGGCAACCGGTAAAAAAACAAACAGCGAGGGCAGGTAATTGCGGTGTTCAAAAATCAGCTCCAGTGGCAGAACAGTGGATTCAACCAGGTGGTTCAGGAAAAAGAAAAGGATGCCAAAAGCTACCAGGGGCCTCTTTTTGATATTGGCAATTCCCCAGGTGATCAGCAGGATCACCAGAACTATGGCAGGCAGCGTCGTCCAAGGCGTCAGCAGGGATGTGGAAACCACCACATCGTGCTGAATGGAAAGTCGACTGGGCAGCGGCAAAAAGAGCTGAGTCAGATGGAAAACAAGAATTCGCGGTTCGGTCAGCAGGCGCTGGCCGAGCGAAAAAGGACGGTCGGCATATCCGTTGATAAAAGCAAAGATATCACCCTTGAGGAAAAACAGGGCCATCGTTAAAAAAGCAAAAAATGCACCGGCCGCGGCATACCGGAAAAGTCGTTTCTCCGTTTCCGGACGATCGGAATCCTGAAAAAACACGACCTCCAGCAGCAGCAGGCAAAAGGGCAAAACAGCGGCATTTTCCTTGGATCCCAGGGCCAGAAAGTAGCTGACAATGCATCCGCTAAAAAGCAGTCCCCGGTATACCGGTGAGTTGTTCATCCGAGCCTTGAGGTATAGATATACCGCCAGCATGTAAAACATGGCCGCGAGAGTCGCCATGCGTTGAACAATGTAGTCCACGGCCTGGGTATGAAGCGGATTGAGAGCCCAAAGGGCCGCAGCCAAAAGAGCGATGAAATATTCACTGTCCGCATACCGCTTTTTCAGGTTCGGCGTTTTGGCCAGTTGCAAGATGGTCAGATAAAGAAAAAATGCGGTCAATAAATGAATGCTGATGTTGACCACGTGATAGCCGCGGACATCCGGCCCACCAAGGTACCAGTTGAGGGCAAACGTCAAACACGCCACGGGCCGATACAGCTGCCCAGGTTTTGATGACGCCGGCTTGGCGAAAAAGGAGCCCACCAGGCTGTCAACGCTGAGATTGCTGATGTGCAGTCTGGTATTGCGCGTGATATTGGGCAGGTCATCCAGGTGCCAGGAGCCGTTCAAGCTGTTGCTGTAGATCAGGAAAACCAGTGCCAGCAGCAGCAGAAAGGCAATTGCATGTCGTTTGGTTCTTAAAGCCACTTCGACCTATCCTGATCTATTGCAAACCAGAGCCGGCAATCCCATCCGCTATTCCTGCCAGTTTTGCGTATACCACCGGCGCAATGAGATGCCGAGAAGGGGGAGTTAGAAAAAGCTCCTCCCGGCTGTGAGCCAACCGTGCGATAATGGCGTGTGCACTGAAAGCGGAAAATAATCCGGCCACGTTTTTTTCAGTTTCAGCAATATCTCCCGAGATGATGCTGTTTTCAATTAGGTAAAAATATGGCCGGATGTCTGTGGGGGCAACCTGCACCGCACGGCTGAAAAACCACCGTGCCTGCCGATGCTGATGGTTTAATCCCAGGGCAGAGCCTAAACTCATCAATATCTTGCGGTTTTCAGGATCAGCCTTCAGCGCGGGCCGCAAATAGTCAAGAGCTTTTTTCGCACGGTTGAGCTTGAGCAAAATGGCGCCTTTCAAAAACAGGTAATCGGCCCGCGGATGCCCCCCCTCCAGCAGGCGGTCGGCGGCTTGGGATGCGGATTCCCATCGACCCAGTCTGACCAGCGACAACACACGGTTATATTCGGCTGTTTTAAAACCCGGATAAATTTCAAGCGCCTGCTGACAGAGCGCCAGCACTTTATCAAATTCCTGCCGCATATAGTGGATACTAGCCATGCCGTTCAAGGCCATGGCCCGGGAGTATGCGGGGGTCGAGGCCTCGAGTGTGAGGGATTTGCGATAAAGATGCAGCGCCTCTTCCAGACGACCTGTTGGTGCATAATAGTGTTTTGCCAGGTTGAAGGGTGGCCGGGCCCGTGTCGGCGCCTTGGCCATGGCATCCTCCCACAGGGTCTTTTCGCTGAGCCAGGTCATGTTGCGCACGTACGTTCCGACTGCCGAAGCACTTATCTGTAAAACCACAAAAGCCGTCAATATCCATCCCATGGTTTTGTGCTTTTGATGGTAGTGACTTATCAGCCAGATCATTCCGGCAGCCAGTGGCCAGAAGATAAACAGCGACGGCAGGTAATTGCGGTGCTCAAAAACCAGTTCCAGGGGCAGCACACTCGACTCGATCACGTGGTTCAAGAAAAAGAAAAGCACGGCAAAAGCCAGCACGGGTCGTTTTTTGATTTGCGATAATCCCAGTCCAATAAGAAAAAATATCAGCAGGACTGCCGGCAGTGTCGTCCAGGGATCAAAAAGCGATGTGGCGACGGCCACATCGTGTTCGATGGAAAGCCGGCCGGCAATCGGATAAAACAGTTGGGTAAGATAAAACACAACGACAGCCGGCTCGGTCAGCAACCGTTCGCTCAGACTGAAGGAACGATGCCGATAGCCGTTGAGAAGCGAAATCGCATCCGCGTTGACATACATAAACACCCCGGTGAGCACCAGTACGACCCCGATGACCGCCGTGGTGATGGCCAGCTTTTTTCGGTTTTTCGGGTTTTCAAGGTTCATAAAAAACGCGACTTCCACCAGGGATAAAGCCAGTGGCAGGGTAATCGCATTTTCCTTGGACCCGACAGCCAGAAAATAAGCCGCTGCACAGCCGGCAAAATAAAGCATGCGTTGTCGTCCGGTGCTAACGGTCCTGGCTTTGACGTACAAATAGCATCCCAAGAGATAAAACATGGCGGCCATGGAAGCCATGCGCTGAACGATGTAGGTGACTGCCTGGGTTTGAACGGGGTTGAGCGCCCACAAAGCAGCCGTCAGCAAGGAAATCCAGCAGGCACTGGCCGGCGGAATATGCTGCAGCCGTGGGGAGCGGTACAATCCCAAAACCGTTATGAAAAGCAGCCAGGTGGTTATCAGGTGAATGCCGATATTGACCACATGATAGCCCAATACCCGGTCTTTTCCAAAATACCAGTTGAGCGCCAGGCTCAGACAGGCTATGGGACGGAAAGGTCGGCTCAAATTCGGACCGCGCGAATACAGGGCTAAGGACAAGGACTCCGGGGACAAACTTAGAGGATGCAGCCGGGCGTTGTGAACGATTGTTGGATAATCGTCCAGATGCCATGAAGCATTGAGACTGCTGCTGTATGCGGCAATTACCAGCAGGAGCAAAACCCCCAGCACACCATAATGTTTATAGTTCCTGCAGGTAACACTCTGGTCAGCCATTCGGAAGAAGTCCTCACATGCGTTCCCACCAAACCGGTTGAGCAAAAAGAATAGAAAAAAAGGGGGAGAATCGCTTCCCCCCCTTTTATTATTTTGCCCTCTCTGGGGCATGCTGTCAAGTGTTGTGGATAGCCTCGGCGGTTTCGGCCTTTATACCGGGCGCTCCGCCGCCGGAAGGCCGATTAGTCCATTACCTTGGTAAATACTGAACTGTTCCACTCGTTGTTGGAGTTTTGGTATGTGTCCGGACACTTGCTGCTACCATCGGTAATGGTAATGGTAATGGATGACGTGGGCCCGGAAATGGTGCCGGTGTTGGTTCCGGAAAGGGTAATCCCGAGACCGTTAGGCGGATTTGTTGCGGGGTTCGCACCCGGATACGTGGTATGGGTCGGCACCGAGAAATAATCCGCCAGGGCCGCCGCGGTGGCGTTGGCGTCGGATTCGGCCCGGCTGCAGAAAGCCTTGTTACGATAGGCGATAAAGTTGGGAATGGCGATGGCCGCCAGGATACCGATAATGGCGATGACGATCATCAGCTCGATCAGTGTAAAACCTTTTGAATTTCCTCTGAGTTTCTGTAACATTTCAATACCTCCCGCTTTAAATTTAAGTTGATTTGATGGTTAAATTTGGTTACCTGGTTAGCTGAAAAACTTTGATCATAAATTTCCTACTGTTTTCTCCCCACCCCCTTTTCAAAATCGTTCATTGTTTAATTTGTCGAATGGTTGATTTTGTTTCAGTCAATGTTGGGATACGTTATAGCAATTGACGTGCCAAAGCGTATTTTTTTAGTAATATTTTACAACACATTGAAATTTAACTAAAATCAGTGCGATTAAATCCTGAGGGGAAAAGCTGAATACCTGGCAGATAACATCAATTTACAAATATTGACCGTTAGCTGACAAAAAACGTCAATTTTATTTGTCGATGCCCAGTTTGTCCAGACGGTAGCGCAGGGAGCGAAAACTGATGCCCAGCAAATCGGCGGCCTTGTTCTTGTTGCCGTTGCTGCAGTCCAACGCTTTTTTCAAATAGGCACGCTCGATTTCTTCCAGGATGGTATCCAGGGCCACGCCCCGGGACACGTCGTCCAGATCGAAGCGGCGGTCCTGGAAGCCTTCGATCCAGCGGCGTTTGTGCAGGGACAGTGCCAGGCTGTCCGGCAGGATGATGTTGGTGGTGGAAAGGGCCACACTGCGCTCCAGCAGGTTTTCCAGCTCTCGGATGTTGCCCGGAAAATCGTATTTTTTCAGCAGATCAATGGCATAGGATGAAAACTTGGTGATCTCCTTGCCCATCTCCTTGGAGTATTTTTCCAGGAAATGCTGGGCCAGGGCCCGCAGATCGGCCTTTCTTTCCCGCAGCGGCGGCACTTTGAGCTCAATGACATTCAGACGGTAAAAGAGGTCTTCCCGGAAATTGCCGGCGATCACCTCTTTTTCCAGATTCTTGTTGGTTGCCGAAATAATTCGGATATCCACACTGACATCTTCATTGCTGCCCACGGGTTTGAAGACTCTTTCCTGAACCGCCCGTAGCAGTTTGACCTGGATGGGAAGGCTCAGTTCCCCGATTTCATCCAGAAAAATGGTGCCCCTGTCGGCAACTTCAAACAATCCTTTTTTATCACTGGTCGCCCCGGTAAAAGAGCCTTTTTTGTGGCCGAACAGCTCACTTTCCATCAGGGTTTCAGGGATGCCGCCGCAGTTGATGACCACAAAGGGTTGATCGCATCGGTCGCTCTGGCGGTGGATGGCCAGGGCGATCAGCTCCTTGCCAGTTCCGCTTTCGCCGGTAATCAGGACATTGGTCCGGGTCCTGGCCACCTGCTCGATCAATTTGTAAATGTGCGCCATGGCCGGGCTGTTGCCCACGAGCAGTCCGAAGTGCACATTCTCCCGCAGCTGGTCATCGAGCAGCTGCTTTTCCTGTTCAATGGTTCGCAGCTCCAGGGCCTTGGCGATGGTTACCAGCAGCTCGTCTTTATCGAACGGTTTGGGCACATAGTCATAGGCCCCCTCGTTCATCGCCTCCACCGCCGTTTCGGTGGTGGCAAAAGCCGAAATCAGAATCACAACCGTATCCGGGTTGTTCCTCTTTGAAGCCCGCAGCACCTCAATGCCGGAAATATCCCCCAGCTTGATGTCGCACAGCAGCAGGTCGTACTGCTCTTTTTCCAGCAGGTCGACAGCCTGCCTTCCGTTCGCCGCACAGGTGACGCGATAGCCTTCCCTGGTCAACATAAAATCGAGCAGCTCACGCATGCTCAGCTCATCGTCGATCACCAGGATGTGGGAGCTGGTTTCTGTCATGATCCAAACCCAGTGTTTTTAGGATTCAATTTTCTTCAAATTCGTACACAATCCGGCCGCCGACCATGGTCAGCACTGACCTGCCAACCAGCTTCCAGCCGTCAAAGGGCGTGTTGCGGCTCAGTGACGCGAAGGCAGAGGCATCGACCATGTATGGCAGTTGCGGATCGATAATGGTGACATCGGCCGGGCATCCGGGCCTCAGCCCGTTTGGCAGCCCCAATATCCGGGCGGGATTGGTAGACATTTTTTCAACCAGCCCAATTGGCGAAAGCACCCCGTCTTTTACCAGGGCCAACCCCAGGGAAAGAGAGGTTTCCAGGCCGACAATACCATTGGCGGCAGCAGCAAAGGCAACCGACTTTTCCTTTTGCGAATGCGGTGCATGATCCGTGGCAATGGCGTCAAGGGTGCCGTCCCCAAGCCCTTCACGGATGGCCTCCCGGTCCCGTGCGCTGCGCAGCGGGGGATTCATTTTCGCATGGGTGCCGTATGTTTCAACCGCCTCGTCGGTGAGCGCAAAATAATGCGGTGCGGTTTCCGCCGTCACGTTTATGCCCCGGGCTTTGGCCTCCCGGATGGCACGCACCGATTCGGCCGTGCTGACATGGGCCAGGTGCAGGGGAGCTCCGGTCAATTCGCACAGGGCGATGTCGCGCGTCACCATGATGCTCTCGCAGACGTTGGGGATCCCCTCGTAGCCCAGTTTTCGGGATACCTCCCCCTCGTTCATGACCCCGCCGGCCAGGGCGGGATCCTCGCTGTGGGAGACAACCGGCAGCCCGATGGATCCCGCCAGTTCCAGGGCCTTGCGCATCAGCCGGCTGTCGGCCACCGGCAGGCCGTCATCGGAAACCGCCACGCTTCCGGCCTGTTTCAGCTCGCCAAAATCACAGAGTTCGGCTCCGGCAAGCTTGCGGCTGATCGCGGCCACAGGATATACCCGCACCAGCCGGGCCTCGGCGGCCCGGTCGAGGATAAACCTGGTTACGGCTGGATCGTCATTGACCGGCTGCGTGTTGGGCATACAGCACACGGCGGTAAATCCGCCCCGCGCGGCCGCCCGACATCCGCTGGCAATGGTTTCTTTATACTCGTGACCCGGTTCACGCAAATGGACATGCATGTCGATCAGGCCGGGGGTGACAAGCTTGCCCCGGGCGTCAATTATCCGGGAGGCGTCCTGTTGAATGTTTGACGCTTCATCGACAGCTGCATCCGGACTTTTTTCGACAATCCCGGCGATTTTACCATCGGCCACCAGGATGTCGGCAATGCCTTCAAAATGGCCGGGATCAACGACTTTTCCCCCCACGATGCGAATTTGCATCTGCCGGTCTCCCTGCGGTTACCGACCATCCCGCGCAGGTGCCGGGATGGAGCTGGATTTATTCATTGATTCAATAACCGTGCCACTATTTCAGGAGATGTCCCAGGCGGCTCCAACGGACCCCGAATCTGTTCTTGTCCCAGGACCAGTAAATGATAAAGGCCTTGCCGCTGACCGCCCTGAGGCTGACAAACCCCCAGAAACGGCTGTCGTAGCTTTCATCCCGGTTGTCGCCCATGACGAAAAGGGAATTTGCCGGTACGGTGATGGGACCGAAATTGTCCCGGGGACGGATGGCACCTGAAATGATGCGCGGATCCGTGTAAAACCCGTAATCGTGATTCACCTTTTTATTATTGATGTACAGCTGCTTGTTGCGGCACTGCACCACATCTCCGGCCACTCCGATCACCCGCTTGATAAAATCTTTTTTCGGGTCCATGGGATATCGAAACACGATAATATCCCCCCGCTGGGGACTTTTCACCGGAATGATGGTTTTCTGCCAATAAGGAATTTTGATGCCGTAAATAAATTTGTTCACCAGGATGTGATCGCCGATCAGCAGGGTCTGCTTCATGGAGCCGGACGGGATTTTAAACGCCTGCACCACGAATGTTCGAATAAAAAGCGCGATCAGGATGGCAACCAGGATAGCTTCGACGTTTTCGCGCCAATGTCCCTTGCGGGAAGCGGCTTTTGTTTTTTCAGTCGATTCTTTTGGCTTCAGGTTTTGCTTCAAATTCGGTATTACCTTTCGTCAATGTTGGTGCTCAGGGCAAGCCATGGGGGCTATACGAATCGGATGAAAATTCTCAGCAGCAAATTGGCCAGTATCCCAGCAACCACATCATCAGCCACCACCCCGATTCCGCCTGAAAGCCGTTTTTCCACGCTTCGGATGGGCGGCGGTTTCAGGATATCGAAAAATCTGAATAAAACAAATCCGAGCAGCGCTGTTTTCAGATTGTACGGAATTCCCGCCAGTGTGATCACCATGCCGGCGATTTCATCAATCACAATGCAGCCCGGATCTTTTTGCTTCAAAATCCGTTCGGCCCCCTGGGCAATCCAGGCTGCAAAAAAAACAATTATCAGCACCCCAAAAAGCGCCAGCGGTAGCTTGAGCAATGTTAGAGCAAAAGCGGCGGCCAACCCGATCAGCGAACCGAAGGTGCCCGGCGCCAATGGCAGCTTGCCCGCATAAAACCCCGTGGCCAGAAACAGCATCGCCCGGTCCTTGAAAATCATGGTCCGTGTCTATATCTTGAAGCATCTTTTGTCAAGCTCACGGTCGGCATCCGGCAGGCGATGGCTGTTTAAATGATCGGATCAGGAAGGCGATGCTCCTGTGAGCAATGAAATTTCCTTAAATCTGAAAACCGGCCTGCCGCTACTGTGCGCTGGCAGGGACTTGTTGTTCTCCGGCAGAAATATTATTAGAATCTGATAGGGCGCCTGCCGCAATGATTTGTTGTCAAAAAACAGTTGGCCGTCGATAGCAGTCTTTGCGCTTACAACGAGATTGCCGATGTAATGCCCGTCGACATAAAACCTGGCATTGCCGTTGCAGCCGACAGCTGTCAAACTTTTAATCGACAGCATGCTTTTGGTGCCATCCCGGAGTCCGGCACTACCCGGTATTATGTATGTCGCGGCGACATCTTCGCCGAACAACATACCGTCCGCCCCGGGTGCAATCCCGATCAAATTATAAATTCTAAATCGGTCAATTTTATCAATGGAAACCGATTCGCGGGGCCAGGTAACGGTTCGCTCGATAAAAAATTCCTGCTGCGACGGCGTCCCCTTTTCGCAAGGCCCGTTTGTGCAATTGTTGTCCGGGGCAATCAGTCGCAATTCCGGAGTAAATGTTGCAAATGCCTTAATATTTCCGGGCAAGGGAACCACCAGCAATAAAACCATTATGAGAATCGCAAATCTATAGGGGATCAATGCTACGATCACGATAAAGAAAAAAAGCAGGACAAAGAAATAAATCTCAATAAAATATCTCAAAATAACAAAATTGCCCACAGCGGCGATCAACATGGTGATGTAAACAGCAGTCAGTCCGGTGCCAATCATCCACAGAAAGAGTTCCCGGCTTTTCTTATAAGCACGATATACACCCAGAGGGGCCAGAACAAGGACGGGAAGAAACTGGGGATTGAAATAAAAAAAACTGGTGGGGTAAAATTCTGCGGCGGAAGAACTTTTTTTAATGAGGCCAAGATATTTTATCAAACCCGGGGCACCATAATAGCCCAACAAATTGTATGCAAAGTTCCATAGTTTTGTGGCCGGAGAAAAAATTCCATTTTGAGCTCTCAAATAGTCATAGTTTGTTGGATTTTGATGCCTAAGACCGAAATCAAAAAAAGAATCAAATCGAATGAAATTCAGGCAAAGTAAAGCGATCAAAAGAACAGCGGCCGCAATCAGCCATAAACCCGCCCGCTGCATGACGGCTTGTCGAAAAAAATCCTTGTCCGCCAATGCTGAACAAAAAAGGAACACGGGCAGCGCCAGACAGGCAAGCACGAACCAGCTGCCCCGGGTCCAGGCGGCCAAGGAACACAAAAAAACCGCTAAACACAGCGTGCTACTGTTGTATTTTTGTATCCCTTTGATCAATAAAAAAAGTGCCGGCATGATAATTGCCAGGCCGAAAATTATCTGCTGCTCATAGATCCCAAATCTGCCAAAAAACCAGGTGTTTTTATTAGCCGGAAATGGCAAATTAAAGATAAAAAGCCACAGTAGCGGCAGGGAGCTCACTTTCAACCATGATTTATGCGATTCTTCATCCCGTACGGCATTGTCCACAATACTGCCGATAATTCGTTGAAAAAAATAAATGAAAGAAAACAAAAAACAGCTGACAACCAGATAGCTCGAGACAACCTTCCCGAAAACCTTTACGAAGCCGGCAAACATCAGCGCCGGGAGCATCCCCCAGTAGAAATAGTATTGCCCGTTGTATAGACTCACATCATAGTAAAACCAGTGCATGGGATCCGGTTCGATCGCAAGATGCAGCCGGGACAATGCCCGAGCCTGCAATTCGTAAAAACCGTCAAGCAGTCCCATGGTCTGAAAGCCACCGGACAGGAAATAAATCCAGAATAAAGTGGCTCCCAGACTGCTGATCAGATAAAGATATCGCTGTCGCTCCCAATTGAACATTGTTGTTTCCACATAGAAATGACTTTAATAGCTCAGATCAGATTTAAGGACATCGGGCACAACGCCTGCGCATCAAAGTTTCATGGACTTCGGCTTTTGGCTTTGATCTCCATTTGCGGCCTGCCCAGCAACTTTCTCATAAACAGCCCTCAGGGGAATATTGTGTTTCAGGGCGATCCTGCGGCAGTCTTCATATTCGGGCACCAGGCGCACATGGCCGGCGGGGTCTGTGACCCTTTTGACGGTTACGGGACCATAACGGGTATTGATTTCAAGAGGCTCGCGCTGCAGCACCCAGCGACGTGTTTTGTGGTAGCGCACTCCCAGGGTGGTGGTCTCGGAAAAAATGCGCCGCATCAGTCCATCGCTTGCATCTTCGCGGCACAAAACCTGCAGCAGGGTGCCGGGCCGGTTTTTTTTCATGTAGACCGGAATCCAACAGACGTCCAGCGCCCCGTCGCTGAAAAGACGCTCGCCGAGATAGCCGCAAATTTCCGGACTCATGTCGTCGATGCAGGTCTCCAGCACCGTTATGGTTTCTTCATGGGCGCAATCCGGCGAAACGGCGTTGCTTCTGGTTCCGCGGCCGGTGATGATCCGCAACAGGTTCGGACGCGCTTCAAGATCCCGCCGGCCGGCACCGTAGCCGATCCTGCCGATGGTCATCGCCGGCAAGGGTTCAAACCCCTCTGCCAGGGTGGCGACAATCGCCGCACCCGTGGGGGTGACCAGTTCATGGGCAATGTCGCTGCCGTAAACCGGGACCCCTTCCAGAATGGCAAGGGTGGCCGGGGCCGGCACAGGCAAAGACCCGTGGCTGCATTCAATGAAACCCTTGCCCACCGGAATGGGGGAGGCGATAACCTTGTCAATATCCAGGTAATCCAGACCAAGGGCGGTTCCAACAACATCCACGATGGCGTCTATGCCGCCGACTTCGTGAAAATGCACCTTTTCGATGGAACAGTTGTGAATCCGGGCTTCCGCGTGGGCCAGTTTGGCAAAGATCTCCAGGGCGGTGACTTTTACCTTCGGCGACAGCCCGCAGGTATCGATCAACTCCTTAATGTCGGCGTAATCGCGCGATGTGGCCCCTTCGCGGGTCTTCACGCGGACCTGGGTGGCTCGGATGCCGCTGCGCTGAACTTCAGCAACAATGATGTCAAACTGCGACACGGGGATTATGGTGCCCAACCGCTCTTTGAGCCAGTTCGGCTCGACCCCTAGGTCCATCAAGGCTCCCAGGGTCATGTCCCCGCTGATTCCCGAAAAACAGTCAAAATAGGCCAGCATCATATTTCTCGTTCAAACAAAAATATTGACAAAAAAAAGAAGCGCTATATGATAAGTGACGGTCCCGTAAAAAGTCATTTTCGAGCGACATCAACCCTTTACGGTTTCAGCATATGTTCCTTCAAAACGGAAGTGCGCAGCTGGCTGGTGCGGCTCCCGGACTTCAAATCCGGTGTGGGGCGCTAAAACCGTCCCGGGTGGGTTCGATTCCCATGCACTTCCGCCATAACTATCTTAAATTATTATAAGCTTATCGTCAAGATTCCACCCCGGAACCACCCCGCGACTCCCTGAACCATTTCACCTTGTGCTCCATCAATTCTCGCTTTCTGTCCAGTTCGGTCTTGGCATACCGCCTCACGCTGTCCAGCCGGGCAAAATACACATCCCTGCCCTTTTGCAGGCGTCCTTCCTAAACTTTTTCATGATCGTTTGGGTGTACCGCCTTCAAGCGGCCACTTCGCGCGTTTCCAGAAGCCGGTCGAGCCAGTCCGGATCCATCTCCGGCACCGAGGAGAGCAGCCGTTGCGTATAGGGATTCGCGGGAGATTTGAGCACCGCCTGTTTTTCCCCTTGCTCCACAATGCGGCCCAGCAGCATGACCACGATCTCATCGGCAATGGCCTTCACAGTAGCCAGGTCATGGGTGATGAACAGGTAGGAAACCCCCAGCTCGCGCTGCAAGCGGTGCAGCAGTTTGAGAATCTCCTCAGCCACCAGTTGGTCTAAGGCCGAGGTCACCTCGTCGCAGATGATCAGGCGGGGATCGGCCGCCAGCGCCCGGGCGATGCAGATACGTTGTTTCTCGCCCCCGGAAAGCTCTGCGGGATAGCGTTCGATGTAGTCTGCCGGCAACTCGATCATCTCCAGCAGCTCCAGGATGCGCTTGTTCCTGTCGGCGGCCGACATGCCGAAATAAAAGGACAGCGGACGACCGATGATCTTGCGCACCTTATGACGCGGGTTCAAGGCGGTGTCAGGCATCTGGTAGATCATCTGCATTTGCCGCAGGTGCTGCCGCTCGCGGGCGGCCAGGGCCGGCGGCAGCTCGGTGCCATCGAAGAGAATACGCCCCTCAACCGGCGGCAGCAGACCGGTGATCACCCGCGCCAGGGTGCTTTTACCGCTGCCGGACTCTCCCACCAGGGCCACGGTGCGCCCCCGGTGCAGCTCGAGGTCGATTTTCTCCAGAACCAGCTCCCGGCCGGTGTAGCTGGCCGAGACCCCTTCCACCTTCAGAAGAGGTATTTTGGCATGCCCTCCTGCTCCGTTGCCGTCTTTTTTGAAAGTCCTCACGGAAATCAGCCGGCGCGTGTATTCCTCCCTGGGCTCGGCCAGAATGCGCCGGGCGTCGTTTTCCTCCACCAAATCCCCGTGGCGCAGCACCATGATGCGATCGGCGATCTGCGCCACGACCGCCAGGTCGTGGGTAATGTAAATAGCCGCCGTGTTGTATCGGTTCGTGATGTTCTTGATGGCCGCCAGCACTTCGATCTGGGTGGTCACGTCCAGGGCCGTGGTGGGCTCGTCGAAGACGATGATGTCCGGCCGGCCGGCCATGGCCATGGCCACCATGGCGCGCTGGAGCTGGCCGCCTGAGACCTGGTGGGGATAACGGTAGCCGATATGCTCGGGATCCGGCAGCAGCAGGCGGCGGTAGATGTCGATGGCCTGTTTTTCGGCCGTGTGGAAATCCATGATGCCGTGCTGCACGGGCGTTTCGGCATACTGCATGATCAGGCGGTGGGCCGGGTTGAAGGAAGCCGCGGCGCTCTGGGCGACGTAGGCGATGCGGGTGCCCCTGATTTTTCTTCTCTCCTCTTCGTCGAGTTCCAGCAGCGGCAGTCCGTCGAAGACGATGGCGCCCGAGGAGATGCGGCAGCCTTGGCGCGTGTAAGCCATGGCCGCCAGCCCGAGAGTTGATTTGCCGGCCCCGGATTCTCCGATCAGCCCGAGCACCTGTCCCTTTTCCAGTCTCAGGCTGATGCCGTTGACAATGGGGAGCCATTGGCCGTCGTGGCAGCCCTCGATCACCAAATCGTACATTTCAAGCAAGCTCGCCATTTATCTCATCCGTTTACTCGTAGTCCTTCAGACCGCTGGCCAGGTGCAGGAACCAGTCCACCACCAGGTTGACGCCCACGGTCAGAAACGCGATGGCCGCCGCCGGCCAAAGCGGGGTGAAGATACCGAAGGTGATGGCCCCGGCGTTTTCCCGCACCATGCTGCCCCAGTCGGCGGTGGGCGGTTGGATCCCAAGGCCCAGAAAACTCAGGGCGGCAATGAACAAGAACACGAAACAAAACCGTAAGCCGAATTCGGCCACCAGCGGCGGCATGGCATTGGGCAGAATTTCATGCCGCATGAGCCACCAGATTCTTTCGCCCCTCAGGCGGGCGGCCTCCACGAACTCCATGACCTCGATATCCATGGCCACCGCCCGGCTCAAGCGGTAGACCCGCGTGCTGTCAAGCAGAGCGATGACCAGTATCAGGGCGGGGATGGAAGTGCCCACCACGGAAAGCACCATCAAGGCGAAAATAAGGGTGGGAAAAGCCATCATGATGTCCACCCCCCGGCTGAGCACCTGGTCCACCCAGCCCTTGAGGGTGGCGGCCAGGAAGCCGAACACGATGCCCACCCAAAACGACAGCAGGGTGGTGACGAAAGCGATGGCGATGGTGTTGCGCGCCCCGTAGAGCAGCCGGGTGAGCATGTCGCGACCCACCTGGTCGGTGCCCAGCCAGTTGGCTGCGCTCATGGGGGCCCAGACGTCGCCCACGATTTCGGTCTCCCCGTAAGGGGCGACGAGCGGAGCGAAGATAGAGGCCAGGATGTTAACCAGGATCATGGCCACGCCGAGGCGGGCGCTGATGGGAGATTCTCTTAAGAGCTGCAAAAAAGCCATGGCCGTCCTGCCTCACCTCGGTGCCCGCATCCGCGGATTGCTGATAATCGAAAAAACATCGGCCAGCAGGTTCAGGGTGACGTAAGTGGCCGCAAAGATCAGGCCGCTGGCCTGGACCACCGGAATGTCGCGCTTGGTCACCGAATCCACCAAAAGCTGACCCATTCCCGGATAGGCGAAGACAACCTCCACGATCACCACCCCTGCCACCAGGAAGGCAAGATTGAGCGCCACCACGTTGATCACCGGCGAGAGTGCGTTGGGAAAGGCGTGCCGCACCACCACGCGCGCCCGCCTGAGCCCTTTCAGGTGGGCCATCTCGATGAAGGGGCTGGAGAGAATGTTAATAATGGCCGCCCGGGTCTGGCGCATCATGTGGGCCACCACCACCAGCGTGAGCGTCAGACACGGCAGGACGATCGCGTTGAGTTTCTCCAACAGGGACATCTGGGGGTTGATGTTGGAAACACTGGGAAACAGGATGAGTTGCACCGACAGCAGGGCGATGAGAATATAGGCGACGAAAAACTCCGGAAATGAAATGGTGCTCAGGGTGACCATGGAAATCAGGCGGTCAAACAGGCTGTTGCGGTAAAGGGCGGTCAGGATTCCCAGGAAAATGGAGATGGGCACGGCCACCACCGCCGTGCTGGCGGCCAGGAAAAGGGTGTTGGCAAAGCGCCAGCCGATCAGCTCCGCAATGGGCCTGCCGTTGGCCAGGGAGTTTCCCAGGTCGCCCTCCATCAGGCCTCCCAGCCAGGCCAGGTAGCGCGTGGGGGGGGGCAGGTCGAGCTTGAGCTCCCGCCGGAAGGCGGCTACCGTCTCGGGGGTGGCGTTCTGGCCGAGGATTTCCTCGGCCAGATCCCCCGGCAGCAACTCGACTCCGACAAAGATCAGAACGGAAATAACCCACAGGGTGAGCACTCCCAGCCCCACCCGTTTGAGTATCAAGGTGATAAGCGGACTCATGGACAACCACTCACAGCTTCTGTACCGGCGGCCGGCAGGGCAACCCCTGCAGCAGTGCCGGATTCATCTTCGAACTACACGAACCACCAGCGCTCGGAGCACCGCATACCGTCCAGCTCCCAGTTCACCCCCAGTTTGCCATGGGCGATCTTGTCGCTGGCAGCGGCCAGGTCGGCCACGAACATGGGCACCACCACCCCGCCGTCATCCCGCACCAGGGCCTGCATCTCAACATACATCTGGCGGCGCTTCTTCTCGTCGAGCTCGGCCCGCGCGGCCACCAGCAGCTCGTTGAAACGTTCGTTCTTCCAGAAGGTGTCGTTCCAGTCTGCATCTGCAGCGTAAGCCGTGCTGAACATCATGTCCTCGGTGGGGCGTCCTCCCCAGAAAACCGCGCACCAGGGTTTTTTCATCCACACGTTGCTCCAGTAGCCGTCGTTGGGCTCGCGCACCACGTTGATGGTGATGCCGGCCCTGGCGGCGCTTTCCTTGTAGAGCACGGCGGCGTCCACCGCGCCCACGAAGGCGGCCTCGGCGGCGCTCAAATCAAAAGCATTGTTGCCCACACCGGCCTTTTTCAGATGGAATTTGGCCTTGTCGGGATCGTAGCGGCGCTGCTCCAGTTCCGCGGCGTGGTAGCGATTGGCGCTGCTGATGGGGTGGTCGTTGCCCACCTTCCCATAGCCCCGCAGAATGGTTTTGACCATCTGCTCGCGGTCCACGGCATACTTGAGCGCCAGGCGCAGGTCGTTGTTGTCATAGGGGGCCGTGTCGCAGCGCATGGCAAAGGTGTAATGCTTGAAGCCGTTTTGCTGCATGACCTGGATGCCCTTGGTGCGCTTAAGCAGGTGCACGGTTTTCAGCTCGCAGCGGTTCATCACGTCTATCTGCCCGGTTTTAAGGGCGTTGGTGCGGGCGTTGACATCGGCGATGCCGATGGTCTCCACCTCGTCGAACCAGGCGCGGTCGGTTTTGAAGTAGTTGGGATTGCGCACGGCAAAGGCCCGCACTCCCGGCTCGAAATCCTTGAGGATGTACCCGCCGGTGCCCACCCCGTCGAGAAAATTGCTGCCAGCCGGTGAAATGCTCAGGTGGTAGTCGCTGAGGATGAAAGGAAAATCAGCGTTGCCCCCTGACAGGGTGAAAATAACCGTGTGCTTGCCGTCCTTCCTGATGTCCTTTATGGCCTCCACGATCCCCTTGGCGCCGGACTTGGTGTCCTTGCCGCGGTGGTGGTTGATGGAGAAAATGACATCGTCTGCGTCCAGGGTCTTGCCGTTGTGAAACTCCACCCCTTTGCGCAGCTTGAACACCCACTGTTTGGCATCCTTGCTGGGCTCCCAGCTCTCGGCCAGCTCCGGAACGGGCCGGGTGTCGGCGTCGACCTCCACCAGGTTGTTGCGGATCTGGCCCTGGTTGATCACCTGCACCATCATGTCCGTAATGGTGGCCGGGTCCAGCGAATCGGTGGTGGACCCGCCGGCCAGCCCCAGTCGCAGGCGCCCGCCTCTTTTGGGAGCCGCCGCCTGGGCCTTGCCGCCGAACAGCATGGGCGAAAGTGCGGCACCCACGCCCAAAGCGGATGCCTGGGCCAGGAAGCGGCGCCGCGTGATCTTGCCCTGCTCCAGCAATTGCTCCAATTTTTCCAAGCTCGTCATGCCCTCCTCCTTTTCTTTGATGCGGTTTATCCTTTGAAGCTGCCTTCCCCCCGGAGACTCAGCCGTTTTCATCGGAGTTGATTTCCTGGTTGAGCTCCAGGGGAAGATCCCGCACGTTTTGGGTGTCGATAAGGTTCAGAATCTGGTTCATGGCCACCGCCAGGATCTGGACGTGTTCCGGCTCCAGGTCAGCCAGTTGGGAGATGAACTTCTGCTCGATGGGATCCGGCAGGGTGCTGCTCAGGGCCCGGCCGGCCTCGGTCAGGGTGATCAGGGCCACCCGCCGGTCGCCGTTCTTGCGGACGCGCTCCACCAGTCCCTTTTTCACCAGTCGGTCGATGATGCCGGTGATGTTGGAAGGGGTCACGTAGAGCAGGCGGCTCACATCGGCTGAAGACAGCCCTCCCCGACTCACAAGAAGGCGCAACACGGCACTCTGGGGAGCGGTCAGTCCGAATTGCTTGCTCATCTTCTGCGAGTCTGTGTAGACGGCCCGCACCAGCTTGCGCACCGAACCCACCAGCCCCTGAATGACGGCTTCATTTTCCGGTTTCATGCTGTTTGTCCATTCCGCGTGCGGTGGAGATTCCTGGTCTTTTTTATAAAATTATAGGAATTAATAGTCAAGGTTTAAATTATATTGATTTACACGGTCAAAATTTGAATGTTTTTGTTGGCATAGGCCTTCCGGGTGGCCAGGGAGAAGGTGTTTCTGGGGGTTTTTGACCGAATTGGGTTAGGATTATGCCGGGATTACCCCGGACAGCCCTTCTATCAAGGCCAGCACGTTGTGTCCCAGCACCTGGTGATTGTAGCCGCCTTCCAGCAGGCCAAAGCAGCCGCCATTTTGCCGCCGGGCAGCCTCACGCACCAGCCGGCCGATATCGCGATAATCTGCAGTGGTCAGCAGTCCCCCCCAGTCCTGGCGGTGATTGTCGAAGCCGGCTGAAATTCCGATGATGTCGGCCCGGCAGCTGGCCATCTCCCGGGCCACTTCCTCCAGGTAGTCCTCGCGCCGGGCGGCCTGTACGTTGTGCACGTTGACGTAAGGCCTGTCTCCCAGGATGTTGACGGTGCCGTCTCCGAAGTGCAGGTCGATATCAAGCACGTAAGCCGATGCGATTTTACCTTGTCTTTTCAGGGTCTCCACGGCCACGGCCATGTTGTTGAAGTAGCAGAAACCCCAGCAGGAACCGGCTGAGGCGTGGTGGCCGGGAGGACGGATCAGCGCAAAGCACGGTTCCTTTAACCCGATGGCGGCCGCCTGAACGGCGCCCCCGGCAGCCAGGGCAGCGATATCGTAGAGGCCGCTGCGACGCACGTATTCCACCTGGCTTTGGGTGTGCACGGCCTCGATTTCGCTTTCAGCGGCCGGCTCGGCTTCAATGAACTCCACCTGGGGTTCGATGATCTCCACCACGGCCTCCAGGCGGCCGCTGGTCGCAGCCGGATCCGAAGTGTACACCTGGTAGAAATCCTCATGAAAAACAACCTTCATGCCTGGCTCCTTTATTTGCTGCAGCCTCAATGCGACTTGTTTTACGGTTTCATCAATATTTACAGCCCGCTCTTTTCTAATTTTGCAACCGCTTCGATGTGGTGGGTGTGGGGAAACATGTCCACCGGCTGAATTTCCACCAGCCGGTAACGCTCGCGCATCAGGTCCAGGTCCCGGGCCAGGGTGGCCGGGTTGCAGGAAACATAAACCAGGCGCTCGGCACCCAGCTTGAGCACCTGCTTGACGGTGTCCGGGTGCATCCCCGTGCGGGGCGGATCGATGATCAGCACCTGTGGACGGTGATCGAACGGTTCCAGGCACGTGCGAAGATCTCCCTGGATAAAGCGGCAGTTGGAAACCTGGTTGCGGCGGCAGTTTTTCACGGCATCGGCCACCGCGCTGGCGGCAATCTCGATGCCGATCACCTGCTTGCACAAGCCTGCCAGCAGAATCGGGATGGTGCCGGTTCCGCTGTACAGGTCCAGCACGGTTTGAGAACCGTCCAGGCCGGCGTATTCAGCCACGGTTTTATACAGCACGGCGGCGGCCCGTGTGTTGGTCTGGAAAAAGGAATTGGGCGATATTTCGAATTCACAGCTGCCGAGGGCCTCCACAATGACTCCGTCGCCGGCCAGGATATATTCGGATTCTCCAATGGCCACGCCGGCGGGCCGGGCGGTGACATTGTTGACAACCGTCACCACCTGCGGATAACGGGCCATCAGCAGCTGCACCAGCGGCTCAAGGGTTTTCAGGTCCTCTTCAGCCGTGACGATGTTGACCATCCATTGATCGCGGGCCACGGAATGGCGCAGCATCAAGAACCGCCAGAACCCCTCGTGGCTGTGCAGTCCATAAACCGGCCGGTCGGAGGCGCCGATAAATTCGCGCACCTCCTGCAACAGCCGGTTGCCCAGGTCCGGCTGCAGCAGACAGGCCCGGGTGTCGAGGACCTTGTAATAGGTCCCCGGCACATGCAGCCCCAGGGCAAAACCCCTTTCAACGTCGGGATTGTCCATCTCTTCGGGCAGCAGCCAGCGCCGGTCGGAGCAGGAAAACTCCATCTTGTTGCGATAGCCGAAGACGGCCGGCGACGGCAGGGTTGCATGAACCTGCACCCCGCTGATCCCGCCGATGTGTTCCAGGGACTCCACCACGTGCTGGCGCTTGTAAACCAGCTGCCGGTCGTACTTCAAAAACTGCCATTTGCAGCCGCCGCACACCCCGCTGTACATGCAGGGCGGCTCGATTCGTTCCGGCGAGGCCGCCAGCAGTTCGACGGTCCGGGCCTGGGCATAGTTCTTTTTTTTCTTGAAAACACGAACGGTGACCTGGTCCCCCGGCACGGCCTGGTCAACGAAAACCGCCAGGCCGTCCACCCGTGCCAGGCCCTGGCCGCCGAAAGCGAGACCGGTGATTTCAACCTCCAGCACTGTGCCTTTTTTAATTTTCATGATGGTTGTTCCGTTGAACGCTGAAAATCATGTTGACCAAAATTTGACCTTGCCGTAAAAAGTCATTTTCGAGCGCCATCAACCCTTTTCGGAAAAAAACATGGCTGAAATCAAACCGACTGTCAAAGAGATCTATTTCTATTCCGACGGGCTGCGTCTGGCGGGCAGCCTGCACTTGCCGGCCCGCAAACATCCGCCGGTGGTCATCGGCTGCCACGGGTTGTACAGCAGCCGCCGGTCGCCCAAGCAGATCGCCCTGGCCGATGGCTGCTGCAAGCTGGGCATTGCCTATTTGCGCTTCGACCACCGCGGCTGCGGTGACAGCCAGGGCGATTTCGAGCGGGACACCAGCCTTGAAGCCCGCTGCCGGGATCTGGCCGCGGCGGCGGCATTCATCCGCGAACGCGCCGATATGGGCCAGTGCATCGGCCTGTTTGGCAGCAGCATGGGAGGGGCTGTGTGCCTGAATGCCGCCGGCGAACTTGACATCCGCACCCTGGTGACATTTGCCGCACCGGTTTGCAGTGACCTGGGCGAAAAAAACCGGCCGCCGGAAGGCTTGCGCCGTGAACCCAGCGCAATTTTCCTGGATTCGGCGAAACGACAATTTGACATCACGCCCCGGCTGGCCGGAATTGCAAACATTCTCATCGTCCATGGCCAGGCCGACGACGTCGTTCCGGTGGCCCACGCCAGGGAAATCTACAGGCGGGCGGGGGAGCCCAAAAAACTGGTCATCCAGCCGGGCGGCGATCACCCCATGAGCGATGCCAGTCACCAGCAGGCCTTCATGGAGGCCGCCCTGCAGTGGTTTCAATCCGCGCTGCTATGATCAGGGGCCAATGATGACGCTCCCGCAAAGGCTTGCGAAGCGAGAAAATTCGACTTTTACGGGACCACCATTGGTGATCCACTCTCCCGGTTGCTCTCAGCGCCGGGCTTCGATATTCAGCAGCGTTTTGCGCAGCAGGTCCAGGGCCGCGGCGGCAAAGATCTGTTTGTTCATCCGCCGGTTGCCGTAAGTAAAATGGTACCGGCGGGTTTGGATGCCATCGGCCGTGGCAAGGCCGATGCAGACCGTCCCGACGGGTTTGTCTTCCGTTGCCCCGGTGGGTCCGGCGATACCGGTGGTGGCAATGCCGTAGGTGGCGCCTGACAGCTGGCGGACGCCCTGGGCCATTTCGGCGGCGGTCTGTTCGGACACCGCCCCATGGTTTTCCAGGGTTTCGTGCGCCACGGACAGGACCTTCATTTTTGACTGGTTGGAATAGGTTACGGCGGAAAAAACAAAATAGTCCGAGCTGCCGGAAACATCGGTGATCAGATTGGAAATCAGCCCGCCGGTGCAGCTTTCCGCCACGGCCAGAGTGGCCTGGCGCCGGCGCAGCAGATCTCCCACCACTTTTTCCAGGGAGTCTCCGCGGGTGGAGATGACCCGATGGCCGAGCCTGCCGCAGACCCACTCGGATCCTGCTTCGAGCTGGCCGCGCAGCTGTTTTTCATTCTGTCCGGCGGCATACAGCTTCACCTGGATGATGGGAAAGTTGGCGCGAAAACCGATTTTCATCTGTGGAAACCGCTCGCTGAATTCCGCCAGGTTTTCCCCGGTGGCCGATTCTGTCAGCCCGAAGGTGGAAATGGTCTTTACCAGGCGCACGCTGCGCCCGGCTCCCAAAAGCCGGTCAATGCGCGGAATCACGCATTCGGTCAGCATGCGCCGCATTTCAAACGGCACCCCGGGCAGAAAAAAAAACAGGCAGCGCCCGATTTTAAGGCTGAATCCCGGGGCGGTGCCAATGGGGTTTTCCAGGCAATCCGCGCCTTCGGGCAGCAGGGCCTGCTTTTTATTGGCAGCGCTGATCGGTCGGTTGCGAGCCCTGAAAAATTTTTCGACCGATTCCAGGGCCCTGGAATCGGTTTTAAGCGCCACCCCGGCAGCTTCAGCCGCCGCAGCGGCAGTCAGGTCATCACCGGTGGGGCCAAGGCCGCCGGTGACAACAGCAATATCGGACCGCTGGCTGATGGCCTTCAGAATTTGCACCATCCGCTGCAGATCATCGCCCACGCAATGGTGGTGCACCACTTCGACTCCGGCGGCTTCCAGCAGCTGGGCGATAAAAGCCGAGTTGCTGTCCACCAGGGCCCCTGAGCGGATTTCATCGCCGGTGGCTAATATCTCTGCGATCATAACCTTATTTCCATCAGTCGGGCGGCGCAATGATAAACATGGCGTCGGCAACGTCGACATCCGTCAGCAAACGGAATATCTCAAGGGCAACCTCGGTGCCGTCATCATTGGAAATTTCCAGCCGTCCGGGCAGCTCATAGCCGTTGTGCACGTAAATATCCTCAAACCGCACCCGATAGGTCCGCTTTCCGGAACCATTGAAAAACTCCACATGGCGCACCCGCCACTGCCCTTCATCCAGGTAGATCTTTTCAACGGTTCCCCCCCATCTTTTTTTTAAAACCAGGACCCCTTCCCCGGCGAAACTGTCTCCTGCCAGCAACGCCTGGTCATGATCCCGCAGGGGAACCCGGCCGGCCAGCAATGTCAGGATGTCGCTGACCTTGATCTCGACGGCCAGGAGGCGTTTCAGGCTGGCATTGCCGGCCCGGAATTTTTTGTATACCGGTGGATTGCTGCGGGCTTCATAGTAGTAGAACCATTTCCCATCAGTGGCAATTTTTAGGGTCGCAAAACCGGAAACCAGCACCACGATGCTCAAGCGATCCGGTCGCGACCCGATCCACGCCAGTCTTTCATTGAGTTCCAGCTGGCCCCGGTGTCGGATCCTGATCCTGCCGATCCCCTTGAAATTTTTAAGGCCATTGTTCTGATTTTCCAGCCGGAACAGCACCTCCCGGGCCCGGGCGGCGGCTTCGATTTCTTCGGCGGTCGGTCGGGGTTCCAGAACGGCACAGCCGGCCACTAAAACGGCGGCCATTAAAACAAGGGCCGTACCTGCCAGGCCCTTTTTCATGGTTTTGTTACGGATCATTTTTTTGCTGTCTGCCATGCAGACTGCCCGGGTGGGCTCCCGCGCCGCCCGTGAGCGTCAGGTGCCGTTGCGCTGCAGGCTGCGAATTTTTTCTTGCAGTTCTTTTTTGCCGTTTTCTTTGGCCTGCAGGGATTTTCTATAGTATTTCAGGGCATTAGACTTATCATTCAACTTCAGATAGGCGTCTCCCAGATGTTCTAGGATGGTGGGGTCATCCGGTACCAGCTCGACTGCTTTGTGCAGATACTTCAAGGCGGTTTTAAAATCCCCTTTTTTATAAAAAACCCATCCCAGGCTGTCCGTGATGTAACCGTCATTGGGTTTATATTTGAGCGCTTCTCTGATCAGCCGTTCGGCTTCATCCAGGTTGGTGCCCAGATCCGCATAGGTATAGCCAAGATAATTCAGGGCATTGGCATGCCTGGGATCCAACTCGATGACCTTGCGCATGGCCGCCATGGAGGCTTCCTTGTTTTTTTGTTTGTCATAAACAACCCCCAGGCGGAAATAATACCGGGGATTGTCCGGTTCCAGGGAAATAGCTTCCTGGATGTAGCGCTCGGCATTTTCGTAATCTTCGACTTCCTCGTAGAAAGTGCCCAGGTAAAATTTAAAATCGGCATTGTCCGGGTCTTTCTCCACGGCTGTTTGCAGATACTTGATGGCCTCGTCATTTTTATCATCATCCTGGTAGATATAGGCCACGTGCACCACGGCATCCTGGAAAAAGCGCGACTGCGGGATCACTTTTTTAAAAGATGCTACAGCCCTGGCATTGTCCTTGAGCCCGTAATAGGCGATGCCAGCCAGGTGGTGAAGATCCGGATTTTCCGGCGCCCCTTTCAGCAATCCCCGGATGACCACCAGGGCGTCTTCGTATTTTTTTTGATCCAGGTAAAGTTGAATCGCGGTGACGACAACCTCAAATTCACTGGGACTGCGCTGGCCCAGCCGGGTCAGCAGCTGCCGGGCCTGCTGCCTGCGTCCCTGGCGGTGATAATAAAGGCCGAGTTCCATGGCCGCCCTGATGTTGCCGGGATACTTGCTTAAAATGTCTTCATACATCCGAATGACATCCCCGGTTGCGCCCCGGGCTTTATACAGATCAATCAACTGGAACCTGGGTTCCAGTCGATCCGGAACCAGCTCAAGGGCCTTGCGAAATTCGGCTTCAGCCTCCTTGTCCCGGCCCTGCCGGGCATGGATTCTCCCCAGAAAGAAATGGCCCGTGTACGAGGAAGGAAACGCTTTCACCTGGCGGGTGAAGACCTCCAGGGCCCGCTTGAAATCGCCGGCCTGCAGGTAGAGCCCACCCAGCAGTGAATAGACTTTTTCCTGTTTGGGATCCAGGGTGAGCACTTTTTCATAGGCAGCAATGGCCTGCTGGTTTTCCTTGCGCACCTGCCGGATGCCGCCATAGATGATAAGCGATTTTACATCATCAGGATTTTTGGCCAGCAGTTTTTCCAGCACCTCGAGGGCATGCTCGTATTCCTTGTTTTGCAGGTAAATCGTGGCCAGCTCACGCTGCAGATAGAGGCTGTCCGGATCGAGCTCCAGGGCCCGGCGCAGCAAAACAATGGCCTTGTCCAGGTTTCCCTTTGCCCGTTGAATTTCAGCGGCGGTAAAATAGTAATACTGGTTTCCCGGGCCCGATATCACCCGGGTAGGCGGCGGCTCTGGTGGACGCCGGCCGCTTTCAAAGGCACATCCAAAAACGCTCAAGACCAGTAGTAGTAAAAGTAAGGGCAGACAATTTTTTTTTTTCATCGACGGGTGTCCAGACGCTTGCAATGGGGATGATCCCGATTGGGCAGAAAACTGAATTCCGGTTTCGGCGGGCAGGATGCTGCCGGGCTCAGTCAGTAATCCCGTTTTCGGTGTAAGAGGCAAAATCAGGTATTTCCTTTTTAAAGAACTCTCGCATCTTCTTGATGATATTTTTTTCAACCTGTCGGACCCGTTCCCGCGAAATTCCATAGCGGTCACCGATTTCCTGCAGGGTAGCGGGGTTGTCGGAAAAAATCCGCAGGTCAAAGATTTCAATTTCACGCGGTGTCATCTTTTTTCTGAATTCTTCAATTTTGTTGTGCAGCAAAACGTCGATCTCCTTTCTGGAGACCTGGTCTTCTATGGACTCGGTGGCCGTGCTTAAAAATTCGATACGCTCGGTATCTGAATCCTCTTTCAGCGGAGCATCCAGTGACACGTCCCAGCCGTCCAGGCGTTGGTCCATATCCACAATTTCCTTTTCGGATACGCCCAGCCTTTCTGAAAGCAATTTGGGTTTGGGATCAAACCCCGCATCAATCAGGCGCTGTTTTTCTTTTTTAAGCTTGAAAAACAGTTTGCGCTGCCCCTGGGTGGTTCCGATTTTCACCAGGCGCCAGTTATCCATGATAAATTTCAGGATGTAGGCTTTTATCCAGAAGGAAGCATAATAGGAAAACTTGACATTTTTATAGGGATCAAACTTTTTTACCGCCTGCATCAGGCCGATGTTGCCTTCCTGGATCAGATCCAGCAGGTTCTGCATCCAGACCCGCTGAAATTCAAGGGCGATTTTGACCACCAGCCGCAGGTTGGAGGTCACCAGTTTATAGGCAGCCTCCTTGTCACCGTATTCCTGGACCAGGATGCCAAGCTCTCTTTCCTGCTCGCGGGTCAGCAGTTTATAGTTGCTGATTTCCGACAAATAGCGCTGCAGGGGGTCGAACTTGACCAGAGATTTTTCCGAAGTCTCAGCGGAAAACGTTTTGGGAGCATCTTTATTTCCCGCCGTGTTTTCCGGAGACGGTCTCTTGCGGGCCCTTTTCATTTTGGCGTGCTTTTTTTTCATGATAACAACTTCAATCTAGCGACAATCAAGTCGGCGTCACCCGGTTTTTTTCTGACCTCCGGCACCCTGCCGGCCGCCGCCATTGCAGCATTGTCTCCAATTTATTATGGACACATGCGCCGAAATATGCTAGAAATCGCCTGATACTCTAACCCCAATTGATCGAAAGTCGAGGTTTATCCGCCACTGGCGGGTGCCCCATATTTCAATTTTTTTTACGATCAGTTGGGGTGCAAGCTTATGTGCGCCTGTAGCTCAGCTGGATAGAGCAACGGACTTCTAATCCGTAGGCCGCAGGTTCGAATCCTGCCAGGCGTACCAGGCATGCCGCAAAAGCGATCTGCCGGGTTTCGGCGAATCCAGCACCGGCCGGCATTTAAACCGGGTCCTTTGCACTTTGATTCTGCCTGTGCCCACCCGGCGCCGGCAGGCATTTTTGACAACGTTTTTACTATACAACAATCATTAAAAATTTCAATGGATAATTGCTCTGGCTGCAACAGTCGACGGCCATCCCGAATTGGGAGGTGCAACGGCTTGCGCAGCCGGCATTAAGGGCATCACCTGAACTTCTCAGCAGTTTGCAGGTCAGCTGCAGGCCTACAAAAAAATCCATGATCACACTGTTTAAATTTGCCGCCGTTCTGATTGCCGCCATTTTGACCGGCAACTGGTTTTTGGCCGAAGTCCGCAAGGCAAAGATAAACCGGCAGCCGTGGTATAAACCCTATTTGACGGTGCCGGGGCTGATTATCCTTGCTGCCCTGAGCCTTCCGGTGGTTTTGTGGGTTGTCCAGCAACACTAAGGTGAAGGCCTCAGGATGAGTCTTCGGGGTCATGTTTGTCTGGTGGCCGTTCAGCTGCCAGCATTGCCCGAAACGGCAACTGGATCAAAAAATCAAATATAAACCCCAGGATGATCAACAGATACATTCCCGGCAGCTTTAAAAAATAAAACAGGCTTTTTTTTACCAGTGTATTCATGGGTACTGTCGGTCCCGATCATAAAAACATTAATGTAAAAAACGCATTTTCTCGCTTTACAAGCCTTTTCGGGAGCTGTTTTAAGGTTTCGCTAAATCTCAGGAACTCGTCGCTAGCTCCTCAAACAGCGGGGGATTTTTAACGCTCAACCCTTCACAGCTTTTTTTCCGAAACGGCCTGAAAACGCTCGAAAATACCTTTTTGCGGAACCGTCAATAATCTACTTAGGGTGAAAAAAATCTGCAGGGAGATCATGGAGTGTTCGGCCGATATCCTAACGAATGAGCGTTTGATAATATTTTACTCCGATTTTGTAGCGTTCGGAATCCTGACCGGACAATTTTTGACACCATCGCACCTCTGCCAGGTAGCCGTCATAAAATTCGGCGTCATCGGCATCCGGTAGAAAAGTTTCGAGCATGATGTAAATGTCTGCTCCCGGCTCGATGGCGTTAACGGACTCAAAGCCCATTCCTCCTTTGCAATAGTTGCACATCTTGGCGCGGAAAAAATGGTCGGAATCATGGTAGGCATATACGATAGGGGTGTCAAGTTCGTGCCGTTCATACTCCCGTTTGTTGCCATGAAGCGTCATTCAAGCCTCCTTTGCGTTGGCATTGAATTAAAACGGTTTCCCATTTCAGGCGCTGGAAAACAGGGAGTCGCTGTTATGTGAAATTATATTGCAATTTAGCGCGATGAAATAGGCCTCCGGCAGTTTGCACACCAATTTCCGATCTTGTTCCTCGAATCTTTGCGACACAGTCATTTACCCGTAAAAATCGGGACGTGCAATCATTGACCCCTGCAAACCGGTATTCAGGTAAACCGGTATTTTCCCAAGTCAGTATTATCAACCATCCTGGCCGCAGTGTCAAACGAAAAAGGGCAATTTTATATCCTGTGAACTTCAGTTTTCGGGTTTGTTGTTGCAAATCTTTTTTTCCGGTTCAACAGACTCAAGATTTTTGTCACGCAGCCGATAATACTGCTTGCAAGCCCTCAACACAAAACAAAATACAAGGAGAAAGCGGCTATGGGCAGCAACAATGTGTTTTTTTTGGAAAACCTGGAATGGTTTGATGAAACCGGCAAGGAACTGGTTCACCGTCTTCCCGAAGAGGGTTCCGGTGAAATCAAATATGGCGCCCAGCTGACCATTCGTGAAAGCCAGGCCGGGGTCTTTTATTACCAGGGCAAGGCGGTGGGGGCATTCGGTCCTGGCCGCCATACGCTGAAAACCGCCAACATCCCGTTGCTGACCAAAATCGCCAGCATCCCCTGGGCCATGACCAGCCCCCTGAGAGCCGAGGTCTACTTTGTCAATTTGAAGGTTTTTACCGACTTGAAATGGGGCACCCGGGATCCGGTGGCGTTCAAGGACAACGAGCTGGGGCTCATCCGCCTGCGTGCCTTTGGGGTCTTCAACCTCCAGGTGGTGCAGCCGGTGTTGTTTATCAACCGCCTGGTCGGCACCCAGGGCATGTATACCACCGCTGAAATCGAAGAGTATCTCAACCGGGTGATCGTCTCGCGCTTCAATGATTACATGGGAGAGACCATCGATTCGATTCTGGATCTTCCTTCGAAATATGACGAACTGTCCAAAGGGCTTGTCAGGCGCCTGCAGGAGGATTTCACCCATTTTGGCATCAACCTGACCCATTTGTATATTAATTCAATCACCCCGCCTCCCGAGGTCCAGCAGGCCATCGACGACCGCAGCCGTATGGGCGTTTTCAAGGACATGAACAAACTGATGCAGATGAAAGCCGCCATGGCTATGGAAAAAGCGTCGGAAGCCGAAGGCGGGGGAGCCGGCATGGGCATGGGTACCGGTCTGGGGCTGATGATGCCGGCCATGTTTGCCCAATATTTCGCCGGCGCCGGTCCGCAGTCCGGCCAGAATTCAGCTCAGCAGACCATTGACTGCCCGGAATGCCGGCAGCCGATTCCTGCGGATGCCAAGTTCTGTCCCCAGTGCGGCCATCAACAGCTGGTATTTGACCAATGCACCCGGTGCGGCAAGAATCTCACCCCCAGCGCCAAGTTCTGCTCCCGCTGCGGGCATGCGGTGGAGGTGAAAGCGGATACCAGGATCTGTCCGGCCTGCGGCAAAAAGAATCTGTCCGATGCCATGTACTGCAACGAATGCGGCGAAAAGCTCTCCAGCTGACCGCTGCCTGGCACGGAGGCCGACATCAATTTTCTTATCGAACATCAATGCCCCCAGTGCGGGGCGCCGGCGGTCCTGGAGGAAACAGACCGCCTTTTTCTCTGTCCTTACTGCCGGGTCAACTCCTACTTAATGGTCAGAGACTATTTTCGCTACGCCCTGCCGCAGTGCAAGGATTTGGACAGGGAGCTGATCTTTTTCCCCTACTGGCGTTTCAAGGGCATGCTGTTTTTCTGCGGTCCGGCCGGCATTGCCGACCGTTTTGTGGATGTCAGCCATCAAGCCATCGAAAGTTCCCATTTTCCGATCTCGGTTGGCGTGCGCAGCCAGGCCATGAAGCTGCGCTTTGCCACCCCGGACATGCCGGGTCGTTTTTTGCGGCCCTCGCGGTCATTTAGCAGTATTTCGGACCACTTTCAAAACCGTTTCGGCCGCCGGCTTCCCCGTCCGATTTTGCATCAATGCCATATCGGGGAAACACTCAGCCTGATTTATGCGCCTTTTTACGTCAAGGGGCGGCTTTATGACGCCATTCTGGACAAGGCCATATCCCCGAAACTGCCCGTTGATTTTTCCCTTGACGATTTTGACGCCGACAATGCCGATCGGCACATCCGCTTCGTGTCCACCTTGTGCCCCAGGTGCGGCTGGGACCTAGAGGGTCAGCGTGATAGCCTGGTTCTGGGCTGCAAAAACTGCAACTCCACCTGGTATCCGGTAGGGGAAAAATTCAGGCAGTTGAAATTTGCTCACCTTCCGGCCAGCGGTGATAATCTGCTTTACCTGCCATTCTGGCGCATCCGGGCCGATATTGCCGGGCTTAACCTGGATTCTTACGCCGATCTGGCCCGGATTGCAAACCTGCCCCGGGTCGTGCAAGACGACTGGCAGGATATCGCCTTTCGTTTCTGGATCCCCGCCTTCAAGGTGCGTCCCCGGGTTTTTTTGCGCCTCGCCAGCCATGTCACCCTGTCACAGCCCCGCCGGGAATTTGTCTCCGAGATCCCTGAGGGCCGCATCCATCCAAGCACCCTGCCCCTTGAAGAAGCCCTGCAAAGTCTGAAAATCACCCTGGCCAGCTTCATGAAACCGCGCCGCACCCTCATGGAAAAAATTCAGGAAATTGACATTCAGGCCACGAGTTATTCCCTCATCTTCCTGGCTTTCCAGGAGGACACCCACGAATTCATCCAGCCGGATTTTAAACTGGCCGTCAACAAGAATGTTCTGGCACTGTCAACGAATCTGTAACCGCCTTCGGCGGGCTTGAAAACCTGGTCCCTTGGGCCAGATCAGAGATGATGGCTTTGCCTTGGAGTTCTGTATCCAAAATCACAAATTCCAAGCCCCAAATTCCAAATAAATTTCAAACTCCAATCTCCAATGACCCAAAGTCTCCAACCCCCTCCAGGGCTTGGATTTTGGAATTTCGGTCATTGGAAATTGTTTGCTATTTGGAATTTGGGATTTGGGATTTCAATAGCGCCATGAACTTTCATCAAGGCAAATCCCCTCTGGGGATAACCAAGGCCGGGTTCACTGGGCAGGATTCTTTAGCCTGGCCTCCCAGCTTCCCAGCATTTTATGAATTAACAAGCCAGGGCAGCAGGTCCGTGGGGGTGGCAAGCAGCATGCGACAACCTCCGGCGATCAGCTCCTCGGCCGGTCTGAATCCCCAGAGCACACCGATGCCGTACATGCCGCCGGCGCGGGCAGTCTGCATGTCGATGGCGGTATCTCCCATGAAAATAGACTGCTGCGGCGAAACACCAATTTCATCGGCAATGGCCAGGGCTGCGGTGGGATCCGGTTTTTTCGCAACCCCCTGGCGGGCCCCCGCAATCACCCGAAAATTCCACCGGTCCAGAAGCGCAGCCGCAATCTGGCGGGTGGCGGCATCGGCCTTGTTGGAAAGAATGCTCAGCGCAAAACCGCCCGCTTCAAGTTCGTCGAGCAGTTGAGCGATCCCCGGGTAAAGGTGGGTCTTGCGGGTCCAGCAACGGGCGTATTCGGCCTTCATAAGTTGAACGCAGTGCTGCAGGTGCGCATCCTGGCGACGTTGCCGCGGCAGCGCCCGCTTGACCAGCGCCTCGATGCCGCTGCCCACGAAATATTTATAGGCCTCCAGGTCATGTTCCGGATAGCCGAAGCTGCGCAGCATCCGGTTGGTGGCGTCGGCCAGGTCCTGCAGGGAATTGAGCAGGGTGCCGTCCAGATCGAAGATCACCGCCTTAAATTTCATATCCTGCCTCCATGGGAAAGGCGCGCTTTGCGGCACGCAACATGCGTTTCTGCTTCGCTCCCGATCCTTAAAAACCGATGTGAATTGACCGGTGGATGGTGTTTTCTGCAAACCGGCATGATACTCAGCAACTCTTTATTTTCGCAGTGTCCCTTGTTTGGGATGAATGGCACAGGACCCATTCAAGTTAGCAGATAATAGGGGTTCGTCCCAAACAAGGGGCACGCTGCACCGGCATGGTTTCATCCCGGTTGGAAGAAAATATCATGCGTCGGTCAATTCACCCCTTTTTTTTCATTCCATTCACCCTCGATGGTCCAACTTTTTGATAACTTGCCGGTTTCAATCCCCATAAACTTATAATTTATAGGAAGCCGCTTAAAATTGTCAAAGAAAAACCGGGGGCATCCGGTTTTCACGGCTTGACTCCCGAGGGGGTTTTCATTATCCTTGTTTTTGTTTGTTCGCTAGACCCTATACGCCGGGCGCGATCCGTATTTCCCGCGCAAAGCGCAACCCGTCAGGGGGGAACAGCCATTGAGGCACTGAAACCAGGCTGACGCCGAATTCCCTGTCAAGGTTCTTCACTGATGCCGCCACCCAGAAAAAACTCCCTGGACATGCTCATCGATCAGTATCTGAATTTTCTGCTGGTTGAAAAGGGACTTTCAAGGTCGACCATAGAGTCTTACAGCCGTGATATTGTCCGCTACCGGAATTTTTTGAAGCACAACGATGTTCAACGGCCGTCGCCAACCGATACGACATTGATTCTCAAGCACATGATTGCCCTGCGAAACGCCGGGTTGGGGGCGCGGTCCCGGGCCCGCCACCTGGTTTCGATCCGTGGCTTTTATCGCTTTTTGGTCCACGAAAAAATCATCCCCCGAGATCCCTCCCGGCTGGTGGATCTTCCTAAAATGGGCCTCAACCTGCCGGACGTACTGTCCATAGACGAAATATCCCGGCTGCTGGCCGCCCCGGACACCACCCGCCCGGCGGGCAGCCGGGATGCGGCTATGCTGGAGCTTTTGTATGCTGCCGGACTGCGGGTCACGGAGCTGGTCAGCCTTAAACTGCAGGATGTCAATCTGGAGGCGGGTTTTGTCCGGGTTCTGGGCAAAGGATCCAGAGAACGGGTAGTCCCCATCGGAATGCATGCCAGAAATAAAATCAACTTTTATATTGAAAATGGTCGTCAACAGGTATTAAAAAAAAACCTCAGCCCTTACCTGTTTGTCGGCCGGGGGACAAATCCCATCACCCGTCAAGGGTTCTGGAAGCTGTTGCGGCGCTATGCCACCCGGGCGGGGCTGACAAAAAAAATCACCCCCCACAGCCTGAGGCACTCCTTTGCCACGCACTTGCTGGAAAGGGGGGCTGATCTGAGAGCGGTACAGGTGATGCTCGGGCATGTGGATATTGCGACAACCCAGATATACACCCATGTCGCCCGGGAGCACCTGAAAAAAATACATGCCAAATATCATCCGCGGGGATGACCCTATTTAAAGGAGACAACGCGTGAACAACCAGACTGCAAATTCACATCCCCTTGGCTGGTGGCAGCCGGACGGCAGCCATCCCGAATTCGGGCAGCGCGCCATTGACGAGGCCCTGTTGCAGGTCAACCGTCCGATTTTTTTGATTCGCCACAATGACGACCTGGCCGTCTGCCAGCAAGGTACCATCACCATTGGCAAGGACAAACCGGAAGGTTCCGATGCGCTTAAGCTTGTCGGCTATGTTCCGACACTGCATCCTCAAAACTTTGGCGACCCCGTGTTCAAGCGTACTTTGAACCTGCGCTATGCCTATATTGTCGGAGCCATGGCCAACGGCATCACATCGGTTGAAATGGTGGAAAAATGCGCCCGGGCAGGGATGATCGGTTTTTTCGGAGCCGCCGGTCTGATGCCCGATGAGATTGAAACCGCCATTGACACCCTCCAACAGCGCCTGGAATCGCTGCCTTTCGGGTTTAACCTGATCCACAGCCCGGCGCATCCTGAACTCGAGCAGGCCACGGTGGACCTGTACCTCAAGCGGGGAATCAAACTGGTCAGCGCATCGGCCTACCTGGACCTCACCGCCGCCCTGGTTTACTATCGTATCCATGGCATTCACCGGGACTCCAGTGGCACCATTGTCTGCCCCAATCGGGTGATGGCAAAAGTATCGCGCATTGAAGTGGCAAGCAAATTTTTTTCACCGCCGCCGGAAAAACTTTTGCAACGACTGGTCAGCCGCCAGCTGATCTCCGCTGAACAGGCTGCCCTGGCCGCCACTGTTCCCATGGCCGACGCCCTGACCTGCGAAGCCGACTCCGGGGGTCACACCGACAACCGTCCGGCCATCACCCTGCTGCCGACCATGCTGGCCCTGCGTGACGAAATGGCCGCCAAATACGGGTTTCCCGCTCCCATCAGTGTCGGCCTGGCCGGCGGAATTGCCACCCCCGAATCCGTTGCCGCCGCTTTTGCCATGGGAGCGGCCTATGTGCTCACCGGCTCCGTCAACCAGGCCTGCGTGGAGGCGGGGATTTCTGAAACCGCCCGCCACATGCTGGCCGAAGCATCCCAGGCTGATGTCACCATGGCCCCTTCGGCGGATATGTTTGAACTGGGCGTCAAGGTCCAGGTGCTCAAACGCGGCACCATGTTTGCCCTGCGGGCAGCAAAACTTTACGAGCTTTTCTCCCGTTATCTGAGTTATGATCAGATCCCGCCTGACCAGCGCCAGACCCTGGAGCGCGATCTTTTCCGCTGCAGCTTCCATGAACTGTGGGAACAAACCCGTGATTTTTTCGTGCGGCGTGATCCGTCCCAGATCACCCTGGCGGAAAAAAATCCCCGCCACAAGATGGCCCTGGTATTTCGCTCCTACCTGGGGCGTTCGTCCCACTGGGCCAAATCCGGTGACCCATCACGCAAAATTGACTACCAGATATGGTGCGGCCCGGCCATGGGCGCTTTCAACCAGTGGGTGCGGGGGTCGTTCCTCGAAAAGTGTGAAAACCGCAACACCGTGACCGTGGCCATGAACCTGCTGTTCGGCGCCGCGGTGGTCATGCGGGCAAACGCCCTCCGGCAGCAAGCCGCCGCACTGCGGCCCACAGCCGGGAGGTTTTACCCCCTGGAGCTGGAAAAAATTAGGCAGTTGATGGGCGGGGCGGCTTAGTCTTTTTTAAGCTTTGATGGTCCCGTAAAAAGTAAATTTTTACGGAACTGTCAAGCTTTGATGGTCCCGTAAAAAGTGGGGCTCAATAAACCAGTCCGATAGAGTTTTCGAT
>CAZGNV010000015.1:0-80384 GCA_964527835.1 uncultured Desulfosarcinaceae bacterium | reverse complement strand
GAAAACTCTATCGGACTGGTTTATTGAGCCCCACTTTTTACGGGGCCATCAAAATGTGAAAGGTGCAATTTCGTGAACACCGAGGGCAAAACATCCGGTGAGCGGCTGATCATCTTCACCCGCTACCCGGAACCCGGAAAAGCCAAAACCCGCATGATTCCCCGGCTGGGGGCAACCGGGGCCGCCGAACTCCAGCGCCGGATGACCGAACATCTCGTTGCCCGGCTGCGCGACACCGCCACAACACGGCCGCTGCCCATCGAAATCCGCTTTGAGGGGGGCGATGAAAACCGCATGCGCCAATGGCTGGGACCGCAATTCTCATTTCAGCCCCAGGGGACAGGCGATATCGGCCGGCGCATGGGGCGCGCCTTTGACGACGGCTTTCAGAACGGATGCGAAACGATTGTCGTCATCGGATCCGATATCCCGGAGATTACAGGCGCTATTATTCAACGCGCCTTTGACGAACTAAAAAGTCGGGAGCTGGTGCTAGGACCGGCTGCTGACGGCGGCTATTATCTCATCGGCCTGCACCGGGCCGCCTGCAAACGGGCCGGTCACCGGCTTTTTAGCGGCATCGGGTGGGGCTCAGGCCGGGTCCTGGATCAGACCGTCGCAGCGGCTGATAAACTGGGGCTGCGCTGCATCCTGCTGGAAACCCTGGCCGATGTGGACCGGCCCGCAGACCTTGATGTCTGGCAGCACGCCTCGCATCTGTCCCGGAGTCCGGAGACTTCAATGCGCATCTCCATTATCCTGCCGGCATTAAACGAGGCCGAAAACATCCGCGCCACCCTGGCCGGCCTGCATAGGTATCGCAACGTGGAAATGATTGTTGTCGACGGCGGCAGCCGCGATGACACCGTGGCCATTGCAAAATCACTGGGTGCCCGGGTGATCACCACGGCCCCTTCCAAGGCCGGCCAGATGAATGCCGGCGCCGCGGCGGCCACGGGGGATGTGCTGCTGTTTTTGCATGCGGATACCCGCCTGCCGGACAATTTTGCCCAATCTGTCAGGACTGCGGCTTCCCGGAAGGGATTTTGCGCCGGAGCCTTTACCCTGAACATCGACTCCCCCGCCCGGGGTCTGCGATTCATCGAGAAGATGGCCAACCTGCGCGCCCGCTACCTGCAGTTGCCTTACGGCGACCAGGCCCTGTTTATGCGAAGGGATCTGTTCAATAAAACCGGAGGCTTTCCGGACCTTCCGATTATGGAGGACTTTGAATTGATCCGGCGGCTGAAACGCCGGGGCGACATTATCCTGCTGCCGCAGACCGTCCGCACCTCTGCCAGACGCTGGCTGCAGGTCGGCATCTTCAAAACCTGGCTGATCAATCAATTCATCATCGCCGCTTATTTTCTGGGCATTTCCCCGCGCCGCCTTTGCCGGTGGTACCGCCGCGAAAAAGAAAGCTGCGGTCGGTAAAATTCCGCTAAAGTTTTGCCGGGCGATACCCGATAATCAGAAAAGATCCGGGAGGCTGCAGACAGTTCGGGCAGCTGCACCCCCGGCAACATCGCTCAACGCTTTAAAATCATGGCAAAATAGCCCCGCTGATCCGCTCCACGCTGCCCCCGCCTGATGCGTGCAGCACCGCCTGCAAGAAAGGAGATTTGTTCTTAGCTGACCATGAAATTCGATGACTCCCACAAAATCCTGTTTGAACGGCCTGATCTGGACAAACTGAAACAACAATATACGGTGGTCGACCTGCATTTTCACTCCCGCCATTCAGACGGGAAAAACCCGGTGGCCGCCATTGCCCGGCGGGCCCGTAGGCTGGGCATCGGCATTGCCGTCACGGACCACAACGAAATCAAGGGGGCGGTGGAAATCGACGGCTTCAAGGAGGTGTTCAGCATCCCGGGAATCGAAATCACCTCCCGGGAAGGAACCCATCTGCTGGTCTATTTTTATGACATTGACAGCCTGCGGGATTTTTACGCCCGCCACGTAAAGCCCCACATGGGACCGGAAATCATGAGCTCCACCGCCCTGGCAATGGAGGCCCTCATCGACCGGGCGCGCACCTATGAAAGCCTCATTGTCTTTCCGCATCCATACAGCGCCACGTTTACCGGCGTATGCAACCCCTATTTCTCAGAACGGCGCCGGGCGCGGCTGTTTGCAAAGGTGGACGGCTTCGAAGTCATCAATGCCGAAAATCTCAACAAGTGGAACCTGCGCAGTGCCCTGCTGGGCTTTAATCTTGGCAAGGCCGTCACCGGCGGCAGCGATGGACATCGCCTGCCCCAGATGGGAAAGGCGGTCTGCTGTGCGTCCTGCCGGACCGACCGGCGCGCCTTTCTGGAAGCCGTTAAGGCCAGACAGACGCGGGTCATCGGCAAAGAAATCGATATCATCCGCAAAGTGACCTCCAACGGGGTTAAACTGCGCAAAACCATCAGAAATTATCCGGCCCTGGTGGGCAAGAATCTGCGCTACGGCTGCACCGTCATCAATACAAAATCAAAAGCCTTCAAGGAAAACATGAAGCGCAGCCTTCACCACCGGCTCGGCCACCGGCCGCACAAATACGGCACCCTGTCCTGAACTTCCCTCACGGATGACCGGATTGACAAACCACCCCCCAGTTGCAAGAATAACCGCATGCACGGGTTGATAAAATTTTGTGTGTGGGCCCTGGCCGGGTATGCCGCCTATCTTGGTTTTCTCTTTTTTGCGGCCCGCCAGATCATTTTTCCGCGCAGCCAGATCGTATCTCCTCCGGCGCAAAGCAACACCGGCCTGGAAATTGAGAAAATATGGCTGAACACCCGCAACGGCAAGGTGGAAGCCTGGTTTCTGCCCCCGGTTGCCGATGCGGCCGCCGGACGGGCACCGGTGGTGATTTTCGCCCATGGCAACGCCGAATTGATCGATTTTGCTCCTTTGGAATTCAAGCCATTTACCGAGCTTGGAATCGGCGTATTGCTGGTGGAATATCCGGGCTACGGACGATCCGAAGGGCAGCCTTCCCAGCAAAGTGTCACCGCCACCTTCACCGCCGCCTACGACATGCTGATTTCAAGAACCGATGTCGATCCGGAAAAAATCATCCTTTACGGCCGTTCTCTCGGAGGCGGTGCGGTCTGCGCGCTTGCGTCCCACAGACCTTCGGCGGCCATGATACTGGCTTCCACTTTTACCAGCATCCGCTCCATGTCCGCCCGCTACCTCGTTCCGGGTTTTCTGGTGCGCGATCCGTTCGACAACCTGGCGGTGGTCAAAGATTATGCCGGACCGATTCTGATCATTCACGGCAAGCATGATCGGGTGATCCCCTTTCGCCATGGAATGACGCTGGTCAAAGCCGCCAAAAACGGGCAGCTGCTGGCCTACGATTGCGGCCACAATGACTGTCCGCCGGACCCCGCGCAATACTGGAACGATGTTGCCTCGTTTCTGCAGCGCGCCGGAATTATCCGGTCAAAGTAAATCGCCGGCGGGGTATGAAATAGGATACGCCAGAATATGCTTATAAATCCGGCCCGTTAGAAAAAGCCGCCCCTTGAATCAAAACAGCCATGTAAAAAAAATCATCCACGCTGCACTCCTTAAAACTTATCCCTCAAAAAAATAATTTCCATAATTTCAGCTTGTTACAACCTGCATTACAGAATGGCACATCCCTTGCTCTGAAATCGACCAGGGTCGCTGCCAGATCCCATTCGACGGCAGGCGTCTGAAGCCAGGACCCGCCGGCCTGCTGCACGCCCGGATGCAGGACAACCGGGTGCCGAAATGGGAGGGCCGAAAAACATGACCCGAAAGGAGGTGAACCTTTTTCTGACGACAAAACAAGTCAACAGGAACTGATCATTGATGCAATCGTAAAAAGTCAATTTTGAGTGCCGTCAACCCTTTTCGGAAAAAAAACTGTGAGGGGTTGAGCGCAACAATTGCAACCCATCAACAAACATCTGAGTAAAATTAAAAAAGGAGAATAAAAATGAACACCCTGAGGATAAAAAAAGCGTTTTCACTGCTGGCAGTGGCCCTGTTTGCCCTTTGCCTGGTTTCTGCGACCATCACCCGGGCCGACGATTCCATCATGGTCGTCAAAGGAACGGTGATTTCGGTCGATCCGAATTCGGGCAAAGTGGCGGTCATCGATGATGCCGGCAAAACGGTCATGCTCAATGCGGGTCCTAACAACGATCTTAAAACTTTACAGAAGGGAGATAAGGTAACGGTTGAATATGACAAAAAAAGCGTCATTCAATCGATTAACGTCCAAAATTAAAGCTGCATCCCTGTGAAATGTGCAAGGGAGGGGCCGGTCACGGCCCCTCTTTTATTATAATCAGTTTTTCCAGCTGCTTGGACAATTCCGAGCACCAGGCAACCGAAGAGAGCCAGAACTGCTTCAGGTCCGCACTTAAAAATTGCGCTCCTTTTGAATCTTCTCGTAGCTTTCCTGGATCTCACGAAAGCGGCTTTCCGCAAAATCGATAAATTCCTCGGGCAGGCCTTTGGAGATAATCTTGTCGGGATGAAAATCTTTGACCAGTTTTTTGTAGTTGGATTTTATTTCTTCGTTCGATGATTCGGGGGTGCAGTGGAGTATTTTGTAATATCTGTCCAGGTCCTTAAAATAGACCGCCTTGATATCTTCATACTGCCGGTCGTTGATTCTAAAAATATTCTGGATGTTCTTTAAAGCAGTTTCTTCCGCCGGATGCAGTTTGCCGTCTGCCGCTGCGATCTTAAACAGGAGATCAAAAAAGGAATGCAGCAACGCCGGCTGATTTTGAATCGCCTGGTAAAGCTGGGCTGCAAAATCTTCAATGGCATACGGCGAATTCTTGGCCTCGGTGAAAATCCGCCGGGCAAAGTCTTTTTCTCTTTCTTCCATGGGCAGGCTGTTGATAAAATCCTGGACCACAGCGATTTCATCTTTAGTGACAACACCGTCTATCTTTGACATCTTGCCCAGGATGGAAAACAGGCTGATGAAATAAGCAGCCTGGGCCTGCTCAGCCGGGTCGAATCCCGGCCCCGGAATTGTGCGGGTGTCCTGACCGGGATACCCGGCTTTTTTATCCAGCAGCATATGTCCCAGGGCCGCCCCGGCGACGGCGCCAAGGGGTCCACCGAACAGAAGCCCCATCGTTCCGAAAGTAAGTTTTCCAAACCAGCCCATTATGTATCCCCTTAGTTTCTGTAAATACCAGAATCAAACAAACACTTTTATAAGATCCAGCAGTAATAGCCCAATCTACTGAAATGGTCAATAAGTGACGTTGGACTTCACGAATAAGGCCTGAAGGTGAAGCTACCTCTCGACTGTCAACTAAGATGGAGATTATAGGACCACTGGGTATGGGTCTTAAGACCCCGGCAAAGCAGTATCCGGTCTGCGGAAATGCATCAGAAAGTTGACGTGGGTGTTGCCCCCCAGGGAGTATTTTCGCAACAGCGGGTTGTAGTGCAGCCCGGTCAGGTCCTGCAAGACCAGCCCGGCGTCTGCGGCCCAACGGCGCAGTTCAGCCGGCTTGATGAATTTGCGCCAGCGGTGGGTGCCGCGGCGCACCAAGCCGAGAATGTATTCCGCGGCCACAATGGCAAACAGAAAAGATTTCAGGTTGCGGTTGAGGGTCGCAAAAAAGACATCCCCACCGGGTCTGACCAGCCGGCTGCAGGCCGCAACCGCCGAAGCCGGCTGCGGGACGTGCTCCAGCAGTTCCAGGCAGGTGATCACGTCAAAGCTTTGCGGATGGGCTGCGGCGTATGCTTCGGCGGTTGCCCGGTGGTAGTCAATCCGCAGGCCGGATTGCCCGGCATGCAGTCTGGCCACGGCCAGGGGGGCTTGTCCGGCATCGATTCCGGTCACCGCCGCTCCGGCCCCGGCTATAGCCTCGGTAAAAATCCCGCCGCCGCAGCCGACATCCAGCACCTGTTTGCCGGTCAGCCCGGCGCGCTCATTGACATAGTCCAGCCGCAGCCCGTTGATGTCATGCAGGGCCTTTAACCCCCCGTGGCGGTCCCACCAGATGGGGGCCATGGCGGCAAAGCGGGCGATCTCGGCGGCATCGATGTTTTCGCGATTTTTTTCCCCGTCCCGGCTGCCCATATCAGTCTCCCCCGCCCTTTGCAGCTGCCCCGCCGAACTGCCCCCACAGCTGGGACAGCAGCATGCCGGTCAGCATGAGGGCACAGCCGATCATCCCGCGCAAATTGAAGGTTTCACCCAGCAGCAGCCAGCCGCTGAAAGCGGCAAACACCGTCTCCAGGCTCATGAGAATGGCGGCATGGGCGGGGTGGGATTCGCGCTGGGCCACCACCTGCAAGGTGTAGGCGATGCCCACCGAAACCACCCCGGCATATAAAATGGGAACCGCGGCCTGGCGAAACATCTGCCAGGTGATGACTTCCACCGCTGCGGCGGTCAGAAAGCTCAACAGCGAACAGGCGACAAACTGCAGAAATGCCAGCCGGATGGGGTTGACCCGCAGCGACAGCCAGCCGATGACCAGCACATGGGTGGCCCAGCAAAATGCCCCCAGCAGCTGGAGAAAATCCCCGTAAGCGATGGTAAAAGCGCCGGTCACACTCAGCAGGTACAGGCCGACGGTGGCCAGCACGGCCCCGATCCAGGTTCCGGCCCCCGGCCGCTGCTTCCAGAAAAGACCCAGCAACGGCACGATAATCACGTACAGCCCGGTGATAAATCCGGCCTTGCCGGCGGTGGTGTAAACCAGCCCCACCTGCTGCAAAGATGCACCGGCATACAGGATGGCCCCGCACAGCAGCCCGCTGAAAACCGTCAGTTTGGCGGTCGGGGGCGGCAGGATGTTTTCGGCCGCCGCGCGCTGACCGCGGCTGATGAGCAGCAACGGCAGCAGGGTGAGACTTCCCATGGCAAAACGGGCGCCGTTGAAAGCAAACGGGCCGATGGCTTCCATTCCCACCCGCTGGGCGACAAAGGCCGTGCCCCAGATGGCGGCGGTAATCAGCAGCAGGATATCGGATTTAAGGGTGTGGCTTTGCATCAGAAACGCACCATACTATCGGCACCTTGCGGCGTCAAGCATGATGGTTTCGTATTGACAGCGGCCGCAATATTTGAAATTCTTTCCAACACTCTGCCAACAAAAGGAGGCCACCGGTATGAATCTCGCCAAGTTCCCACGGCGCCGCTATACACTGGGACCGACTCCGATTGAAAAACTTCGCCGGCTGTCTGAAGCTCTCGGGGGCCCGACCATCTACATGAAGCGCGACGACCTGCTGGGCCTGGCCGGCGGCGGCAACAAGACCCGCAAGCTGGAATTTCTGGTGGCCGACGCCCTGGCGCAGGGAGCCGACACCCTGATCACCTGCGGTGCGGTGCAGTCCAACCATTGCCGCCTGACCCTGGCCGCCGCTGTCAAGGAGGGACTGAAATGCCGCCTGGTGCTCGAAGAGCGGGTGGCCGGCAGCTACAACCCCACAGCCGGCGGCAACAATTTTTTGTTCCGCCTGCTGGGCGTCGAAAAACTAAAGGTCGTACCGGCCGGCGCGGACATGCCGGCAGAAATGCAGAGCGTGGCAGATGAAGTGGCCGCTGAAGGGCGCCGGGCCTATATCATCCCGGGCGGCGGCTCCAATCCCGTCGGTGCCACGGGATATGTGGCCTGCGCCGAAGAAATCCTGGGACAGCTGTTCGAAAAAGGCCTTCAGGTCGACCGCGTGATCTGCGCCAGCGGCAGCACGGGCACCCACGCCGGGCTGATCACCGGATTTTACGGCAACAACAGCCATCTCCCGGTGATCGGGATCAACGTCAGCCGCGACAAGACCGAGCAGGAGCGACTGGTCTATGATCTCGTCACCCGCACGGCAGCCCATGTGGGGGTGGCCGCAGCAATCCCGCGGGAGGCGGTTTTGTGCTTTGACGACTATGTCGGCCCGGGCTATTCCCTGCCCACCCCTGCCATGGCCGAAGCCGTGCGCATGCTGGCCCGGCTGGAGGGCATTCTCATGGACCCGGTATACACCGGCAAGGCCATGGCCGGTCTGATCGACCTGGTACGCCGGGGCTATTTCGAAAAAGATGAAAATATCCTGTTTGTGCACACCGGCGGGTCACCGGCGCTGTATGTGTACATGGATGACATATTAGAGGCTGATTAGGAACTTTTAACAAAATCGTCTGCGTTGAGCGCAAACAAGACAGACTGCGTTTGATCGAAATGAAGCCGAAGAAAAAAGTCATTGGCGTGCTGGGCGGCATGGGGCCGGAGGCCACCGTCGACTGCTTTGCCAAAATCATCAAACACACCCCGGCCAAGACCGACCAGGACCACCTGCGGGTGGTCATCGATAGCAACCCGGCGGTGCCGGATCGCACCGCCGCCATCATCGGCAAGGGGGAGTCTCCGGTGCCGGCGCTGGTCAAAGGCTGTCAGGTGCTAGCGCGCGCCGGGGTGGATTTTATCATCATCCCCTGCGTGTCGGCCCATTTTTTTCTGGATGCCGTTTGCCGGCAGATCAGCGTTCCTGTTTTGTCCGTCTTTGATGCCGTAGTCGAACACCTTACCCGTGCGCATCCGAAGGTCAAAACCGTGGGGCTGTTGGCCACCACCGGCACGGTCAACGGCGGGCTGTTTCAAAAACGGCTGAACCGCGCCGGCATCCAGATCCTGGTGCCCGATGACGCCCTGCAGTCGAAAATCATGGCGGCCATCTATGACATCAAAAATGCCCGCTCCACACGCAGCCGGGCCGCAATCACGGCGGATCTGGCCGCCGCCGCCCAAAGTCTGGTGACGCGCAAGCCGGCCGGAGCCGGGGCCATCATTGCCGGCTGCACCGAAATACCGCTGGCACTCGGCCAGCAGCATCTGGAAGTGCCTTACCTCGATTCGCTCGATATCCTCGCCCGCGCCGCTGTGCTGCGGGCGGGTGTTAACATCAAAAATGTATCACCTTAATCGGCCGATTGAAGTAAAATATTCATTGTCGGCGGCTAAAATCTAAAGAAAAAAGGGGGAACACCATGAGCGGCATTGTGGAGCACTTTAAAAAGGGGACCTTCGAGGAGCAGTACTGGCTTCCGGCCCATAACAAGCGGCGGGTGTCCTCCCTGTTCAGGCGCAACAAAAAATTTATCCGCGACACCTGTGGCGCGCCCTGCTGGGTGTGCGGCTCCCTGAAACAGCGCGAAGTACATCACGTGTTCGAATGGTCCTTCTGGAACGCGCTGAACCCGATGAAAGTCACCAACATTTTAAAGGCCATCGAGTTTTATGATGAGGACTACACGGACAAGGCCAAGGAACCGCAAAAGCTGAGAGATCGAATCAACAGAGTCGAAAAACGCAAGCCGATCATCGACACCCCGGATGACATCCGCAACCTGGTGGTGTTTTGCCGCCGGCACCACCGCCTCAAACTGACCGGCATCCACACGATCACTTTTCCCATCTGGCTGGCCATCTCCGCCATTCCCTCCCGCGGCGGCATCCTGACCAGGGAGCAGATCTTGATGGCCGCCGAACGGGTGCGCATCATCGACGAGGAGCTGGCCGCGCTGGCTGAAAACAACTATACGCCCAACCGGCTTTAGCGGGATAGGTGCGCCTGGAAAGCATTCGCAGCTTTTATGGCGTCCGGGCAGTCCCCGTTAACCACACAGCCGCAGCTTTCGGCCCGTAATTTGGATATTGCCGGTTTCACCGAAAATTCCCACTTTGCGGCAACAAAACACAGGGGCACATGAATTTGCAACTGTCAGATGCCTCTTCACGGCACCACGGCCCCGTAAAATCGCCGGGCCATGACCAGGTAGCCTTTATCATTGGGGTGAATTGCATCGCTCATCAACTTGCGATTGCCCAGGATGCCTTCCAGGATATTGGGAATCAACACCGCACCGGTCCGGGCAGCCAGATCCCGGTATCCCTCACCGAAGCCGCGGTCTCTGAAGGGAAAATCCAGCCCGCCGATGATCACCCGCGCCCCCCGTTTCTGAATCGCAACCACGATTTGATGCAAATTGGCAAAGGCCACATCCCGGCCAACGCCGTTTTTCAGATCATTGCCGCCCAGGGTGATCAGCACCAGATCCGGCGAGCGGGATAAAACATCGCGCTGCAGTCTGGCCAAGGCCCGGGCAGTTGTATCGCCGGGCACCCCGGCGTTGATCACCGGTCGGCCAAGCATCTTCGACAATTGGGCGGGATAGTCCCGGCCCCGGGAAGCCCCTGTGCCGGCCGTCAGACTGTCGCCAAAACAGATGATCACCGCATCCGGGGGCAGGCCGGTTTTAGCCGGCGAAGTCAGAAACAGCCGGTATCCCAGCAAAACGATGGCCACCGCAAAAAAAATAAAAATCAGCTTTTTCATTGCTAGATGCTCCGGCGAATCGGATACACAGGTTCGTCTTTTCTGGGTTTGCCGTGCACCACCAGGATCCCGGCAACAATTAAAACCAGGGCCAGCAAAATTTTAAGCGTAATGGGCTCGCCCAGCACCAGGCCTCCCAGGACGACGCCGGCAATGGGCATGATAAAGATAAAGGCATGCAGCGACACCGCTCCGTACTTTTGCAGCAGGGTGTTCCAGGCGACAAACCCGAAGGAGGCCGAAACCAGGCCCTGGTACAGCAGGGCACCGATCACCGGGGCATCCAAGCGGCTGACCATGACCGGATCCCACAGCAAGGCTTCCAGCAAAAAGAAGGGCACCGAAAACAGGGTGGAATACAGCACCACCTGAAAGGGGCTGTAAGTGTCGATGATGCGTTTCAGATAAATGGTCGACGAGGCCCAGATCACAACGGCCGTTAAAATGATCAGGTCCCCCGTGCGGTATCCGCCGCTCAAGCCTTTTTTTTCCAGAAACATGAACACCACCCCGGTAAAGCCCAGCAAAATGCCGAAAAATTTGCGCTTGGTGATGCGGTCGCCCGGGATGAAAAAATGGGCCAGAAACAGAATAAAAAAGGGCAGCAGGTTGGCCAGCAACGTGCCGCGCGAAGCGTTGGACTTGCTCAGGCCCAGGTAAAAAAGGGACAGCTGAACGGTAAACAGGGTCGAAAAAATCACCACCTGGTGCAGCTGGCCTTTTTTCAAAGTGATGGTACGCCCGGTCAACCGGGCCCAAAGATAAATTGCCGCCGCCGCCAGCGCAAAGCGGATGGCGGCCGTGGTAAAAACGCCCAGCCCCGTAAAGGCAATCTTGATCGCCACGGCATTGGAGCCGAAAATAACGCACAAAAAAACGGTAAACACGCCGGCGGCAAACGGAAGCTCGCGATTCGATGGCTGCTGTGGTGTCATTGCACTCCAATTGTTGAATACAGATGTCTCGCCGGGGTCCCGGTTCCCATACCTACACCGCCCGCAAATGTTTGGCAAGCAGATATACAGTTGCTTTTTCCCGGCAGCCGGGCCTCCCACGGGAACATCCGTCCACCGTTGCTTTGAAAAAAAGCTTTGCCCGGCAGGCGGAATCAGGCTATAGATGCACGCACAGGCAATCGGCCGTTTTTGATCTGAACATCCGCCCATGGGAGCGGTCTTTCTCCGGCAGCATTCATGAACAACACGACAAGCCCTTTAAAGCAGTTTTGCAAAATCATTGACGCCCCGCAGTTTGCCCAAAGCTGGATGGACCGCTTTTTTGAAAAAGATGAAATTGAACTCGTGCTGGCACTGGCGCAAAAACCCCTGCCTGCCGTGCAAATCACAGCCAGACTCAGCTCCGGCAAAAAAAAAACGATCCGCTGCCGACCTGCAGCAATTCCTGGATCGCTGCTTTAAAAGGGGCATCGTCAACCGGCGGGAGGACGGATGTTATGCGCCCGCCGATTTTCACGCCCGCTTCGAGATCTGGGCCATGTTTGAAGGCTGGCAGGATATCCCGGAAAATATCCGTGACCAGCTCAATGCCTGGGCGCTGGACTACTATGAAGGCAGACATGCCGCGCAGATCCAGGCTCTCAAAGAAGACGCCCCGCGGGATTCCCGCCAGGCGTGCCCGGAATACCTGCTTCTGCACGAGGCTGAAAGTCTGCTGGACCGGGTCGATGGCGTCTACCTGTTTCCGTGCGACTGCCGCTGCATGATGAAAGGCTGCAACCAGTCGATTTACACCTGCCTGCGGTTTTCCAATGACCGGGGGCTCGGATGGGAAATTTCAAAATCCAGGGCCAAGCAAATCGTCCGCGAGGCCAACCGCCGCGGCTTGATGCAAAGCGGCGAGGTGGCATTGACGCCAGACGGCGCCATTGACGGGGCGATTTGCAACTGCTGCCCGGACTGCTGCTTTCCGCACCAGCTGGCCGAACGCCGGAACGCCCGCAGGCTCTGGCCGCTGACGCGCCATGTGGCCCGGCATTCAGCAGCCCGGTGCGTAGCCTGCGGGCGGTGCGTGCGTCGATGTCCCTTTGGAGCGTTTGGCTTTGAGCCAGCAAAAAGCGCCCGCGATGATCGGCAGCAGGAGTCGGCAGATGAAGGCAAAACAATTTATTTCAATGCAGATCTGTGCCGCGGATGCGGCGTGTGCAGCACCGGTTGTCCGCAACAAGCCATCGAGATGGTGTCCCTTGACAGCCGGCAATCGGTTTGCAGCCGGATTCTGGCGCCATGAAAAGCAGACAAGGATCCAACCATGCAACTGGGATTGCACACTTACAGCTTTTATCTTCACGGCATCGGGCAGGCCTGGGCCGGCTTTAAACTGCCCTGGCCGCGGCAGCTGAGCACCCTTGAACTGTTGGATGAAGCGGTGCGCATGGGTCTGGACGGGCTTCACCTGGATGACGCCGTACTGGAGCACCTTGAAAAATCCTACCTCCAGGAGATCGCAGCCGCCGCGGTCGAGCGCGGATTGTATCTTGAATACAACTTTTCCATGGACCTGGCAGGCCGGGGAATCGGCATCCAGCACGATCTATTGGCAGCCCTTGCGGTGGCGGAACACCTGGGGGCTGATATCGTCAAGGTGGGCATGGACCTGGTGCGCCCCCGCCCCGTGGCCGCCAGCCGGTTTCACCCGCAGGTCATGGCCCAGCTAAAATCCATTGCCGATCGCCTGAAAGCGGCAGCACCAGCGGCGGCGGCGGCCGGCATAAAAATCGCCGTGGAAAACCATTGCGACAGTTTTTCCGAGGAGATTCTCTGGCTGCTCGACCGGGTGGACAGCCCCGTGGTGGGCGCCTGCATCGATACGGTCAACGCCCTGGCCGTCATGGAAGATCCCATGCAGGCCATTGAAAACCTGGCCCCCGTGTCGGTTACCAACCATTTCAAAGATGCCCGCATTGTTTTTCAGCGCTACGGGTTCAAACTGACCGGCGCGGCCCTGGGCGATGGAGATATCGACCTTCAACGCACCTACGAGATCATCAAAAGCAGGTCATCCATGAAACGCATCAACATCGAAACTGAAATGGAAATCCCGCTGGATCACATGCAAACGGCCCTGGAGATGGAAAAGGAGGCCATCGAGCGCAGCATCCGGTACTGCCGCATGCAGCTGGGCATCGGCCGGCAGACAATGGCTTAGCGCACCGGGAGGAAGACACGGCCCGCCGGGCGCACCCGTTCCGGGACGACAGCTGCCGTTGGTCGTCACAAAGCGGTTTTCCTGCAACGGCCCGTTTTAAGTCAGCGAATTTTTCACCTGCTGGCTTGCTTTTTCAGCCATATTGGTTCATAGTCGGACAAAACTGAAAGGAGGATGGTTATGATAAAAAGAGCGTTGTCGGTATTCGCCCTGGCAATGGCCGTACTGGCATTGCCTTTGTGTGTTCAGGCTGCAGGCCAATACGGGGGTGTTTTAAAAATCGGCTCCCAGCCCGTAAACAACCTGGACCCCCATTTTGCCACCAGCATTGCCGACATTATGCTGCTGGAGCAAGTTTATCATCACCTGACCTATATCGACGCCAGCAACCGGCCGGTTGCCGACCTGGCGACAAAATGGGACTCTCCGGACGGCAAGATCTGGACCTTTACCCTGCGCCCGGGCGTCAAGTTCAACAACGGTGCTGCGGTAACCGCCAAAGACGTCGTTTACAGCTTCAACCGCCTGCGGGATCCGAAGGTCGGCACCCCGGTGGTCAAGCTGTACAAAAATATCGTGAAGGTGGAAGCGACGGATGCTTCCCAGGTGCGCTTTACCCTCGAGCATCCGAACCCCGAATTCGCCTCCGACGTTGGCGACTATCATGCCTGCATCATTCCTGAGGGCCTGAAGGATCCGGCTAAAAAACGCATCGGCAGCGGCCCCTTCATGATTGCTTCCTATTTTCCGGAAGATCGGATCATTCTCAAGAAAAACCCGCATTTCAGCCAAAAAGACGCTGCCGGCAACCGCCTGCCCTACCTGGATGAAGTTCACATGATTTTTTCGCCCGACATGGGCGGCCAGGTCGAAGCGCTGCGCGGCGGGGAGTTGAACTTCGTGGGCGGATTGACCACCGAGTTCGCCGAAACCGTCAAAAAAAGCGGCAGCGGCAAGGTTCTGACCAATGATTCCAACATGCACTGGGTCATTCACATGCGTTCGGACAAGGGCCACATTGCAGCCGACAACCGCATCCGCCAGGCCCTGAAACTGGCCACGAACCACAGGCAGATCATCAACGCCGTCCGGCCGGGACTGGCCGTGGTCGGCAACGGCTTCAGCCCCGTGGGCCCGGCCTATGGCAAATATTACCTGGACAAACCGCCGGTGATGGACCTGCAAAAAGCCAGAAAGTTGCTGGCCGCAGCCGGCCATCCCAACGGGCTGAAAATCAACCTGGTGGCTCAGAACCAGCTCGATGTCATTCCCATTGCAACCGTCTGGAAGGAGCAGCTGGCCAAAATCGGTGTGACCGTCAATATCCAGGTGGTGCCCTCGGACGTCTATTTTGGCGACGGTGCCCAAAGCTGGCTGAAATGCGATTTCGGCATCACCGACTGGGGCGCCCGGGCAACCCCGGTAACCTACTTCAACCTGGCCTATACCAGCAAAGGCCCGTGGAATGAAAGCCACTGGAGCGACGCTGAATTTGACCGCCTGACGAGCCAGGTCGACCGTGAAATGGATTTCGACAAGCGGGTTCAATTGTATCACCAGCTGCAACAGATCATGATCGAGCGTGGACCAATCGTGGTGGCCTACTTTGAAAAATCCATCGCCGGGGTCAGCGCGAAGGTCGAAAACGTTAAACTGGCCGCTGACTGGGCCCGCACGCGTTTCTGGAATGCCTATTTTAAAAAGTAGTTTGCAGGGCCGCTGGCGAAAACTGCGACGCAATCCCTTTGCTTTTGCTGGAACACTGGTTTTTGTCTTTTTTCTGGCCATGGCTTTTGTGGGACCGCTGGTGGCCCCCTACGGTTTTGAAAGCCAGGATATTGCCGCTCGCCTGAAGCCGCCGGGCCGCGCCCATTTTTTTGGGACCGATCAGTACGGCCGTGACATCTTCAGCCGCATCCTGGTGGGCAGCCGGGGCATTTTTCTGCTCGGGGGAACCGGCACCCTGCTGGCCGCCGTCATCGGGACCACCATCGGCCTTTTTTCCGGCTACTACGGCCGCATGTTCGATGAGCTTCTGATGCGCATCCTGGACATCCTGCTGGCCTTCCCGCCCCTGCTGCTGGCGCTGGTCCTGCTGGCCACCGTGGGATCTTCCCTGACCAACCTGATTGCGGTGATCACCATTTTATATGTCCCCATGCTGGCGCGGGTGGTGCGCAGCATGGTGCTGGATTTAAAAACCAAGGAATTCGTGGAGGCCGCCAGGACCCGGGGGAAAAAAACACCTATATCCTGTTTCGCGAAATCCTGCCCAACGCGCTGGCACCGTTGCTGGTGGAAATGTCCATGCGCTTTTCCTACGCCATTTTCCTGGTGGCCTCCCTGGGGTTTCTGGGTCTGGGGGTCCAGCCTCCCTCGCCGGACTGGGGTTTGCAGATCAATGAGGCCCGGGCCTATTTTTCTACGGCCCCCTGGATGCTGCTCTTTCCGGCCGGCACCATTTCGCTGCTGGTCATTGCCACCAACCTGATGAGCGACGGACTGCGCCATGTTTTGCAGCCGGATATCGGCAAGCGATAGGATGTTCAACGCCATGGATGCAGCCACCCTTGAAATCGAAAACCTGACCATCGGCTATCAAACCCCAAGTGGCCTGCTTAAAGCCGTGCGCGATGTGTCGCTGAAGGCCGAATCCAGGCAAAACTTCGGACTGGTGGGCGAATCCGGATCGGGAAAAACCACCCTGGCCCTGGGGGCCATGGGATATCTGGCCGCCAACGGACATATTCTCGGCGGCCGGGTGTCACTGCACGGCCGCACAATTTCCGGGCTGCCCGCCAAAGAAATGTATCGCATCTGGGGCCGCCAGATCGCGATGGTTTACCAGAACCCGGCAACCGCCATGAACCCGTCGCTGACCATCGGCCGCCAGCTGGCCGAAACCGCCCGCATCCACCAGCAAATCACCAGGGCGGAGGCCGCAACAAAAGCCATCCGCATGCTGGCCAAAGTGGCCATGCCGGAACCGGAAGCCGTTGCCGGCCGGTACCCCCATCAGCTTTCCGGCGGTATGCTGCAGCGCTGCGTCATCGCCATGGGGTTGATCAACAACCCCGCCCTGCTGATCCTGGATGAACCCACCACCGCCCTGGATGTGACCACCCAGGCAGTGGTGCTGGACCTGGTGGCTGACTTAAAGCAGGAATTCGAATCGGCGATTTTATACATCACCCATGACCTGGCCGTGGTGGCCAAAATCTGTGACCGCATCGGGGTGATGTATGCCGGCCAGTTAATGGAAGTGGGCGACACCCGCAGCCTGTTTAAAAATCCCCTGCATCCCTATACGCTGAGCCTTCTGGGCTGCGTGCCCCATTTTGAGCCTGGAGAAAAAAAGCGCTCGCTGGTCAGCATCCCGGGGATGATCCCGCGTCTGGATGAACTGCCACCCGGTTGCATTTTTGCCCCCCGCTGCCGCTTCGTTCAGGACAGGTGCCGCATCGATCGTCCGATATTGGAGCCGGCCCGGCCCGGGCACCAGACGGCCTGCCTGCGCTGGCGCGAGCTGCCCGGTGAAGCAGAAGCGGCAGGCGACTTAAGATCCGCTCGACACCCGGCAGGTGCGCCGCTCTTGCTGGAAATCAAGGCTCTCAACAAGCACTTTTCCGCCTCGCAGGCTTTCTTTGCCGTTCGGCGGCGAAACAAAAAAAAGATCCGGGCGGTCAACGGGGTCAGCTTAGGGGTCGGCAAGGGCACCATTCTGGGCATTGTCGGCGAAAGCGGCTGCGGCAAAACCACCCTGGTGCGAACCATTATCGGCCTGTTGGCCCCGACCTCCGGCCAGCTCACCATGGAAAACCAACAACTAGGGCCCCTGACCACCGACCGGCCCCGGGGGATCCTCAAAAAAGTGCAGATGGTCTTTCAAAATCCGGATGCCTCCCTGAATCCCCGCAGAACCGTGGCCGAGGCCATTGAGCGCCCCATGGCCCTGCTGCAGGGGCTCGACCGCAATCAGCTTGCCGACCGCAGCCGGGAGCTGATGAAGGCCGTCAATCTGCCTGTCAGCTACTACCACCGTTTTCCAGGGGAGCTCAGCGGCGGGGAAAAACAGCGGGTCGCCATTGCGCGGGCATTTGCCGCCGATCCCGCGCTGATCCTGCTCGATGAGCCGCTTTCCGCCCTGGACGTGTCCGTTCAGGCCTCCCTGATCAATCTGCTTTTCGAGCTTCAGCAAAAAAGCGCCGCCACCTATCTGTTTATCTCCCACGATCTGGCGGCCGTCCAGCATATTTCCGACTGGATTGCGGTCATGTACCTGGGAAGAATCGTCGAATGGGGCCGCACCGACGAGGTCTTTGCCCCTCCCTATCATCCCTACACCGAAGCGCTGCTGTCATCGATCCCCGTCGCCGACCCGGATGTGGAGCAGCAAAACATTCGGTTGGAAGGCAGTGTCCCGGGCGCCATGGACATCCCCCCGGGGTGCTCCTTTCACACCCGCTGTCCCCGCAAAGTGGGACCGATTTGCGAAACCGCCATGCCCCCCTGGCGGGAGAGCCCCGGCAAAAGCCGCATCAGCTGCCACATTGCTGAAAAGGAACTGAAAAGATTGCAGGCCGAAGCCATCCGTTTTTCTGCGCTGCAGGAGGAAGTCTAGCATGGGCCGGTTTATTTTGCGCCGCCTGGGATTCGTGCTGCTGACATTGCTGGTCTCATCGATGCTGATTTTTGTGGCCACCCAGATTCTGCCCGGCGACGTCGCCAGAATGATCCTGGGCCGCTTTGCCACGCCCGAGGCCCTGGAAAATCTGCGCGAGCAGCTCGGGTTGAATCGACCCCTGATCGTCCAGTATGGCAGCTGGCTGATCAACTTTGTGCGGGGAGACTGGGGCATCTCCCTGAGCACGGACAATCCCGTGGCGACGCTGGTTTTTTCCCGCCTGCGAAATTCCGCCATGCTCGCTGCAGTGGCCTTTGCCATGTATGTCCCGCTGGGCATCCTCCTGGGCCTGCTGGCAGCCCTGCGGCGCAACTCGGCTGTCGACCAGGCCATCTCCATCGGGTCGCTGTCATTTATCGGTCTGCCGGAATTTGTCACCGGGGTGATTCTGATCACCATCTTTTCACTTAAATTGCGCTGGCTGCCGGCCAGCTCGGCAATCGCACCGGATGCAACTTTCACCGAAGCCCTGCCGCGGCTGATCCTGCCTGCAATCACGGTCTCGCTGGTCAGCCTGGCCTATATCACCCGCATGACCCGTTCCAGCACGGTGGAAGTGCTGCAGACCGACTATGTACGCACCGCTTATTTAAAAGGGCTGCGGCCCTACCAGGTCATCTTTTTGCATGTGCTCAGAAATGCCCTGCTGCCCACCGTGACAGTGGTGGCCATCGGCATCGGCTGGCTGATCGGGGGGTTGATCGTCACCGAATCCCTGTTCAGCTATCCCGGTTTGGGGCGTTTGCTGCTGTTTGCCATCCAGCGCCAGGACCTGCCGCTGATCCAGGCGACCACCATGCTGCTGGTGGCCATCTTCAGCCTCTCCAACCTGACGGCCGACATTATCTATGCTTATCTTAATCCCAGGATTCGTTATCAATAGCCAAAACAGCAACCTGACAGGAGACCACCATGAACTATGAAACACTGATTGTTGAAACCGGAAAAGACTTTGTGGCTGAAATCACCCTCAACCGGCCGGAACAGCTCAACACCTTCAACACCCCCCTGGCCGCCGAGCTCGAGCAGGCCTTGCATGCACTGGATGCGGATGAAACCGTGCGGGTCATCATCATCAGGGGGGCCGGCAAGGCGTTTTGCGCCGGCATCGATGTCAACGAACTGGCCGGCAAAAGCGCCATGCAGTACCGGGACTGGATCGGACGCATGGAAAAACCGCTGGTCACCATCAGCCGCCTGGCAAAACCCGTCATCGCCCAGGTGCACGGGGTGGCTGCGGCCAACGGTGCCGGACTGGTGGCCGCCGCCGACCTGGCAATCGCCTCCCATAACGCGCGGCTGGGACTGACGGCCATCAATGTGGGGCTGAACTGCATCGGTCCGGTGGTTCCGGTGACCCGCTCGGTGGGCCGCAAGCGCGCCCTGGAGCTGCTGCTATACGGGGATTTGATCAACGCTGAAACGGCGCTGAACATGGGGCTGGTCAACCGGGTGGTGCCGGCCGCCGACCTGGAAGCCGAAACCCGGCAGTGGGCGGCCACATTAGCCCGCAAAAGCCCCATTGCCGTGCAGATCAGCAAAAAGGCATTTTACACCGCCGCCGACCTGGATTACTACAAGGCCTTTGAGTACATGAACGAGGCCTTTGCGCGGCTGTGCACCACCGAAGACGCCAAGGAGGGAGTCCAGGCTTTTTTTGAAAAACGGGTGCCGCTGTGGAAGATGCGCTGATCACTTAAACTGATCCACCTGGGCGTGAATTTGCTGCGCCTGGACGGGAGCAATGGGCACCGGCTGGTGTTCGGCCAGGATCTGCTCGAGTTTTTTCTGCACCCGCGCCAGCAAACTCATGGAGCCGGTCGCCTGCCATTCTTCATGGCCCGCACGACTGATCAGTGCCGGGCGCCACTGGGTGGCCCGCAAGTACTTGAGGGTGTGGGGTTGGATGAGAAAATTGCTTTCCGAACCCACCTCCCGGATCACATCCACCGCCAGGGTGTCGTCATCCACCGGAATCCCCCGGCTAATCCGCCGCACCTGATCAATGATTTCATCCATCATCACGATCATCTCCAGGCTGCCGGTGCGGCCAAAATCCAGGTAGCCCACATCGTGATTGAGATTGGAGCCTGCCATCTGGGACAAAAAGGTCAGCAGCCCGCCTTCAAAGCTGGCCTGTTCGTCCGGAATCTGGGAGTCGCTCGTGCCGGCATAGCCCCAGTTGGGCAAATTGTAATAATGGCTCATCTCCACGACGGCCATGTAGGCCAGCAGATATTCCGGAGCGTTATAAGAGCACTGGCTGGTGGACATATCCAGGACCGCCGGGCCCATGCCCATGATAAAAGGCGCTCCCTTTGATTTCAGCTGGTGGATGACCAGGCCGCAAAAGCATTCCGCCAGCCCCTGGGCCACGTGGCCGGCAATGGTCATGGGGGCGGTGGACCCGGCAATCGGGGCCGGCGAATAAATCACGGGCATGGACTTTTCGGCGCAAAACAGCAGTTTGTCCAGGCTTTCGGCGGAAAACTTGAGAGGGCTGATCGGTTCGCCGTAATAGATGATGTACGGTTTGGACCGCAGTTCATCTTCCCCGTTTCGCAGGATGGCAGCGATTTGCCACATCCGGCTGAGGTCCTCACGCCCGGCCGCCGTGCACACGATGGGTTTGGAGCTGTTGGCAGCCATGGCCTGGAAGCTCATCAGGTAGGCCCGCCTGGCAGGCAAATCCGACGGGTGGGCAAACGACATGATAAAATCGATATTGGGCAGCGCATCGGCCACCCGGGCCGCCCGGGCCACGTCGTCCAGCATGCACGGATGCCGCTGCATGGTCTTTGAGTCGAACGCATAAATAAGATCCGAGCCGGTGCCGAAATAGGACCGCCGCCCGCCCAGATCCATGACCTGGGCCCCATGCCGGTCGAAAACCGCGATGCGCTCCGGCGCGCTGTCAATGGCCTGCCGGACCAGCCCAGCCGGTATTTTCACCATCCGGTCTTCAGCGGCCGTACAGCCGGCAGCCGTTAAGAGTTCCAGGGCTTCGTCGTGCAGGATTTTCATTCCGACCTCGCCCAGGATCCTGAAAACCGCGCGGTGAATTTTTTCCTTGTCCTGGGCGGACAAAAAAGACAGCCGGGGTCTCATCGCAATTTCGTCGATGTCTGCCATGGGGATCCTTTCATAACGCCACGGGGCCCGGCAGCGGAGTCACACTCTCTCGACGCCGCCGGTAAAATATTGAGCTGCGCCATTTTTTCCGTCGTCGGCCGGCCCTGTTCATCCCAGCCCATGAGGCTGTAAAACTCCTGTATCATGGGTTCCATCCACCCGTGGGGTTTGGAGGGCGGTTTGCCGGTGCTGTAATCCTTTTCGAAAAACATCTCCGGCAGGCAGTCGTCCGCCCTGCCGGCACCGTGCTCCAGGTTAAACAGCCGTTCCAGGTTGAGAATCCTTTCGCCGATTTCAAACAGGCGGGAAGCGCTGATCGCCCGACCGGTGAGGGCGGAGACCAGCTGGGCCTCACCGGCCAGGTCATAGGTGCCAATGAGACAAAGCGCCGGCACCTTGCACAGTCCCAGGCAGTCCAGGACGGTGCTGACAATCATGGCCCGGCGCACAAGGCCGGCTTTGCCGTGAATGGAATCAAGGTCAACGGCCCGGCGGGTTCCGAATTCCTTGGCCGCCTTTTCCGGCGGCCACCTGTATTCCAGGCAAGCGTAAACATCGTTAAAATCCGCACCGCGGGTGGCCACCGCGTATCCCAGGGCGGTGCCCATGATGTTGTTGGGATGATAGCCGGCCAGTTCGAGCCCTTTGACGTGAAAGGCATATTGCTGCGCACCGCCCCCGATGATCCGGGCGGCGCGGCGCACCCCCTGGCCCAAAACAGCACCGAAGCCTTCACCGTATGCCATCTGTCGGATCAGGGTTTCCATGGCCTGCCCGTTGCCCCAGTCGAGATCCAACCCTTGCGTATCTTCAGGGCCGATGATGCCACGCTCATAAAGGTCCATGGCAAAGGCAATCACCCCTCCCGCGGAGATGCTGTCAATGCCCAGCGATGAGCACAGATTGTCGAGGTAAATCAGGGTTTCGAGATCGTCAAGACCGCACCGGGCGCCCAGGGCCAGCATGGGTTCAAACTCAGGCCGGACGGTTTTGAGCCCTTTTAATCTGCCGGTGGAAAATTCAAGCTCGGCCTTGCACTGGATCGGGCAGCGGGGACAGCCATGCCGGCGTTTGACATTGTTGGTCAGTTTACGGCCGTCAATGTTCGCAACCGCTTCGAAATGGTTCTGCCGGAAGTTGCGGGTGGCCAGAATTCCCAGATCGTCGGCCCACTGGACGTCACCGGCGCCCCCGTAAATAGAAGTTGTCCGGAAGTTGGCCGAATTTTTTATCCGGCGCACGTATTGCCGGATGGCTCCCTGGCCGGCACTGCGTGATGGCGACGGTATTTTTTTCCAGGATCCTCCAACCACGATGGCCTTCAGGTTTTTGGCGCCCATGACAGTCCCCAGGCCGGTTCGTCCGGCCGCATGGCCTCCGTCGGCCATGATACAGCCGAAAAGACAGCCGTTTTGCGAGCCGGGACCAATGGTGATGATCTCTAATTTTTCACTGCCGCGGGTTTGCTGCAGCTGTTGCCGGCTGTCGCGGGTGTCCAACGCCCAGATGGATTGCGCACTGCGAAGCTCAATGCGCTGGGCGCCGATGAAAAGATAAACGGGGCTTTTGGCCCGGCCGCGGATGATCAGCGACTGGATCCCGCAGCGGTGCAGTGCCGTGCCGAAGCGTCCGCCGACATTGGAGCTTCCCAGCAGACCGGTCAGCGGCGAGCGGGCATTGACATGCAGCCGGGAAGATGCCGGAGCAGCCGTGCCGGTCAGCAGGCCGCATGAAAAAACGAGCGTGTTTTCAGCACCCAGGGGATCCGCGCCGGGGGCCAGGCGGTGGTAAAGAAACTCAACATTGAAGCCGCGCCCCCCGAGGCAGCTGTCAAACAGCGCTTCCGCAAAAGGCGCTAGCTTCCAACTTTGGGTGTCCAGATCAATGTCCAGAATACGTCCAAAAAAGTCCATGCGCTCAGATGCTATTTCCTATGGTTTTATACAAACAAGGAACCGTTTCAAGCCGTGGCAATATAGGACAACCACCCGCACCTGTCAAGCAGGATGCCGTTGACACCCCGGACGGTCTAAAGCAGTGCGCCCACCGCTTTTTCCACCGCAGCGGTGATCTTTGCGCTGCCCATCAGCGCCTTCATGGCCGTGATGTCGGCCGACAGGATGCGGTCTTTGTCCAGGTGGGGGATGGCTTCGCGGATCACGCGATAGGCCGCCAGGGTCCCTTCACCGGGTTTGAGGTTGGTGAACAGGTCCAGGGCCTGGGCGGCGCACAGCAGTTCAATGGCAATCACGTTTTGCGTATTGTCGATAATCTCCCGGCACTGGCGCGCTGCGATGGTGCCCATGGAGACGTGATCCTCCTTGTTGGCCGAAGTCGGGATGGAGTCCACGCTGGCCGGATGGCACAGCACCTTGTTTTCCGAAACCAGGGCCGCGGCCGTATACTGGGCGATCATGAAACCGGAGTTCAAACCGCCGTCGCCCACCAGAAACGCTGGCAGGCCGCTTAACTTCGGGTTGACCAGCCGCTCGATGCGCCGCTCGGAGATGTTGGCCAGTTCGGCGGTCGCCATGGCGAGAAAATCCAGCGCCAGGGCCACCGGCTGGCCGTGAAAGTTGCCCCCCAGCAGAAAATCGCCGGAATCGGCGAATATCAAGGGGTTGTTGGTGGAAGAGTTCATCTCGGTTTCGATCACCCGGCGGCAATAATTGACGGCATCCTTGGTGGCGCCGTGCACCTGGGGCGAACAGCGCAGGGTATAGGCGTCCTGGACGCGGGAGCAGTCCCGGTGGGAAGTGATGATTTCGCTGTTGCGCGTCAGCCGCTCCATGTTATCGGCACAGGCCGCCTGGCCGGGGTGCGGTCGCACTTGGTGAATTTTCTGGTCGAATTCGGTCCGGCTGCCCATTAACACTTCAAGGCTCATGGCCGCAGCGATGTCGGTTATCTTCGACAAGTGCAGGGCATCGTAAACCGCCAGCGCCCCGATGGCGGTCATCACCTGGGTGCCGTTGACCAGGGCCAGCCCCTCGCCGGATTCCAGCCGGATGGGGGACAGGCCGCAGGCTTTAAGTGCCCGGGAGCCGGACATCTTGCGGCCCCTATAAAAAGCTTCCCCCCGGCCGATCAACACCAGCGCCAGATGGGCCAGGGGGGCCAGGTCCCCACTGGCACCCACTGATCCCTGCCGGGGAATCACCGGACAGACCCCCGCGTTGAGCAGCGCCGCCAGCTGTTCGACGGTCTGCAGGCGGATGCCGGAATGGCCCCGGGCCAGATCCTTGATGCGCAGCGCCATCACGGCGCGCACGGTCGGCTCATCGAGCGGATCGCCCACCCCGGCCGCATGGCTCATGAGAACATTTTGCTGCAGCCGGCGGGTGTCCTTTTTCGATATGGCCACATCACTCAAGGCTCCGAAGCCGGTGGTGATCCCATAGATGGTTTTCCCGTTTTCCACCCAGCTTTCCACCAGGTGGCGGGTTTTTCGAATCCGTTGGACCGCCTTGCGGGTCAGTTTCACCCCGGCGCCGTCCCTGGCGATGGATGTCAGGTTTTCCAGCGTCAGACCCTCATAGCCGAGCGCGAATGTTTTCATGAACCCTATCTCCTTTTCATCCTGCCTGCCGGGCCTTCAGGCCTTTTCAAGCGACGTGATCAATCCCCCGGCGAGGAAGGTCCCCAGCACAAAAAGGCTTTTGCCGTCCAGGTATTGTTCGGCTGTTTTTTCAAACAGCAGGTTACACTGGGCGGGAAAATCCTCGTCCTGATCGTTGAAACCCAGATACAGCGGCACCCGGGGCAGGGCTTCAAACTGCATGTGCAAGTCCATGGACAGGGAACCGGCCGCCGCCGGTTGCCCGCCAAACTCCCGGCAGGCCGCTTCCAGCAATGTCTGGCGGCCTGAAAATGTGTGCTCGATGAGATGGTTGGTATTATTGGCAAAACTGGTCACAAGGGGTCCGGCCCCCTTGAAATCCCGGAACGATATTTTTTCCTCTGCCGGGGGATGGACCCGCTCATTGCGAAGCACATAGCTCAACAGCACGGTTGCCACCGCCGGTGTCGGCGCCTGGCCGTCAGAATCAACAACGCCCTGTCTGGCAATGTAATGGGGACGGCCGAAAAAAGGGACCACGATTCGGCCGGACTCGAGTTGCAGCTGCAATGCTTCTGCGCGCAGAACCAGATCAATCTGTTCCAGCTCGATAAGATATTGCCTGTATGTGCGCTCAAATGTTTCCATTGCCAGTCAGGATTTTTCTTCCACGATGCGGTAAGCCGTCTTGACCCTGATATTCAGTTTCATGTTGAATTTCCATTCATAGCGGCCACTGTTTCCCGGTCTTGCGGCCGGCCGCGTTTGCGCAGGTAACGCATAATCGCCTGCCGCTCTTCGGCGGGCTTGTTTTGTCCCAGATCGCTTTTGGCTGTACAGGACTCCGGCTTGATTTCGATGACCTTGCAGGCCCTGAACCCCGGCATGTCTGCGGTCACTGGATCAAAACCCCGCCCTTTTTCATGTTTGGCGATCAGTCTGTTGAGAGCGGTCAGCTTTTTGGCCCGATCCTCGACAACATGGGCCGTGCCGCGAATGATCACGCAGTGGTAGAACTGGTGCAGGTGGCAGACGGGCCGCGTGGGGTCCAAGTCAACATCCAGGTAGGCAAGGGGCACATCGACTTCAAAGCACACCCGGGCATCGCGCAGCAGGTTGTCCAGCTTCTCTCCTTTGGGGGCGCAATGAAAATAAATGTTGCCATTGAAGCTGACGAAATTGACCGGCGTAATGTAGGGGTAGCCGTCTTTGCCGTTGGTCGCCAGCCGCCCGATATTGGTCAATGATAAAATGCGTTGAATTTCCTGGCGGTCCGTTACTTCACTGTGTTGTCGGCGCATCTTGGAAAATCCCTTCGTCAATTATACTGCGCCCATTTGGGCGCCGCTTTGGGCCTCGGTTTTTTACCATAAAAAATATCATCCATGTAAAAAAACAGCCGGCGGGCCCAGTGGTTGCGCACCACCAGGGAAATCACCACCCGGTGGGGAAAGGTGCGCGGGTGGCTCCAGGGACACACCCGCATGCAGATATTGCAGTCGGTGCCCACCTTGGCCCAGTAAGCAAAACAGGTCTCGGCATTGAGCTTCCAGCGCAGGGTGCCGTTGACCTCTTTTTTATCCTCCTCGGGGATGGAATGCGAAGGACAGCAGCGCGCACACTTCTTGCACACCCTGCAAAAATCCTGCACGCCGATATCCACGGGGCGATCGGCCACCAGGGGCAAATCGGTGGTGACTGCAAAAATCCGCACCAGCGGCCCCAGCTTCCGGGTGATCAGGTAGCCGAAACGGCCCAGCTCTCCCAGGCCCGCATCCACGGCGGCCGGCACCAGTAAAAGGTCATAATGGCGGCTGTGGTTGGCGGTCGCCGAATAGCCCAGGTTGGCGATATAGGCGGCCAGCTGGGTGGCTATCCAGGCGCCCCGGGAGTAGCTCAGGGCACTTTCCACCACGCTGGGGGTGTGGGGGGCGGTGGCGACCATCTCCCAGTCCATGGGCACGGCAAAAACAACGGTGTGGGGGTGCTGCACGGCGATCTCCTGGCCCCACTGATCCCACTGGTCGAAAAAAATCTCCCCGCGGCACGCATACACCCACAGCGGGTTGGTCCGGGTCACCCCTACCAGGCCGGCGCCGAGATGGCGGGCAAATCCCTTGACCCGCCGGGTGGCTTCCGCGGGGCTGATTTCCAGCCGCCCGCCGCCGGCCCGCTGGGATTCAGGCTGAAAGCTTGCAGGCCGCCCGAAATGGGGCGGAACCGAAAAAGCGGCCAGCATGGCCGAAACGTTGGGCGCCTCGCAAGGTCGATCGATGGTCCCGGCACTTCCCAGGATTCCACCGGCAGACCGGCGCTTGGCGTCCACCTCCTCCAGGTGCGGGTGGGTGCGGTAAAACTCGGTGTAGTCATCAGTCCCCGGCCGGATGGCACGATCCCGGGCAAAAACCTGCTCACGCTCATCAAAACGTTTGACCTCCCCGGCAATGTATCCCTCAACGCCTTTGAGCGCCTCGGCATGGGGGTCGGTGCGCCGGACCAGCAAATAGATACCGGCGGCAGCGGCCCCCGAGCCTGCCAGCAAAAAGGCAACTCCCGGACGGGTCGCCCAAATACCGGCTTGATACAGAAAATAAATGCCCGCTTCGACGATCAGCAAAGCAAGACAAATTGCCCCTGCCATCCAGGCGGCCCGCAATTCGCGTTCTTTGAGACTTGTGGCGGCAAAACCAAGGGTAAACACAATGACGCCGACCGCCAGCACGGCCTGCAGAATCAGCAAAATATCAACCAGGGTCGATGATGCCATATCCGAATTTGCCCTCCATCAGGTTTACAGGACTCCTTGCAAAATTCAGGGATTACACGATAACGGGATGCGCGGATGATGACGGCCTAAAGCGTCCCCCGATGCGATGACGGCTGCCGGGATACACGAGCCGGTTGACGGTGGCCACCACGCCGCGGCTCCAGGTGGTGCGGTACAATACCAGACAGGGATCACCGGCTTTGATCTTGAGAACCTTCCGCATCCGCCGGTCCGGCAAAATGGCTTCGATGACATGTTCGACCTCGGCAACCGGCGCCACCCGGCACAGGTACTCACTGGGGGTCAGCGCGGCAAAGTCCTGTTCCAGGTAACCCGGGGCCACCGCCGGGTTGACGTAGCGATCCGCCAGCTGGATGGGCACGCCCCGGTCCCGGTGCACCATGATGGAATGATAAACCGGGCTGCCGGCGGCAACCCCCATCTTCAGCGCGATGTCCGCCGGGGCTTTTTCCGCCTTGAGCAGTAAAATCTCGCAGCTGTGAACCCCGCCGCGTTGCCTGATTTCATCGGCAATGCTTCTGATTTCCAGCAGGGCCGATTGGGGCTTGCGCGGGGCCACAAAGGTGCCCACCCCCTGCAGGCGCACCAGCTGCCCCTCGGCGGCAAGTTCGCGCAGCGCGCGATTGGCCGTCATCCGAGAAACCCCCAGGGTTCGCACCAGTTCGTTTTCCGAAGGTATCCGGCTGTCCGGCGGCCAGTGCCCGGAAGCGATTTTATCTTCAATAAAATTTTTTACCTTCTGATAGAGCGGCCGGGGAGCCTCAATGCGGGAACCCGAGTGGTCGCCAATGGCAATTGCGAAAGCCTCTTCCGGGAGCCCGGCATTCCCGCGCCCGGACGCCTTCTGCCCTTCAGGTCGACCGGGATTTTCAATTACATCCATTGATCATTCACTCCATAGAAGTCCGTGGATTCAGTCGCGAGCCAGCATAATTATTTTTTTATTGACATGTATCGTCAAACTTGTAAATACAAGCATATACATTTGAATTGTTAATTTCAAGGATAATTTTAGGCCGGCTGCTGCCTGAAACCCAATCGACTGAAAATCCCTGAGGCTGTGCGGATCGATACCCTTTAACCGCGTTTTCAGCACCGGCTGACCGCAATCGCAACCGTGGGAAAAACATTGTCCGAGCGCATCGTCAAATCCACCTGCCGCCTGTGTTATCACAGCTGTGGGATTTTGATCCACATCGAAAATGATCGGCCGGTCAAAATATCCGGGGATCCTCATCATCCTGTCAGCCGCGGGGTGCTGTGCAAAAAAGGACGGGTGGCCCTGGACTACCTCGACAATCCCCACCGCCTCAAACAACCTTTGCGAAGAACCGGCGACAGGGGCCAGGGAAACTGGCAGCCCATCGGGTGGGATGAGGCCCTCGACGCGGTGGCCTCCAATCTTTTACAGGCAAAATCGAAGTATGGGGTTGAATCCATCCAGGTCATAAAAGGCGGCTGCAAGGGGATTGCCGACCTTTTTCTGAGTCGATTCGCAAATACCCTCGGGACACCGAATTATGCCTCCATGGCCTCCATTTGCTTTGTTCCCGGAGAAAAAGCATCCCAATTCACCTACGGCTATTATGCCGTGCCGGATTTCGATTATCCCCCCCAATGCATCGTGGTCTGGGGCTGCGACCCGGCGCGCTCCTGCATCAGCGTTTACACCGACATCAGCCAGGCCGTCAAAAACGGTTCAAAGCTGATCGTCATCGACCCCTTGAAATCAAAACTGGCCCAAAAAGCCGATCTCTGGCTGCAAATACGACCGGGAACCGATCTGGCCCTGGCGTTGAGTTTCATCAATGTGATCATCAACGAAAAATTATTTGATGCCGCCTTTGTCCGTGAGTGGACGGTGGGATTCGACCGGCTCAAAAGCCATGTCCAGGACTATGGTGTTGACAAGACAGCCGAGTTGACCTGGACGCAGGCAGCGCAGATCGTCCAGGCCGCCCGGATGTTTGCCTCCGGCAGGCCCGGTGTGATCCACTGGGGCAACGGACTGGATACCAATCTCAACAGCTTTCAGACCTGCCGGGCGATTGCCATGCTGCGGGCCATCACGGGCAACCTGGCAATTCCCGGCGGCGAGCTGAAGTGGGACGGAATCGCAACCCACAATGTCTATCCGATTCCCTTCATGGCGCCGGAGTCTGAGACCACGGCCCCTGGAGCAACAGACAAACACATTCCCGCCTCGCCGGCGGAGGTGACCTGCCACAGCAAGGTGCCGACTGAACGGCGGCGCCGGGCATTGAGCCGGGCGGATCATCTGGCGCCTTTCATCTCCTACGTGCTGCCGCAACGGGTGATAAAGTCCATCCTCTATGAAGACCCCTATCCAGTTCGATCGGTTTTCATCCAGGGGGCCAATATCCTGACTTCCTATCCCAACAGCAACGAAACCTACCAGGCCCTGTCGAGGCTGGAATTTCTGGTGGTCAGCGACATGTTCATGACGCCGACCGCCATGATGGCCGATATCGTCCTGCCGGCGGCCTCCCATCTCGAGTTCGACAGCATCGAAGCGCCCTGCCACATTCCCATTGCCTCCGTTCAGCAAAAAGTCGCCACGGTCGGACAAAGCTGGTCGGATATGAAGATCATCAACGAGTTGGCCAAAAAACTGGCTTTGCCCGGCTTCTGGAAAAACAGCCGGCAGATGCTGGATTGGATCATGGAACCGGCCGGCATCACATTTGATGAATTCAGAAAAATCGGCTGCCTCGCCGGGACCAAACACTACCGGCATTTTGCAAGGCACGGATTTGACACGCCATCGGGCAAGGTGGAATTGTTCTCGGAGCAACTGGAAAAAGCAGGGGTCGACCCCTTGCCGGCTTTCAGGGAGTTGCCCGAGACTCCGTTGAGCGATCCCGGCCTGGCCGGGAAGTTCCCCCTGGTGGCGGTAAACCGCAAAAGCGCGTTTTTCAAGCATTCCAGGGACAGGCAGATTCCAGCGCTAAGGAAGATGCACCCGGAACCCCTGGTGCGCATCCACCCTCAAACCGCCGCCAGCCTTGGCATCGCACCCGGGGATCGGGTCACCATCGAGAACCGCCGGGGGAAAATCCGGCAAAAAGCCGAATTGAGCAACGAGATCGACCCCCGGATAGTGGAAATCGACTATGGCTGGTATTTTCCGGAATGCCAGGAACAGCCGCTTTTTAACTGGGCCGAATCCAACATGAATGTGTTGACCAACAACTCGCCGCCCTTTAACCGCGAGATGGGTTCCAGCAATTTGAGAGGATTTTGCTGCCGGATATATAAAAGTTGAAGGAATTCGCAACCGGCATCCATTTTCTTTAACCACCCATGATGTAAGCAAAGGAGGAGGCATGATGAAAAATTTTCCGACTGTTCGAGTATTGACTGCCCTTTTACTAGTTGTGTTTTTCAGCAGCAGTATGGTGTTTGCGGCCGACGACGTCTGGCGCATCGGCACCATTTTTCCGCTATCAGGGCCCAATTCCAAAAACGGCGTTAAAAATTTTGACGGAGTCAAAACTGCCACCGAAATGATCAACGATGCCGGTGGTGTTCTGGGCAAAAAGGTGGTCCTGGTCAGCGCCGATGCTCCGGACCCCCAGGCGGCGGCCAGTGAAGCCAATCGGCTGATTACCAACGAGAAAGTTACCGCCATCATCGGAACCCAGTCCAGCAGCCTTTCGATGGCCGCCACGGTGGTTGCCGAAAAAAACAAGGTTTTCTACATTGAAAACGAAGGTGTTTCGGGGCTGATCACAGCCCGCGGGTTTAAATATCTATTTAGAACCACCTTCAGCGGCGGCATGATGGCCAAACAGATCGTTGATTTTGTGGCCGCCGAAATAGCGCCCAAACTGGGCAAAAAGGCCCAGGATCTTCGGCTTGCCATCGTGCATGAAGACGGAGGCTTCGGGAGGTCCACCGGCAAAGGACTCGCCGCCAGGATCAAACAGCTGGGGCTCAACCTGGTGTCCTCCCAGAGCTACAGCTCCAAATCAGCCGATCTTTCCGGTCTGATCCTGAAGCTCAAACAGGCCAAGCCTGATATTATTTTTGCGGCCCAATATATCAATGATGCCATCCTTTTTCACCGCCAGGCCAGAGAATTAAGATTGAAGGGCATGATTATCGGCAGCACCGCCGGGCAGGGAAACCCGGACTTTTATAAAGCCCTGGGAGAAGATGCCAACGGCATCATCGCCTTTGGCATTCCTTCGGAATTTTCCGTTACGAACCTGTCCGACCGCCCGAAAGCCGATTCCAGCGAATTCATCGAGCGGTACAAGAAAAGTCACAACGGGCAATACCCCAACCCGACATCCTTTGTCGGATTTGCCGGCGCCTGGGTATTATATAAATTTATTCTGCCCAAAGCCGCCAGCCTCGATCCCGACAAACTGCGCGCAGCCGCGTTAAGCCTGGATGTACCCAAGGGTCAGGGCGTTTTGAACTGGGGAATCAAGTTTGCCGGACCGGATGCCAAAAACGCCGGTCAAAATCTTTATTCCGCTGCCGGGATCAACCAGTGGCAAGATGGAAAACTGAAACTCATATTTCCAAAAGAAGTGGCCACATCAAAGCTGATCTTAAAATAACCCTCGGCTCTGTCACGTTACCGAGGGATGAACAATATTACCGCTTAAGCGAATTCATTCCCCGCTCTGTAATTGAATAAGGTCAAGCGCCAATGGATGCTACCATATTAATCCAACTGCTCATTGCCGGAATCCTGCTGGGGGGAATCTATGCCCTGGCGAGCATCGGGCTGACACTGATTTTCGGAGTGATGAAAATCGTTAATTTCGCCCATGGCGAGTTTCTAATGATCGCCATGTATGTAAGCTTCTGGCTGTATCATTATTTCCAGCTGGACCCCTATTTATCAATTTTCATCGTGATCCCGTTGCTGTTTCTCATCGGCATCATCGTTTATCAGGTCTTTATCAAAAAAACCATTGGAGCGCCGCACCTGACCCAGATCTTTGTCACCCTGGGATTGTCCATCATCATCGAAAACCTAGCGCTGCTTTTCTGGTCAGCGGATTTCAGAGCGGTCTCATTGCCGTATCTTCGAAGCCCATTCATATTGGGCCCTTTCCCGGCCCTGGGTTTGGAAGAACTCATTTTCAACCCGGCAAGGCTGATCGCTTTTGTCATCGCTATATCTTTATCTGCAGTTTTCTATTTTTATACGAAGTTCAGCTACGTCGGCAAAGTGATTCGCGCCACCGCCCAGGATCGCACCACCGCACTTTTGATGGGAATTAACATCGACAAAATATACAAATTGACGTTTGCCATCGGCATTATGCTCGTCGGCATTGCCGGTGCCCTGATGATACCGATTTACACCGTCCATCCTTTTGTCGGATTTGAATTTGTGCTGGTGATGTTCGTGGCGGTGGTGCTCGGAGGAATGGGCAATATTGTCGGAGCGGTGATCGCCGGCCTGTTTCTGGGCATCGTGGAAGTGTTTTCAGGTTTTCTTATCGGCCCGGAAAGTAAACAGGCGGTTTATTTTTCGGTGTTCATCGCCGTTCTGGTGTTCAGGCCATCCGGAATTTTCGGGGTAAAAGGAGAAGAGGAGCTCGAACGCATTGAAGCCATCAGCTGACAGAATACATACCAGACAAGTGCTCGCAATCATTGCCGGCCTGGCAATCCTGTGCATTGCTCCCCTATTTGTCAATAATGATTTTTTTCTGGACGCTTTTATTCTGATTTTTGTGTGGGGAGCATTTGCCGGTTCCTGGAATATCATCTCGGGTTATGCCGGTATGACTTCCTTGTGCCATAACGCTTTTTTTGGAATCGGAGCCTATACCTCAACGCTTCTGTTTCTTAAATTCGGACTCACGCCGTGGGTGGGTATGTTTGCCGGAGGAGCGCTGGCCTGCTGCGTGGGAGTTTTGCTTGGCGTCATCTGCTTTCGTCTCAGAAGCCACTACTTCGCCCTGGCCACCCTGGCCTTCGGGCAGGTATGCTCGATCATCGCCATGAGTTGGGTATCGTTGACAGCCGGCGCCGAAGGGCTTGCGCTGCCCATTGAACCCAGTTTGTACAATATGGTATTTGCCAGCAAACTTGCTTATCTTTATGTCGCCCTGGCCTTGTTTGTGCTGGTCATTGCGATTTCTTTGGCCATCGAAAATTCAAGGTTGGGCTATTTTCTCACCGCCTTCCGGGAAAATGAGGATGCCGCCCGGGCGCTGGGCGTCAAAACCGGCCGCGTACGGCTGGTTGCCATGGCGATCAGTTCTTTTTTAGCTGCGGTAATCGGCACTTTTTACGCCCAGTATCTGGTCTACATCGACCCGAGCAGTGTCATCAGGATTCAAATCGCCATCCAGGTGGCTCTTTTCGCCATCGTTGGGGGGTTGGGCACCGCGCTGGGACCGGCTGTCGGGGCGATCATTTTCATACCGATCACCATGTTTCTGCGTGCCAAGATGGGCACCGCCCTGCCGGGGCTGCATATGATCATTTATGCTTCCATCCTGATCCTGGTGCTTTTGTATATGCCCAAGGGAATTTACGGCACATTCAAGGACAAATTTGTCGGCAACGTCTCGAAGGAAAAGATTTAAATTGAGGCTGAAAAATCATGCTTGAAGTCAGCAACGTGAGCAAATGGTTTGGGGGCAACCCCGTATTGAACAATATTTCCTTTAACATTGGAAAAGGTGAAGTCGTCGGTCTGATCGGGCCCAACGGCGCCGGCAAAACGACCCTGTTTAATCTGATCACCGGATTTTACCGGTCAAAAACGGGGCACATCAAATTCAACGGCCGGGATATCAGCCGCTTGAAGCCCGAAGACATCTGCACCCTGGGAGTCTGCCGAACTTTTCAAATCACAAAGCCATTTGCCAATGTGCCGGTCTTGAAAAACGTGATGATCGGGGCCCTGAACCGCCAAAAAAGCCTCAGAAAAGCCCGCAAAAAGGCGGAAGAAGTACTCGATTATGTCGGGATGCGGGACAAAATGGATCTGCTTGGAAGAAATCTCACCATTTCCGACCGCAAGCGACTTGAAATCGCCAAAGGCCTGGCCACGGCCCCCCGGCTGTTCCTGTTGGACGAAGTCATGGCCGGCCTGAACCCCAATGAACTGAAAAACTTTTTGCCGCTGATCGACAACCTTACAAATTCTGGAATCACCCTTTTTATCATCGAGCACATCATGAAGGTGATCATGAACATTTCCGATCATATTATCGTCTTAAACTACGGCGAGATCATCTGCACAGGATCTCCCGCAGAAGTCGCCCGTGAACCTAAGGTCATCGAGGCCTATCTTGGAGAAGAGTATGCCGCTGCTCAAAGTCGATAAATTAAATGCGTCTTACGAAGAGCTCCAGGTGCTGCATGACATTTGCTTCGAAGTCAATCCGGGTGAAGTTATTTCCATCGTGGGCGCCAACGCCGCCGGTAAAAGCACCCTTTTGCGCTCCCTTTCGGGCTTGTTGAAAAAAGTGTCCGGTTCTATCCAGTTTAATGGAAAGCAGCTCGCCGGACTGCCGCCCTATGAGATCGTAGAGCGCGGAATCATCCACGTTCCCGAGGGCCGACGTGTTTTCCCCCTGCTGAGTGTGCAGGACAATCTGGAAGTCGGCGCTTACTGCCAAAGATCACGAGCTGATAAAGACGAGATAATCAAGGAAGTCTATGGCATATTCCCGGTTCTTGCCGAACACAAAAACCAGATGGCAGGCTCCCTGAGTGGCGGCGAACAGCAAATGCTTGCCATTGCACGGGGATTGATGGCCCGCCCCCTGCTTTTAGCCATCGATGAGCCTTCTCTTGGATTGGCGCCGCTTTTGGTGGAAACAACCTTTCAGGTCATTGAAAAAATAAAAAAAGAAAACGTGGCCATCCTCATCGTTGAGCAAAATGTTTATAAGGCGCTGACGCTTGCCGATCGGGGCTATGTGATTGAGAACGGCCGCATTGTAATGGAGGGGACCGGCAAGGAGCTGCTGAACGATGAATATCTGAAAACAGCTTATCTGGGCATCTAGTACTGATGAAGTCGTAAAAAAGGATTGATGGCGCTCGAAAATGACTTTTTACGACACCTTCAATACTTTACCTCAAACAATCCGAAAAAGACGGCAGGCCCCATGGCGGCAAATCATAATGCGATAAATCAAACCTTTCTTCCCATCGTGACGACCTATACGATTTCATCCGAACAGACGCCCCTAGAGACCATCGTTTCGAATAGTCAACTGCTGGCCCAGGCCTTCTATGATTATCAGCAAAAAGTCGGATACAATTGCCTGCCGATAATGGGTGACAGCACCTATGTTGCCGAGGCCTTTGGATGCCAAGTCGGCTACGGCCAAAGAGAGCCCTTTGTCAGGCAGACGCACACTTTTGCCGACCCGGCAGAAGTCGCTCAACTGGACATCCCTGAAATCGGCAATTGTGCCAGAATCCAGGCGATGCTGCAGGCCGTGAGCACCCTGAGCCGACAGGCGACAAAACAAATTCCGGTGATCGTCAACAGTCCCGGGCCCCTGACATCAACCGGTCGAATTCTGGGCATGGACAATTTGATGCTGAACATGGCCTTAAATCCTGCAATGGTTAAAAGCCTGCTGGAAAAAGTCACCCGGTTTCTTATCACCTACACCGAAGCATTGGTGGATTGCGGCGCCGATATTTTTTTTCTGCCGGATCCGATGGCTTCCACCGACCTGATTTCTCCGGCAATGTTTAACGAATTTGCATTGCCCATGTTAAAACGTCAAGTCAGCAGCGTTGACAGACCGGTCCTGCTCCATATTTGCGGAAAGATTATGCCCATCGTTAAAGATATGGCAGACACCGGCGCCGCCCTGATCAGCATTGACCAAAATATTAATGTCGAAGAAATCCGCGCCGCAATTGGACAAAAACCACTCATTGGCGGCAACCTGGATCCCATTGAGATTCTTGAGAAAAAAACCGCTGCCGAAGTTGCCGCGGCTGCCCGCAGATGCTGCCGCCAAGGAGGAGAAGATTTTATTCTGATGCCGGGGTGCACAATAACTCCGCAGACCCCCAGCGAGAATATAAAGGCCCTGATCGAAGTGGCAAAAGAGGAATTAAGAGCTAAATAACGGACAGCAAATCCACAGCCAAGTCAATTGCCCATAACAAGCATGAAGATGAACTCTCCCAACAAAAACAAACCTGGAAATTCGGCATCCTCCAGCAAACCCTATTTTCCTTTCCCGGTGCCTGACTACCGCTTTGACCAGTGCAACGAGATGTTCAAACGGCGCACCTGGGACAAAGCGTTTGTGCCCCACGGCAACCGCCTGTACAACGAAGTCAAATACCAGGATCGCTACGGCTTTCGTAAACTCGACTATGCCCTGCGCAATGCGGCCTGGAACCTGGAGTACGGTTTTGGTTTTGGTGTCATGCGCAGCAACTACGGGCTTTACTCCTGGACCGATATTCCCCCCAAGGTCAAACGGTTCGTGGAAGCCGGCGGTCCGGTCTGCAGCTCGCCGGAAACCAACAGCCGCATCGTCAAAAAGGCCGCCCGTTTTCTGGGAGCGGATCTGATCGGCATCTGCTACGCCCATCCCAATCTGGTCTATTCCCACGAACAGGATCTACTCGCCGGCGAGCACCGGCCCCTGCAATTGCCCGAAGGGTGCACCAGCGCCATCGTCATGGCCGTGGAAATGGATTATGACACCGTGCGCTATTCTCCGGATGCCATCTCCGGCGCCTCCACCGGCCTTGGATACAGCCTGCAGGCCGTGGTGGCCAACATGGTAGCCGCTTTTATCCGGGGTCTTGGATACCAAGCGATCCCCAGCGGCAATGACACCGCCCTTTCCATTCCGCTGGCCATGGCCGCCGGGCTAGGCGAGCTCGGACGCATGGGCCTGTTGATCACCGAAAAATACGGACCCCGGGTGCGACTTTGCAAAGTATTCACGGATCTGCCGTTGCAATATGATGACTACCGGCCCTTCGGCGTCGAGCGATTCTGCCGAATCTGCAAAAAATGCGCCCGTCATTGCCCGTCCCAGGCCATCACCACCGGAAATCCGACCGTTGCAGGACCGTCGCTCTCCAATCATTCGGGAGTGCTGAAATGGTACCTCAATCCGGAAAAATGTTTTCTTTTCTGGACTAAAAACTGGATGGACTGCAACAACTGCGTGATGGTCTGTCCATTTAACAAGCCGCCCGGCCGACTGCATGATACTGTGCGCTACATAATCCGCAAATGGCCGGTGTTCAACCGGATCATGCTGCAGCTGGATGAATTTTTCGGATACGGCCGACCCCTGGCCGGCCCCATAAAAAATTTCTGGGAGTCAGACTGACAGCCACAGACAGACAACAACACGGGAGGTTGCAGACGATGATAACCAATATGGACATTTCCCGGGCCATGAAAATCCAGCTGGACGAAATACTCAAAGACCTGCCGGATGCCCCGGATTTTGTTGCCGGCATCCGCCGGGCGCCGGCGCGGCATTTCACCCTGACGCCGAAGGAAACCGAGCTGGCGCTGAAAAACGCCCTGCGCTACATTCCCGCAAAGTGGCACCGTACTATGGCCCCTGAATTTTTAGATGAGCTTTTGACCCGCGGACGCATCTACGGCTACCGCTTCCGGCCGCCGGGCGCCATCAAGGGCCGCCCCATCGGTCAATACCGCGGGCGGTGCATCGAAGGTAAGGCCTTTCAGGTGATGATCGACAACAACCTGGATTTTGACGTCGCCCTGTATCCTTACGAACTGGTGACTTACGGCGAAACCGGCCAGGTCTGCCAGAACTGGATGCAGTACCGGCTGATCCAGCGCTACCTGGAAGAGTTGACCCGCCACCAGACCCTGGTGGTGGCCTCGGGGCATCCGATGGGACTTTTCGCTTCATCGCCCCAGGCGCCCCGGGTAATCATCACCAATGCTTTGATGGTGGGCTGTTTCGATGACCAGGAAAACTGGCACCGGGCCATGGCGCTGGGGGTGGCCAACTACGGTCAGATGACCGCCGGCGGCTGGATGTACATCGGCCCCCAGGGCATCGTCCACGGAACCTACAGCACCATTCTCAACGCCGGCCGCACCAAGCTCGGCATCCCTGAAGATGAGGACCTGGCCGGACGCCTGTTTGTCTCGTCGGGTCTGGGTGGCATGAGCGGCGCCCAGGGCAAGGCCGTCGAGATCGCCAACGGGGTGGCCGTCATTGCCGAGGTCGACAAATCCCGGATTCAAACCCGCCTGGACCAGGGCTGGATCACCTGCGCCGTGAACGAAGCCGCCGAGGCCTTCAGCCTGGCGACCGAATATCAGCAGCAAAACAAGAGCATCACCATCGCCTTTCACGGCAACGTAGTGGACCTGCTGGAATACGCCGCGGCCAACGACGTTAAAATCGACCTGCTGTCCGACCAGACTTCCTGCCATGCCGTCTATGAGGGGGGCTACTGCCCCCAGGGCGTCTCCTTTGAACAGCGCACCGAGCTGCTCAAAAGCGGGCATGCCGGTTTCAGGGAAATGGTGGACGCCACCCTGCGGCACCACTACGAACTGATCAAAACCCTGACCGGGCGCGGCACCTATTTTTTCGACTACGGCAACAGTTTTTTAAAGGCCGTCTATGATGCCGGGGTTACCGAAATCTGCAAAAACGGCAAAGATCCCCTGGACGGATTTATTTTTCAGTCCTATGTTGAGGACCTCATGGGACCGATCATGTTTGACTACGGCTACGGCCCCTTTCGCTGGGTGTGCCTGAGCGGCAAAAAACAGGACCTGCAAAAAACCGACCGGGCAGCCATGGACTGCATCGACCCGACGCGCCGGTTCCAGGACCGGGACAACTACCTGTGGATCAAAAATGCCGCCCAAAACCGGCTCGTCGTGGGCACCCAGGCCCGGATCCTATACCAGGACGCCGAGGGCCGGATGAAAATCGCGCTGAAATTCAACGCCATGGTGCGCAGCAAAGAAATCGGACCGGTGATGCTGGGCCGCGATCACCACGACACGGGAGGCACGGATTCACCTTTTCGCGAAACGGCCAACATCAAGGACGGCAGCAACATCATGGCCGACATGGCCACCCACTGTTTTGCGGGCAACGCCGCCCGGGGCATGAGCCTGGTGACCCTGCACAACGGCGGCGGGGTGGGAATCGGCAAGGCCATCAACGGCGGCTTCGGGCTGGTGCTCGACGGCAGCAAGCGGGTCGATGAGATCATCAAACGCGCCATGGCCTGGGATGTCATGGGAGGGGTTGCCAGAAGGGCCTGGGCCGGCAACGAGCCGGCCATCGAGACCGGCATGGACTACAATCAGAGGCGGCCGGATACGGACCACATCACCCTGCCGTTTATCGCCGATGACGGCCTGGTTGCGCGGCTGGTGGCGGAGGCCTTTGCAAAATCTGAAAAATAAAACCCGGGAGGCCCTATGAATGTTATGAAAAAAATCATCGAATGCGTGCCCAACTTCAGTGAAGGCCGCGACCTTGAAAAGATTGAAACCATCGTGCAGCCCTTCCGGGCCAAAAAAGGCGTCAAACTGCTGGATTACCAGCGCGATGAAGATCACAACCGCCTGGTGGTGACGGTGGTCGGAGAGCCTGAGCCGTTGCAGGAAGCGGTGATGGCGGCAATGGATGCGGCCATCGAGGCCATCGACATGCGCACCCACCAGGGGCAGCACCCCCGCATGGGAGCCGTGGACGTGGTGCCCTTCATCCCGGTGAAAAATGTAACCATGGAAGAGGCGGTGCAATTTTCCAAAGAAGTTGCCGCTGCGGTGGCTGAAAAATTTGAACTGCCCGTATTTTTATACGAGCAGTCGGCCAGCCGGCCCGAAAGGCGCAACCTGGCGGTCATCCGCAAGGGTCAGTTCGAGGGCATGGCGGAAAAAATAAAACAGCCCCAGTGGGCGCCGGACTTCGGGCCGCCAAAAATCCACCCCACCGCCGGGGTGACGGCCATGGGCGCGCGCATGCCCCTGGTGGCCTACAACGTCAACCTGGACACCGACGATCTTGAAATCGCCGACCGGATAGCCAAAAACGTGCGCCACATCGGCGGCGGGCTGCGCTATTGCAAAGCCATCGGTATCGCGCTAAAGGACAGGGGCATCGTCCAGGTTTCCATGAACATGACCGACTATTCCAGAACCGCCCTGTACCGGGCCTTCGAGCTGATCCGCATCGAGGCCCGCCGCTGGGGGGTCAGCGTGGTGGGCAGTGAAATCATCGGGCTGGTGCCCATGGAAGCCCTGATCGATGCGGCGGCCTATTACCTGGGCCTCGAGCAATTTTCCATGGAGCAGGTGCTGGAAGCGCGCATCTGGGAATAATGGCGGCCCGCAAAGGCTTGCGGAGCGAAAAATTGAACTTTTTACGGGATCATTAATCATGAACGGCAATATCATTATTAAAAACGCATCCCAGCTGGTCACCTGCAGCGGCTCGGCCGCCAAAAAGGGCCGGGAGATGGCGGAGCTGCACCTGATCTGCGACGGGGCCCTGGTGGTCAGGGAAGGCCGTATCGATGCCGTGGGAACAACAAAAGAAATTGAAGCCCGGCTGGAAAGCTCCGGTCTTGATCTCAGCGAGTTTGATGTCATCGATGCGCGCCGCAAGGCGGTGCTGCCCGGGTTTGTGGATTCGCACACCCACTTTGTCTTCGGCGGCTACCGGGCCGAAGAATTCTCCTGGCGCCTGCGCGGAGACAGCTACATGCAGATCATGAACCGCGGCGGGGGCATCGTCAACACGGTGGAAGCCACCCGGCGCGCCACGGCGGACGAACTGCTCCAGACCGGCATCCAGCGGCTGGACTCCATGCTGGCCTTCGGTGTGACCACGGTGGAGGGCAAAAGCGGCTACGGCCTGGACCGCGACACGGAAATCAAGCAGCTGGAAGTCATGGCCCACCTGGACCAGGTCCACTATGTCGACATTGTGCCCACCTTCCTGGGGGCCCATGCCATTCCCGCCGACTATCAGGGCCGCGCAGATGACTTCATTGATTTCATGATCGCCGATGTCCTGCCGGAGGTGGCCGGGCGTCAACTGGCCCAATTTTGCGACATCTTCTGCGAAAAAAATGTTTTTACCGTCGCCCAGTCCCGGCGGCTTTTAAGCCGTGCCGCCGAACTGGGATTAAGACCAAAGCTGCACGCCGATGAAATCGTACAGACCGGCGGGGCCGAGCTGGCCGCCGAGCTGGGAGCCGTTTCAGCCGACCACCTGCTGCGCGCCTCCGATGAAGGCCTGCGCCGCATGGCCGCCGCGGGGGTGGTCGCCACCCTGCTGCCCGCCACCGCCTTCAGCCTGAAAGAGCCCTATGCCCGGGGGCGGCACATCATTGACGCCGGCGGGGCCGTGGCCCTGGCAACCGATTTTAACCCGGGCAGCTGCTTTACCGAGTCCATCCCGCTGATCTTCGCCCTGGCGACCCTGTACATGGGCATCACCACCGAAGAAGCCATTTCAGCCATGACCATCAACGCCGCGGCCGCCCTCGGCCGGGCCGATACCATCGGCAGCCTGGACGTCGGCAAACAGGGAGACCTGGTGATCCTGGAACACCCGTCCTATCATTTCATTCCGTACCACCTGGCGGTCAGCTGCGTGGAAAAAGTCGTCAAGCAGGGCAACCTTGTTTTTGACAAACACAAAAGGGGGATGACATATTGTTAGTCGATCTGAAAATCACGCAGTACCTGGAAAAAGCAGCCGCGGCAACCGCGGTTCCCGGCGGCGGCAGTGTGGCCGCCTTAAACGCCGCGTTGGCCGCCGCACTGACGGAAATGGTGGCCGGGCTGACCATCGGCAAAAAAGGATATGCCACCGTCGAGGGGCAGATGCGAACCATTGCCGATCAGGCGTCTTTGCTGCGGCGCAAACTGACGGCCGCCATCGATGCCGATGCCGATGCCTACAGCCAGGTGATGGCGGCCTTCAAGCTGCCCAAGGGCAACGATGCACAAAAGGCAGCGCGAAGCCGTAAAATCCAGCAGGCCATCAAGCAGGCGGCCCTGGTTCCGCTGGAAGTCGCACAGCAGGCGCTGGCGGTTCTTGAACTGGCGGGCCAGGCGGTCAAACAGGGCAATAAAAATGCGGCCAGCGATGGGGCGGTGGCCGCCATGAATGCCAGAACCGCCGTGCTGGCGGCAATTTTCAACGTCAGAATCAATCTGGCCTCCATTGAAGACGATGCGTTTGCCGCCCAATTGAACGCCCAGGCAAACGAACTGGAACAGCAGGCCCGGGCAATGGAAAAAGAGATACTTTCTGCTGTGAGCGTCTAGCCGGTCAATTGGGGTTGCGCATTTTGGGCGGCCCGCAACCAACTGGGCAAACAACCGATGCAGTTATTTTTCGAACAACTGTTAAACGGATTGGCCATGGGGTCGATCTATGCCCTGATCACCCTGGGGCTGGCACTGGTGTATGGCATATTAAGGATCCTGCACATTGCCCATGCCGGCATCTACACCATCGGGGCTTACACCGGCCTTTTCCTTTTCAAAGCAAGCGGCAGCCTGCTGATCGGGGTGGCCGGCAGCATGGTTTTTTGCGCGCTGCTCGGGGTGGGCATTGAACGCTTTGTCTACTATCCTTTGCTCAAATATCCGCCCTATGTCCCCCTGATCGGCAGCATTGCTGTCCTGCTGGCCATCGAAGAGCTCTGCCGCCTGGTTGCCGGGCCTCAGATTTTGACCTTTCCGGCCGCACTGCCCTTTGCGCAGCTTCAAATCGCCGGATTTACCATATCGTCGACTTTGACGGCCGTATATTGCATCACCGCCCTGGTGTTAATTATCCTCTGGTATATTACCAGCAGGACAGAGATGGGGCTGGCCATGCGGGCCGTATCCCAGGACATTCCCATTGCAGACGCCATGGGAATCAACAGCCACCTGATCGTCAGCCTCACTTTTGCGATCGGATCGGCCATTGCGGCGCTGGCCGGGACCCTGGTGGGCATTTATTACAACCAGGTGTATCCAACCATGGGGGCTGTTCCCGCATACAAGACCCTGGCGCTGATCGTGGTCGGCGGCCTGGGATCTGTTCCCGGGGCAGTGATTGCATCGCTGCTGCTCGGGGTGGCGGAAACGCTGCTTATCGGCTATGCCGATATCCCGCTGCCCAGAGACGCATTGGCCTTTATCGCCATGATCGCGGTTCTCATGTGGCGCTCGGAAGGTTTGCTGGGTTCGCGCTAACGGCAGTTGTTTGCAAAGAATCCTGGCCCAGAGGACCCGGTTTTCAAGGATGAATAAATGGTAAAAAAATGGTTGTGTTGCCTGTTTTCACCAGTGCAAGCAACTTGAGGTCAGTCATTGAACGCTTATGTCATCACCATTGCAACCCTGATTTGCATTAACGCCATCGTGGCCTGCGGGCTGAATGTGATCGTGGGCTTCGCCGGTCAGATCTCGCTGGGCCATGCCGCCTTTTTCGGTATCGGCGCTTACAGCGCCGCCCTGCTGGCAACCAAAGCCGGCCTGTCGTTTTGGGCGGGTTTGCCCCTGGTCATCGCCATCACGGCTTTGATCGGTCTTTTGCTCGGACTTCCCAGTCTGCGGGTAAGAGAAGACTTTCTGGCGATCACCACCATCGGGATCAACTTCATTGTGGAAGCCATATTTCTCTATATTCCGTTTTTCGGCGGTGCCCTGGGCATCGGCGGGATTCCGCGCATCATGCTTTTCGGCGTCAAGCTCAAGGGAGTAACCTTTTTTCTGCTGTGCCTGTTCTTTCTGCTGCTGGTACTGCTGTTCTGCTGGTGGTTTGTCCGCAGCTGGGGGGGACTGGCCTGCTTTGCGCTGCGGGAAGAAGAAGCGGCCGCCGCCAGCATGGGCATCTCCCCGGTGCGTTACAAACTGCTGGCCTTTGTCATTGGAACCGCCATGGCCGGGCTGGGGGGTGCCCTGTACGCCCATTATATCCGCTTTATCAGCGCTTCGGATTTTTCTTTTCCGGTTTCGGTTTTACTGCTCAGCATCATTGTGCTGGGCGGCATGGGAACGCTCTGGGGACCTGTTGTCGGCGCATTGATTCTAGGGGCCTTGCCGGAAGTGTTTCGGCCCCTGGTGGATTATCGTTTTTTGTTCTATATGCTGCTGCTGCTTTTGATGATCCGGTTTCAGCCGGGCGGGCTGCTGGGAGAAGGCAGCATGGCCCAGCGCGTATTTTCTTTTTTATTACCGGGGGCTAAAAAATGAACGCACCCCTGTTGGCAATCAAGAGCATCAGCAAACACTTCGGCGGCTTGAAGGCGTTGGATCAGGTGAGCTTTGAAATTCGGCCCCGGGAAATCCTGGGCCTCATCGGGCCCAATGGGGCCGGCAAAACCGTGTGCTTCAACCTGATTTCCGGTGTCTACAAGCCTACCGCCGGGGAAATTCTCTTTAATGGCCAACCCACGCAAGGCAAAACGCCTCACCAGATCGCCAGCCGGGGGGTCGGGCGCACCTTTCAGATCGTCAAACCCTTTGCCACTTTGAGTGTGCTTGAAAACGTGCTGGTCGCCCGCGGTATTACCAGGTACACCCGCCTCGGGAAGATATGGTCTTCCTGGAAATCGAAGGTGGAAATCAGCGCGGCGCTGAACGTGCTGGACCGCGTCGGCCTGGCGGATCTGGCCCATCGTAAAGCCGCGCTTTTGCCCCTGGGAAATTTGCGCCGCCTGGAGATCGCCCGGGCACTGATTGTCGGCAAAAAGCTTTTACTGCTGGATGAATCCTTTTCCGGTCTGCGCCATGAAGAAATACTGCAGCTGGAAAAGCTGATTCGAAGCATCCGCGCCGACGGCATTACCGTGCTTTTGATCGAACACAACATGCGCGTGGCAATGGGACTGAGCGACCGGCTGGTGGTGCTGGATCACGGCCGCAAAATCGCCGAGGGCCCGCCGCGCGAAATTCAACAAAACAAACGGGTTATCGAAGCCTACCTGGGACGCAAGGGCCATCGACATGCTGCTTGAAGTCAACGACATGCACATCGCCTACGGCGACATCCGCGCGGTTGCAGGGGTGAATTTTTCCATTCAAAAGGGAGAGCTGGTGTCCATCATCGGGGCCAACGGGGCCGGCAAGACTTCCATTTTGAACAGTATCATGGGCATTGTGCCGTTGAAAAACGGCAAGATCATCTTTGAAAACCAAGACATCACTTCCCTGGCCGCCCATCAGCGGGCCCGGACCGGTATCCGGATGGTTCCCGAACGGGCCCGGGTGTTTCCCCGGCTGACGGTTGATGAAAATCTGCTGACCGGTGTCTACGGGCTTCGCAAAACCATAGATCTTGACGTTCAAATCGCCTGGCTATATGATTTATTCCCGATTTTAGGGGAAAGAAATGATCAACCGGCCGCAACGCTTTCCGGCGGAGAGCAGCAACAGCTGGCCATCGCCCGGGCACTGATTTCCAATCCCCGCCTGCTGCTGGTCGATGAAGTCTCCATGGGCCTGATGCCCAAGCTTGTCGACCAGGTTTTTGAAGTGCTCAAACAGCTCAACCGCCGCAGGGAGCTGACCATTTTGATCGTCGAACAAAATGCGATTGCATCGCTTGAAATATCGCACCGGGCCTATGTCCTCGAAACCGGAACGATTGTCCATCAGGGGGCCGCAGCATCGTTGCTGGAGGACCCGAAAATAAAAGAAGTTTACCTGGGCACCGGATCGCAGGATCGCCGGACAAGCGATTCCTGAAAGGGCACATCAAAAATGCGGCTTTGATGGCCCCGGAAATTACAACCGAAAGGAGGTTCACAAATGAAAATCACCAAATTGCTGATGGTCACGGGTTTAATCCTGCTGTTTGCGGTGGGCACTGGCACAGCGGCGGACACCGTTAAAATCGGTTTGATGGCGCCGCTGACCGGATTTGCCGCTGCAGATGGCGCCAGCGTTCTCAACTCGGTCAAACTGGCGGTTGAAAGGGTCAACAGCCAGGGCGGACTGCTCGGCAAAAATGTCGAATTGATCGCCTATGATGACCGGGCCAACGGCAAGGAAGCCGTTGCGGTGGCCCGCAAACTCATCCAGCAGGACCGGATCGTGGGAGTCGTGGCCGGCTCTTACAGCACCCCCAGCAGGGCGTCGGCGCCGATCTTCGAAGATGAACAAATCCCCTTCGTGGCCGCTTATGCCGTCCACCCGGACATCACCAAGGCCGGCAGCTACTGCTTTCGCAACGGTTTTCTTGGAATGGTGGAGGGCAAATCCGCCGGTTATGTGGCCGTGCATATGCTCAAGGCCAAACGAATTGCCCTGTTGACCAGCGATAACGATTTCGGGCGCACCCTGGCGCAGGGCTTCAAGGAGTATATCGACAAGTATGCCAAGGGAGCGAAAATCGCCTATGCCCAAACCTACCCGTTCAAGGAAAAGGACTTTAAACCCTACCTGTCAAAAATCAAGGAAATCAACCCTGACCTGATCTTTGCCAGCGGTTATTACTTTCAGACCGGTCCGATCCTCAAGCAGGCCCGGGAAATGGGCATCAACACCCAGATCCTGGGGGAAGAAGGTGCGGATTCTCCCAAAACAATGGAAATTGCCGGCAAGGCTGCCGAAGGCTTTGTCATCGTGACCAACTTGAACCGCGATGACCCCCGCCCGGAGGTTCAAACCTTTCTCAAGGAATATGAATCCCGCTATAAGATCCAGCCGGACATGGTGGGCGCTTCGGCCTATGATGCCTTCATGATCATTTGCGATGCCATCAAGCGGGCCGGCAGCACCGACGGCAAGGCCATCCGGGACGCCATCGCCGGCACCCGGAATTATCAGGGGCTGACCGGTGAAATTAAGGGTTTCAACGAAATCGGCGAAGTGGTCAAGGAAGTCCAGGTCCAGATTGTCAAAGAGGGCCGATTCCGCAATTTCGGCGTCGTGACCGACATGAACCTGATCACCCCCTGAAAGCGACCATCCCGCACCAGCCCCTCTGCTACCCAGGAGGGGCTTTTTTTATCCATACTAATAATTTCCGTTCAATGTAAGCTGCCATATGTTGGGCTGCGGCTAACTCCGGTACACAATTCATTATTTTCATTTATTCAGTTCTCAAAAAGCGACTTTTTATCAATATTTTGATTGACATTGCCAGTATGGTATACCATATTATAGCAATAGGCATACCAGGGAGGGGTTGCAATGTCCAGGGTTACAGCCAAATACCAAATCACGATTCCACCACAGGTTCGATCTGAGCTCGGTATTATTCCCGGATGCGAAGTGGATATCCGTAAAGAAGGGGATCGTTTTGTAATCGTGGTCGATCCGATAGGCGAATTGAAGAAAAACTGGCGGGGCAAATTCAAAGGCCAACAATCTTCCGACGCGTATATCGATGAGGTGCGGGGAAAAGTAAATTGAAGATCTGCGTCGACACGGTGGTGCTGATTGATATTTTAAAAGATGAATTCCGGGCGTTTCAAGAAAATCTCTATGCCGCCCTGGCGGCAAAAGAAACGTTGATTGCACCCACAGTCGTCTTTGCCGAACTCATGCCGCAATTCAACGGCGACACCGATGCCGCCGGTTCATTTTTAAAAGACCACCGGATTAAAATTACCGCCCTGGATTTAGGTGCCGTAAAAATTGCCGGTTTGCGCTGGATGAAATACCTAAAAAGAAAACGAAAAGCGACCTGTCCCAATTGCGGTGTCAAGCTGAATAGAAAAGAGCATTTTCTATCCGATTTCTATATCGGCGGGTTTGCACTGGCCAGCTGCGATGCGATTTTGACCCGCGACCGGGGAATTTACAAAAAATATTTTCCGGATTTACGGATTTATGGCTCCGGTTGAGGGCCGGCAGATCACTGGAGCGTCAGGATTTTCGAATATCGGTCCAGATCACCTCGCGGTTGAATTTGTTATCCTTATGTTGTGGGCTGGGACTGAATTCAATCCCCAATCAACATCGCTACGTAATCCTCTCGGTAGAAAGCGAGTACTTATCATTACATTGTCTATAACTATCTCATCTTGCCGGGCAGCCAGAGAGCGATTTCGGGCACCAAAAACAACAACACCACGCTTGCAATCAGGATGAGCACAAAGGGAAGAACACTTTTGATGATCAGCAGCAGGGGCTCGTCGACGATCCCTTTTACCGTGAAGATATTCAGCCCCACCGGCGGTGTGAGCAGCGCTGTCTCTATGAGCATCATCAGGATAACGCCGAAGGCCACGACGTCAATACCCAGCGCAGGCAGCATGGGGGCGATGACCGGCACCGTCAGGACCGTGATCGAGCCTCCGTCCAAAAACATGCCCAGGCCCAGATAGAACAGCACGATGCACAGCACAATCACGACGGTCGGAAGCCCGGAGCGCAATATAAATTCAGCGAGGTTGGTGGGCACTTGCAGCAGGGTAATGACATTGGATATGATCAGGGCACCGATCATGATCATCAGGATCATGGTGGCGAGCACACTGGAGTCAATAAGGCATTGAACAAATTTTTTAAAATTTATTTTGCGGAAAATCAGGGCGCAAAAAATACTGTAAAGCACCAGGATGGCCCCGGCCTCGGTGGGTGTGGCCAGCCCGCTATATATGCTGCCTAACACAAAAACCGGCCCGAATACGATGATCAGCGACTTGCGCAGGGAGTGCAGCCTTTCCTTCCAGGTATAGGAAACCGTCTGGTATTTGCCGGTGACCTTGCAGTTGATGATGACATAGGCACTGAAAAAAAACACCAGCATGGCACCGGGCACCATGCCGGCCATGAACAGTTCCCCCACCGAGGTGTCGGTCAAAAAACCATAGACAATGAACCCGATGCTGGGGGGGATGATCAGTCCGAGGCTGGAACCGGTGACGGTGCCGATGACAAGGGTTTTATCGTAGCCACGGTCCAGAAGCGGCTTCATGGCCACCAGGGTCACGATGGCGGTAACCGCAGTCGATGAGCCGATCATGGCCGCCAGGATGCCACCGGTGATGCAGGTGGCCACCCCCAACCCTCCCGGCATCCAGCCCAGCCAGATACTGCTCAGCGCATACATCTCTTCTCCCAGACCGCTGCGGGCCAGAATCAACCCGCCCAGAGTAAAAAGCGGTATCGCCAGGAGCACAAAGTTTGTACCGGTATGCTCAGCCACGATGGGCAGCGTGTTAAGCCCCGCCAGGCTTTCGTGGAAAAACAGAAGCCCGGTCAGCCCCACTACCCCCAGGGCAAAAGATATGGGGGCCCCCCAAAACAGGAGCACCAGGGTGAAAACGAGGATTCCCAACGACTGGCTATAGTAAAACACGCCGATCCCGGCGGCCAGACTCAGCAAAAAGAGAACCACGACGGCTGTCGGCCGCGCATCGGCCTGCTGCAGGGGCGGTGCCCGCAGGAATTTGATCCGGGCCAGTCGCACCTGTATTTTGCGCAGCCCCTGGAAAAAACATAGTGTCATTCCGATAGGGATGGCGCCCAGCACCAGCCACATGGGGTAACGAACGATCCCCTCGCTCATGGATCCGATCGTGACCGCCTCTTTAAAGTCCAGGTATCCGTAAATGCACAGCGCCAGAATATAAACCAGGCCCGTCAAGTCAGTGCCGATGCCCAAAGCAAGTCGGGTCGTCTCCGGCAAGCGGGAGACAAACACATCGCAGGCTACATGCTTGTCCACCTGGATGCCGTAAGCTGTGGCCAAAAAAACAAACCACATGAAAATAAGTATGGAGATGGCCAGCACCCAGGAGGTCGGCTTGTCTAAGAAATAGCGCGCAAAGGTCTCATAGGCCATAAACAGGGCCACGGCCAACATCAAGATGCCAGCAGCGAGAGCTGCAGACCATGAGATCCTGTCGATGGCCTGCCCTGCCCGTTCGCTTAAGCTGGAGCTATTGTTGACCATGGCTTTTCCGTATCATAAAATCGCAAACCCGACGCAACGCTGCCACCGGGTGGCCCGGTTGCTGAAAGTTTTCGCGGTTACCTGGTTTTCTCCAGGAGTGTCCATAGTTGTTCAAAGTGTCCTTTCAATTGTTCCTGCGCGAACTTCTTCATGGCCGGCTTCACTGTGCTGACCAACAGCTTTTTTTGCTCCGGGCTGAAGTCCACCAGGGCCTTGGCTTTGGTTTTTAAAAAGGCCAAATCGTCCACGGTCTCCTTGGCGGCAAAATCCCGGGTCCACTGCTGCATGTCCTGGGCGGCCTCGGTGAAAGCCGCCTGCTGTTGCGCTGTAAGCTTTGCCCAGGCTTTGTTATTGATCACCAGCCACATGCTCAAATAAGGCAGGGTGGAGTCAATGGTGAGGTAGGGGGCGACCTCGTAAAGCTTGCTGCGCCGCCAGCGGGAGATGCCGGAAGTGGCTCCCTGAATGGTCCCGCGCTGCAAGGCGGTGTAGATTTCCTTTGAGCTCAGCCCTACCGGTACGGCGCCCAGAGCCTTGTACATGGTGGCCTGGGCTGTACCGGAGGTGCGCATCTTGAGTCCTTTAAAATCGCTGACTTTTTCAATCGCCTTGTCGCCACGGCCCACCAGGCCCTTTCCGAAGGTCAGCGGTGCCAACAGTTTGCTGTTAAAATATTTTTCGAACTCTCCGGTGGCGATTTTACGGACCTGTGGATTGTCAAGAAAACGAAAGTAGTGCGCATCGCTGGACCAGCATCCCTGAGCGCCAAAAGAACCGATGAACTCCAGGACCGGTGAGCGCCTCCCCACCAGGGCCACATGCAAAATCCCGATGTCCACCTGGTCCTTGGCAATGGCCGGCATGATCGTTTTGGCGTTGTAAAGCGAGCCGACGCCGTAATGTTTGATGGTCACCTGGCCACCGGTCTTTTGGGCGATCGCCTCGACGAACCGCTGGGAGGCGATTTCCAGATTGCTCTTGGGAGGTGTGGTGCTGGCAAAAGTCAGCTGCAGCTCGCCAGCCTCGCAATTGTGAGCCGGCAGGAGCACCCACACGGCCACCAGGGCCAACATCAAGATCGATAGGAACAATTTAGTTTTTTTCATGATTTCCTCCATCTTTTGGGAAAGGCCGCCAAGCCTTTTGGGATAAAAGGTCGGCAAGCTTCTTTCGGTTACTGGTAAAAACTTTTTTCCAAATTGCGCAAATCCGCAAGCCCGATCAGCTTGTTAAATTCGTCGAAGTCCAGCATTTGGTTCCTGAAGCCATCAGTTGTGCCTGTGTTTTTAATCTCTTGCATGAGGGCTGCGACAGCCTTGGCCACGGCATAGGTTGCGGCCACGGGAAAAACCACCGCATTGTATCCGATTTTCTGCAACTCGGTTGCCCTTAAAACCGGTGAACGGCCGCCTTCAATGTTGTTTGCCAGGGTTGGAGCTGGAATCTGGGTGTTAATGGCCCTCATCTGATCGATGCTCGTGGGGGCTTCAACGAAAATCAGGTCGGCACCGGCCTGATAATAGAGGTTACCGCGCTCGATAGCGTCTTCAAGACCATTGATCGCCAAGGCGTCCGTGCGGGCCATGATTACAAAATCATCGTCCACCCGGGCATCCACCGCTGCCTTCACCTTGGCCACCATCTCCCGGGCGGCAATAACTTGCTTGTCCGCCATATGCCCGCAACGTTTGGGAAATACCTGGTCTTCAATGAACATGCCGGCTGCGCCTGTCTTTTCAATTTCTTTTACGGTGCGGCGCACATTTAAAACCCCCCCAAAACCGGTATCGCCGTCCACAAATAACGGGAGATCTATTGCATCGACAACCCTCCGGTAGCAGTCCACCATCTCCGTGAGCGTCAGCAAAGAGACATCGGGCTGGCCCAATAGTGAAGCGGCAGCGGCATATCCACCCATGGTCACTGCCTTGTGGCCGGACAATGCAACGATTCTTGCGCACAGGGCGTCATGGGCTCCCGGCATGATCAGAATATCATCCTTGAGAATGTATTGTTTAAGCAGACTTGTTTTTTTCATTTAGTGTCCCTCTGTTTGCTACCAGCAAACTCAGTGGGCAAAAAAAGATTATTTCGCACGCGCCGGATTACAGAAAACGACCAGCACTTTGGCCGGTTTTGCACTCAGGCTGCGGGACATGTGGGGCCTGTCCGAGTCGAAATAGGTGGCATCGCCAGCTTTGAGTGTATAGGTGTGCCCGTCGTAGTAAAACTCATGTTCACCCTCAATCGTATAGGTCATTTCCTGTCCGCTGTGAATCATCGGCCGGTCGGGAAATTCGTGACTCACGGTAACGATATAGGAATCCATCAGGCGGTCAGACCGGCTAAAGCCGAATGAAGAGTAGACAGAGCCTTTTGCTGCATCCGTATGGCTTATGTTTTGCCGCTCTCCGCGGCGAACCAGGGAAAACTTTTGGGGATCGCGAACAGCGTGCTGGCCGGTGATGAGTTCAATCGTATTCATGCCGAGGGCGTAAGCTATTTTTGTCAAGGTGCTGATGGGGGGGGTTTTCTCGTTGTTTTCTATTTGAGAAAGATAGCTCTTGGACAGGCCGGTGACTTTGGCGAGTTGCTCTAATGTCCATTCAAGGAATAGTCTCTTTTGCCGAATGCGGTCGGCAATGGCCGCCTCCAGGGACTGATCTGCTTGTTTTCCTGAATTCATACCCGGATGTTTGCCATAAGCAAACAAAGGTGTCAAGCAAATTTTTCTCCGACCTCAGGTGTCGACGGCCGCAAAAAAGGGGCCCTTGCGATGATACCGGCAATACGGTATTATAGGAACCACTTGAAACGAACTGTTTAAAATTATGATGTGCCGCGCGAGGGGATGTGTAATAATGATCAGATCCATGAACATCGCTTGGTGGGTGAAGCGCTGGAGCGAGCTGCATCCCCATAAAACCGCCATTATTTTTGAAGGTGCGCAGACCAGCTACCGGCAGCTTTACCAGCGGGTCAACCAGGTCTGCTGCTGGCTGCAGTCGCTGGGGATTGAAAAAGGCGATCGGGTGGCAGTCATGCTGGACAATTGCCCCGAATTTATCGAGCTGTACCTGGCCTGTTCCCGGCTGGGCACTATCTTTGTCCCCATCAATTACCGCCTGGCCGCTCCCGAGCTGGATTACACCCTGTCAAATGCACGCCCCCGGCTGTTTGTTTTCGGTTGTAAATATTTCCAGACCGTCGCCGGCCTTGACCTGCACACCCGCCGTCCCCTGATGCTGCTGGCCTCCATGCCCCAGTGTTCCCAGAGCAGCGACATTATCGACTACTGCGCCGGAGTTTCCGCCTGCGAAGGACAGGCCCCCTTTCTCACCGAATCCATGGCCCCGCGGGGACCCGAGGAACCCCACGTGATCATGTACACCTCGGGCACCACCGGCAGGCCCAAGGGCGCGGTGCTTTCCCACCGCAAGACATTTTTCAACTGCCTGAACGCGGATATCTTTTTCAAGCTGCATTTCGATGACATCATGCTCATTGTCCTGCCCCTGTTTCATTCCGGCGGGCTTTTTATCCAGGCCTCTCCCGTAATCTACAAGGGCGGGACGCTGGTGATCCACCCCAGCTTCGAACCCCAGCGAACCTACGGGGATATTTTGAAATACCGGGCGACAAAATTCCTCGGTGTGCCGACGGTGTACAAAGCCCTGGTCAGGGCCGAGGCCGAAAAAAAAGCCGCCTGCTCGAGCTTGAAAGTATGCGCCATCGGCGGCGAAAAGCTGACGCCCGAGCTCATGGCGCAATTCAGGCAAGCCGGATTTTCACTGCGCCAGATCATGGGACAGACTGAGACCTCCATCCTGCTGTGGGCTTCGGAGGAAGACGCCGAACGCAAACCCGACTCGGTGGGCCGCCCCGTCTTTCATGCCGACGTCAGGATCTTCGACCGCCAGGGGCGGGCGTGTCCCCCGGGTCAGGTGGGAGAAATCGTCGTTCGGGGCTCGATCATGATGACCGAATACTGGCAGGATCCGGTCAAAACCGAAGAAACCATCCGGGGCGGTTGGCTGCATACCGGGGATCTGGCCCGCATGGATGAAGACGGCTATTTTTACCTGGTCGACCGGGCCCGGGACATGTACATTTCCGGGGGCGAAAATGTCTATCCGGCGGAAATTGAACGCGTCCTGCGCGCTCATCCCGCAATCGAAGATGTGGCCGTGGTCGGAATCCCGGACGAAACCTGGGGGGAGGTGGGCTGCGCCTTTGTGATTGCCAGCTCCGGTGCACAGCTGGCTCCCGCCGATGTCATCGGATATTGTGAAGGACGTCTGGCACGCTATAAATGGCCCCGCAAAGTCTTGCTGGTCGACAATTTTCCCCGAACCGCTCTCGGCAAGGTGCGCAAAGCAGTCCTGCGCGAAGAACAGCTGCCGCCAAAAGCAGACGCCTGATCATTTTTTACCATACCTAGCCAGGTAGTTAAAAGGGCCGACGTCTGCAAAATCAACCCGCCCAAACCCGTATGGCAGCAGCAGCGCGTCAACCTGCTGCGGGGACAGCCGGATGTGCCGCGGAGGGCCCGGCGGGCCGTCGATTTTTTTAAATTCCATGACCGCCAGCATACCCGCGGGCTTGAGCACCCGGGCCATTTCAGCGAGCACGTTGTCGTGGATATGGTCCTCGACGAAGTCGTGCAGCACCGTGGCCATCAGGCAGACGTCGATGCAATGGTCTGCCAGCGGAAGCGGCCGGCCGGCATCGCTGACATGGGTTTTGATGTTGCTTATTTTTTTCTCCTCGGCGGCCGCTTCAAGCAGGGCAATCCCCTCGGGCCACAAATCAACTGCGATCACGCGGCCGCTTGCGCCCACAATTGTCGCTGCCTCCAGGCTGTACGCCCCCCGGCCGCAGGCCAGGTCCAGAAAGACAATCCCTTTTTGCAGATCGAGCACCCGGAAAAATTTTTCGGTATCAATCAGCTCAAAACTGCTTTTTCCCGCGCCTATCGGTTTTTTTTTATGGTCTTCCATGGTAGATCTCCGATAATGGAAAAATGTTGAATGCCACCCGGCACTCGGCTGGCACAATATAAAACTCAGCGGGGCAGTGTCAATGCGACCAGATGGCACCACCCGGGCGCAACTCGCTGAAAAGATACAACATGGTTGCACGGAAAATTTTTTGCAATAAACGTTCGTAAATTTCGTCATGATGGATAGATGAATAAAGACGATCAGAAAAATCGGATTGCCGATTTTTTCCGCAGCGAACACCGGCGGCTGGTCCTCTATGTTCGAAAGTGGATCGATGATACCGCCGAACGGGATGGAGAAGATATTGTCCAGGAGGTTGCCCTGAATATTTTCAACCAGACCGATATTACCGCACCGATCGAAAATTTATCCGCTTATATTTACCAGGCACTGCGCAACCGGGTCGTTGACCTATTGAGAAAACGGAAGGTGCTCCTTGTATCGATGGACAGCGAAGAAAGCTTGCATAAGAACCTTTCGTTATCAGCGCTTATTTCTGATTTGGGCTGCGCCGCGGACAACCGGCTGGATAAAAAAGAAAGGCACCAGCGGTTGTATGAGGCCATTGACAAGCTTAGCGATACGAATAGGGCCATTATCATCGAAACCGAATTTAAGGGGAAGTCCTTCAAGGAATTATCTCAGTGCTGGGAAGTTCCCCTGGGAACATTGCTGGCGCGAAAACACCGGGCATTGAGAAAAATAGAAAAACTCCTGAAGGACTGAACTCAAAAAAAGATCACCCATACATCATAATATTCATAATATCGGACAGGGGGACAATTATGAGCAAAAATCATATCCATCAACCGCCGGAACCAAACAAGATAAGCCCCAAAGTATTTCGTATTGTGGGCCACGTCCTGGTTGGTATCGTATTTGCGCTGCTATTCGCCTTTGTTTTTGCGCTGCTGGTACGTCTCATTTGGAACAGTTTGATGCCTGCCATTTTTGGCCTTGGCCAAATCACCTACTGGCAGGCCTTTGGCATTATTCTCCTGTCAAAGCTGCTTTTCGGCGGATTTGGTTCCCGCCAGCACGACCACTGGCGAAAAGATGAAGGTTCCCATCCTGAATGGCACAAACCCTGGGGGGAATCTGATGCCCAAGGGCCTCCGTCACACTTCGACCGGAATTGGGAGGCCTATAACCAGTACTGGAAGGAAGAAGGAAAAGCAGCATTTTCCGCCTACGTGGAGCGTCTAGGAGGACAGTAAAATCTTGAAAGCCCACCGGATATAAGGAGAACATTATAATGACCGCTGTGCAAAACCGTGTCTGCCCGGTTGAAAAAGCCGGCCATCTTGACAGCCGATTCAGAAGATGGCTGCAAGATCCTAGCAAAATACTCAAACCCTATGTTAAAGAGGCCATGACCGTCCTGGACCTGGGGTGCGGCCCCGGTTTTTTCTCGATTGACATGGCCCGGATGGTTGGCAAATCCGGCCGGGTGATCGCTTCTGATTTGCAAGCAGGGATGCTTGCTAGACTGAAAGCAAAAATTCAGGGAACCGAACTTGAGAAACGCATCACGCTGCATCGGTGCGAACAGAACAGAATTGGCTTGTCGGAAAAGGTTGATTTTGTTCTGGCCTTCTACGTGGTTCACGAAATTGTCAACCAGCAGGTGTTTTTTACGGAATTAGCATCGATTTTGAAGCCCGCCGGACAAGTATTGGTGGTCGAACCCCCATTGCATGTCTCAAAATCGGCCTTTCTTAAAACCATCAGCAAGGCCCGGGGGGCTGGATTCAAAAACGAGCGGGGACCGAAAGTAATTTTCGGCAAAACAGTGACTTTGAGAAAGGGCGCATAAGGCGACTGCCACGCATTCTGGTCGAATTCCGGCCTGAAGTCGTCGCGGCTTGAAGCCGCAAATCACATAACGCCAATATCCTTAACCGGGAAAAACAGTGAAACCGTGGTTCCGACATCCGGTGTGCTCTGAATTTCAATTCTTCCGCCGTGGGCTTCCATGATCGTCTTGCATAAACTTAATCCCAGGCCGTAGCCACCGGTGTCCTTTGAGCGGGATTTATCAACCCGGTAAAACGGTTCAAAAACAAAGGGCAGTTCATCCTGTGCAATTCCAACGCCGCCGTCTGCAATCCGGACGACGATATCGCCAGGCAGCGATTTTGCAGAAATGCGCACGGGGTCACTATCGGCATCGGAAAATTTAATGCTGTTGGAGATAATGTTTTCAAAGACCCTCCTGATCTGCCGGCGGTCCACAAGCACTTCCAGGGCCGCCGGAACCTCCTTTAATTGAACACCCGGCGGTTGGTTTTCATACGCCGCCACAATCTCTGCCAGAAGATCGGCAAGCTTGGCCGGCTTCAGTTGCAACTCCATGTGAAGATGATGCCTCCTGGCGGTTTGCAGGATGTCATTGATCATCTGCTCCATTTCAAGGATGTCCGCAGCGATGCTTTCTTTGGCCTGTCCCGGCGGCAGAAATTCAAGGGCCACCCTGGCACGGGTTAACGGCGATCGCAGTTCGTGGCTGACGTCCAGCAGCAGGCGCTCTTTTGTGTGCAGCATATCACGGATGCGTTCCGTCATGGCATTAAACGCCTCGGCAAGGTCTCTGAATTCATCAGACCTTTTCACCGGCACCCGGTGCTTCAGGTTGCCCCCGCCGACTTGACGCACACCTTCGTTCAGCCAGCGAACCGGTTTCAAAATCCACCGGATGGAAATAAAAGCCCCGGCAAGGATCACCGTCAGCAGCGTGAGCAGAATAACGATCAGACGCCCCCGCTGGGGATCCATCTCAATGCCTTTGTCGAAACCGAATATGAAGCGGCCGGATTGACGGTCGACTGCAACGAAATGCTGACCACGATATCGGCCGACACGAATCAGCGCATTTTTACCCCAGCTGCGCCAGCGTGCTTTTCGAAAATCAGAAGGGCCTTCAGCGGTCATCCAGCTCAAATTGGGCCCTTCATAATAAATTTGCAACGCGGCCTGTTTTCCGATTTGTCTCGCCCGCTCAAGATTGGGAGGATCGCCCAGATCATCGATGATATAATTTAAATATTGGGCAATGTTCTTATGCAGGGGGCGGCCGGGGTCACTGCGGTGGATCCAGAAAAAACCGCCAACAATGATATTGATACAGATGCCGGTCAAAATGATCACCAGCAGCAGTTTGGCAAACACGGATCCGACAATTTTTCTAAGCCAGCCCATCTGTTCAGGCATCGTTGGCCCCGTCCTGACGGCCGATGAACACATACCCCGTCCCCCACACGGTTCTGATAAAAGTAGGCCTTTGGGGGTGGTCCTTTAATTTCTGGCGCAAACGGCTCATGGTGATATCCACCGAGCGGTTAAACGCTTCACAATCGATTCCCCGCAACTCCTGCAGAATCTGGTCACGGTCAAACACCTTGCCGGGGGTTGTTGCCAGCAGCGCCAGCAGCGCAAACTCATTGGTGGTCAATTCCAGATCTTTGCCGTCAAGCTTTGCCAGATGCTTGGAAAAATCGATCTCCAGGGGTCCGAAAATCTGAGGGCGGATGGCACTGACCTGCCGGCCACGCCGCAAAACAGAATGTATTCGCGCCACCAGTTCCCGGGGTTCAAACGGTTTGGGGAGATAATCATCGGCGCCCAGTTCCAACCCGACCACCTTATCCATCAACTCTCCCCTGGCGGTGAGCATGATAATCGGCACCGATGACCGCTGCCGGATGATCTTGCACACCTCGAAGCCATCCATCCCGGGCAGCATCACATCCAGAATAACCAGGTCCACAGACTTTTGTTTTAAGACTTTCAGACCTTTTTCCGGATGGGTGGCAGTTAGGGTAGTAAAGCCGAAATCATTCAAAAAGTCTTTCAGCAAGCCATTGAGCTTTGGGTCATCGTCTATGATCAGTATTGTCGCGGCCATAAAATCGGGTCTGTCAGTTTGATGGTGCTAGGAACCTACGAACAGGGTCTGACCGGGGCTAAGATCCACCCAGCGGTCAAGAAGTCCCTGGTTTTGGAGCTCCTGTTTTACCTGCAGGGGTGGAAAATGCACCGGTTCGTCTCCCAGGCGAAACGTTCCCCAGTGAACCACCATCAGTTTGCCGGCTTTCAGCTCCCTGAAGGCCCGGACCGTTTCGCGCGGATTGATATGGCTCGGGGCCATGAACCAGCGGGGCTCATAGGCCCCGACATTGAAAATGGCCAGATCGATGTTAAATTCTTTGCCCAGCTGCTCAAACCCGTCAAAATAAGCGGTGTCGCCGGAGATATAGATCGTGTAGCCGCTGGAGGTCCGGAGGAGGTAGGAGCCCCACAGGGATCGGTTGGGCCCGACCAGCGGATTGCGCATGGTCCAGTGATTGCACGGCAGCAGGGTTATTTTCAATCTTCCATCGTCAAAGGAGTCAAACCAGTCCAGAGCGGTCCGGTTTTTCATGGACAAATCCTTCAGGATCTGATCGTATCCCAGGGGCGTGACGATATGGGTTTCCTTTTTTAAAGACGCCAGGCTCTGCTCGTCCAAATGATCATAATGCCCGTGGGTGATCAAAACATGCCGAGGTGCGGGCATCGCCTGCCCTCCCGCTGCAAGCGGGCTGAAGTCTTTGATAAACCAGAAAATTTCAGCAAAGACAGGATCTATCAGAATGTAGCGGTCGACATCTTTGATCATCACCGTGGCATGTTTGACAAAGGTTATTGAAACCCCTTGATGCTCGCGCACCGGCTGCCAATCGATGGATACGGGGACTACCTGTTCGCTGTCATAAAATTGTTTAAATCGGTTGGCACTGAAAAGCTTCCATTTCAACAGCTCCCAAAACCGGCCCTGGCGCCCGGGGCCCAGGGGATTTACGAAACCTTCAGCTCCGTGATGTTCCCTGCGCCGGGCAATGTCTCTCAGGTGGCGCCCGTTTAAGGGTCTATAATGCAGTCGTCCTTTATCGGAGTCCGGGCGAACCACTGCTGGAGATAAATTGGGCGTCAGGCTGAGAATGGTCATGCTTTTCAAGGTAATCATTAATTTTCGCATGAAGTGTCTGCGGGTCATGATCCACTTCCGGTGAAATCATATCAATCCATAACTTTCTGAAAATGTGCCTCCGCAAATCATAATCATTCCTGCATCAGATGTCACCGCCACCGGCAAGACAATTGAAGCTCCCTGCAGTCGCGCCGAGGCGTGACAGGGAGTCTTGCCAATAAGGAAAATATCTGATTATATTTCGCTTGCTAACCCCGCGGCAAGCTGCGGGGTTAGCGAGCGCAGGCGGGTTAACTCTGGTGTTGCAGTCGTTTTTATTACCAGTCCTGGTGCTGCCACTTATGGAAAGTTTCCAGCTTGGCAACCAGTCTGGCCTTTTGTTCGGGACTCAGAGTCCGGTGAAATTCAGCCAAGCGCATAATCATCAAATCGATCAATTCCTCCATCTGGGCGCTTTTCACCGCAACGAGCTGTTTTAAACGCTGCGGGTCGATTTGTTCACTTTTCAGTTGGGCAATGATCTCCGTGCGAATCTCATCACGGTCGGCATGCATCTGCCGGCTTTCTTCAACGAATTCGGCTTTGATCCGGTTCAGCTGCTCCACCTGGACATCGTTGAGATCGAGCACTTCAGAGACATAATCGATCATAAACGCCGCTTTATGCTCCCCGCCATGGCGCCGACAGCCTGCAAGACCGGCCACACTGACAACTATAAGCGCAATGAGTCCAACATACAGTCCTTTTTTTAGCATGATTCCTCCTTGGTTGTAAAACAACATTGTGGGTTGATGGTATTTCCTATTCTGCCTCTGATCTAAATTGGGCCCTCCTTAGATCTGGGTTGAATAATAGCCGCATTTTATGGCGAATGCTTTTCTGGGCTGTAACCGTTTGTAACAATTTGTATCGCCGCCAGCACGACCGGAATCAGGCTTGACACGTCCTGCCAATTCACCTAAACTTCATGGCAACATCGCTTTTCGGGCTTTTCGCACTTTTTTCGAGGAAACGACAACAAGCAAAGGAGGCTGAAGATGACAAACAGATTGATGTGGCTGTGTGCAGCGGTGATGGTAGTTGCCCTGGTGATTCCCGGGGCGGCGGCGGCAAAAACCTTTAAAATCGGGGTGACCCAGATTGTTTCCCACCCGGCCCTGGATGCGGATCAGAAAGGCTTTGAGCAGGCCCTGAAAGACAACGGCGTCAAAGCCGTGTACGACTACCAGAATGCCCAGGGGGACATGGCCAACGCCCAGGCAATCGCCCGCAAATTCAAAGGCGACAACCTCGATCTGGTTCACTGCATCGCCACGCCCACCTCCCAGGCCATTGTCAAAGTCATCACCAAGACCCCCGTGGTCTACTCGTCGGTCACCGACCCGGTGGATGCCGGGCTGGTTAAAACCATGGGACCGGCCGGCGGCAACGTGACCGGCGTATCCGATGCCTGGCCCTATGAGCGGCAGGTCAAACTGCACCACGAGATGGTGCCGTCGGCCAAGGTGTGGGGCACCATTTACAATGCCGGCGACGCCAATTCGGTCAAGAGCATGACCTGGGCGCGGGCAGCCATGAAAAAATACGGCCTGAAATATGTCGAGGTCACCGTCTCGACATCCGCCGAAGTTCACATGGCGGCCCAATCCCTGGCCGACCGGGTGGATGCCATTTTCATCATCTCCGACAATACCGTGGTCTCGGCCTTCGAATCCCTGGTAAAGGTCTGCAATGACAAAGACGTGCCTCTTTTTGGCGGCGGCACCGAATCCGTGCCGCGCGGCTCCATTGCGGCGCTGGGATTCGACTACTTTCAGGTGGGATACACCGCGGGTCTGAAGGCGGTCAAAATTCTCAAAGACGGGGTAAAACCGGGGGACATTCCCTCCAGCCTGACCAAAAAACTGCGTCTGGTGGTCAACCTCAAGGCAGCCAAGGCCCAGGGGGTCACCCTGGATCCCAAATTCATCAAAATGGCCGAGCAGGTGGTTCAATAGGATCCGCTCGCTTCAAGCCGCGCCCACCCCAGGCACCTTTTGATCCGCCGGCCGGGCGCGGCTTTTATCTTTGCCGAGGATCGCCATGTTCAACATCATCCCCATATCCCTGGAACAGGGACTGGCCTATGCCCTGGTGGCGCTGGGGATTGCACTGACCTTTCGGGTGTTGTCTTTTCCCGATCTTACCGTTGACGGCAGTTTCCCGCTGGGCGGCGCCGTTGCCGCCCGGCTGATATTTGACGGCATGGACCCGGCCACTTCAACGCTGATTGCCACCGCAGCCGGTTTTGTCGCCGGATACCTGACCGGAATCTTTGCCACCAAGTTCAAGATCAACTCCCTGCTGGCCGGAATCCTGATGATGACCATCCTGTATTCGGTCAACCTGAGGGTCATGGGGCGGGCCAACATTCCGCTGCTGAGCCGGCCCACCCTGTTTACCCCCATGGAATCGTTGAGCATCTCCCGCGATGTCCCGGTGATCCTCTTCTTTCTGGTGATCACCCTGGTGTGCAAGTTCGCCCTCGATGTCTTCCTGCACACCGAGTATGGACTGGGACTGCGCGCAACGGGCGACAACGAGGACATGATCCGCGCCCTGGGAGTCAACACCGACAGCGCCACCAATCTCGGCCTGGGGATTTCAAACGCCATGGTCGCCCTGGCGGGGGCTCTGATCGCCCAGGACCAGGGATTTTCCGATGTGGGCATGGGCATCGGGATGATCGTCGCCGGCCTGGCATCGATCATCATCGGAGAGGCGCTGATCAAACCAACGACGGTGGTCAGGCTGACGCTTGCCGCGGCCTTCGGATCGGTGGTCTATCGTTTTATCATTGCCCTGGGGATGCGCATGGGGCTGGCTCCCACCGATCTCAAACTGGCCACCGGGGTGATGGTGGTCATCGCCCTGGCGATTCCGGCCATTCGCGGCAAACGGGAAAAGAAATTAAAGCTCAGGGGAGTCTGAATCTTGGCCGAGCATCTACTGGTATTAAACGCCATCACGAAAATATACAATCCAGGCACCCAGGATGAAAAACGGGCCCTGGACAACTTCAGCCTTGAAGTCGCCGACGGTGATTTCATCACCATCATCGGCTCCAACGGGGCGGGCAAGACCACGCTTTTGAACGTCATCGCCGGAACCGTCGAACCTGACCAGGGACAGGTGATTGTAAACGGCCAGGATGTGACCAAATGGCCGGATTTCCGGATGGCCCGCTTTGTCTCGCGGGTCTTTCAAAACCCCACCATGGGCACGGCCGGGGAGATGACCATCGAAGAAAACCTGTGCATGGCCGAATTGAGGGGCCAAAAACGGGGACTGAAGTGGGGGGTCACCAAAAACCGGCGCACCCGGTACAAAGAAATCCTCAAGGTCCTGGAACTCGGCCTGGAAGAAAGGCTGAAGCAGGCCGTGGGCCTGCTGTCCGGAGGCCAGCGCCAGTCGCTGACCCTGCTGATGACCACCCTGGCCCCCCCCAAGGTGCTCCTGCTCGATGAGCACACCGCCGCCCTGGATCCGCGCACCGCTTCCAAGGTGCTGGACCTGACCGAGACCATGGTCCGGGAAAACCGGCTGACCACCCTCATGGTAACCCACAATATGAGCCATGCCCTGAAGTATGGCAACCGGATGGTCATGCTGCACCAGGGTAAGATCCAGCTTGACATCCAGGGTGATGAGAAGAAAAAATTGACGGTTGCCGAAATCGTGGCCCAGTTCGGCCAAACCCTGAAGGATGAAACCCTGCTGTCGTGCTGACCCGCAATGCAGGGCCGGCGCTATTGATGATGGAGTCGTAAAAAGTCCCTTTTGTACGCTTCGTCATTCGTAGGCCAGGACCCGAATCAAACCGATGGTGCCGCTGTCATCGGTGGTGCAGGTGTCGCTGACGGAAATGACTTTTTGGACGTTGTTTTTCACCAGAAATTCGTTGATGATTTCATCGAGGCCCTCGAGCTCCTTGCGGGCCTGGAAAATCCTCAATGGACTGGCAAAGGTTTTGATTTTCACCATGGCGCAACCTCCTTTTTTTCCGTTTAAAAGCAGCAACCAAAATTGATGAAGTCGTAAAAAGCGATCGATTACAGGTACCTGATCGGCTCCAGCCCTTTGCGCCGGCGCAGGGATTCCAGCAGGCCCAGGGTGCCGGTCATCATGTTGTCTCCAAACGGAGCACCGTAAACGATGGGCAGCCGGGACCCCGCCACCAGCCGTCTTTTCGGGCCGGTGGCGATGATGACCTTGACGGCCTTGAAACCGACGCTGCGGCGCACATAGGCCCCGTGACCGCCTTCGGCAAGGATGCGCTGGTGGGACAGGTTCCCATCACACAGGTCCACGATCAGCTGGTCTAAGCGCTCCAGGGTGATGTCCCGGGTGTGGTATTCGAAAAAACCGGCGATTTCGTCGCCGAGCATGACCGCAGCCACCGTGTGGGAAGTGGCCACGTCCAGCACCACGAAAGGCGGGCGGCCGGCGTGCGGGTCCGTGGATGCGCCCACGATGGCCGCCATGCCGCTGTCCATGACGTATACCTGTTCGGCAGGGAGGGCCGCGGCCGAGCGGGCAATGGATCGCAGGCGGTTCATGGCCGCGGGAATCTCGTCGCTTTGATACAGCAGGCTGTGGGGGTGCGGATCTTCTTCCAGCCGCTGCTTGAACAGGTTGTGGCGAAAATCCAGGTGGGAGACCCCCGGCGGGGGCACGCCGTGATCCTGGGCGCAAACCGCCACGGCATCGAAGGCCAACGGCACCCCGAAGCCTTCCACGATCCGCCGCAGCCGATCGGGGTCCAGATCGCAGAGAGCCAGGTGGTGCAGTTTGGCCTCCCGGCGCAGCTGCTCGGCCTGTTCGTCTTCCACCACCTCAAGCCCCCAAGAACGCACCTTTTGCCGGTCATGGTGCAGGGTGGCGGCCGCGGACACCGACAGGACCACCTTTCCCTGCCCGGCCTTTTGTCGGAGCACGGCAGCCATGGACCCGCCGCCCATTTCAACGCCGGTCACCAACAGATCCACAGGCAGCTCGGCCGCCTGTTCGGCCAGGTATCTCACCGGCGATTTTACCACCGCCTTGTAATGCAGGTCCTCGCGGGTGTCGTACCACAGCACATCCATGGTACCGGCTCCGATGTCCACCATTAAAAACCGACTCATGTGTCAACACTCCCTTGCTTGCGAACCCGGCTCATCAAGACAATCGCAGCGGCTGCCATGGCGACGTTGATGATAAACGCCTGGTTGTAGACACCGCTGGCATCCCGCAGGATGCCCGTCACCCAGTGGGTTAAAATCGCCCCCACCCCGTAAAAGGGCGTCCAGGCCCCGATGACCGTACCCATGGCTTCCCGCGGAAAATAGTCCCCGGCGCAGGCCCCGTAAATCGGGAAAGTGGCCCCGTAAAACAGGGCCAGGATGCCGACAAAAATACAAAGCATCGTCCACGAACCACCGGCCAGCAAAATGACCACCAGGCATCCGGTGATGACGGTATTGGAAATCAGAATGGTTTTTTTGCGGCCCAGGTAGTCGGAAAGCGGCAAAATGCTCAGCACGCCGATGATCTGGCCGATCCCGTGAACCGTGGCCAGCAGGCTGGCCCGGGCCAGCGGCAGGTTCAGCTGATACCTGGCATAGTCCACCATGAAGGTGGTCAACCCGTAGAGGGCATAGGCGATGGCGAAATAGGAGCCGCCGATCAGCCAGAAGGTTCGGTTGGCGAAAAGAGAGGCCAGCGGGATTTTGGGTTGCCCGGCCGTATTGTTGTTGTGTGGCCCGGGCGGGTCTTTTTTTTCCCCCCAGGGCCTGAAGCCGGCGGCAAACGGATCGCTTCTTAAAAACAGGCCGTTGACCGCCACCATGGCCAGGGCCATGGCGCCCAGAAAAAACCAGGCATAACGCCAGCTGAAGGCCTTCACCACCCACGGGAAAACAGCGCCCATGGTGGCAAATCCCAGCCCGAAGCCGGTGGAAAGAATCCCCAGGGCAAGGCCGCGCCGCTCGAAGGCAAACCAGCGCTGCACCAGGGTAATCACCGGCGCCCACATGCCGGTGGAACCCAGGCCGGCAACCCCGAAAAACAGGCAGGCCGACCACAGGCTGTCAACCGTGCCCATCAGCAGCACACCACAGCCGAGAATCAGCAGGCAGGTGGTGATCACCCGCCGGGCTCCCAGCCGATCGGTCAGGTATCCGGTGAAAGGGGTGATGGCGATATAGGTAAACAGGTAGGAATTGTAAATCGATCCCCCCGCGGTCCGCCCGAAGCCCAGGGTGCGGATCATCTCCGGCAGCACCACCCCGTAGCCGAGCCGCACCGAGTAATTGATGAAAAGGTTGACGAAACAGATGCCCAGAATCACCCAGGCCCAGTGCAATGTTCGCTTGGCTGTCATAGACGGCACCTCCGTCAGGATGGTGTACTTTTTTCGGCCCGCAATTGCAACCCCATTTGACTTGAATCGGCTGCTGTGTCATAGACAATGGGTTTTAAAACGCACCGAGCGCTGACGGAGTCGCAAAAAGTAACATTTTCTCGCTTAAGCAAGCCTTTTCGGGAGCTGTTCAGGGTTTCACTAAATCCCAAGAACTCGTTGCCAGCTCCTCAAACAGCTTGGAATTTTTAACGCTCAACCCTTCACCGCTCTTTTTCCGAAAAGGGTTGATGGCGCTCGGAAATGACTTTTCACGAGGCCGATCATGCTGATTTCAGGATCGCTTTACCATGGGCCCAACACAACACACCATTGACATCAAAACTGAAGACCGGCGCCTGACCGCTGCTGAGGGTCAAACCCTGCTGGAAGCGTTCATCGAGGCGGGGATTTTTTTGCGCACCGACTGCGGCGGCAAAGGGCTTTGCGGCAAGTGCCGGGTTAAAATAGACGCTGCCAATCAAGGGGCTGCCGCTGAACCCGACGAAGCCGAAAAAAAATGCCTGGAGCCGGCAGACCTTGCGGCCGGCTGGCGCCTGGCATGCCGGGTGAAGGTAACCACGGACTTGGCGGTCGAAGTCCCGGACACCAGCCGGCTCAGCGCGGAAGTCGTACAAAAGGGGTTGCCGACCCTTTTTGCCGCAGCAACGGCCGGTGTGAAGGCTCCGGCAACAGGCCGCGCCGACGCTTACGGACTGGCGGTAGATCTGGGAACCACCACCATCGCAGTTTACCTGTGCAATCTGCAAACCGCCGCCGTGGTGGCGTCCACCGCGGCTAAAAACCCCCAGGCCCTGTATGGTGATGATGTCATGAGCCGCATCAGCGCCATCCGGCAGGATGGGGCGCTGCTGGCGCGCCTGCAAAAAATGGCCGTCCGGACCGTTGAATGGGCGGCCACCTCCCTGTGCCGCTCCACCGGGATCGATCCGCTGCGCATCAGCACTATGACCGTGGTGGGCAACACCACCATGGTCCATATTTTTTCAGGGCAGGACCCCTCGTCCATCGGGATGTTTCCCTACCAGCCGGCCTTTGTTGACGAGCAGAGATTCGAAGCGGCTTCTATCGGTCTGGGATTCAATCCCAAAGCGGTCATCCGGACCCTGCCGCTGATCACCGGTTTTATCGGCGCCGACATTGTCGCCGCCGCCCTGGCATGCCGGCTGACCCGCGCTGCTGCCGGCACCCTGCTGGTGGACATCGGCACCAACGGGGAGATCATGGTCCGCACCGCCGACGGGCTGCTGGCCACCTCCTGCGCTACCGGTCCGGCCCTTGAAGGCGCAGCCATCCAGTGCGGCATGCAGGCGGTGTCCGGGGCCATCGATGCCGTCACCATCGACAAGCTCCGCGGGCGGCCAAAGTGCTCAATCATCCAGCGCGATCCCCAAAAGCCCAAGAAAGCGGCCGGCATCTGCGGGTCGGGGGTCATCAGCGCGGCGGCGCAACTGCTGCATGCCGGCATCCTTGCAAAAGACGGCGCCTTTAACGCCGCTGCCGACTCGACGCACCTTCAGCGGGATGACAATGACTCACCGCAATTTATCCTGGTGCCCGGGGAACAAACCCAGGATGGCCGGCCGATCACCATCACCCAGAAAGACGTGCGGGCCATCCAGCTGGCCAAGGGCGCATTGCGCACCGGCATCGAACTGCTGTGCCGGGAAGCCGGCATGCAGCAGCCGGCTGAAATACTGATGGCCGGCGCATTCGGGAGCTTTATCAACATCGCCGACGCGCTGGCCCTGGGCATGTTTCCGCCCCTGGACGAAAAGGATATCAAGGTGGTGGGCAACGCTGCCGGCGCCGGGGCCGTGCACGCGCTGATGGATGGGGATTTTCTGGAGCAGGCCGGGCAGCTGGCCCGTCAGACCCGGGTGGTGGAGCTTTCCGACCACCCGGATTTCCAGGATATGTTCATTGAATTGCTGGCGTTTCCCTAGAAGTTTTTATTTTATCTCCAGGGTTTCCCCCCGGCGGGGGACCGTCACCGCAAACCCCTCGCCTTTAAGAAATTTGGCAAAAGCCAGGCTCTGATCTTCCTCCCCGTGAACCAGGGCGATTTTCTTTATTTTCAGGTTGGACTTTTTGAGAAACCGCAGCATCTCGGCTTTATCCCCATGGGCGCTGAAACCGCCCAGTTGGGCCACGTGGGCCTTGAGGGGATATTGCTTGTTCATGAATTTCAACAAAGGCGGCGGACCCTTGCGGCCGGATTTTTCATAAGCCGTCCCCTGCTCGAGAATGCGGCGTCCCAGGGTGTTGCGGGCCATGTAGCCCACCACCAGGATGGTGTTGCGCTCGTTGTGGATCCTGTAACGCAGATGATGAAGGATGCGCCCGGCTTCACACATTCCCGAGGCCGCCACGACGATGTGCGGCCGGCTGTCCCGGTTCAGGGCGATGGACTCTTCCACCGAGGCCACAAAATGCATCTGGTCGAATAAAAACGGATTCTGGCCTTTTTTAAGAAAGGTCTGCCGGGCCTGCTGGTCGTAGACCTCGGGGTGCTCGCCGAAAACCCGGGTCAGCTTGGTGGCCAGGGGGCTGTCCACATAAACGGGCAGCCGGGGCAGCTTGTTTTCGTTGTAGATTTCATGCAGCACATACAGCAATTCCTGCGTCCGGCCGAAGGCAAAAGAGGGAATCAGCAGGGTTCCGCCGCGCTCGCAGGTGGCGGCCAGCACTTTTTCCAGACCCGGCTTTAAATCGGCAACAGGCTCATGCAGCCGGTCGCCATAGGTGCTTTCCATGACCAGCAGGTCAATGTCACGGTCCTGCTCGGCAAATTCCAGGGTCGGATCGTTGATAATGGGCTTGTCAAAGCGGCCGAGATCGCCGGTATAGCAAATCCTGTACTGCCGGCCGTTTTCCCGGGCGCTGATCACGGTGATGGCCGAACCCAGGATATGCCCCGCATCGTAAAGGGTGCAGCTCATGTCCCGGCCGATGGTCACCGGCTCGTGATAGGGATACCCGTCAAAACAGGTCAGTGCCTGCTCGGCATCCTCGATGGTATACAGTGGATAAACGGCCTGCAGGTGATACTGGTCCAGCAGGTCGTTGATGGCCTCGAGATTGAGCTCATGGCGGTTTTTTTTCAGCAGCTTTTTAATCCGGGCCGCCTCCCGCTGGGAAACGGTTTCCTTGCCCCGGCCGGCTTTGAGCCGGGAAAGCGCTGCGCGAACGGTCTTGTAATTGAGGTAGTTGGCATCGGATTCCTGGATGTGGGCCGAATCCGGCAGCAGATATTCACAGGCGGCGGCCGTTGCCCGGGTGCAGATGATGCGTCCGTTAAAACCGTTTTTGGTCAGCAGCGGCAGGCGGCCCGAATGGTCAATGTGGGCATGGGAGAGCACGGCATTGGTGAGAATGCCCGGGTCGAAGGGCATCACTTTGTTTTTTTCAGCGGCCTCGCGGCGCCGCCCCTGAAACATGCCGCAGTCCAGCAAAACGTGATCACTGTCGGTGCTCAGAAGGTGCATGGAGCCGGTGACTTCCCGCACCGCACCGTAAGATGTCAGATGCATTTTACAAATCTCCTTTGATCAGAGAAAGGATAGAGGATGCCGGCAAATCCGGCAACGGTAGCGCCCCTTGATATGTCTCATAGGCAGCCTGTATTCGGGTTGACGGGTAAAAAGCGGTATGACAGGAAAAAAGCGGGTTGACAATATCTTTTTTTAGGAAACGATATATATTGTATGTCAGAAATAATAATATACAATATGTGGTGGATAGGAGGGGCTTTGACCGTCGCTGCGCAGCAGCAGATTTTTTTACCGGGTCTTACTCGCGATGAAACAGAAATGAAAACGCCGCCACCATAATGATGGCCAGCCCGAATAAAAAATAAACCAGGGTAATATATTCGAATTTTTCAAACCCCAGACCCAGCAGACGGTCCCGGCTGAGAAAATAGCCCCAGTGCATACAGAAAATATAGTTGATCAGCAGGGCCAGTCTCAATTTTCCGAACAACAGGGCCAGGGTGCTGAATAACATCAATAAAATCAATTGAACCATGGGTATCTGCAGGGTGGTATTTAAAAAAAAGTCGGCCATTGGCTGCCTCCAGTGAGCGTTTAATCGAAAACATGAAAGTTTGTTCTCTATGACAATATCGTCTCCAACTGGCAAAACCTTAGGGAAAAATTACTTCAAGTGACTGATTTTTTGCATTTTACCTGATTGCCACGGGTACTTCCAGCCATGCCCGGGGGATTCATTGCATGGTCGGCGGTGTGTCGACCTGCGCCAAGACAACGTGGAGGTTGACAGAGTACCGGCACGTGTTACATATTGCCAACGACAACACTGGCAACCCTGGGTTGCAGAGGGGGGGTCGCAGATTCCGGCCTCTATTTTGATGAAGTCGAAAAAAGTCGAATTTTCTCGCTTAAGCAAGCCTTTTCGGGAGCGGTAAAGGGTTTCGCCAAATTGCCAGAACTCGTCGCCAGCTCCTCAAACAGCTTGCAATTTTTAACGCTCAACCCCTCACAGCTCTTTTGCCGCAAAGGCTTGAAGTCGCTCGAAAATGACTTTTGTGGGGCGGGTTATTTTGATCCGTGATAAAAAAAATATCCTGCTGGCTGCCGCCAGCGGTCTGCTGCTGACCGCGTCCTTTCCCAAGGTCGGATGGGATCCGCTGATCTGGTTCGCCCTGGTGCCCCTGCTTTACAGCGTAAAAGACAAGGATGCCGGGGCGGGTTTTCGCCTGGGATTTGTCGCCGGCCTCGTGCATTACACTTCCCTGCTGTACTGGCTGGTGCCGGTGATGCGCACCTACGGCTATTTGCCGCTGTATTTAAGCCTGTCGGTGCTGTTTCTTTTTGCCGCCGTTCTGGCCCTTTTCATGGCTGTTTTTGCAGCCGCCTTGACCGTGCCGGGCATCACCCCCGGCCGGGCCATGGCCGCCATGCCGGTGTTGTGGGTCGCCCTGGAATATCTGCGGTCCTTTATTTTTTCCGGCTTTCCCTGGGAGCTGCTGGGCTATTCCCAATATCAGCGTTTGCGGCTGATCCAGATTTCCGATATAATGGGAGTATACGGCCTGTCGGCATTGATCGTGCTCTGCAACGCCGCCATTTTGTTCGCTGTGCTGTATCTTTTTAAAAAAAGGTGGGCTGCCGCCGGTGTCAGCGGGCGCCTGGCGGCAGGCGCCCTGATCACCACGGCGGCCGCCCTGGGGCTGACCTGGATCTACGGACACCAGCGTCTGGCCACTATTGACCGATTGATTGCCGCCGCCCCGAAAGCCAGCATCGCAGTTGTCCAGGGCAACATCGACCAGAGCATTAAATGGGATGCCGCCTTTCAAATGCAGACCATTGCCCGCTACAACCGGTTGTCGCAGACGGTAATGAAAAAAAACCCCGATCTGATCGTATGGCCGGAGTCGGCCACTCCCTTTTACCTGATGTACGACCAGAAGCCGTCAGAGCTCGTGTTTAAAAGCATTGAACGCACCCGCACCGATTATCTGATCGGCAGCCCCTCTTTTGAGCGCCGGGGCGAGAAGGTGCAGTACTTCAACAGCGCCTATTTGATCCGGCCCGGGGAAAAAACCATCATCAAATATGACAAGACCCACCTGGTACCATTCGGGGAATATGTGCCGCTGCGAAAATGGCTGCCTTTTCTGGGAAAAATCGTCGCCCAGGTGGGGGATTTCGTCCCTGGCAAAAAAGGCTATACCCTGCCCTGGCACGATTGGCGCCTGGGAGTTCAGATCTGCTACGAAATCATCTTCCCGCCACTTTCACGGGCCATGACCAAAAACGGCGCGAACCTGCTGATCAATATCACCAACGATGCCTGGTTCGGCAAGACCAGCGGTCCTTACCAGCATTTTTCCATGACCGTGTTGCGGGCGGTGGAAAACCGGCGAACCCTGGCACGGGCAGCCAACACCGGCATCAGCGGCTTTGTCGATCCGGCCGGCCGGATCCTGGCATCGTCGTCCCTGCTGGAAGAAGCGGTAATCACCCGGTCGCTGCCGCTGATGAAAGAAAAATCTTTTTATACCCGCTTCGGCGATCTGCTGGGCCGGGCCTGCCTGGCAGCGGCTCTATTGGCGACAATACTTGCAATTGTAAAGTTTGCGCTTAAATTAAAGCACAACCGGCACTGAAAACACGCACTCAGAATCTGAAGCGATCATGCCGCGGGCATCTTCACCAGCGAACAAAAGCGGCTTTTTTTACGACTTCATCAATGATAAAATAAGAAACAACAACAGGAGGAACCCATCATGTCTGTCGAACTCAAACAAAATTTAACCGAACTCAACACCAAGCTGGATCACCTGCGGAGCTATCTTTGACATCGCCGACAAGCAGAAACGACTGGCCGAAATTGAAAAAATCATCTCCCGCGACGGCTTCTGGGACAAACCGGAAGAAGCCAAATCCCTGCTGCAGGAACGCACCTGGATTTCAAACCACCTCGAACAGTACCAGCAACTGACCACCGATCTGGAAGAAAGCCGAATTTTGCTGGACCTGGCCGTTGAAGAAGACGATGCTGACGCTTTGCAGGAAGCTTCTGAGCTGACCCGCGCGCTGGAAAAAAAAATCGACCGGCTCACCCTGGAACTGATGCTCGACGGCGATGACGACGCCAAAAATGCCATTGTTTCCATTAATGCCGGTGCCGGGGGCACTGAAGCCCAGGACTGGGCCGAGATGCTTTTCAGAATGTATTCGCGGTGGATTGAACGCAAGGGGTACAAATTTGAACTTATCGACTTTCAGCCCGGAGACGAAGCCGGCATTAAAAGTGTGACCTTCACGGCCGTCGGTGAAAACGCCTACGGCTACCTGAAAACCGAGATCGGCGTCCACCGTCTGGTCCGGATCTCCCCCTTTAACGCCAGTGGCAAACGGCACACCTCATTCGCCTCGGTTTTCGTCTACCCTGAACTGGACAGCAAAATCGTCGTCGAGATCGATGAAAAGGATTTGCGGGTCGACGTTTTTCGCGCCAGCGGCGCCGGCGGGCAGCACGTCAACAAAACCAGCAGCGCAGTGCGCATCACCCATCTGCCCACCGGCATCGTGGTGCAGTGCCAGCAGGAAAAGTCCCAGCACCGCAACCGCGAGATGGCGCTGAAAGTGCTCAAATCACGCCTCTACCAGCAGCAAAAGGAAAAGCAGGAGGAAAAAAAGCAGGAGCTGCACGACAGCAAGGAGGACATCGCCTGGGGCAGCCAGATCCGCTCGTATATCCTGCATCCCTACCAGATGGTCAAAGACCACCGCATCAACCTGGAGGTGGGCAACGTCAATGACGTGCTGGACGGCGGCATCGATCCGTTCATCGAGGGCGTTTTGCTGGCCAAGAAATGATCCGCCCCCCGGCTGCAACAAGGGGTGGAATTGTTTGAATCGTCCCTGCCTTAATTTTTGCTACCACCCCCGGATCAGGTATTCATGGATCGAGTCGGCGGCCTTGCGGCCCGCCCCCATGGCCAGAATCACGGTGGCCGCCCCGGTGACGATGTCGCCCCCGGCCCAGACGCCTTTTTTAAACGTCTTGCCGGTTTGCGGGTCGGCTTCGATATAGCCCCACTTGTTCAACTTCAGCTCCGGAGTCGATTCGGTCAGCAGGGGATTGGCGCCTGACCCCACGGCCACGATGCACAGGTCGCATTCCAGTTCGAATTCCGAACCTTCAATGGGCACCGGCCGGCGGCGTCCCGACTCATCGGGTTCACCCAGCTCCATCTTCAAGCATTGCATGCCGCACAGCCGCCCCTTGTCATCGCCCAGGTACCGGGTGGGGTTGGTCAACAGGAAAAACTCGATGCCTTCCTCCTCGGCATGGTGGATCTCGGCGGTTCGGGCCGGCATTTCCTGGCGCGAGCGGCGGTAGACGATGCGCACTTTTTCCGCTCCCAGCCGCATGGCCGTGCGGGCGGAATCCATGGCCACGTTGCCGGCCCCCAGCACGACCACATTCTTGCCGTGGGGAATCGGGGTGTCCACTTCGGGAAACAGATACGCCTTCATCAGGTTGGCGCGGGTCAGGTACTCGTTGGCGGAAAGAATTCCGATCAGGTTTTCTCCGGGAATGCCCATAAAACGCGGCAGGCCGGCCCCCACCCCGATGTAGATGGCATCGTAGCCTTCTTCAAACAGTTCATCCAGCGACACGGTTCGCCCCACCACGGCATTGCATTCGACCTTGACCCCCAGACGCTCGAGAAAATTCACCTCCTGGGCGACGATCGCTTTGGGCAGTCTGAACTCGGGAATGCCGTAAACCAATACGCCGCCGGGCTTGTGAAAGGCTTCCAGCACGGTGACCTCATGGCCTTTGACGATCAGATCTCCGGCCACGGTCAGCCCCGAGGGCCCCGAGCCTACTACCGCGACTCTTTTGCCTGTCGGCTTGGCCCTGGGCGGCAGCTCGCCGGTGCCGTGCTCCCTTTCCCAGTCGGCGGCAAAGCGTTCCAGGTTGCCGATGGCCACCGGCTCATCCTTTTTGCCGACAATGCACACCCCTTCGCACTGGATCTCCTGGGGGCAGACGCGGCCGCAGACCGCCGGCAGGCTGTTTTTACCCCACAGATTGCGAATCGCCTCGGTAAATTTTTCCTCTTTGATGAGGCGGATAAAACCTGGAATGTCAACAGCCACGGGACATCCCGCGACACAGGCGGGCTTTTTGCACTGCAGGCACCGGCTGGCCTCTTTTACAGCCATCTCCGGCGTGTAGCCCAGGGGAACCTCCATGAAATTGCGGGCCCGCACCTGGGGTTCCTGTTCGGGCATCGGAACCCTGGGAATCTTTTCTTTTTTCACTTTTTTGGGTGTTTCCTTCGCCATAAACTCCTCCCCCGGCAATACGAATGCAGCCGATGCGTCAACCTAATCAGATAAAATAATAAATTGCCCCTCCACCAATCCGTCACCCGATAGAACTTGCGGCCGGCGAGCAGTCGACCCCATCATTCATCCAGCATGCAAAACTCGTTGTAGCACCTTTTCTCATCTTCACAGTAGGCCTGCAGGCGGAGCATGAGTTCATCGTAGTCCACCTGATGGCCGTCGAATTCAGGTCCGTCCACGCAGGCGAATTTGGTCTGGCCGCCGATGGTCACCCGGCACCCGCCGCACATCCCGGTGCCGTCCACCATAATGGGATTCAGGCTGACCAGCGTCGGCACGTTGTATTCCTTGGTGATCAGAGAGACGAACTTCATCATCGGCACCGGCCCGATGGCCACCGCCTGATCGACCTTTTCGGCCTCAAGGACTTGCTTGAGCACCTCGGTGACAAAGCCGTGATGTCCGTAGGAGCCGTCATCAGTGCAAACGCGCAGTTCATGGGAAGCGGCTTTCATCTGATCTTCCATAATGAGCAGGTCCTTGCTGCGCGCCCCGATAATGCTGATCACATGGTTGCCGGCTTCCTTCATGGCCCGGGTAATGGGATGTAAAACGGCAATCCCCGTCCCCCCGCCTACACAGACCACGGTGCCCACCTTTTCGATGTGCGTCGGCTTGCCCAAAGGACCGATGACATCCTGGTAAGCATCACCGACCTGCAGGGTTTTAAAAAGGGCCGTGGACTTGCCGACCACCATGTAGATCACCGTAATGGTGCCTTTTTGCGGATCTGTGTCCGCCATGGTCAGCGGGATGCGCTCTCCTTCTTCATTGGCCTTGAGAATCACAAACTGACCGGGCCTGGCCTTGGCCGCAATCTTGGGCGCTTCAATCTCATTGAGAATCACATTTCCCTGGGACATTTCCTCACGTTTGACGATTTTAAACATTTCAAACCTCCCGGCCGTAATCGACATTGGGTATTTACTCTGCGGATCCGCCGCATTCAAACTACATGGAAGCCGTATGGCAAAGGTATCAATTTAAACAAAATATTTTTATAAAATCAAGGCAAATCATTGATATTTTTCAGCGCCGATGGTAAATGCCGTCGGGTGAAATCAATGAAAATTTTTGACAGCCACTGCCATCTTGACGATCCGGCCTTCGACCGCGATCGCCAGGGAGTCATCGAAAGGGCGCACACCGCCGGTGTCATCCGCCTGATGACCATCGGGGTCACCCCCGAGACATCGGCCCGGGCGGTGAGGCTGGCAGATGAATATGCCGAAGTTTATGCGTCGGTGGGAATTCATCCCCATGATGCCAAAGCCTGCAGCCCGGCGGCCCTTGATCAACTGGTCGAACTGGCCCGAAATCCGAAGGTCTGCGCCTGGGGTGAAATCGGGCTGGACTTCGCCCGCATGTATTCCCCGCAGCCACAGCAGGAGCAGTGGTTCATCAAACAGCTGGAGCTGGCCGCCGGGCTTGCCCTGCCGCTGATCTTCCATGAACGCGACAGCAAGGGCCGTTTTCTTCAAATCCTGAAAAGCCACGGTCCGCCTTCTCCCAAAGGGGTGGTTCACTGCTTCAGCGGCACTGAAAAAGAGCTGATGCAGTACCTGGAGCTGGGCCTTTATATCGGCGTTACCGGGATTGTCACCCTGCAGTCCCGGGGCGCTCAATTGCGCCGGCTGGCCGGCCTTGTTCCGGCCGAGCGCCTGCTGGTGGAAACCGACGCCCCCTACCTGACCCCGGCGCCTGAAAAAAACCGCACCCGCCGCAACGAACCGGCCTTTGTCAAATCGGTGCTGCTCAAACTGGCCGCCGTGCGCAAAGAGGACCCGCGGCAGCTGGCCGACACCATCTGGAACAACACCTGCCGCCTGTACGGCCTGCAGCCCTGAAAATTGCGATCCAAAATTCAATAGAGGTGTAAATCGTCCGGCGCATGATATTTTCCTCCAACCGGTATGAAACCATGCCGCAACAACGTACCCCTTGTTTGGGATGAGACCCTATCATCTGCTAACTTCAATCAGGTCCGTGCCATTCATCCCAAACAAGGGCCCTGCGAAAATAGAGAGTCTCTGAGTATCATACCGGTTTCCGGAAAACACCATCCCCCGGCCAATTTACGTCAGGTTTTAAGAACTCTGTAACTTTTCAAAAGTTCTGGTATTAAGATCCATACCGAGCGCAATATGTATTTTGGTTGAGCGTTATTGTCCATTTGGGGAGCAAGGCCAAAATGCATATTGCGCAGCGCATAATGCAGTTGGTTGGGTTATGGGACCGTTAAATGGGCGGCCGGCATTTAAATGGAGATTTTTTTGTTGTGCAAGGCCGCACAAGGGTTTTAGCCTGAGGCGTACTATTCGTACGTCGAAGGCTAAAGCCCGCGGAGAACGCCGCACAGCGGAAAAAGATCCATTTAAAACATTATCTGGCCATCAGGTGGGCCACCGCCTTCTCCAGCCCGTCCAAACTCAACTCAAACATGGGGAAAATTTGGCGGATAATGTTGATGGTGTGGGTGTAATGCCACATGGATTCGGGCACCGGATTGAGCCAGGCGCAGTGGGGAAACGTTTTGGCAAGAAACTTGAGGCATTCGACGCTGGGATGGCCGCTGCGCTCCTCGAGGTGAATGGAGCCGTCACTGGCCATCAGCTCGTAGGGCGCCATGCTGGCATCCCCCACAACGATAAAGCGGGTTTGCGGGTCCCGGCGCACCAGCTGCTCAATGCGCAGGGGCTTTTTATACCGGGCGGCATCCTCCCAGAGGGTGGAATAGATGGTGTTGTGAAAAAAATAGGTTTTCACATCCTTGAACTGGGCCCGGGCATAATCAAAAAGCGTCTGGACCACCGCCACATAAGGTTCCATGGACCACCCGCCGTTGTCAATGGCCAGGATCACCTTCAGGCGGTCCTTCAGGGCGCGGTCGAAAACGATTTCGATCTCCCCGGCGTTTTTCATGGTCTGGTAGATGGTCTGATCGATGTTGACCCGGTCCTTGGGCCCCGCGGGAACCATGTTGCGCAGCCGTTTCAGTGCCTCGCCGACCAGCGACTGGGTCAGCGGTCCACTGTGGGAATAATCCCGGTAGCGCCGGTCCAGAGCGACTTTTACAGCCGACTTGTTTCTGGACACACCTCCCACCCGCATACCCCCGGGATGGTATCCCGAATGGCCCACCGGCGAGTATCCGCCGGTGCCGATCCACTTGGAACCGCCATGATGGGCTTCGGTCTGCTCCTTCAGGCGCTCCTTGAAATACTCGATCAACTCCTCGGGGGACAATTTGCTCAGGGCTGATTCATCGATGCCCATCATTTCGGCAAGCTCGCGGGGATTCTGCAGCCAGGCGTCCAGCATCATTCTGGCCATCTCATCCAGCTCGAGGCCCTCGGTATCGGGCAGTTCGGCGCCCTGGAAATGGTGGGCGAACACCTGGTCAAAAAGATCGAAATAGCGCTCATTCTTGATCAGCACCGTGCGTGAGGCGGTATAAAAATCATCCAGTCCGGCGACCAGTCCGGCGGCCAGCGCCTTTTGCAGGGTCAAAAAAGACGTCGGGCTGACGGGAATTCCGACCTCTTTTAACTTGTAAAAAAAATCGACAAACATATGCTTTTTTAAATCAGTCTTTTTCTATTCACGGTTGCCTGGGCGCGCTGCAGATCCTGGCTTTTTTTGAACAGCACCCCCAGATACGGCATGTCGCCTCTGGCCAGCTGTTTGGGCCTGAAATCGGCATCGGCTCTCAAGGCCCGGATCCAGTTGATCAATTCCCGGGTGGCGGGTTTTTTTTCAATGGCATCCAGATCGCGCAGGCGGTAAAAAGCCGCGATGGCTTTTTCCATCAGATCCGTGTCGATGTCGGGAAAATGAACCGCGATGATCCGGCGCATCATCTCCGGGTCCGGAAAGGCAATGTGGTGAAAATTGCACCGGCCCAGAAAAGGATCCGAAAGACTTTTCTTGGAGTTGGAGGTGATGATGATCACCGGGCGAAACCGGGCCCTGATGGTCTTGTCAATTTCAATGATGTCAAATTCCATCTGGTCCAGCACATCGAGCATGTCATCCTGGAAATCCGTGTCGGCCTTGTCGATTTCGTCGATTAAAAGCACGGTGCGGGTGTCGGCCGTAAAGCTCTGTCCGATTTTGCCCATTTTAATGTAATCTTCGATGTTGCTGACATCCCGGCTGGAATCTCCGAAGCGGCTGTCATTGAGCCGCGTCAGGGTGTCATACTGGTACAGGGCATCGATCAGCTTCATGCTGGATTTTACGTTGAGCACAATCAACGGCATCTCCAGATTTTCTGCAATCGCATGGGCCAGCATGGTTTTGCCGGTACCCGGCTCTCCCTTGAGCAGCAACGGCATTTCAAGTGCCATGGTGATGTTGACGATTTTGGCCAGTTCTGCATCCAGTACATAGCGCGTAGCCCCTGAAAACTGCTTTTCCCCGTGTTTTTCTGCCATTTGCAACCTCATTTTAAAGTTTTCGGTTAAAAGCTAAGGATCATCTCCAAATTAGTTGTAGTCAAGAAAGGTAAATAAGGTGGGTATTGGG
>CAZGNV010000014.1:0-82625 GCA_964527835.1 uncultured Desulfosarcinaceae bacterium | reverse complement strand
TAATATGAAAAAGAGCGACAAAATAGGGAGGGATTGAAATGGCAGCACCTGTAACAGGACATGTGACTCCGGAGCAATTGTCAATCGTGACCGATATCCTGGCAAGCGGGCAATGGAAATATTTCGCCGTTGCGTTGCTCGGGTTCATGGGGGGCACTCTGTCAGGATTTATCGGCTCCGGCGGGGCGTTTCTCATGACACCGGGGATGATGAACCTGGGAATACCAGGGGTAATGGCCGTCGGGGCCAATATTACCCATAAATTCGGCAAGGCCATGATGGGTTCAAAAAAACATGGAGAGCTGGGGCATGTAGACAAGAAGCTGGCGGTTTTTCTTCTCATATCGGCGCTGATCGGTATTAAACTGGCGGTTTGGGTTAACGGATATTTTTTTCACAAACTCGGAGCGGCCGGGTCAAGTCTTTACGTAAGCGCCTTTTTTGTCATCACCCTGACGCTGATCGGCGGCTCAATGCTCAAAGATGCGATGCGTACCATGAAGGAAAGTTCCGCCGGGCCATCCAAGGCGTTGCTCCAGCTTTCGAGCAAACTCAAACTGAAGCCGATGATCAATTTTACCACCTCCGGAGTGAGGATTTCTTTCTGGACGATTCTGTTTGTCGGCTCTGGGGTCGGCTATATGGCCGGCACGATCGGGGTCGGTGGATTTGTCGGGGTTCCCGCCATGATTTATGTCTTCGGCATACCAACGGTGGTGGCCGCCGGAACAGAACTCTACCTGGCCATGTTCATGGGCGCGTGGGGCGCTTTTAATTATGCGCTGGGCGGATTTGTCGATCTGCGCCTTGTCCTGCTTCTCTATGCCGGGTCTCTTGTGGGCATTTTTATCGGCGCCATCGGCACGTCACTGGTAAAAGAGCTCTATATCCGGCTGGTAACGGCCATTTTGATCCTCCTGTGCTGTACCTCCCGCCTGCTGGCCATTCCGGCGTACCTGCTGGACCTCGATCTGGTTCAATTTTCGGATCATGCCCTTGGATGGTTTGCCATCGGCAGCAAGCTTTTCCTTTTTGGCAGCGGCATCGTGGCCACGGTCCTGATCATCTTTTTTACTTTCAGGGGGCACTTTCAGAAAAAGAGACTTTACAGCCAGTATCAAATATTAGAAACCACGGCCAAGGGGTGAATTGGGTATCGATCCATTTGATCATTCAAGGAGGGCACACAGATGGGCAAGGTATTATTGGCCATTGATGGCATCAGCCATAGCCGGAAAGTATTTCGGTATGCCTTGCAACTTTGCCAGTGGATAAAAGCGGAGATGGAGATCGTTCATGTGATCAGTCCACAGAGTTACCGGGATTATATCGAAAGGGTTCAAAAAGGCGCCGGTAAGGCAAGACGGTCTTTGCAGAACACATTTGCCGCCGCAGCCTTCGCGGAAGCGGGTGAGCATAAAACGGCCGCCCAGATTATGGCTGAAGCTGAAAAAAACGGGAACCGCCTGCTTTGCGAATCGGAAAAAGCGGGGGTGCATTGCCGCGTGACCTTTAAATCGGGCAACCCTCGAAAAGAGATAACCGATTTCGTCAAGAAGCACCGGGACATTGTCCTTACCATATACGATGAGGCTTCAGAAGATCCGGATCCGGCAGAAGGTGGCACAGCAAAAACCAGCCATCGAAAACTGCTTGCCAAATTAAAAGTCCCGCTGGTTGTCATCCGTCGCTGATGTCTTTGCGCGGGTGGGTGGTTTTAAAGTTCCAGTCAAGCGATGCCCGGATATTCCGGCAATTTCTGAAAAGCAGATTGCCGGATTTTTTTTCCGAAAAATCTTGGCATTAGAGGCGCGGAGTCACTATCGCCAAATGTCTGGCCCGGCCCGGCCTGTTGATGGGCAAATTCCGATTGCAAAAAACAGGGCGGACGGCTAATATAAACCGTGCCTGTTGATCGGACGGCCTCGGTCCGCGAAGGAATGCCAGCCATGAAAATCAGTCTCAGAAAAAAAATTATTCTTGCCTTTTCGGTTGTCATCCTGGTGGGTGGATCGGTGTGGGGCGTGAGTGACTACACCAATGCCATCCTTATCCGCAAGCTGCAGATCATCAAAAACAAGAATGCACTGCTGAACACGATCCTTGAAGCACGCCGGCACGAAAAAAATTATTTTCTCTACCTCGACAGGAAAAACCTCGAGCAGGCCCTGGTTTATACCAGCAACGCTGATCAGAAGCTGACCGCGCTCATCGAGCAATTCGGCAGATACACGGCGGCCAGAAATCTTGATCAGGAGCTAAGCGAGCTGGATACCTATATGCATTCCCTCCAGAGGCTGCTCCAGTTTTATAATGCCGACGGCTCTTTAAAAAGGGAAGCCCTGTTGAGTGAAGATTTCAACAAGTTGCAGGAAACCATCCGGCAAAACGGCAGAAAGATCACCGAGGATCTGGAACAGATGGTTTCCCTGGAAGAAATGAATGTCAACCGGCTGGTGAACAATTCGAGACTCTATCTTTTCGTGGCCTCGATCTTCGGGTTTGTCCTCTGTGTCCTGGTCGCCGTGTTTCTCCTCTTCAATGTCCATCGACCGCTTAAATCGCTTGAGCGTGCCATCTGGCAAATCGCCCAGGGAGATTATTCCAACATACCGCCCATATCGGCGGGTTCTGAATTTTGTTCCCTGGTCACCAGCCTCAACACGATGATCAAGGAGCTGGACAAGCGAACCGAACAGCTCGTGCAGAACCGGAAAATGGTTTCCGTGGGGACGCTCACATCCGGGGTTGCCCATGAGTTGAACAATCCGCTGAACAATATTTCCACTTCCGTTCAGATCGCGCTGGAAGAATTGGAAGAAGGCAATCTTGCAATGCTGAAAGATCTGCTGACGGAAACCGAACAACAGGTGGACCGGGCGAGAGATATCGTCAAGGCCCTGCTCGAATTTTCCCGCGAAAGATCCTTCAGCCCGAAGCCGGTTCCCATTGCGGATCTGATTCATGGAACCATTCAGCTGGTCAGAGGCGAGGTGCCAACCAACGTGGAACTGAAAACGGAATATCCGGCTGATACTATGGTCAATGTTGATTTGCGCCGCGTTCAGCAGGTCCTGATCAACCTGATTCTCAATGGAGTCCATGCCATGGAGGACGGCGGTGTGCTCACCGTGAGGGCCACCGAAAAAAATCACGGTACAGTCCAGATCCAGGTCCAGGATACCGGCAAGGGCATATCAGAAGAAAATCTTCCCAAAATTTTTGATCCTTTTTTCACAACCAAAGACGTGGGCAAGGGCCACGGCCTGGGGCTCTCGGTGTCCTACGGTATCATCAAACAGCACCATGGCAAAATCGAGGTGGCGAGCCGGCCCAATGAGGGCACCACCTTCACCATCGTTCTTCCAGGCGCAAATGATGCACCGCTTGACGCAGCATCTGAGACCGATGGCGCTGGAGGCCTTTAATGCGAGTCAACGGAAGGGAATCCGTGAATTCAGAAAAACATACCATACTCCTGGTGGAGGATGAGGAGATTGCCCTCAAAAATCTGACCCATATCCTGGAAAAAGAGGGCTACGACGTTGTTCCCGTCGCCAGCGGCGTAAAGGCGCTGCAACATTTGGGATCCAAAATTTTCGATCTGGTGATCACTGATTTGAAAATGGAGAAAGTGGACGGTATGCGGGTCCTGACAGAAAGCCGGGAACTTCAACCCCATACCGAAGTGATCATTATTACGGGATATGCCACTGTCGATTCAGCGGTCAAGGCCATCCGGGCCGGGGCTTACTATTATATCGCCAAACCGTACAAACTTGACGAAGTGCGCAAGATCGTCCAGGAGGCATTGCTCAAACGGCGCCTTATGCTGGAGAACCTGGACCTGAAGGAGAGGTTGAAACGGCCGGGAGATATTCCTTTTATCATCGGTAAAAGCAAGGCCATGGCGTCGGTACGCAAAATGATTCATCAGGTCGCGGCATCGGACTCCAGCGTGCTGATATTCGGCGAAAGTGGCACCGGCAAGGAACTGGTGGCAAAAGCCATCCACCAGCTCAGCGCGAGGTCTCCCAGGCGCTTTGTTGCTTTCAACTGCGGGTCGTTTGCGGAAGACTTGATGGCCAACGAGTTGTTCGGCCATGAAAAGGATGCCTTTACCGGCGCGGTGAGGAAAAAGGCCGGGCTCATTGAGACGGCCGACGGGGGAACGGTTCTGCTCGATGAAATCGGTGATATGCCGCTTTCGATGCAGGTTAAATTACTGCGGGTGATCCAGGAAAAAGAACTGCTGCGCGTCGGGGGCGTCGATCCGATCCCGGTGGACGTCCGTTTTCTTGCGGCGACCCATCGTGATCTCATGGAAGATGTTGAAAATGGCCTTTTCCGCCAGGACCTTTATTACCGGCTCCACGTGATCGCCATCCACCTGCCCCCCCTGGTGGACCGCGAAGGTGATATCCCGCTGCTGGCCTATCATTTCCTGAATGAGAAAAGCCTGGTCACGAATAAAAGGGTGCGCGACATCGATCGGGAAGCATTGGATCTGCTCTGCCACTACAGTTGGCCCGGAAACGTCAGAGAACTGGAAAACGTCATTGAACGGGCGGTGACCCTGGCGACCGGCCCCACCATTCAACCCGCAGACCTCCCGGAACAGATCCGCAACCTTTCCATCGAGACCTATCGGCAGGAATCCTCCAAGGTGCCGACCCTGGAAGAACAGGAAAAGCGTTACATCGATTGGGTCATGGCCCGATGCAATGGGAACAAGACCCAGGCCGCCAAGCTGATGGGCATCGACCGGGTGTCCCTATGGCGAAAACTGAAGCGGTATGGAATGGGCTGAATTATTCCGACCGCTGATTTTAACGCAAGCCGGTCAGCGGCAAAAGAATTTTTTCTTTACCATGGCGTGCTGTTCATCAACGTTGAGCTTTGATAAATGGGAAAATATCGGTCACCCCGGCGATATCAAGAATGACCAGTACCAGAAATGCCACCAGCGAAACGATGAGAATGAACTCAATCGCACCCCCGCCGGCCGGAAGCTGCTTGACATGGTCGGCAATGCGGATGACTTCATCATCTGATAAAGCGTCAATGCGCGCCAGTGCTTCCGGATATCGTCCCTGTTCCATCAGTACTTGGGCAAGATTATTGTAGGCCGAACCTGCATCCGGATGCAACCGCATTGTCTTTTTGAAGACCCGCTCTGCATTTTGCAGTTCTCTGAGGGCATAATAACTGTTGCCCAGGCCCATGTGCGCCACCAAACTGGTCGGCCAGCGGGTCAAAGCCGTGCGGTAGCCGGCCGCAGCGGCCCGATACTGGCCGGCTTTTTCAAGCCCCAAAACCGCCGCCAGGTATTTTTTTTCCTCCGCCACAGCCGGCAGCCGGGTCGGTTGGAGAATAAGGATTCCCCAGTAATCACTGCGGGCCCACGTTTTTTCAAAAACCCCGAAATTCATGATTTTGCGGGCCGTGGTGCCGGATCGCAGAATGAGAATTTCCCGGGTGGCATCATAGCCGATGACCACGGCATAGTGCCACACCGGAAGCCATGCAGGGCCCATGTTCTGCAGGATGATCACCGGCTGGCCGGCCGCTATTTCCGGAAAAATTGATTCAAGCCCCGCAATTTCATAGGCAAGCCTTCCGTATTATTTTTCCTGCAGCAGTTTGCGGGCTTTTGCAATATTGTCCCGGGCCATCCGGTTTTGGGGTTCGATTGCCACCACTTTTTCCCACTGGCGCACAGCGGCTTCCAGTTTTCCCTGCATGGCATAGACAACACCGAGGTTGTTGCGGGCCTCGACATCCTGTCCATCGATTTGAAGTGTTTTTTCATATTCCCGGGCCGCTTCTGCCAGCATGTTTTGCTCCTTGTAAAGATTGGCGAGGTTGAAATGGGCATTGGCATAGGCGGGGTTTTTTTCGATGGCTTTCTTATAGGCCTGCATGGCATCTGCAAACAGGCCCTGTTTGGCCAACAGGATGCCCAGGTTATAGTAGGCCTTGTAGCCTTTGGGGTTTAATTCGATTGTTTTTTTAATTTCAGCCAGGGATTTTTCCACCAGGCCCCGGTCCATGTAGACCCGTGCGAGGTTGCCATGGGCCTTGACACTGTCCGGTGAAGTTTCAAGGGTTCGGGTCCACAGGCTGTAGCCGTCGCGCCAGTCCCGGTTGCGGTTGATTGTAATCACCGCATAAAAAGTCCCGATGATCAAAACCACCAGCACGGCAAAAACCGTGGCGGCGCTGCTGCGCATCCGTATGGTCACCTGTGACATCAGCGCTGCGATGACCAGGCAAAAGCCGAACAGGGGAATGTAAAGGTAGCGTTCGGCGATGGGGTTGAACAAGGGGATGATATTGTATACGGGCAGCAGGGTGATGAAAAACCACCAGATTCCAAAAGATATCAATCGGATACGCCTATAGAACCAAAAGCTGAAACCGAGCAGCCCGACAGTCAGCAGGAAAGCGGCCAGGTTGTATATTGCAAAGAAACCGGCCGGATAGGAAAACACGTAATCCGCATTGAGCACCACCGGAAAAAGGATCAACCGCAGGTAGGTGAAAAACAGCACCGGCAGATAGATGATACGCTCTGAAAGACTGCCCCAGACCGGATTGGCCGCCTCCTGGGGATTGCCCAGGGCCCAGAACCGGACCCAGAGGTAAAACAGGGTGACGGCGGCATAGCCGAGGTAATGATATTTTCGTTGCCGAACCGTTTTCAGGGCCGCTGCCAACCAGCGAGGCCTTGGGTCAGCCTGTCTCAGCGTCCAGTCGTAGACGAAGACGACGATGGGCAGGGTGAGCGCCATTTCCTTGGAGAACAGCGCGAGCAGGTAAAAAAACAGCGCCAAACCGCAAAAAAGTGAATTCCATTTTGCCGTTGCAGCGTTCAGCCTGAGATAGAGCAGCAGGGACAGGAAAAAGAAAAATGCCGCCAGCAGGTCATCGTTGTACGAAATGCAGTCGACCACCTCGGTAAGCACCGGATGGCAGGCAAACAACAGCCCGGCTGCCAGGGCCGCTGGTTTGTTTTTTGTCAACCGGCCGGCTATCCGATAGACCAGCACGACATTGAGGATGTGCAGCGCCAGGCTCAAAAGGTGATACCCGAAGGGCTTCAACCCAAAAAGCGCATAGAGCAGGTAATAGGACAGGGTGGCCACCGGCCGGTAGCTGGCCTCTCCGTGGGCGATTTTATAGTAATTGCGGGTGAAAAATGATGGGAAATTTTTTTTCAGATCCTTGATGTGTACATTTTCAACGATGGTGCCCATGTCGTCGAAAACAAAACCGTTGGGCAGGGAATTGGCATACACGGCGGCGGTGACGACGATCAGCAGGGCGATGGGCCCCAGCAGACGCAGTTTATGCTTCCAGGCGGATTCAGAATGTTCAGGCCTCGGCATGTTGGCGGTCATGGTGAGCAGCGCTTTCCCGGTTTGGCGGTGTTGTTTCCGGTCCGCACAATATCAGGAAATAGGCACCGGGTAAAGTTTGAACTGCTGGGTGGCGATATGCAGCAATGCTGCTTGACACCAAAAAGCCATAATCTTATGTTAAACAGATAATGAAAACGATTGCCATTTCATTGTTTTTTTCGATTGCCCTGTGGCTGGGTGCGTGCGCCCAGCCAGGTTCCCGGCAGCCGGCGGCAACCAGTGAGCAGCAGCGCCCGGCGTCAGAGCAGCCAAGTGTCCAGTCGTCGCAGGAGCGAGAAAAATCCCCGGGCGAAGGCCAGTCTGCCCAGCAGACCCAGCCGGGCGGGCAGAATAAGGCTGCGAAAAATGCTGGCGACCAACCTCGGGACGTTAAAGACAGGGCCCCGGACGGGGCACCTGCGCTGGCCGCACCGCCTGCGGATGCAGCCGCCGGGCACCTGGAGGCAGCCAAGCAAAAACTGCGCCTCAGTAAAGCCACTGAACAACGAATTGCCGCTGAACTCGAACAGCTAAAACAGTCGGGCCGGGCTTCCCCGGAGGATATCCGCAATTATGAAGCCTACCTTGAAAGTGTTCGCGGACTGGTGGCTGAAAATCGCAAAATTGTCGCCAGGATGCAGGCGGCTTATGAACAACGGCCGGTGGGCGGAAAAAATGCAGCTACCGGTGGGAAGCAAAAAGCGCCATCGGCACAACCTGACGCCCGGGAAACCGCTGACGAAGTGACGGTGCTGGATCGTCAATTAAATGCGTCACTGGATGAATTTGACGGCATGCTTTTAAAGCAGATGGATGAAATCCGCGCCGAATCGGCGGATACAATGCGGGACCTGGCCCAGCAAGCTGCCGAAGCCGCCCGGCGGCTGCGCAAAAACGGGGCGGCGGTGGACACTGCGTCAAACCAGACCGAAAACATGCCGCCTTCTGAAGGCAGCCGATCCGATCAGGGCAGTGCCGGTACGGCCACGGCTTCAAAGGAACCGTCTGCAGGGCGGGGGGCGGGCACTGCTGCCTCCAAAGAACACCGGGCCGGCTATGAGGATGATGATATCGTGGCCCGGCAGCTGCGCGAGGCGGCGGAAAACGAAACCGACCCCGAATTGAAGAAAAAGCTCTGGCAGGAATACGAGCAATACAAGAAAAACCAGCGTTGACCCCATGATGGCCCGTTCACGGAAGTTATATTACCTTTTCTATTTTGCCGGCCTGGCCGCCTGGGTGGTGGTGTTTTCCGGCTGTGCCGCCTACCGGGCCCAGCAGGTGGATGAGACCCCTATCCTGCTGGCCAAAGAGGAGATCGCCGAGGACCAGCTGCTGGATTTGGGCATTGAGGTTTTTAGGAGCCGAGAGCTGTCAGCGGAGGAAGCCGAAGAGGAAGGCACCAGCAATGTCATCCGCAAGGCCGAGGGCAATTTCATCCCGGAGCATCTGAAAAACACGCTGCAGCGCACCGGCCACTGGGGAGCGGTGCGGGTGGTGCCGGGGCAGGACAGCAGTGTTGATCTGGCGGTTAAAGGGGAGATCCTCGAATCCAACGGACAGTACCTGGGCTTGAAAATCGAGGTGACCGATGCCACCGGCAGAACCTGGCTGTCCAAGAATTACCGCCAGGAAGCCAGCGAGGCCTCGTATTCCGGCAATCGGCCGGGTCAAAAGGATGCCTTCCAGGATCTGTACAATACGGTTGCCAATGAGCTCATGGAGTTTAAACAAGAGATGGCCCCGGAAGACATCAGCAAAATTCGCACTACGGCCAAATTGAAATTCGCCCGGGATTTTGCCCCCGATGCATTTTCAGGCTACCTGGCAAAAGATGAAAACAATCGGGTTGTCATCAAGCGGCTGCCTGCCGATGATGATCCCATGATGCAGCGGCTGCTTAAAATACGCGAGCGAGAGTCCATGTACGTGGATACCCTCAATGAACGCTATGATGCGTTTTACCGCCAGATGTGGCCGTCCTATGCAGACTGGCGCCAGCTCAACCTCATCGAGCGTCTGGCCCTGGCGAAGATCAAACGCGAAGCGCTGACCCGGCAGCTGATCGGGGTGCTGATGGTGGCGGCGGGTATCATGGGGGCAGCCAGTGACGGCAATTTCTCAGCGGTTGGCACCGGCATGATTTTAATCGGCGGACAGGTGATCATCAGCGGATTCAATGTCTCCAAGGAGGCGCAGCTCAACGAAGCGGCCATTGGTGAGCTCAGCGAATCCTTTGGCAGCGAAATGCAGCCGGTGGTCATGGAGCTCGAAGGCCGGCAGTATGAGCTGACCGGATCCGCCGAACAGCAATTCAGGCAGTGGAAGGCGCTGCTGCGCAAGATCTATTTTGCCGAAACCGGTTTTGAACCGGAACCGGGTGGGCAAGAGGGGAAAATCGATCCCCCTGAAGACCCATAATATTGGCAGGCCAATGCATTCAGTCCTTTTTTCCCAAAATGTCTGATCACAAAAAACGATCCCGCCCGCTGGCGGTAACCATCACCCCCGTACGGCGGCGGAGGAAAATAAAAAAAGGCGATCCGGCAGCCGGGGACCGGCGTTACCGCTTTATCATTCTGGTGTTGACTGCCGCCTTGCTGCTGATGGGCGGCGGCGCATGGCTGCTGCACTGGCTGGCAGCAAAACCGCCACTGGTAAAAGCAACGGCAGTCAGCCGCCGGCCGGTGGACAGCACCCTTGAAGGCAAAAGGCCGCCGGTTGTCAAGGAGCAGGCCCCGGCGCCGGCAGAACCGGTCCGGGTCAAACAGGAGGATCGCGCTAAAGCCGGGCAAAAGCCCGCGGAAACCGGTGACCCCCTCAAGCGGCTGATGGCATCGGCGAGGCGTCAGGAGAAAAATGGTGATCTTGTCGCCGCACTTGCCAGTTACCGCCAGGCCGTGAAAATCGACCCGGATGCGCATCAGCCCCGCCGGGAGCTGCAAAGGGTACAGCATCTGCTTGCTGAGCAGCGCTTTGAACAATTGATGTCCGGGGGCCTGGCCGCGATGCATGCAGCCGATTACCGGGCGGCCCGCAGCAAGCTGGTGCAGGCCCAAAAAATAAAACCCACATCCCGCGAGGCGGCCGACGCCCTTTTCGAGGTGGATCAGGCCCTGCGCCTGGAGCGCATCGAAAAACTGGGCCGTCAGGCCCGGACGGCCGAACAGGCCGAAGACTGGCCCCGGGCGTTAAAGGCCTATCTGGCGGTTCTTGAAACCGATGCCAGCATCGAATTTGCCATCCGGGGAAAAGCCCGGGCCCTCGAGCAGCAGCGCCTTTTTGAGCGCCTGGAATTTTTTCTGGCCAACCCGCAGGTGCTGGAATCCGACAGCCAGCTGCGCCATGCGGTTTTGCTGCTCGGTGAGGCGGAAGCGGCAACCGGACGGGGTCCAAAGTTGAACGCCCGTCTCGCCAGGCTGCAGCAGCTGGTCAAAGCGGCCCAGACGCCGGTGAGGGTGGTCATCGAATCGGACAACCTGACCGAGGTGGCCGTTTACCGGGTCGGCAAACTGGGGCGCTTTGCAGTGCACGAACTCCAGCTGCGGCCGGGCACTTACACGGTGGTGGGCAGCCGGGACGGCTACCAGGATGTGCGTCGCAAGATCTTGGTCAAAGCCGGACAACCGGTGGTGCGGATCAGCATTGCGTGCAGGGTGAAAATTTGAAACCCCCAGACAGACAGCTGCAGGAAAATAGTCAACCGGTGCCAATTCAACCGGTTGCTTTTCGCAGCGGCCGCGGCGGCCGGTCGCCGCGGCCGGCGATTCGTTGGCGGTGGCTGATTGCGGCCGTGCTCGCGGCGGTGATGATTTTGCTGGGCTTTTCGACCTGGTTTGTGTTTACCGCCCGGCAGGTGGTGATTCAAATTGATCCGCCGCCCCAGCGCGTTTCCATCCACGGCGGGCTGGCGGCGCCGCGCTTCGGCGCCTATTACCTGCTGCGGCCTGGCAGCTATACCCTGCGAGCGGAGAAAGAATGCTTCCAGCCCCTGGAGCAGCAGTTTGTGGTGGGCAGTGAGAAGAGCCAGCAGCTGAGTTTTGCGATGCGCAAACTGCCCGGGAGGCTGTCTGTGAGGGCGCATCGGGCGGACGAACAGGCGCTGGCGTTGGAAGGGGCCCGGGTGTTTGTCGACGGCAGGGCGGTGGGCCTGACACCGCTGGAGAAGCTGGCCGTCCAGCCGGGCCGCCGGCTTTTGGAGATCCGACATGCAAAATACCTGGACTTTCAGCGGGTGCTGCAGATCGAAGGCTGCAACCGGCAGCAAAATCTCGACCTGGCCCTGGTGCCGGGATGGTCGGAGATCACCCTGGATTCAAATCCGTCGGGAGCGGCTGTAAAAGTGGATGGAAAACCCGCCGGCCGCACCCCGCTGACCCTTGAACTGACCGCGGGGGACCATGAGATCGAGGTCAAGGGCGACGGGTTTAAAGTCTGGCGCACCCGCCTGACGGTGGCGGCCAATCAGCCCCGGGTTTTAAAATCCATTGAGCTGCAGCCCGCCGACGGCACGCTGGAGGTGCATACGGTGCCGGCAGGTGCTGCCGTGATGGTCGAAGACAGTTTTGCCGGCAAGAGCCCGCTGACCCTGGCACTTGCTGCCGGTCAACCCCATCGCATCCGATTTTCCAAGGCCGGCTATGAAAATGCCGCGCGGACAGTTACCGTCGCCAGCGGGGCCGCAGAGAAAATTCGCGTCAAGCTGAAACCGAAAATGGGCACCATCAACCTGGTGGTGGACCCGGCGGATGCCGAGATTCTTGTCGACGGCCAGCCCCGGGGCAAGGGCGTGCGCCAGCTGCGCCTGGTGGCTGTTGCCCATCAGCTGGAGATCAGGAAAAAAGGGTTTGAGCCATACCGTGCCTGGATCACTCCCCGACCGGGGTTTGCCCAGCAAATCAAGGTCGTCCTGGCCCGGCAGACCACCGGCAAGAACGCCACGGCTCCAATCATTAAGGCGGCCAACGGATATCCCCTGAAACTGATTCGGCCCCACGGGTATACCATGGGCGCATCGCGCCGGGAGCAGGGGCGCCGCTCCAATGAAACCCTGCGGCGCATCGATCTCAAGCGGCCTTTTTACATGGGCATCCGGGAGGTTACCAACAAGGAATTGCGGCAGTTTTTCAGCGCCCACAACGCGGGCAACTTTGGACGTTACAGCTTAAACGCTGATCAGCAACCCGCGGTGCGTGTACCATGGAAGCTGGCCGCGACTTTCTGCAATTGGCTCAGTGTCAAAGAGGGCCTGCCTCCCGTTTACGTCCTGGCGGGCAATGCGCTGGTGGCAGCCGATCCCGTGGCAACCGGCTACCGCCTGCCCACCGAAGCCGAATGGGAATACTGTGCCCGCCTGGACAAAACCGGCAGGCTGCTAAAATACCCCTGGGGCAATAAATTCCCTCCTGCGCCGGGATCCGGAAATTTCGGGGATAAATCCGCCGCCGACTTGCTCAACGTCCATCTGCTGGATTATAATGACGGATATGCGGTTACGGCCCCACCCCAAAAATTTACGGTCAACTTCCTGGGGCTGTTTGACATGGGCGGCAATGCCGCCGAGTGGTGCCATGATTACTATTCAATCTACCCTTACGACAGCGGCCGCCGGGATGTCGATCCAATGGGGCCGGCAACAGGAAAGTACCATGTCGTACGCGGTTCGAGCTGGCAAAGTGCGGCAATCAGCAGCTTGCGGCTGGCCTACCGCGATTACAGCAACGGCAAGCGTCCGGATCTGGGCTTTCGGATCTGCCGTTACGCAAATCCATGACCGATTATGGGGGGCAGCAGGATGAACACCCATAGGGCCAAACTGATTGCGATCGCCGGCCTGTGGATACTGATGCCGGGGTTTCTGGTGGCGCCGGGGTCAGGGTGGGCGGCTGCCCGCCAAAACCCGGGGCAGGCGGCGGACCTGGATGCCGGCAGCACCGGGCAATCCCCGGTTGCCTTGAAAAAAAACACCGGCAATCATCCAGAGCGCGAAACAAAAGCGAACCCTGATGCCGACAGCAAAAAAACAGAACCGGCCACCGACAGCGGCAGCCGGACCGGCAGGACTCAGACAAAACCCTTAACTCCTTTTGTGCCCTCCGAAAAAATTCCCGCCGACCAGGCGGTGGATTTTCCGGCCGATATATGAGCGCAAACAAATGGTACAGGGGAATTGAATATCGAATGTCGGACAAGGAATTTCGAATGATGAATGAAAACCAAAGGCAGATCAAGGAGGATGCGATGGGCAAGGATGAAAAAGTATGGCTGAATGGAACCCTGATTGCCCGGCACGAAGCGGTGGTCCCGTTGCTGTCCCACGGTTTTTCACGGGCTTCGGCCATTTTTGATGTTTTCAGGGTGTATCCGGGCCCCCGGGGCCCCGTGGCGTTTCGGGCCGATGCCCACATCCGGCGGTTGCTGAAAACCGCCAACCTGCTGGGCATGCAGCTGGCCTACGGGCCTGAGGAAATCATGCAGGCCGTCAAGGAGGCCATCCAGGCCAATGGCCTGCAGAGCGGAATGGTCAAAATCCTGGCCTACTGGGGGCAGGAAACCTTGCTGGAGCTGGTCCTGGACACGCCCCTGGACATGGCGGTGTTTGCCATTGCCGACGAAAAGCCCTTCGATCCGGCGGTGGTCAGGCCCATCTCGGCCTGTCTGTCAAAATGGCGCAAAATCCATCCGGAAACCGTGCCGGTGGGCGCCAAGGCCTGCGCCAATTATCTCAACGGGTACCTGGTGCGCAAGGACGCCAACGACCGGGGGTATGATGTCGGTCTGAGCCTGGGCACCGACGGTTTTCTGGCCGAAGGTTCCATCGAGGCGGTGTTCATCGTCAAGGACAATGTCCTCATGACGCCGCCTTTGGGCCGCATCCTGTCCTCCATCACCCGCATGTCGATTCTCGAGGCCGCCCCCCGGATCGGAATCGCCACCCGGGAGGTTCCCATCTCGGCGGACGAGGTGCTGGCCGCCGACGAGATGTTTACCTCCTATACCAGCATCAAGGTGTCACCGGTGGCCCGCTTCGAGGAGCGCGAACTGCAGGCCCCCGGGCCCGTCACCCGGCAGGTGATGGACCTGATGAACGCCATCCTGGAATTTAAAGACGACCGTTTCGCCGACTGGCTCCAGCCACTGAGCTGAACCAGGCTGTTCGTGGGTCAAGGGTCCGCCACATCCGCCACCTCGCAGGCCAGGACAGCGCGGATGTCAGCAGGCGCCATCAGCAGCATCTGACCGCGCCGGCCGGCATTGATCAGCACCCGGTCGAAGGGCACAATGCTGCGATCCATCACCACGGTCAAGCTGCGCCGGGTGCCAAAGGGGCTGATGCCGCCCACCCGGTAGCCGGTGACGCGTTCGGCCGTGGGAACATCGGCCATGGCCGCGCGTTTGGTCCCGCAAAACCGGGCCAGGCGCTTCATGGAAAGGTGCCTGTCGCCGGGCATCAATACCAGGACGTGCCGTTTTCCGCCGAGATCCACCACCAGGGTTTTGACGGTTTTTTCAAGGGCAAAGCCGGTGGCGCCGGCCGCAAAGGCGGCTCCTTTTTCCCCGTGGTGGTAAGTGATGACTTCGAAAGGGACTTTTTTCTGCTTCAGAAACTGGATGGCGCGGGTGGACATTAAAGCTGAACCTTTCAGGACGGTTTGTTGCGCCTGACTTATGCCATGAATCCCGCCGGTTTTCAATACCCGTATTTCTGCCCGGTTCTGCCGGGGGTGGGCAAACGCCGGGATCCCGATCGGCTGTCTTGTCCTCACCCTGAAACATGCCACTACATGTTGAAATTTTTCGTTGACAAATCGCAAGATATTGTGGTACAAATATATTTATCATTCGGCGAGGGTTTCAACTAAGCCTCAAAACCCGGCGGCATGCCTTCTCGTGGTCCGGGTCTGCTTAAAACGGGGAAAAACCTTCTTTTCTGACCGCCGATTTCCCGCTGGTGACATTGCCGGATAAAATCCGGATGAGTTTGATTTTCCGCTGAAGCCAGATCTGTGCCTGGTGGGAACCGTCGGGGATTTAGCCAAGCTGGTACAACCACTCTCGAAAAGGCCTGTGAAGCGGGAAAATCGATTTTTTGCGGGTTCATCATGAATGGAAATGGAGTCTTCAATTTACCAGGAGCGAAAGGTAGCTGAGATGTTTGACAGGATTAAGAAAAGAGACGGGCGGGTGGTGGAGTTTGATTCAGCGAAAATTACTGCAGCAATCGCCGGGGCCGGCCAGGCCACCGGAGAATTCGAGCAGCGCGAAGCTCGCAAGCTGACCCTGCGGGTGTTGACCCTGGCCCATGAGCTGCGCCTGGGACCGGTGCCCGAGGTGGAGGAAATCCAGGACATCGTGGAGCGGGTTCTGCTCAATTCCCCGTTTTACCGCACCGCCAAGGCTTACATTTTATACCGCGAGCAGCATGCCCAGATCCGGCAGATTACCGCCAAGCACAGTGCCGACCTGGTCAATCACTACATTCGCAAGCTGGACTGGAAGGTGAAAGAAAACAGCAACATGAGCTTTTCGTTGCAGGGGCTCAACAACTACATTTCATCGGACGTGACCGCCGAGTACTGGCTCAACTGCATTTATCCGCCGGAAATCCGCCGGGCCCACAAAGACGGCGATCTTCACATCCATGATTTAAGCCTGCTGTCGGTGTACTGTGTCGGCTGGGACCTGCAGGATCTTCTCCGCCAGGGCTTCAAGGGTGTGGAGGGCAAGGTCGAAAGTGCGCCTCCCAAGCACCTGCGCTCGGCCCTGGGCCAGATCGTCAATTTTTTCTACACCCTGCAGGGCGAGGCCGCCGGCGCCCAGGCGATTTCCAACTTCGACACCCTGCTGGCCCCGTTTATCCGTTTCGATGCGCTGGACTACCCGGAGATCAAACAGGCCCTGCAGGAATTCATTTTCAACATCAACATCCCCACCCGGGTCGGTTTCCAGACGCCGTTTACCAATATCACCATGGATCTTTATGTGCCTTCCATTTTAAAGGACCAGCCCGTCATTGTCGGCGGTCGCGAGCAGGAGGCAACCTATGGTGATTTTCAGCCTGAAATGGATTTGATCAACCGAGCCTTTGCCGAGGTCATGATGGAAGGCGATGCCAAAGGACGGGTGTTTACCTTTCCCATCCCGACCTATAATATCACGGCGGATTTCGATTGGGACAATCCCAACCTCGAAGCGGTGTGGCAAATGACCGGCCGCTACGGGATTCCCTATTTTTCCAATTTCGTCAACTCGGACATGTCGCCGGAAGATGCCCGCTCCATGTGCTGTCGCCTGCGGCTGGACAACCGCGAGCTGCTCAAAAGGGGCGGCGGGCTGTTCGGGGCCAACCCGCTGACCGGCTCCATCGGGGTGGTGACCATCAACCTGCCGCGCATCGGCTTTATCAGCGACAGCGAAACGGCTTTTTTTGCCCATCTCGACAACCGCATCAAGCTGGCCGCTGAAAGCCTGAGCATCAAGCGCAAGGTGCTGGAGAAATTCACCGCTGAAAACCTTTATCCCTATTCGAGCTTCTACCTGCGGCAGATCAAGGAGGCCAGCGGTCTTTACTGGAAAAATCATTTCTCCACGGTGGGCATCATCGGGATGAACGAGGCCTGCCTGAATTTTCTGGGCGAAGACATCACCACCACCGCCGGCCAGGCGTTCGCCCTGAAAGTGATGGATTTCATGCGCGAGCGCATCGCGGAAATCCAGGAACAGACCGGTGCGATTTTCAACCTGGAGGCCACGCCGGCCGAAGGCACCTCCTACCGGCTGTGCCTGCTGGACAAAAAGAAGTATGGCGACGTCATCTGTGCCAACGAGTCCGATTACCGCAACGGGGCCGCCCCTTACTACACCAACTCCAGCCAGCTGCCGGTCAATTTCAGCGACGATATCTTCGAGACCTTGCGTTTGCAGGACGAGCTGCAGACCCGGTATACGGGCGGAACCGTGCTGCACATTTTTCTCGGCGAGCAGGTCAGCGACATCGAGGCCGTCAAGTCCCTGGTGCGCAAGGTGGCCGCCAATTATCGGCTGCCCTACTTTACTCTGACACCGACTTTCAGCGTCTGCCCGAGCCACGGCTACCTCGAAGGCGAGCAGCAGGCATGCCCTGTCTGCAGCCAGGAAACTGAGGTCTATTCCCGGGTGGTCGGTTACCTGCGGCCGGTCAAACAGTGGAACAGCGGCAAACAGACCGAGTATGCGGATCGCAAAATGTTCAAGGTGGCCGGTGATAAGGTTGAACAGCTGCCAGTCGGCAGGCAACAGGATGAAATCAGCCAGCCGCAATCGCAAAGCATACCGGTGGCGGATGCCGTGGCCGGACACGGCGCTTAACGCCCAACGAAGAAACGAATATTAGGCAACAGGATATGAGATTCGATCAATTCGGTTAACTCAATCAACTGATGTAACCAAAATGCATATTGGTGGACTACAGAAAAGCTCTCTGATCGACTACCCGGGCAAAGTCAGTTCGGTTATTTTCTGTTCGGGCTGCAATTTCGACTGCCCTTACTGCCACAACCCGGAGCTGGTCCGCGGAGGCAGTGCGTGCCCGGCGGATTTAAGTGACGAAATGATTTTTGACTTTCTCCGGCAGCGCGTCGGATTTCTGGACGGGGTGGTGATCTCGGGCGGTGAGCCCACCCTGCAAAAAGACCTGGTGGATCTTTGCGCCCGGGTCAAGGCCTTGGGCTATCCGGTCAAGCTGGACACCAACGGCAGCCGGCCGCAGGTCCTGCGGCGATTGATCGCCGAAGACCTGGTGGACTATATTGCCATGGACCTGAAAACCGACCCGCTGCAGTATAAATCCCATATCAAGCGCGACTGCGACCCGGCCGCGCTTATTGCCAGCATCCTGGTCATCATGGATTCCGGCAAGGACTATGAATTCAGAACCACCTGCGTCAAACCCATCGTCACCCCCGGGGCCATCGAACAAATCGCCCGGCTGATAAGGGGCGCCCGGCTGTATGTTTTGCAGCGGTTTCGCGACGCCCACATCCTGCACCCTGAATTTTTCAAAAACCAGGATTGCGATTACAGCCCTGACGAACTGCTGCAGCTGCAAACCATTGCCGAAAAATGGGTGGCCCGCTGCAGGGTGCGCTGATCTTTTGCTCCGGCACCCGCACCCTCTAAAACTCTCGCAATGACTCCTGGATGCCTTTATGGATTTCATACCAGTAGTTCAGTGCGGCCTCTTGCCTGTCGGCGGCGAAATCATCAATCCATTTCAACAGCTGCGGGTCATTGTTTCCTTCCACGACATGCTGGCGTGTCAGGAAGGTTTGAACGTAATCAATATTGCGCTGGGACTCCCAGTAGATGGAAGCATTGCGGCTGCTGATTCTGCTGGCGGTGATGCGGTTGTTTGCCAGATACTGCTCTTTCAGATCAAAAAGCGATCCCATGATGTCCGGGAGCATCTCCTCTGCCCAGGAGCGGTGAAAGCGGCAGCAGCCGAGATTGTCCATAATCAGCTCGCCGCAAAGGCGCCGGGCAGCGAAACTGCCGAGTTCCCTGGGAGGCAGAAACTCTTCACCGTAATGCATGTAATATTTTCCCATCATTGACATGGGGGACAGCACTCCCGGCGTCCAGTACTGGTTGGGCACCATCCAGCCTTTGCGGGCATAGGCGGTATAGACAAAGCAATCTCTTGCTTGATCTCCCTTGTGTCTTGACAGCTGACGGGCGAATTTTCTGGCCCCCTGGGAAAGATCGACAATGCCGCGTTTTTCAATAATGGCATCCAGCAGCTGAACGCCGATGTCTGCATTGTGCTGAGAAGTGGCGACAACATCAAATTCGTCGAGTTCGAATACCGGCACCCCCGCAATTCCCAGCTCCGGCGCAGTGACAATGCCCTGTGCAAGGCACTCCATCATCCAGGCAACCACACCGCCGACCGAAATGGCATCAAAGCCGTACATGTCGGCATGATGATTCAGCTTTTCCGCCGCCCGTTGATCAAAGATGCCGGACAGCGGTCCCAGGGCCTGGTATGGCTCATAATCTTTTTTATATACCCCGTGCATTTTTTTACAGACCGCGGCGCATGGTTCTCCGCAGTGTCTCTGCTTTTTGGGTACGATCGTTTCTTCGTTGAACTGCTTGAGGTAGTGGTTGAGGACAAACTTTTCATGAACATCCAGACGGTCCGCCTCCTGCAGGTAAATGCTGCGATAGTTGAAAAATAGCATGCGCCCGGCCAGCGTCGTATAGTTGACACCGAAAGTGCCGCCGGTCTGCAGTTGAGGATCGAAACGGTACTTTGTCGTCGATTCGATATCTTTGGCGGCCAGCTTCTTCTGGTATTTATCCACAAACCAGGCATCGGCCACCCTGCGGTCTCTGAAATCTTCATCGATGAAGGAACCGCCGTAAATGATGGCTGCAATTCCATGATCCTGAAGCAGTTTCGATCCGAACCCGCCGCGTCCGGCCCAGGTATCCACAGGACTCAATTTTCCCTTCGTGATTGGAACCGATGCAATCGCACCGATGTCCGTAGACCTTGCGGCAGGTCCGACCGCCAGGATGCGGGGATCGCCGGTGTACCTTGCGCCGAAAATCCGGTAGGTATGATCCATTAAAGAATATAGGCCGCCACGGCCCTCGCTCCAGACCTGGTTGAGATCCACCGGTTGCAGTTCGACATGAACCTCTTCCGCATGATCACGGTTGAGGTATAATATGGAAGGCATCGGTGCCTTGCCGACAATTGAAAGCATGTTGATGCCAAGATTTTCAAAAACCAGCCCGGCGCCTCCCATCGATGAGATGTAAAATCCACCCCAGGCAGGAGAAAACCCGTTGAAAATCAGGCGGCTGGTGCCGGGGAAGATCGATCCCGCCAACAGCCCCGTGCCGATGTTGAGACTGTTGTGCTTGCCGGCCAGGTGCAGCCCCAGGTCCACCGGGCCGAAAAACGCCCCAAGGTCAAAGCGGTCCAGGCGGTAAAAGGCACTGTCGGCATCGATCAGCAAAACTTTCAGATGGGTATCCATGGATATCTCCTCTCCAGATCTTCAGCTGATACCCCGGCAACCCAACCTTAATGTTGGTGGGCCGGTAAAACCTGTTTGGGGGGATCTTGCACTTCCTGGGCCCGGCGGGCGACCGGCTGCTTTTACGCAGGATGACTATGCCAAATGACGAATCGTCTGTCAATCTCGGTGCTCCGGCCCTTCGCCCCCTGCCTTTGGAATGTGGATACCTATTTGGGATATGGAATCGCAGGAGGACACCTGCCCAGTGCTGTCAATCAGGGGAAAAGATATGCTGATATCGCCATAAGAATATTGCGTGGAGAGCCATTAGGGGGCATGGCACCGTGCCCATGAGCGTTAGGGCGCTGAAGGCCGGAGCGGTGGACTTTTTGCAAAAACCCTTTGAAGACTAGCAGCTGCTGGATGCCATTATCGAAAAAAGGGGTCTGTTGGACCTGTCGCAGGGAGCCAGAAAATTCGCCCGCCAGCTGTCAAGAGCCAAAGGCGACAAGGTAAGAGATTGCTTTGTCTACAATGCTTATGTGCGCAAAGGCTGGATGGCGCCCAATCAGTACTGGACGCCGGGTGTGCTGTCTCCCATGGCGATTATGGGAAAATATTACATGCACTACGATAAGGATTTTCTGCCTCCCAGAGAAGTCGGCCGTTTCGGGGCCCGGCGTTTGCGCGGTGAACTGATTATGGACAATCTCGGCTGCTGTCGTTTTCACCGTTCCTGGGCCGAGGAGATGCTCCCGGATATCATGGGGTCCCTCTTTGATCTGAAAAAACAGTACCTGGAAAACAACCGCATTACCGCCAGCAGAATCAGCAGCCGCAACGCTTCCATCTACTGGGAGTCACAACGCAATATTGATTACGTTCAAACCTTCCTCATCCGTCAGCATGCCGTGGAAGGCAACAATGACGCGCAGCTGCTTAAATGGATTGACAATTTCGCCGCCAACAGAAAAGAGGCCGCCCTGAGCTACTGGTATGAAATGCACAAAGGCATTCAGGAGTCATTGAGAGAGTTTTAGCGCCATCCGTGAAACCCTGCGGATCCATCCATTTGGCCAGGAAATTGCCCCCACAAAATTTGTCAATAGGATTCCCTTTCCAGCCGCTTGAAGATAAATGCCAGCTGCTTCTGGTTCAACTCTCCGACGTTCTCATTGATCCACTTCAAATCCCCCGATGCGATGGCGGCCTTGGCGTCGCTGATCAGTTGGTATTTGTCCAGCGCCTTGGAGCCCAGTTCCATCAGCTCATCCCAGAATTTTTCGTCATCGGCCGCCCGGCTCAACACACCGAGCACCTCGCGTTTTTGAATCAGGGAGAAAAGCTGAAAGGGTCCGGCATCATGGTGTTTGAGCACGTCATCAATGGCGGTTTTGATCTGGTCATCGGTAAATGGCTTGGGCAGAAAGTCGTGGGCGCCCAGGGCCAGGGCCTCTTCAGCGATGGGCTGGGTGCCCACCCCCGTGATGACGATGACCTGGGTTTTGGGCTTTTTTTCTTTCACCTGCCGGATGACTTCCATGCCGTTGATGCCGGGCAATTTCAGGTCGGCGATCAATAAATAATAGCGTTTGTGATCAAACAATTCCAGGGCGGCTTCGCCGGTTTCGGCCACATCGACCTCATAGCCGGCTTCGGACAGAATCATGTCCAGGGCCGAAGAGATGGTCGGATCGTCTTCCATTACGAGAATACGGATTTTTTTCATATCTTTTTTCCTCCTGACAACAGTTGATGCTTCAGGCCGTCAGTTTTTCCACCTTGACAGCACTGACCTTGAATTCGGGAATCTTGGCCAGGGGGTCCACCGCCTGCGCATTGGTCAGCACGTTGGTCGGGTTTTCCCCGAAGTGGATCGGCAAAAACACGGTGCCGGGTTCCACCGAAGCGCTCAAGCGGGCCGGGGCTTCCATGCGGCCCCGGCGTGAAGACAGCACCAGCATGTCGCCCTCTTTGACCCCCAGTGACCCGGCATCTTCCGGGTTGATGCTCACATAACCGGTGGTCTGTTCAATGTCCAGGTGCGGCGAGATGCGGGTCATGGTACCGGTATGAAAATGGGCGAACATTCGGCCGGTGGTCAGAAAATAGGGATACTGCGCATCGGGCAGCTCGGCCGGATCACGGTACTCAATGGCGTGAAACTTTCCCTTGCCGCGCGTGAACCGGTCCTTGTGCAGGTAGGCCGTGCCGGGATGCTCGCGGTTCGGGCAGGGCCACTGCAAACCGTCGATGCCCAGCCGTTCGTAGGTCATCCCGGCATAGGTTTTGACCAGCTGGGTCATCTCGTTGAAGATGTCCTCCGGGCGGCTGTAGTCCATTTCGTACCCCATGGCATTGGAAAGCCGGCTGATGATATCCCAGTCCGGCAGCGATTGGCCGATGGGTTCGATGGCCTGGCGGATGCGCATGCAGCGCCGCTCGGTGTTGGTGAAGGTGCCTTCTTTTTCAGCCGAGGAGGCCGCAGCCAGCACCACGTCGGCCACCTGGGCCGTCTCGGATAAAAACAGTTCCTGGACCGCCAGAAACTCGAGGTTTTTCAAGGCATGGCTGAGATGGTTCCAGTCCGGATCGCTGAGCTTGGGGTTTTCGCCGATGATCAGCATGCCTTTCAGTTTGCCTTCCAGCATGGCCGGGATCATGTCGGTGATGGTAAGCCCCGGCCGGAAAGAAAGCTTGCGCCCCCAGGCCTTGGAAAATTTTTCCACCACCTCGGGGTCGCTCACCTTCTGGTAGCCGGGAAACACATCGGGCAGCCCTCCCATGTCGCAGGCCCCCTGGACATTGTTCTGGCCCCGCAAGGGATTGACGCCCCCCCCATAAATCCCCACGTAGCCGCACAGCATGGCCAGGTTGCAGCAGGACTTGACATTGTCCACGCCGGTGGTGTGCTGGGTGATGCCCATGGCATACAGCAGCGATCCGGGCCGATGGGTGGCATACAGCTCGGCCATGCGCTTAAGCTCAGCCGGCGGCACGCCGGTGATCTGCTGGACCCGCTCGGGGGTATAGGCGGCCACCGTCTGTTCAAGCTCTGCGTAACCTTCGGTGCGCAGCTGGATGTAATCGTCAGCCTGCCAGCCGTTTTTGATGATCATGTGCATCATGCCGTTTAACAGGGCCACATCGCTTCCCAGCCGGTGCTGGACGGCCACGTCGGCAAACCGGCTCAGTTGAATGCGGCGCGGGTCGGCGACAACCAGCCGGGCCCCTTTTTCCTTGGCCCGGATGATGCGCCGGGCGATCAGCGGATGGCAGGCGGTGGTGTTGGAGCCGATCACAAAGATGCAGCCGGCATCTTCAATTTCGGCAATCGAATTGGTCATTGCCCCGCTGCCGAAGGCGGCGGCCAGACCGGCCACCGTGGAGGAATGTCACAGGCGGGCGCAATGATCGACATTGTTGGTGCCGATCACCGCGCGGGCGAACTTTTGTGCCAGATAATTTTCCTCGTTGGTCAGCTTGGCCGACACCAGCACCCCGACGCTGTCCGGCCCGTATTTGGCGACGATTTCCTGCAGACGGTCGGCGGTCAGCGCGATGGCCTCGTCCCATTCGGTGGTGATAAAGCGGCCCGATATTTTTACCAGCGGCTTTTTCAGGCGCATAAAACTGTTGACATGTTCATGCAGGTTCCAGCCCTTGATGCACAGTTTGCCCTCATTGACCGGATGGGTTTTCATGGGCAGCGTGCTGTTGATTTTTCCGTCAATGACCTCAAAAAGGATGCCACAACCGGTTCCACAGTAGGAACACACCGAGGGGACTAGTTTGCACTGCATTTGCCTCTCCTTTAGAATCAACGGCTTTTAATTTTGCGTTTCAGCGATGTTCAACGGTTTCGGCTCCAGGGCTACCGCATCGCCGAGTATGTTAAAGGGCGATTGCTGCGCGCCGGCGCCGGTTTGATAATCAAAAACGTTGCGCACGATTTCATTGACCTTGCGATACAGCAGCCGCAGCGGGATGTCCATCGGGCAGGCATCCTCGCACAGGCCGCAGTCAATGCAGCGGCCGGCCATGTGTACGGCCCGCACCAGGTGAAAAATCGGGATTTCCGGCGGCAGGGTGCCGGGTCCCACAAGCTGCTTGTGCTCCAGGCTGCACTCCGTGCAAAAGCAGACCGGGCAGATATTGCGGCACCCGTAACACTTGATGCATTTCTGGAACTCATACATCCAACGCTCCAGCCGCCGGGAAGGATCCTCCGGAGGCATCTGATGCGGCTGCAGGTTGTTGTCCACCCCCACCTGCTTTTTGTAGGCTCCAGCGGAGTGCGGCTCCAGGTAGGAGCAGTCCCCGTGTTCCTTGAGGTTGGAAGGACAGCAGTTGACGTTGATCGTTTCGATGTTTTCTTCCTTGAGCTGGTTCCAGATAACCAGCACGTTCAGGGCCCGCTGGTTGCAGTCCCGGGCCAGCATCCCGATTTTGATGTCCGGGTCTACAGCCGTAAGGTGGGTGGCGATTTTTTCCAGCGAGTAGCGCGCCTGGCCGACCACCAATTCATCGAGCTCTTCGAGGTGCCCGCGGGTAAAGCAATGGGGCAGCGGATGCCCGGCGAGCATTTTATAGCCCAGGAAAACATCGATGGTTCCCTCTTCAAGCCAGTGTTTGATCTTCACCTTCATGAAATACTCCTTAAAGCCGCCTGCGGGCCAATGGCCCGGGGTGCGGGCGCCTTCCATTTTTCCGAATAAGCGGCCAGGGGGTTGGGACCCAGGGTTCTGATCTTTTCGGTAAATTCGGTGACCACCTCAACGAACTTTTGCGCTTCGGCCGAGGAGATCCATGCCAGGTGCACACGGTCCTGCAAACCCGTAAACGCCAGCAGTTCCTGCAAAAAGGTGATCCGCTTGACCGTCATGTAATTACCATACAGGTAATGGCAGTCGCCGATGTGTCACCCGCCCACCAGCACGCCGTCAGCCCCGTCCTGCAGGGCGCGCAAAATGTGGTGCGGTGATACGGTGGCCGAGCACATGACGCGCACCAGCCGTATGTTGGGCGGATACTGCAGGCGGCTGACGCCGGCCAGATCCGCCGCCCCATAGGCGCACCAGTTGCACACAAATGCCAGAATCTTCGGTTCGAACGGTTTGTCTTTCACGGTTGCTCCTTACTGGTTCATGGCGCTTTTAATCTGAGCGTAAAGCTGTTGATTGCTGAAGCCCAGCAGCACCGGCGCTTCCGAAGGGCAGGCCGCCGCGCAGGCGCCGCATCCCTTGCACAGGGCCGGATTGACTTCAGCGATTTTTCTATCCGTATTGAAAGTGATGGCCCCGAAGGGGCACACGTTGATGCACCCGAGACAGCCGGAACATTTGGCGGGATCGATATGGGTGACAATGCCGCCGACCCTGATATTGTCCCGGGCCAGCACCGTGAGCGCCTTGGCGGCGGCGGCCCTGGCCTGGGCGATGCTTTCTTCGATGGGTTTCGGGTAATGGGCCAGGCCGCAAAGAAAAATGCCCTCGGTGGCAAATTCCACCGGCTGCAGTTTCTGGTGGGCCTCCAGCAGCCAGCCGTCGGCATCCACGGGAACCTTGAACAACTGGTTCAGGCCGGTATTGTCCCGGGCCACAATGGCGGCCGCCAGGCAGACGATGTCCGCATTGACCCTTATTTTGCGCCCCAGTACAGGGTCTTTGAACTTTACCGCCACCTGGTTGCCCCCGGCCGTGACTTCCGGTTTTTCATCCGGATCGTAGCGGAAGAACAGCACGCCTTGATTTCTGGCCTCCCGGTAAAGGGCTTCTCTTTGACCGTAAGTGCGGATGTCGCGGTACAGGACGTAAACGTCGGTCGCCGGGTTGCGGCGCTTGAGCTCCAGGGCGCTCTGGATCGTATGGGTGCAGCACACCTTGGAGCAGTAAGGGTGCTGTTTGTTCCTGGAGCCCACGCACTGGATGAACACCACCTCCCGGGCGCGAACAATGCGGTTGTCGTTGTTGCGCAGGAATTCGTCCATTTCAAGGTGCGTGACCACGGCGGCATGCTGCCCGTATAAATATTCATCCGGCCGGTACTCTTCGGCGCCGGTGGCCAGGATGACGACCCCATGTTCTATCGTTTCGCGAGCAGATCCCTTGGACAGCACGGTCTTGAAGTTGCCGACAAACCCCTCTACCTGTTCAATGACGGTGTCCAGGTGCAGCCGGATGCCTTTTTGCCTTTTGACCTGTTGGATCAAGTCGACCAGGTATTGCTGGATGTCTTCATCCCGGAAAGTCCGGTTGAGGCGGCGGGCGTTGCCCCCGGGCTGTTCGGATTTTTCCACCAGGTGGACAGGATATCCCTGCCGGGCCAGTGCCAGCGCGGCGGTCATGCCGGCCACCCCGGCACCCACCACCAGGGCGTGGCGGCTGACGGGCAGATCGGTCTGCTGCAGGGGGGCACCGAAAAAGACCTTGGCCACGGCCATGCGCACGAGGTCCTTGGCCTTTTCGGTGGCCGCCTCCGGATCGCTGGAATGCACCCAGGAGTCCTGATTGCGGATATTGGCCATTTCGATCAGGTAGCGGTTTAACCCGGCATTGATTAAAGTCTCCTGGAAGAGGGGTTCGTGGGTTCTGGGCGTGCAGGCGGCCACCACGACCCGGTTGAGATTCTGCTGCCGGATGACTTGCGTCATCTTGTCCTGGGTGTCCTGGGAACAGGTAAAAAGATTTTCTTCCACGTACACCACGCCGGGCAGGCTTCTGGCGTACGCGGCCACCTCCGGCACCCGCACAATGCCACCGATGTTGATGCCGCAGTTGCAGACGAACACCCCGATGCGCGGTTCTTCGCGGCTCACATCGCGTTCGACCGGGGTTTCAAGTGTTCGGGTCCGACTGTTGCGGGCGGAAGCCAGGTTTTCGGTGGCCGCACACGCCGCGGCACTTGCCTCCATTACCGATTGGGGAATATCCTTGGGGCCGGTAAATACGCCGCAGGCATAGATGCCCGGCACCGAGGTGCTGACCGGGTGAAATCCATCGCTGCGGGTGAAGTGATATCGATCCAGCTCCACTCCCAGGGTACTGGCAAGCGCGATGGTCTCCCGGCTGATTTGAATCCCGGTGGACAGTACCACCATGTCGAAGGTTTCTTCCCGGCAGCGGCCGCTTTCATCGACATAGCGCATTCGCAGTCCATCGCCGGCGGGCACCGGATCGATGGTGTGGATTCTGGCGGCAATGAAACGCACGCCTTTTGTCCTGGCGTTTTCGTAATAGCGGTCGAAATCCTTGCCCTGGGTGCGCATGTCCATGTAAAAGACAGCGCAATCCAGCGCAGCTTCGCTGTGATCCATGGCCATGACCGCCTGTTTGACGGCGACCATGCAGCACACCGAAGAACAGTACCCGTTGTCGCAGCGATTGGTATCCCGCGATCCGATGCATTGCAGCCAGGCGATCTTGCGCGGCGGCATGCCCTGCGGGTGCTTGCCGGCCATGCTTGACGGACAGAGCAGACGGCCGTCATAGGGGCCGGTGGCTGAAAGGATGCGCTCGAACTCCAGGGAGGTCACCACGTTCGGCAGCCGGGCGTAAGCGTAAGTGTCAAAGCCGGTGGGATCAAAGGCGGCAAATCCCGGCGCCAGGATGATCGAGCCCACCTGCAGGGAAATGGTTTTTTGCGTGTCGTTGAAATTGATGGCCCCCGACGGGCAGATTTTTTCGCAGGCGCCGCATTTTTGCCTGGTCAGGTAAATGCAGCTGTCGGCATCGATGGTGTACTTGAGCGGTACGGCCTGGGAATAGGGCACATAAATGGCTTTGCGTTTGATCAGCCCCTCATTGTAGACGTCCTCCACTTTTTTAGGGCATTTTTCCGCACACATCCCGCAGGCAATGCATTTATCCACATCCACGTAGCGCGGGTGCTGCAAAACAGTGACTTCAAAGTCGCCCTGTTCGCCGGAGACGGATTGCACCTCGGCAAGGGTGAGCAGCTCGATGTTGATGTGCCGGCCGACCTCGACCAGTTTCGGTGAGATGATTCACATCGAGCAGTCATTGGTGGGGAAAGTCTTGTCCAGCTGGGCCATGGCCCCGCCGATGGCAGGCGATTTTTCCACCAGGTAGACATAATAGCCGGCGTTGGCCAGATCCAGGGCGGCCTGCATGCCGGCAATGCCGCCGCCGACAACCATAACCGCACCCTGCAGCGCTGAATCGGTGTCAATATTGCTCATGGGGATGTTCCTTCCCTTTTTGCCGGGCAGGGGTTTTACTGCCTCTTTATGGTTCTTTTATCCTGACAGGCCTTCTCGACGGCCTCGATCAGTTCATCATCGGTAAAGGGCTTGGCCAGATAGTTATCGGCGCCCTGCTTGATGGCCTCCACGGCATTGGAGATGCTGGAATAGCCGGTCATGACAATGATGCACAGGTCGGGCTTTTCTTCCAGCACGGTTTTGAGAATCTGCATGCCGTCCATATCCGGCAGCTTCATGTCCAGCAGCACGATGTCATAGGCCTGCTGGCGGATGGCGCGCAGGCCGTCGGTGCCGTTGGTGCTTATTGCCACGCTGTGGCCTTTTTCCGACAGCACCATCTCGCAGGCATCACAGATCACGCTTTCATCATCGATGACCAGTACCTCAAGCGGTTTCATGCATCCTCCTTTGCCACGGCGTTTTCAGCCATTGCCGGCAGTTCGATGGTAAAACGCGAGCCCTTGCCCGGCTCGCTGTACACGTGAAATTCTCCCTGGTGATTTTTGACGATGCCGTAGCTGACCGCCAGGCCGAGGCCGGTTCCATCGGAGCGGGTGGAGTAAAACGGCTCGAAGATTTTTTTGACTTCGCTGGCCGGGATGCCGCAACCGTTGTCGGCAATCTCCACCGTGATGGTGTTTTGTTCCCCGTTGACCCGGCTTTTGATTGAAACCCGTCCGTGATCTTCCACGGCATGCAGGGCATTGAGCAGCAGGTTGATAATCACCTGCTCGATCTGGTTTTCGTCCAGCAGCGCCGGGACCATGTCGCGGGCCAGATTTTTTTCAAGATTGACGTGCTTGAGGTAAAATTCGTTTTGCACCACCCCCACGGCGGTGGTGATGATGTCATTGATGTTGGCCGCCGCCTTTTGGGGTTTTTTGTCGCGGGCAAACTCGAGCAGCCCCTGGATGATGGTTTTACAGCGCTGGGTCTCGCGGATGATTATGTTCAGGCCTTTTTCGAAGGGGCTGCCCGGCTCGACTTTTTTGCTCATGTTGGAGGCGAACAGCAGGATGCCGCCCAGGGGGTTGTTGATTTCATGGGCGATGCCCGCGGCCATGCGTCCCAGCGACGACATTTTTTCCATCTGGGTGGCCAGGTGGGTGAAGTGGGCCTGCTGGTATTCGATCAACTGGACGCGTTCGATGATGCAGGTGCACTGCTCGGCCACCGTCAGGATGAATTCGAGCTCGTCGTCTGAAAACCGGCGCTGCTTTTCAAGATAGACGCGGATCAGGCCGATGAGCCGGTCCTCGATGGCCAGCGGAACGTCCAGCATCATCCGCACCCCCTCGTCCCAGGCCTGCTGGGGGTATTCCACCCGGGGAGCATTCCAGATGTCGGTGATGATAATCACCCGGTGCAGGTCACTCGGATGGGGCAGCATCTTTTCAGTGCTCACCGGGCCCTTGTGCATGTAGCGCTCCCCCATGCCGTAGCCCGCGCCCACCTCGAACTGGTTGGTTTCCTTGTTGAGAATTCTTAAAAAAGCCCCCTTGGCGTTCAAAACTTCGGTGGTTTTTTTGACCACCACATCCAGCACCTCATTGACGCTGGTGCTGGAGTGAACGGCCCGCAAAATGTCGCGGAAGACCTCGAAGTAGTTTTTAAATCTTGTTTCCGAAAGCATCAGCTGCCAGCCCTTTCCGGTAACGAACAGATATCCATCATGGATTGTTGGCACTCCATTTTCGTGATCACCAGGCTTCGCGCTCCAGGCGTTTATAGATGAACATCAGCTGCCTGCGGGAAAGTCCCGGGACATTTTCGTTGATCCATCTCAAATCCCCCGCGGCAATGGCCGCCTTGGCCTCCCATGACAGCGGATAGCCGGTTAGGGCCCGGGATCCGTTTTGCATCAGATCCGACCAGAAACGCCGGTCTGCGGCGGCGCGGCTCAGTACGCGGTGGACCTCCTGTTTCTGGATCAGCTTTTCTTTTTCGGTTTCCGCTTTTTTGACGGCCACGGCCGCCGGTTGTTCTTTATGCCCGGCCAGTGCCTCGTTGATGGCGGTTTTGATCCGCTCTGCGGTAAACGGTTTGGGCAGAAAATCGTGCACCCCCAGTTTCATGGCCTTTACGGCAGTTTCCGGGGTGCCGTAGCCGGTAATGACAATGACTTCGGTTTCCGGTTTCTGAGACTTGATCTGCTCGATGATCTGCAGGCCGTCGATGTCCGGCAGCCTCAAGTCCGCGACCAGCAGGTCAAAGCGTTTTTGGGCCAACGCTTCCAGTGCCAGCCGGCCGGTCTCCGCCAGGTTGACCTCGTAGCCTTCTGCGCTTAAAACCATTTCCAGGCCTGCGGCCACACCGAAGTCATCTTCCATTACCAGGATCTGGGGGGCTGCCCCACAACCGGGTGTTATGGATTCCCGCCAAGCTGTCATGATGATGCCTCCCCCGGCAGCTGCATCGCCGCCTTTTTTTTTGATGTTGTCAACAGCAAGGGTTGTGCCAGTTCAGCGTGGGAAAATGGGAAAAACAAATTAGATCGTATTTTATATAATATCCGTGGGTTGCGTGTTGGCAACCAGGCGGGCAGCCGGTCCTCGGAGGATGATGTTCGTATAGGGCTTCATACGGGCTACGGGGCCATTTTATTTTTTTTGATGTGGTTTAAACCCGTTAGGGGCGTATAAAAATATATACGGGAGTATGGGGCTTCATACGCCCCGCGAAGATTCCGGCTTGCCGGGTCAGGCAGCCATTGACATGGCTATTTGATGGAATTTTGGGCCGTCAGACCGGCATGGCTGGAATTGGACGCCAGGCCGTGCTTTTTCATCAGGACGGAAAAGTTGGAACGCTGCATGCCCACCTGTCGGGCGGCCCGGGTGATGTTGCCGTCGGCAGCCGCGAGGGCTTGTTGCAGAAAGGCTTTTTCGATTTGGGCGAAATGGTTTTGCAGCCAGTCGCGCTTGATCGCTTTGAGCTCGGCCAGAGTTTCAGGAACGGCCGGCCGGGGTGCACGGGGTCTGACCTCCCAGAAATCCGCCAGGCTCTGGTAGTCCAGTATCCGCTGGTCAGAGAGGATGACCAGACGTTCGACGACATTTTTCAGCTGCCGCACGTTTCCGGGCCAGTTGTGGTTGACCAGCATTTCAAGGGCCTCGTCGGTAAAACCGTCGACCCGTTTGCCGGTCTGGCGGCAGTACAACTTTAAGAAATGGTAAAGCAGCCGGGGGATATCATCTTTGCGGTCCCGCAGGGGGGGGATCAAGACGGGAAACACGCTCAACCGGTAGTAAAGATCTTCCCGGAAGCGGCCCTCGTCCACCAGGGATTGCAGGTCCTGGTTGGTGGCGGCGATAATGCGCACATCCGCCTTTTTGACCATGCTGGCGCCCACCGGTTTGAATTCACCGGATTCCATGACCCGCAGCAGTTTGGATTGGATTTCGAGGTCCAGGTTGGCGACTTCGTCCAGAAAAAGGGAGCCGTGGTCGGCGACCTCGAAAATGCCGGCCTTATACTTGACCGCCCCGGTAAAGGCCCCTTTAACATGTCCGAACAGCTCGCTTGCCAGCAATGATGAGGAAAAGGTGCTGCAATCCATGGCCACAAACTGGCGCGAGGCGCGCTGGCTGTGCGCATGGATGGCCCGGGCGAACAGTTCCTTGCCGGTTCCGCTTTCCCCGCAAAGCAGGACCGTACTGTCGGTGGGGGCGACTTTCTGGATCTGGTCGAATATCTTGATGATCCCGGGATTTTCACCGATGATGTTGCCAAAGTCGTAACGTTCGCTGAGCTGGCTGCGCAACGCCAGATTTTCTTCTTTCAGGCGCTTGCTTTCCATGGCCCTTTGCACGGCCAGCACCAGTTCATCATCAACAAAGGGCTTGGACAGGTAGTCGAAGGCGCCCAGTTTCATGGCTTCGACGGCGTTTTCGACACTCGAATAGCCGGTGATGATAATGATATATACCTCGGGGCGGTCTTTTTTGATGGTCTGCAGAATTTCCAGCCCGCCCAGATCCGGCAGCTTCATATCCAGCAGGGCCAGATCGTATTGACCGCCGATCAGCATCTCCAGCCCCCGGCGCCCGCTCTGGCAGGTATCCACCGCAAACCCGTAATCTGAAAGCGCCAGACGACAGGCATCACAGATGACCGCTTCGTCGTCAATGACCAGGATCCTGTTGGGCTGCATGTAATCCTCAACCTTGCCTAAACAACATGGTAACCGATCTCCAATCGATACGGTACGATAGCCGCTGTCACTGGTGGCAGTATATACCGGGCCGTGGCGGCAGACAAGGATTTTTCCTTCTTTGCTGATCAGAGTATCCATTGACAAGTTAAACCGCTTTCGGATAAAGGTAGGCGACAGCGGGGGTGGCCCCGGTGTTTCAGGTTGTTTTTGCCCAAGGCGGTTGTAACAGGGGTGCAGGCAGTGAAAAAACGTTTGATTCTGGTTGTATTTGCGGTGCTGCTGCTGGCAGTGGGCGCTTTCGTGTATGTCGGGCAGTACCGGCAGCGCCACGCCGCCCTTTATTACTCGGGGACCATTGAGGCCGCTGTCCAGTCAGAGCTGGCATTTCAGGTCGCCGGGGCGGTCAGCGAAGTGCGCGTGGATGAAGGACAGCGCGTTTCCCGGGGTCAGGTGCTGGCCGTGCTCGGTCCGGAGCAATTTGAAGCGCGGCGGGACCAGGCGCGGGCTGAGCTGGAGCAGGCCATTGAAAAAGTCAAACAGCTGCAGATCGTTCTGCAGCAGCAGCGCGAAGTACTCCCCGCCCGGGTTGAAAAGGCCCGGGCTGCGGTAAAGGCGCTTGAATCCCGTTTGGCCGAACTCAAGGCCGGCTACCGGGCCCGGGAAGTACAGCGGGCGCGGCTGGCCCTTGAAGAGGCACGGGTCACCATGGAAGAGGCCCGCAAGGACAAGAAGCGTTTTGACACCCTTTACCGCAAAAAGATCATCGCCGAAAAGGACCGCGATGCCGTCAATCTGAAGTACACCACGGCATTGAAGGAATATGAACGCGCCGCCCAGGCTTACGCGTTGATGAAGGAAGGCTATCGCAAGGAGCAGATCCAGGCGGCCGAGGCGCGGCTGGCCGAAGGCCGGGCCGCCCTCGCCCAGGCCCGGGCCAACCTGGCGGACGTCGAAACCACCCGCCGGGAGATTAAAGCCGCCCGGGCCCGGGTTCAGCTGGCCCGCGCTTCACTGGACCTGGCAAAGATTCAGCTGTCCTATACGCAATTGAAGGCCCCTTTTGACGGGATCCTGTTCAGCCGCAACGTGGAGCCCGGCGAAGTGGTTTCGCCGGGGCGCGAGGTATTGTCGCTGGCCAAGCTGTCGCGGGTCGATCTCAAGGTGTTCGTGGATGAGACTGAAATCGGCAAGGTCAAACCCGGCCAGCCGGTGGATGTGAAAATCGACACGTTTCCCGACCGGGTCTATCAAGGAACGGTGGCTTATATTTCTCCGGAAGCGGAATTTACCCCCAAAATCATCCAGACCCGCAAGGAACGGGTGAAACTGGTTTACCTGGTTAAAATCTCCATCGACAACCCCCAGCTAGAGCTCAAACCCGGAATGCCCGCCGATGCCTGGTTCAAGTGACAATTCGTTTTCAGCGCACCTGCCGCCGGCAACCCCCGGGGCGGAAGTTCCCATGATTCGGCTGGACGCCGTAGTGAAGAAATTCGGGGAGCTGACCGCGGTGGGCGAGGCGACTTTCAGCATCTGCCGGGGGGAAACCGTGGGACTGGTGGGATCCGACGGGGCCGGCAAGACGACGCTGCTGCGTATGGTGGCCGGCATGATCCAACCGGCCGAGGGCCGGATTTACATCCGGGGGCTGGACGCGGTCGCCCGACGGGCCCGGGTCAAGGAATTGATCGGGTACATGCCCCAGCGCTTCGGCCTGTACCCGGATTTGAGCGTCGGAGAAAATCTGGATTTTTTCATGGATATCTTCGGTATTTACGGCCGGGAGCGCCGCCGGCGCCGGCAGCGCTACCTGGGCTTTTCGAACCTGCTGCCCTTTGTGGACCGCCGGGCCGGTGATCTTTCCGGCGGCATGAAGCAAAAGCTCGGCCTGGCCTGCGTGCTGGTGCACCAGCCCGCAGTGCTGATCCTGGACGAGCCCACCAACGGGGTGGACCCGGTGTCGCGGCAGGAATTCTGGAGCATCCTGGCGCAGATGCGCGCCGGCGGCATGACTATTTTCGTTTCCACGGCCTACCTGGATGAAGGGGAGAAATGCGACCGTCTGATGCTCATGCACAATGGACGCATTCTGGCCACCGGCCCGCCGGACCGGATTCAGGCCGGTTTCGACAATCTTGAAGAGGCCATGATCCAGCGCATCCTGGCTGCCGACGCCACATTGGCCGAGGACCGTTTTGGAACCTGATGCCGTCCGTGTGAAGAATTTGACCAAAACCTTCGGCAAGTTTGTTGCCGTCGACCGGATTTCCTTTGCCGTTGAGCGGGGCGAGATTTTTGGCTTTCTGGGTCCCAACGGCGCCGGCAAGTCCACCACCATTCGCATGCTGTGCGGCATCATCACCCCCAGCAGCGGTTCGGGCCAGGTGGCCGGACTGGATATATTCACCCGCTCCGAAGCAATCAAGCAGCGCATTGGTTACATGTCCCAGAAATTTTCCCTTTACCTGGACATGACGCCGCTGGAAAATATCCGTTTTTACCTGGGCATTTACAATGTGGCGCCCCGGTTGTGGGCGGAGCGCACGGACTGGGTGCTGAAAACCACCCGCCTGGAGCCGGTCAGCGGGCGACTGACCCGGGAGCTGCCGCCGGGCTGGCGCCAGCGGCTGGCCCTGGGCTGCGCCCTGCTGCATCAGCCCCGAATCCTGTTTCTCGATGAACCCACCTCCGGGGTGGATCCCATCACCCGCCGGCACTTCTGGGAATTTATCCGACAGCTGGCCGGACAGGGGGTCACGGTTTTTGTGACCACCCATTACATGGAAGAAGCCCGGCACTGCAACCGGGTGATTCTGATCAACGCCGGCAAAATCGTGGCCGACGGTTCCCCGGCGCAGATTATCGCCGATCTGTTTCCCGGCCGGTCCTCGGCCACGCTTAACGATGCCTTCGTCAAACTGGTGGGGGAGCAAAGGTGAACCTGCGCAAAGTACAGGCGGTGGCCAGGAAGGAATATTACCATCTCATCCGGGACTTTCGCAGTCTTTACCTGGCGTTTTTCATCCCGCTGCTGCTGATCCTGCTTTTCGGCTACGCCCTGAGCCTGGATGTGGAAAATGTCACCACCGTGGTCGTCGACCAGGATCAGACGCGCGGCAGCCGGGACTTCATCCGGCAGCTGGACGCATCGGCCTATTTTAACGTCACGGCCCATCTTCCCAACACGGCCGCCGTCATCGACTACCTGGATCACAACCAGGCGCTGATGGGCATCATCATTCCGCCCGGTTGGACGGCCAAGCTCAAGGCGGACCGGCCCTCGCCGTTGCAGGTGATCATCGACGGCAGCGATCCGAATTTTGCCGGCATCACCCGGGGCTACATTACGGCCTTCATCGCCCGGGCCAACCGGCGCCAGCTGGTGCAATTTCTCAACCACCACGGCAGGGAAGAAATCAAGCCCCCGGTACAGGGCCGCATCCGGGTGTGGTTCAACGAAGATCTGGAAAGCCGCAATTTCATCGTGCCGGGCATCGTGGCGCTGATTTTAATGATTGTCGGAGCCCTGCTGACTTCCCTGGTGATCGCCCGGGAATATGAAAACGGCACCATGGAAACCATCCGCTCCCTGCCGCTGGGAGCGGCGGAATTTCTGGCCGGCAAGGCCCTGCCGTATTTTTTTATCGGCATGGCCGACGTGCTGGTGGCCATTTTAATGGGCCAGGCGCTGTTCGGCGTGGTGATCAAATCCAGCTTCTGGCTGATGGTGATTGCTTCATCGATTTACCTGGGGGTTGCTCTGGGCGTCGGATTGCTGATTTCCACGTTGACCAAATCCCAGCTGGTGGCCAATCAACTGGCCATCCTGGTGACCTATCTGCCGTCGCTGCTGCTTTCCAATTTCGTTTTTCCGGTGGAAAACATGCCGCCGGTTCTCAAGCTGGTCACGCGCATCGTGCCGGCAACCTACTATATTGACATCCTCAACGGGTTGTACCTGCGCAACCTGGATTTTTGGCACCTGTGGTCCAGTTACCTGGTATTGCTGGCCATGTTTTTCTTCCTGGGCACGGTGAACCTGCTGGTGTTGAAAAGGGAGGGCCTGTGACATGAGCTGGATCAGGGTGCGCGAGCTGGTGCGCAAGGAATTCATCCAGCTGTTTCGGGACAAGAAAAACCGGCCGTTGCTGGTGATTGCGCCGCTGATCCAGCTGATCGTTTTTGGCTACGTGGTGACCACCGATGTGCGCGACATCCGCGTGGGGCTGCTGGATCAATCCCGCACGAAGGAAAGCCGCCGCCTGGTGGATGCCATTGCGGGCAACAAGACTTTTCGCATCACCCATTTCGTGGAGCACCCCCGGGATCTGGACCGTCTGTTGATGAAGCGCAAGATCGACATGGGGGTTAAAATCGGGCCGGATTTCAGCAGCCGCATTCGCAAGGGGCAGACGGCCGAGGTCCAGATCCTGGTCGATGGTTCCATGAGCAACATGGCTTCGGTGAGAATCGCTTACACCACCACCGTGCTGGACAATTTCAATGTCCATCTGATCCGGGAGCTGTATGGCCGCAAAATCGACTACGGCGAAATAGACGGCCGCATCCGCACCTGGTACAACCCCAACCTGGACAGCCAGTATTTTTACGTGCCGGCCATCGTGGCGTTTCTGGTGATGCTGCTCTCCCTGCTGTTTACCTCCATGGCCATTGTGCGGGAAAAAGAAGCCGGCACCATGGAGCAGTTGATCGTCACCCCGCTGAAAGCCTCCGAGCTGATTCTGGGCAAGACCATCCCCTTTATCATCATCGCCCAGGCCCAGATGGTGATGGTGATTGTTTTCGCGATTTTGTGGTTTAAGATTCCCATGGCGGGCAGCGCCTGGCTGCTGATGGCGGCCACCGGTGTTTTTCTGCTCAGCACCCTGGGCATTGGTCTTTTCATTTCCACGGTTTCGCGCACCCAGCAGCAGGCCATGATGACCAACTTTTTTTTCATCATGCCGTTTTTCATGCTCAGCGGTTTTGTCTTTCCGATTGCCAACATGCCCACCGTGGTGCAGTGGTTCACCTATTTAAATCCCCTGCGCTATTTTCTGGTCATCATCCGGGGCATTTTTCTCAAGGCCGCGGGTTTTGAGGTTTTGTGGCACCAGTTCGCCGCCATGGCGCTGCTGGGGATCATTGTCTTTGCCGGGGCGGTCAACCGTTTCAGCAAGCGGCTGGACTAGCAGCCGTGGTTGCCGGAAGACATTGCCCGCGGTTTGCCGCCGGAGGCTTCAATTTTCATTGACCTGCACGCTGCGAAAGGTTACGGTTGCAGGATCACCACCATCATACCAGCAGGAAGCGATCGATGACCGGATTGGCTGACTGGAAAATCGTTTTGATCGACGATGAAGAGGATATCCGGGATGTTTTGACCATGGCGCTGGAAGATGCCGGCTATGAGGTTCAATCCGCCCCGGATGGGCCGACGGGCATCCGCCTGTGCGAAGCCCTGTCGCCGCAGATCGTGGTGACCGACATTCGCATGCCGGGCATGGACGGCATCCTGGGCTGCGACGAGCGCGATGTGGTGATAACTTACAATCACAGCATGCAGCAGTTGGTGGGCTACGACAAGCAAGAGGTCATCAACCGGATGAGCCTGGCGCAGTTTTGCGCTCCGGGCGAGGCGGCGCGGTGGACTTTTTGCAAAAGCCCTTCGAAGACCGGCCGCTGACAAGGCTTTGGAATTTCAGCATTAACTGTGGCGCCAGAAGCCTGGCCTCTTGGACGATTCTTGATAACTGAAGTGTCCCGAACTGTTTTTCGAAAATTCAAGCAAATTGGTTTGACTTAAAAAGAAATAGGATATATACTGGACTATACCAATCATTCCTAGGAGGTGATCAATAGTGGAGACCACCGCAAAATTGTTTAAAAATGGCCGATCCCAGGCCGTTCGACTCCCAAAGGCATTCCGCTTTAAAGGCTCAGAGGTCAAAATTTACAAAAAAGGCAAAAGAGTCATTCTGGAGCCACTGGAAACATCAGATTGGCCTTCCGGCTTCTGGGACATTTTCACACCCGATCCGGAGTTTGAAGTTCCAAAAGCACTGCCATCAAAACACTTTGATTTAGACGAGTCCGCAAATTGATTTATTTGCTTGATACCAACATTGTCAGCTATTGGATGCGCGGAGATGACAGGCTCCTGAAAAAAATTAGAAACCATAAGCCCTCCGATTTGTCGATTTGTGCGCTTACCTTGGCTGAAATTTATTATGGTATCGAAAAGTCGCCGTCAAAAAAGAAAGAACGACGCAATAAAATCGATCGCATTCGTTCGCAAATTGAATTGTTTCCTTTTTCTGATCTTGCGGCCCGTAAATATTCAATTATCAGAACGCGACTAGAAAAAGACGGCATAGTCATTAGCGAGCGAGATCTTCAAATCGCTTCCGTCGCCATGGCAAATAAATTAATCGTCGTCACTCATAATGTAAAGGAGTTCGAACGTATCGTTAATTTAGAAGTAGAAGACTGGGCCAAATGAGCCTTGTCAATGATCGCCGATATGGAACCAAATGCACGGTGGGTGTTCAGACCAGTCAGCCCAGGCGGGATCATCAAGCAAAATGGCCAATATGGCGTTTGAGTCAACCAGAAAGCTTTTCATCTATCCGACCTCGTTAAGGCAATAATTTCGTTGGTCGTCATTTTAGCAGTTGCAATGCCATGTAATTATACAAATTTACGCCTTGCAGTTTTTGCCCCTTTTGGTTTCACTAAAAATACGCGTCCCCCCTCATCAGCCGTGGCGGCATCCTGGCCATGAGTTGGTCACTTAAAGAGGGCATCGATCCCGCTTCCTGAAATGGAAAATAAGCAAATGGGCGAAAAGACCAAGGACCTTATGAAAGCAACGGCCACGCCGTTGATGCACTTTCTCGGCGGCAAGGTCGAGGACAATGGGCTCATCATGCTGGCAGACAAGGCCTCCTCCCTGCTTGCGGTGCCTCTGATCGCCGCCGCCGTTCTGAGCCAGTTCAGTGCGGCTGTAGCCGACACCATCGCCGGCGGGGGGAATATAACCGAGACCACCAGGCAGCATATCGACTCCCGACACGCCTATCTGTTTCTCTGCGGCGTCGCCATCGTCCTGGCCGCCTTCGACACCCTCACGATCCTCGCCCTGGCCTCCAGGGCCTTCGCGTTTTACTATGCACTACAATGCCTGGTGGCGGTCAATGTCTCCCAAAAGCCCTTGGAAAAACTGGCCATGCGTTTGGTTGCCGCAGTGCTTCTCTTTATTACGATTTTCTCAGTGCCTGCGGGGTAGACGGATGACGAAAACAAAGACGTTTTTCATCCAATGTAAAAGGTTTTATCTTCTGCAAACTTATGGAAGGGAGGCGGCCAAAAAAAATGAATGACCTTTCAGATCGCACCAGGGGCGATCCCGTTAATCTTTTGTCCATTGGACGCACCGTCATGGCCAACGAGAGAACGCTGCTCGCTTTCTTGCGGACTTCCCTGACGTTTCTGGTAGTGGGAATCGGTTTTATAAAATACCTGGATCATCCCTTATTATATGTTGGCGGGTGGAGTTTTATCGTATTTTCCGGTATCCTCCTGATCTGGGGAGTATGGCGCTACAGGCAGGCCAAAAAAGTATTGCGGGAAGTTACACCGGAACAACAGCAATCCATCGAAAAGAAAATGGGGCTGTGAGCTTCGCAATTCCGGGGGCCATACTTAATTCATTTCCGGAATTCAAAAGCATGCATTAGGACGGCGGAGGGATAACGCGAATTTTCATTGACCTGCAATGCGGGAAAGGCTACGGTTACAGGGTCTCTACCATCATAGCGGAGCAGGAAAGAATCGATGACCGGATTGGCTGACTGGAAAATCGTTTTGATCGACGATGAAGAGGATATCCGGGATGTTTTGACCATGGCGCTGGAAGATGCCGGCTATGAGGTTCAATCCGCCCCGGATGGGCCGACGGGCATCCGCCTGTGCGAAGCCCTGTCGCCGCAGATCGTGGTGACCGACATTCGCATGCCGGGCATGGACGGCCTGGAGGTGCTCGCAACCCTGAAAAAAGCCGATCCCGACATCGAGGTCATTGTAGCGACGGCCTTCGGGGAAATGGACCTGGCCATCCGGGCCCTGCAGCTGGATGCATCTGATTTTATCACCAAGCCCATCAGCGATGAAGCGCTGCGCCTGGCCCTGCAGCGGGCCCGGCAGCGCTACACCTCCAGAAGGCAGCTCAAGGATTACACAGAGTTGCTGGAAAAGGAGAAGGCGGCCACCAGCCAGCAGCTGCTCAAAAGCATTGGTTTTCAGCGCAATCTCATTGAAAACTCCATGGACGGCATCCTGGGCTGCGACGAGCGCGATGTGGTGATAACTTACAATCACAGCATGCAGCAGTTGGTGGGCTACGACAAGCAAGAAGTCATCAACCGGATGAGCCTGGCGCAGTTTTTCGCTCCGGGCGAGGCGGCACGGTTGAAGGAGGCGCTGGCCGCCAACGGGTACGGCGGCAAAAACCGGCTTTTTCTGTTTGAAACCCACCTGCGGGACAAATCCGGCCGCAAAGTTCCCGTGCAGGCATCGGCGGCGGAATTGTTCACCAACGATCGTCGTGAGGGGCGAGTGTGTTTTTTCCGAGATTTGCGTGAAATCCGCAAGCTGGAACGGGAAGTCGCCGATCAGGCGCGCATTCTGCACCAGGACAAAATGATGTCCCTGGGCCGGCTGGCGGCCAGCATGGTGCACGAGATCAACAACCCTCTGTCGGGAATTTTAAACTACCTGCGGCTGATGATAAAGATCATCAATCGCGGCCCCCTGGAAGAAAATCAGCACGCCAAGTTCAAGCAATACCTGGAGCTGGTGGAAAACGAAACCCAGCGCTGTTCCCGGATTGTTTCCAGCCTGCTCACCTTTTCGCGCATGTCGCCGCCGCAATTCAGCCCGCTGCAGATCAGCGAACTGATCGAGCGCTGCACCATCTTGAGCCGGCACAAACTGGAACTGAGCAACATCGAGCTGATCACCTCCATGGCCGCGGATATGCCGCCGGTGATGGGTGATTTCAACCAGCTGCAGCAATGCATCATCAACCTGATCTTCAATGCCATCGATGCCATGCCCGACGGCGGAACACTGACCATTGAAGGCCGTTATCAGGCGGACAAAGAGCAGATATCGATCACGGTCAAAGATACCGGGCAGGGGATTGCGCCCGATGATCTGGCCCATGTCTTCGAACCGTTTTTTACGACCAAAAAAGAGGGTTTCGGAGTGGGGCTCGGGCTGTCCACCGTCTACGGAATTGTCGAGCGCCACAACGGCGTGATTGACGTTTCAAGTCGCCAGGGGCAGGGAACCGTTTTCACGATTCAGCTGCCGGCAACCAGAGTTTGACTCTTTTTGCGTTTTGAAAAGATTTTTTCGTTACTAGATTGTCAAACGCTTTTTAGCGGACCATGAGATAATGCAACAGACCAACATCGCCGGAAGTGACGTCAGCATCCCCTGCGACCAGTGGCTGGAACTGCTCGACGAGTTGAGCATCGGGGCTTTCACGGTCGACTCGAACCACAAGATCACTTCCATGAACTACACCGCCCAGGCGCTGATGGGGTTAAAGGAAAATGAGGTCCTGGGGCAGGACTGCCGGGAGATCTTCACCGGGGTGCCCTGCATGGTCCAGTGCCTGTTAAGGGGAGAAGACGATCCGGCCACCGCAGAGCCGGATGTGGAAATTATCAATGATACCGAAACCAGGCGTCTGCTCACCCGTCTGGCCACGCCCATATATGACCGGCGGCAGAAAATGGTGGGCTGCCTGACAATTTTGCAGGACCACACGCCGATTGCGGATCTGGTCAATCGCATTCATTACGGGGAGCGCAGCTTCAGGATCATTCTGGACAATCTGGATGTCGGAATTTTTGCGGTCAACCGGGGCGGCCACATCACGTTTTTCAATCACCAGGCGGAAAAGATTTCCGGATTTGACCGCCGCCAGGTTCTGGGAAAATCATGCAGCATCATATTCGAAGGCGAGAGTGCCCATGATATGTGCCTGCTCAAAGAATCCATTGCCGACGGCAGCACCCGTCAAAGCCGGCAGGGGAAAATGATCACCAAAGACGGCGAAACCATCCCGGTGCGGGCCAACTACCTGGCGCTGCGCAACGAGAAGGGGGCCATTGTCGGCGGCCTGGTCACCTTTCACGACCTGACCCTCGTGCGGCAGCTCAACCGGGCCATCAGCGCCAAGTATAGCTTCCATGACATGATCGGCAAAGATCCGGGCATGCAGAAAATTTTCGAAATGGTCAATGTGGTGGCCGCCACCGATGCGACCATTCTCATCGAGGGGGCGACCGGGACCGGAAAAGACCTGCTGGCCGGCATCATTCACTCCGCCAGCCGGCGGGCTGATAAACCGCTGGTCAAGGTCAACTGTTCGGCCATTCCCGATAATCTGCTGGAGTCGGAAATGTTCGGTTATGCCAAAGGAGCTTTCACCGGCGCGGATCGCGACAAGCCCGGTCGCTTCAATGAGGCTGACGGGGGCACAATTTTTCTGGATGAGATCGGGGAACTGCCCCTGGCCCTGCAGGCCAAACTGCTGCGGGTCATCGAGGACCGGGAATTTTATCCCCTGGGCAGCCGGCGCACCGAAAAAGTCGATGTCCGGATCATTTCAGCCACCAACCGGAACCTGGAGCGCCTGGTGGCAAAGCGGCAGTTTCGAGAAGATCTTTACTACCGCCTGAATGTTTTCCGGATCGAACTGCCGGATCTCAAGGAGCGCCGGGTCGATCTCCCACTTCTCATTCACCACATCCTGCGCCGGATCAGCGCCGCCCGCGACGATCGGCGGGTCGGCATTTCCGAAGCGGCCATGGAGATTCTGCTTAACTACAGCTATCCGGGCAACGTGCGCGAGCTGGAAAATATTCTGGAACATGCCCTGATTATCTGCCGCGAAGATTTCATCGAGCCGCGACACCTGCCGGCCTATCTGCACAAAAAAAAGACCGCCCGCAAACCAGATCAAATCTACGGTGCACCCAATGGCGCGGCTTTGGATCGGCGGGAACGCGACCGACTGCTGGATGCCCTGCAACAAGCCGACTGGAATCGCAAAAAGGCCGCCGCTGCGCTGGGCATCAACCGCACCACCTTATGGCGCAAGATGAAAAAACATGATCTGCTGCCCTGATGATGCAGCTTTCAATTTTGACAGCCTCGTAAAAAGTCATTTTCGAGCGCCATCAACCCTTTTTACCCCGGCAGCCTTTTCATTGGAATTTTGCGACCGAAAAGTGCAAACAATTGCCACGGTCGCTGTTGTTAAAAGCAACACAGTCTAACTCAATGAATTTATGTAGCTTAATACCTTTGGGCTTCATCGTTGCTTGAAAACTGTTGCCGAATCAATCACTTCCGTCTCCATCGGCTTTGCCACGCCTTGCCCCTTGATTTTGCAAACTATCTGTTATCATAGAAAATTTTAATACCCCCGAAAAGTGGCATCCTGCTTGCAATCCATATTGCTGCCGTGGGCAATCAGGCGATGTCGCCTGTTAATCCAAGAAGCAAAAGGAGGCCGCAAAATGTCGACAGCTCTATCAAGAAGGAGAAAAGGACCCGGAAAACCAGGGAGGGTCCCGCAGCTGGTTGGTTTTCAGGTGCTTGAAAATGAGTGCATCTGGATGAAAGCCGGGGTGGTGAATTTCCGCATCTGTGACAGCGCCTATGACTGTAACAATTGCGCCTTTGATAAAGGGATGCGCAAGGCCATGAAAATCGGTGACGGTGATGACTCCAAAGACATCGCCCCCAAATGGGTCGAGTATCTCCAGAAGACGTATTCCGGTGCCTCCCGGCCGTGTCGCCATTGCTTGACCGGACGCATCGATGCGCCCAAGATCTGCAGTCTCAATTACGAATGCTACCATTGCGCCTTTGATCAGATGCTCGATGAGGCGGATGTGGCCGCCCCCCCCGGTGCGCCTGTCTATCTCCTGGCTTCAGGTTATAAAATGGCGCAGGGGTATTACTATCACATGGGGCACAGCTGGATCCGTTTCGAGCACGGCGGCAGGCTCCGAGTGGGGCTCGATGATTTTAGCGGCAAACTGTTCGGGGCGCCGGAAGCACTGAATCTTCCGCCCCTGGGAGAGCGGTTGAAACAGAATCGAGTCGGGTGGACATTTGCACGTGCCGGCCACCAGGCGGCGGTGCTGTCGCCGGCATCCGGCACCGTGCTGGCCGTGAATCACAAGGCCCGTGAACACCCGCAGATCGTCCATCAAGATCCTTACGAGCAAGGCTGGTTGATGATCATGGAACCGGTCAGGCCGCGAAGGGACCTCAAAAGCCTTTTTTTCGCCGATGAAAGTTTTCGTTGGATGGAACAGGAGGTCGCCACCCTCATGGGGATGCTGGGAGAAGAATATGAAAAGCTGGCAGCCACCGGTGGGGAGCCGATCGGGGATGTGTTCGGCAGTTTCCCCGGACTGGATTGGGATGTTCTGGCGCAGCAGTTTCTCGGTACTGCGAAAAAATGACGCAATCGTAAAAAGTTAATTTTGAGCGACATCAACCCTTTTCGAAAAAGCAATCAGGCGGTGGATTGTCAGCGCCGTTTCAGTGCATCGCGAAAATACGCTGTGCAATAGCGGCAGAAATACAGCGGGGTGCTATCCAGGGTGTCAAGGTTGCCGGAAAAGTGCATCAAGCATCTTTGATCTTCACAGTGCCGCAGGTTAAACAGGTGCCCGATCTCGTGCAAGGCGACTTTTGCCGTGCGCTCGTAAACTAGGGCGGACGGTTCGGCTTTGCTTTGCGGATTGCCTCCCATGCGAAAGGTTGAAACCAGCGCGATTTTGCCCGCCTGCCGGGCTTCTCCATAAACATGGGTGAGAATGGGGACAAAGAGGTCAACGGTTAAAACGCCGATGACCTTTTCATACCCGTCAAAATTTTCAGCAGCCATGCTTTTCAAAATGAGACCGCAGTCATATTGAAGGCGATGTTTGTCCAGGGCATAATGTGGGTGGGCGACTGATGGCAGAATCTCGGCGTCGATTTTCAGGTACCCGGAAATATTGGCGGCGATTACTTTGAGAAAAATCGCAGGGACATCTCCCAGGGCAATCACACCGATGGTTTTCTTGCTTTGCATTTGTGAATCAGTCAATGGTCCGAATATTTCAGGGTGGGGGTTTTCGCAGTCCCAACCGTTTTATTTTTTTATGCAGGGTGACCCGGTTGATGCCCAGCACCGCCGAAGCGCGGGTGATGTTCCAATCGTTTTCATCCAGCACTTTAAGAATGTGGGCTGTTTCCATGTCACGCAAAGCCTGTGACTCGGGGGCCGGAGTCAAAGCGGGTTTCAGAAATGCGAAGTCCGATGCCGCCAGCGTCCGGGATTTGGCCAGCACGACCGCCCTTTCAATGGCGTTTTCCAACTCCCGGATATTGCCCGGCCAGTGATACTGTTTTAACAGCTGCATCGTCTCGGCTGAGATGCGGTCCACGCGCTTGGACATTTCCTGGCTGTACTTGTTCAGGAAATGTTCGATCAACAGCGGAATATCCTCCTTGCGCGCCCGTAAAGGAGGCACAGGGATGTGAATGACGTTGATGCGGTAATAAAAATCCTCCCGAAACGATCCTTCGGCAATGGCGGTCTCAAGATTGCGGCGGGTGGCGGAGATCAGACGAAAATCAACGCTTGTGGGTGCTGTGCTGCCCAGCCGCGTAATTTGCTTTTCCTCCAGCACGCGCAACAGATCGATCTGCATTTTGGCGCTGATCTCACCAATTTCATCCAGAAACAGGGTGCCGCCGGAAACAACCTCGAGAAATCCTTTGGTTGAATGGGTGGCCCCGGTAAACGCTCCCTTCCGATGACCGAAAAGTTCACTTTCCAGCAGGGAGTCCGGCACGGCCCCGCAGTTGATGGCAATAAACGGCAAATGGGCCCGGGAGCTTTTGGCATGAATGGCCTTGGCGATCAATTCCTTGCCAGTCCCGGTTTCTCCGGTCAGCAGGATGGACGCGTCGCTTCTGGCCACCTCCGGGATCAGTTTGAAGATTTTCTTCATCGGCTCGGCTTGGCCGATGATATTGTCGAAGCGGGTGATTTTTTCCAGGCACCCTTTCAGGTAGTTGTATTCAGAGGTCAGTTTTTTCTGCTGATTAATTTTTTCAAGGACCAGCGAAAGCTGTTCCGGTTTAAACGGTTTGAGCAGATAGTCGCTGGCGCCCATTTTCATCGCCCTGACCGCCGATTCGATCGATCCATAGGCGGTTATTATGATCACGGTGGTGTCGGGATAATCGGTTTTTATCTTTTCGAGCAGTTCGAGACCGTCCATGCCGGGCATCTTGATATCCACGAAAAGAATTTCATAGGGGAATTTTTCGATCTTTTCCAGGGCTTCAAACCCGGAGGCGGCGGTTGCCACGGTATGGCCATCCTTTTCGAACCAGTGCAGAAAAGATTCGCGCACGATCTTTTCATCATCGACAATCATGATTTGCAGCTTTTCAGCCATAACAATCCTCCCGGCCGACGTTGCCTGTAAAACCGGATGTCTTCAAAGGGGTAGGGCGGTTCGGTCCGAGCGGGAAGCATCCGTCCGTTCTTCACGGGCGTTTGGCAGGAAATGTCAGTGTAAAAGTGGTTCCCTGTCCCGGCGAACTGCGCACCTTTATTTTGCCGTCATGGTTTTTGATAACACCGTAGACAATCGACAGTCCCAGGCCGGTTCCTTCCCCGTCCGGTTTGGTGGTGAAAAACGGGTCAAATACATGATCCAGGTCTTTAGCGGGAATGCCACAGCCGGTGTCTTGAATTTCCACCTGAAAGCGTTTCCTGTTTTTATCCAATCGAGATTTTACCAGCAGCTCACCGCCCTGGGGCATCGCCTCGATGGCATTGAAAATCAGATTGAGCACGCACTGCTGCAGACAGTTCGGATCCCCCCTGAGAAGCAGCATTTCCCGGCAAAGATCCACGGTGAGCCGAATATTTTGAAGTTCCATCTTGTGGCGCGTCAGGGAAACAACCGCCTCAATCACGTCGTTCATGCTGATATCGACAAATTCCTGCGAAGTTTCACGGGAAAATGACAGCAGCCCGGAGACGATGTTGCCGCAGCGCTCCAGCTCCGTTGACATGATGGCCAGGTATTCTTTGAACTTTTGGATGTCCCGCGGGTCGATTTGATTGTCTGTCACCATTTCCTGCAGCAGGTGGCTGAAAGTCAGCAGCCCCTGAATGGGGTTGTTGATCTCGTGAGCGCAGCTGGCCGCCAGTTTTCCCAGGGAAATCATGCGGTCCTCCTGAACCATCCGGTTGAGGTCCGCCTTGATTTCCTCCAGTCGTTGCGCACAACGGATTGCAATTTCCTCGGTGACATCGCGCCATATTTCAATGATGCGAATGATTTCCCCATCCCGGTCTTTGAGGGGATAGGTGACAATGTTGCCATAGCTGAAGTCTTCCCGGGCGCCGGAGAATTCATGGATGACGTGGGCCGACTTGCCGGTTTTCATGGTTTCCACCATGGGGCATTTCAGGGTGGGCCTGGCAATCGAGCACGGGGCGCTCAACCCGTAGTATGTTTCGTAGCAATAAGAGCCGAGAACTTCTTTTTTAGCTTTGCCCACCATCTTCAAATAGGCCTCATTGGCTTCGGCAATCGTAAAATCGGTATTTAAGACGGCGATGGCGGCATTGCTTTGCTGGATCAGAAAATCGGACGACATTTTTTCAAGGAGCACCTGGTGTTCGGCCTCCTTGAGTCGCTGGTTGATGGTAAACAGGGTTCTCAGCAGTTTGCCGATATTGTGCTCCACCACTCCCACCCGCTTCGGCCGTAGCTGGATGAGCTCCAGCAGAACATCCCGGCTGTTGGTCAGTTCAATGATTGCATCGAGGTCTTTAATTTTAAAGAAATCCCGGAAATCAGCTGTGGTGGGTATCCCCATCTGCCGGGCCAGCAACAGTCCTTCGGCCTCGGAATCGATATCGCAAACCCCGACCAGTTCGATATCCAGCAGGGGCAAAGATTCGTTTTTAATGAGTTCCAGGAAAAATTTGCAGGCCCGTCCGCCGCCGACAATGGCCAGTCTGAATGGCAACCGATCCCGGTGATGATGGTTTGGCCCGGCAATCATAGCGGCACCCCTCCGCCAAAAGGGTTCAAAGGCTCAATGGGTTGTTCAGGGATGATTCGTTTTGATCCTGTGTATGTATCGAAAAATAATAAAAAATTTTCATCGAGTCAAGGTATTGCTGCCATCGGACGACAATTGTTGGTTGTGTTGCATTTTGTCGTGTTGCAACATTATTGCAACACGAATTTTGTTATATTTTAAATAATACCAATAATAATCGTAAATTATGTGTTGCATCGGATGCAACATGCTTGGCGTGCCCCGGGGCCGGATCGCTGCCGCTATGAACATAACCAATTGATATAATAACATGTTATTAATTTAAGCCTGCCTGGCATGCTTACTGCTTATAACTTTTATAATTTTATCCGGAAAGGCGTTAATTTCATCCTGCCACTGGCCTCTTTTTTGCTGAAAAAGGGGGGACTTCCTTGAACCGAGAGAGGGAGAAAAAAAAGATTTTTCTCATCGGCAATGAACCGGATATGCGCATTTTCCTGCTCAATCTCCTGGGCAGCGGCGGTTTTGAAACCGTGGTTGTTGAAAGTGGCGCTGCCGGACTGCAGCGCATCATGGAGGAAACCCCGGCGCTCATTATTCTCAATATCCTGCAATACCGCGACAGCAATATGCTGCTGTACCGGGATCTCAAGCATGATGAAAAACTGAAAAAAATCCCGGTCATCATGCTGTCAGACGTTGATCAAAAGACTTTTTATCATTGCCAGAAATTCAGCAGCCGGCCTTCCGGGCAGGGAGTTCCCGGACCGCAAGCCTACCTGGTGAAGCCGCCGGAGGCCGATGAACTGCTGCAGCTGGTGCAGGCGCTCACTGAGACCAGCAACGCTGATGCGACCGAGGAGACGGTCTGATGCAACTGTGCGCTCACAGGATGAGGAAATGCAATGGGGTGGGCTGATGGATAATCGTATCGATTCCCAACTGTACCAGGAAGTGGCCCAATTTGGCGCCCGGGACATGGAAATCTGCATGCAGTGTGCCGCCTGCAGCGCATCCTGCCCGCTGTCCAGTGGAATGAATCCGTTCCCACGAAAGATATACCGCTATCTTCAACTGGGGCTCAAAGACAAGCTGCTCCAGTCGCCCGAGCCCTGGCTGTGTTATTATTGCGGGGAGTGCAACCAGGACTGCCCCCGGGGGGCCGAACCGGCTGAAACCATGATGGCCGTGCGCCGCTGGCTGACCACCCAGTACGACTGGACAGGGCTCGCCAAGCGGCTTTATCTCTCTGAGGCCTGGGAGATCGGGGCGCTGGGCGTAGTCGCGCTGGGCATCATCCTGCTGTTTATTTTCTTCCACGGGCCCATCATCACCGACCGGGTTGCCGTCAATTCCTTTGCCCCGGTGATGTGGATTGAGATCGGCGATCTGGTGATGGCCGCCATCCTGTCGGCGTTCCTGTTGTCCAACGCCTTTCGCATGTTTCGCTTCATCATGGCCGATACAAAAGTGCCCTTGCACCTCTATATTACCCAAGCCAAAGCCTTTGTGGTTCACTTTGCCACCCAGAAGCGATGGCGCCAATGCGGCGAGGACCGCAGCCGCTGGTTGAAGCATTTCCTGCTGGTTACCGGCTACATGACCATGATGACGCTGATCATCGTTTGCATTCGCTGGTTCCAGGTCGATGACACCAGCTGGCATTTCACCAGCATTTTCGGCTACTATGCCACCGGCGTGCTGCTGGTCATTACCGTGGAGATGATGCGCAGCCGTCGTCGCAAGCAGGAGTTGATCCACCGCTACTCCGAGCCGACGGACTGGCTTTTTCTGATTCTGCTGTTTTTCACCACCTTGACCGGCATTTTGATGCACATCATCCGCCTGGCCGGCTGGCCCATGGGAACTTATGTCATGTATGTGATCCACCTGGCCATCGCCGTTCCCATGCTGGTCATAGAGGTCCCCTTCGGCAAATGGTCGCATCTTTTCTACCGGCCGCTGGCCGTGTTTCTAGCTGCCGTCAAGGACCGGGCGGTCAAGAACTCCGCAGTCGATGTTGAGCAGGTGCGGGCCACAGTCGGGGATGCTTTTTTAAGTTGTCTGCAATGCGGCACCTGCACGGGGGCCTGTCCCTGGAACCTGGCTGCGTCCTACAACCCGCGCCGCATTTTGCGCGAGCTTGCCCTGGACTGTGGCAGCGATCAGTCCGTGGACCAGGCCGTGTGCAGCTGTGTGACCTGCAACGCTTGCGGGGTGCTCTGCCCGCGAGGAATCGAGATTGTCGACGTCATGCAGGCCGTGCGTGGCCTCAATGTCAGCCACGGCAACACCCCGTCATACTTTGAGATGCCCCTGGACAGCCTGACGCAAAACGGCAACCCCTGGGGGCAGGATCGCGAAAAACGCCTGCAGTGGGCCCAGGGGCTGGACATTGCGCCCTTTGCCCCCGAACACGATTACTGCCTTTTTATCTGCTGCACCACCGCCTATGACCCCGCAGCCCAGCAATCTGGTCGGGTGCTGCCCCGGCTGCTCAAAACGGCTGGTGTTTCCTTCGGCACCCTCGGTAGCGAGCAGAACTGCTGCGGAGATCCGGCCCACAAGATCGGGGCCATGGATGTGTTTGCGCAGCTGGTTCGTAAAAACAGCGAGTTGTTTGTGAAGGCCGGCGTGCACAAGATCCTGACCGCCTCGCCCCACTGTCTGAATGCTTTTAAGAAGCAGTATCCGGAATTGACAGGCTCGGTTGACAGTCAACATTACACCGAGCTGCTCGACCGGCTGATTGCATCAGGGCGTTTAAGGCCGGTGGGAGAAATCGATCGCATCGTCACTTTTCACGACCCGTGCTACCTGGGGCGGTACAACGGCATCTATGAAGCGCCCCGCCGTGTTTTACAGAGCATCCCCGGGCTCAAGCTGATCGAGATGCCCAACAACCGGCAAGGAAGCGTTTGTTGCGGCGGCGGTGGCGGCGGTGCCTGGAGCAAGGAGGCCCTCAATCAATCCTTTGGGGTGCTGCGCGTGCAGGAGGCGCTTGGCACGGGGGCTGAGGTGATTGCCACGGCTTGTCCATACTGCATTCGCATGCTCAATGAAGCCGTGCGGGAACTTGGAGTTGAAGATCAAATTATGGTGCAGGACCTGGCTCAATTGTTGTGGCAGTCGGTTTTTGCCGGGGATGAAATCAAGACAGCTGAGCACGTTGAGCCGGGTTTGGAGCAGGAGGCCAACCATGTCTGAACGGATCGGATTTTATATCTGCCACTGCGGCATCAACATCGCTTACCGGGTGCGGGTCAAAGAAGTCGCCGAGTACGTGGCGACCCTGCCGAATGTCGCGGTATCCCGGGATTACCTGTTCATGTGCTCGGACCCCGGGCAGGAACTGATCGAAAAAGATATCCACCAGTACGATCTTACCCGCGTGGTCGTCGCGTCGTGTTCGCCGCGGATGCACGAAAAGACCTTCCGCGCGGCCTGTGAGCGGGCCGGCCTCAATCCCTACCGGGCATTTCACATGGTCAGCGTGCGTGAGCATGTTTCGTGGGTTACCGAAGATGAAGCCGAGGCCACTGAAAAGGCCAAAACCCTGGTCGGAGCCGGTGTCTTGCGGGTGGTCCAGCAATATGAGCTGACACCGGCGAAATTTCCCGTGTGCACCAACACACTGGTGGTGGGCGGCGGGATTGCCGGCATGCAGGCATCGCTTGATATCGCCAAGGCCGGATACAAGGTCTACCTGGTGGAAAGACAGCCGACGGTGGGCGGGCACATGCTCCAGTACGACAAGACCTTTCCCACCCTTGACTGTGCAGCCTGCATCGGGACCCCCAAAATGGTTTCCGTTGGCCAGGAGCCGAATATCGAACTGCTTTCATACAGCGAGGTGGAGGATGTGAGCGGTTTTATCGGCAATTTCAAAGTCAGGATCCGCCGCAAGTCCCGTTACGTGGAAACCAATTGTACCGGCTGCGGCGAATGTGAAAAAGTCTGTCCCATCGAATTTCCCAATGAATGGGATGTGGGCACCAAGAACCGCAAGGCCATCTATCGGCCCTTCCCCCAGGCCGTACCGATTACCTACCTGATCGACAAATACGACCGGGCCCCCTGTGTGACAACCTGTCCGGCGGGGACCAATGTCCAGGGCTATGTCGCGCTGATTAAAACAGGCCGCTACACCGAGGCGGTCAAGCTGATCATGGAGCGCCTGCCCCTGCCGGGGACCCTGGGCCGTGTCTGCCCGGCCCCGTGTGAAAAAATGTGCCGCCGGGCTGAAGTGGACAGCGCCGTTGCCATTCGTGATCTGAAGCGTTTTGCCGCTGATCAGGTGGATCTTTCCCAATTGCCGCTGCCGGCGATCGAAGAGCGGCCGGAGAAAATTGCGGTGATCGGCTCCGGTCCGGCCGGACTGACAGTGGCCTATTATTTGCGTCTGAAAGGGTTCCAGGTAAAGATTTTCGAGGCCCTTGACCAACCGGGCGGCATGCTGCGGGTGGGAATCCCGGACTATCGTCTGCCGCCGGATGTCCTGGACAACGAGATCAACTTTATTCTGCGCCACGGAATCGAAATCAAAACCGGCGTTCGGTTCGGTTCGGACTTCGGCCTGGAGGACCTGCGCACAGAAGGTTTTGCGGCGGTGTTTTTAGGCATCGGCGCCCATGACTCCATCTGGATGCACATACCGGGAGAAGATGAGGCCGAAAATGTCATCGATGCCGTGCGCTTTTTGAGGGAGGCCAACCTGGGCAGCGCCAAGGCGCCCGGCAACCGGATCATCGTGATCGGGGGCGGCAATGTGGCCATCGATGCTGCCCGGGTAGCCAAACGTCTTGGCGCGCAAAGTGTGACGGTGGTTTACCGGCGCTCCGAAAAAGAAATGCCGGCCTATCCTGAAGAGATCGAGGGTGCGGTGCAGGAAGGCATCGAGTTTTCCTACTTGACGGCTCCGGTCAGCATCCACAGCCAGGACGGGAAGGTGAGCGGGTTGGAATGCATTCGTACGGAGCTGGGTCCGGCCGATGCCAGCGGGCGCCGAAGACCGGTGCCGGTTGAAGGCTCCGAGTTCGTCGTTGCGTGCGATGCGCTGATACCGGCCATTGGGCAGAAAATCGATGTGGCCTGGGCCGAAAGAGAACCCGGGCTGGCGCTGACTTCGAGAAACACATTCAAGGTCAATCCCCACACCCTGCAAACCAGCATGGCTGATGTATTTGCCGCCGGCGATGCCGTGACCGGACCGGCAACGGTCATCGAGGCGGTGGCCGCCGGTCACAAGGCGGTGGCGGCCATTGAGCGCTTTGTCAACGGTGAGGACCTGGAGCAGTACGCGCAGGAACAGGCCGCTGAAAAATCGCCGGGCACCAACTGGAAGGAGATCCCGGAAAAAACCGAAGCCGCTCCCAGAGTGCAGTCCGTCCATCTGGATGCAGCCCAGAGAATTCAAAGCTTTGATGAGGTCGACAAAAATTTTTCCGAGCAGGCAGCGCAGCAGGAAGCCGGCCGCTGCCTGGATTGCGGCGGCTGCTGCGAGTGCAAGCTTTGCGTGAGTGCCTGTGAAGCACGAGCGATCAACCATCTGATGGAGGATGAAGTCGAAGAGGTCGAGGTGGGCTCGATCATCGTCGCCACCGGTTTCGATCCGCTGGATCCCACTCCCATGACCCAGTACGGCTACGGGCGGTATGCCAACGTTTTTACCAACCTGGAGTTTGAACGGCTTTCCAATGCCACCGGGCCGACGGCCGGCCGGCTGCTCAAACGTGACCCGGACAATCGCCTCCAGTTCACCGAGCCTCCGAAAAGTGTCGCCATTTTGCACTGCATCGGCAGCCGCGACATCAACTACCACGAGTACTGCTCGCGCACCTGCTGCATGTACGCCCTGAAATATGCCCACCTGCTAAAGGACAAGTGCGGCCACGACACCCAGATTTATAATTTTTACATCGACATGCGTTGCTTCGGCAAAGGTTATGAAGAATTTTACAAGCGCGTTCAAAGCGAGGGCGTGCGCATGGTGCGCGGCAAAGCGACCCGGGTGGAAGAAACCGATGGCATGCTGATCGTCACCGCCGAGGACACGCTTTCTGACCGCATGGTGAAAATCCCGGTGGAGATGGTGATCCTGTGTACCGCCATGGAGCCGCGTCCGGATGCCAATGAAGTCTGCCGCATCTTCGGCATCACCACCGGCAGTGACGGTTTTTTCCAGGAAGAGCACCCCAAACTCGAGCCGGTTTCTACGGCTTCCAGTGGTGTCTTTCTGGCCGGGGCCTGCCAGAGCCCTAAGGACATTCCCGACACGGTTGCCCAGGCCAAGGGGGCGGCGGCCGAGGCGCTGGCCCTGAGCAGCTCCGGGCAGGTGGCAGTGGCCCCCATGATCTCGACCATCGATCCGGATGTCTGCATTGGCTGCCAGGTTTGTATCGGGCTTTGTCCATACTCGGCCATCGAATTCAATGAATTGAAGAATATCAGCGAGGTCAACGAAGCCGTTTGCAAGGGCTGTGGCAGTTGTGCGGCCTATTGCCCCAGCGGGGCCGCCAAGGTGCGCCACTTCACGGACAAACAGATTTATGCTGAGATTGATGGACTACTGGCAGGATAATCATAAATGGTCTTTTTTCCGCCGGGCTGCGTTCTCCGCGGCCTTGCCCGACAAAAAGATCCTCATTTATGAGTAGGCTGGAAACAGTGGGTAACCAAAAACAAGGAGTTTGAAAATGAGCGAATTCGAACCGACCATTGTCGCCTTTTTTTGCAACTGGTGCACATACACCGCTGCGGATCTGGCCGGCACATCCCGACTGTCCTATCCCCCGAACATCAAGATCATCCGCGTGATGTGCAGTGGCATGGTCGATCCCCAGTATGTGATCAAGGCCCTGCTGGAGGGGGCCGACGGCGTGCTGGTCAGCGGGTGCAATCCCGGCGACTGCCACTATATCAACGGCAATTACAAGGCCCGCCGCCGGATCAAGCTTTTAAAGGAGATCCTGCCCCAGTTCGGGTTCGAGCCCGAACGCCTGCGGTTGACCTGGATTGCGGCCAGCGACGGGGTTCTGCTCGCCGAGACCGTTCAGGAAATGGTGGCCCAGATTAAGGCTTTGGGGCCCAGTGAGGCCAAACTGCAAATGGTAATCTAAAAAATGGTTTCAAAAACTCATCTAACATCCAAATACTGCGTTGCGAGTTTCTTCGAAATGCTCACATGCTACTGTGTATGCTGCGCTTTCTCATCAACTCGCGCCTTTTCTTTGGACGCGATCTAAGATTTTGAAACCATTTTTGCATTGTATGTATCGTATCGCCAACAAGGATGCGGCGGTCTTGATGACGCTAAGGAAAAAATTAAAGTCAAGCTTATTTCAATATTTAAACAGGCACACTGAAGGCAGATAACTTTTGTGGAGGAAACAATGGCGAAAACGGCACAACTGGAAGTCAAGGATCAGGATCTTGTGGCAGCGTTGAGGGAGTTTTTCAAATCCATTCTGGAACTGGGCGCTATCGACGCGATTCTGGTTCCCTGGCGGCTGCCGATGAAAAACATGGTTATGCCGACGCTGGTCAGTGATCCTCAGCGGCTGGAGGGGGTCGATCCGCTGTCCCCGGCTTTTCCCATCAATGGCGCTAAAATCGTATCCCGGCTGACCCGCAAGCCATCGGGGGCCAAAGTCGCGGCGGTCCTGCGGCCCTGTGAAATACGGGCCTTTATCGAGCTGGTAAAGCTCAAACAGGGCAGAACCGAAGACCTGGTGATCATCGGCGTTGACTGTCTGGGGGCCTACCGCAATACAGACTATTTCAACTGGGTGGGCGAAGATATCGCTGAGTCGACGACAAAATTTTACACCAGCGTTCTGGGCGGTAGCGGGGCTGCCTTGGACAATGTGGACCTGGCGCCGGCCTGCAAGGCCTGCGAGCTGCCCGTACCGGCGGAGGCCGATATTGCCCTCGGCCTTTACGGGATCGATACCGCCCGCCAGGTGCTGGTCCAGGCCCAGACAGACGAGGGCGAAAATCTGCTTGCGAAGTTAGATCTCGCCGATACGCAGGAACCGGCGGCCCGCCAGAAGGCCATCGAGACGCTGGTCGCCCAGAGAACTGATGTTCGGGACGCCATGTTCAGCGCGACCCACGAGGCCACGGGCAACCTTGACAAACTGACCCGTTACCTGGCCAATTGCGTGAATTGTTACAACTGCCGGGTGGCCTGCCCGGTATGTTACTGCCGGGAATGCGTTTTCGTGACCGATGTTTTTGATCACGAACCTTCCCAGTATCTGCGCTGGGCGGATAAAAAAGGGGTCGTAAAAATGCCCACGGACACGGTTTTTTACCACCTGACCCGCCTGGCCCATATGAGTACCGCCTGCGTGGGCTGCGGCCAGTGCTCCAATGCGTGTCCCAACGACATCCCGGTGATGGAGCTGTTTCGCATGGTCGCCCATCGCACCCAGCAGGGATTTGACTACCAGGCGGGGCGCAGCCTGGATGAAAAGCCGCCGCTGGCGGAATTTCGCGAAGAGGAATTCAGTGAGGTGGTGGGGTTGAATTAGGGTCATCGTTTTAGGTGGCAGCGAGGAAAACTCATCAATTTTCTTAGAAAGGTGCACCAATGAACAGCAAAATCGGAAAAGCACTGGTGGCGGGGGCGGGCATCAGCGGGATTCGGGCGGCCCTGGATCTGGCGCAAACTGGATACCAGGTCACCCTGATCGATCGGGCGCCGCATATCGGCGGCATCCTCAGCCAGCTGGACAACCAGTTTCCGACCAATCATTGCGGCATGTGCAAAATGCTGCCCCTCGTCCAGCGGGATGCATCCTCCCAGTTTTGTCTGCGCAAGGGGCTTTTCCATGAAAATATCGATATCCGGCTGAATACGGAAATTTCGGCCATCGAAGGGGAGCCGGGAAGCTTTGCGGTATCGCTGCGGCAAAGGCCGACCTGGGTCGATGCGCAGCTGTGCGTTGGCTGCGGGGTCTGCGAAGACGTCTGTCCCGTTGAAATCCCCGATACCTTCAATGAGGGGCTGTCCCGGCGCAAAGCCATCTATCTGCCGGTGCCCCACAACATCCCCAATGCGTATGTGATTGATCCGGTGGCCTGCACGCGCTGCGGCGAGTGCGAAAAGGTGTGCCCCACCCGCGCGGTCCGGCTGGTCGAAGACCAGCGGGGAAAATTTCGCATCCTGGTGGTGGACGATGAGCAGATCGTGCGAGATTCCCTGAAGGACTGGCTGGATGACGAGGGCTTTTTCGTGGATACCGCCGAATCCGGGCCCCAGGCCATGGAGAAGCTGGGCCAGGAGTCATTCAACCTCATGCTGACGGACATCAAGATGCCCGGCATGGACGGTGTCGAACTGCTAAAGGCGGCCAAAGAGATTTTCCCGGATTTGTGTGTGCTGATGATGACCGCCTACGCGACGGTGGAGACCGCCGTGGAAGCCATGAAAATCGGCGCCCTGGACTACCTGATGAAACCATTTGATCCAGATCAGCTGATGCCGATGATCGTCAAGGTTTATGAAGACCTGGAGGCCAGCCGGTATCAGCAGCTGGAAGTCGGCGCCATTGTCCTGTGCGGCGGAACGGACTATTTCAACCCGGCCGATGAGAAGAACGTTCATGGCTACGGTGTCAACCCCCATGTCGTGACCAGTCTTGAATTCGAGCGCATCCTGAGCGGGACCGGGCCCAGCCGGGGAAAACTGGTCAGACCCCACGACGGCCGGGCGATAAAGAAGATCGCCTGGTTTCAGTGCGTGGGCTCGCGCGATATCCAGCACGACGCGGATTATTGCTCTTCCATCTGTTGTATGTATGCCATCAAAGAGGCGGTGCTGGCAAAACAGTCCGGGGGGGATGGGCTGGAAGCAGCGATTTTTTACATGGATATGCGAACTTTTGGCAAGTCATTCCAGCGTTACCGGGATCAGGCGCAGCACGACTGGGGGGTGCGGTTTGAAAGAAGCCGGATCCACTCGGTCACGGCGGATGAGAAAACCGGCAGTCCGGTTGTCCGTTATGTGCGCACCGACGGCACGGTTGCAACCGAGACCTTTGACCTGGTCGTGCTGGCCGTGGGCCAGCGCCCGGCTGCGGGGACGGCCCAGATTGCCAGGCTGGTCGATGTTCCTTTAAATCCCTGGGGGTTTGTCCAGACGCAAGCCTTTTTGCCGGCGGCCACCGCCCAACCGGGGGTTGTTGTGGGAGGTTCCTTTGGCGGGTTGAAGGATATCAGCGAGTCGGTCGTATTGGCCTCGGCAGCAGCGGCAGAGGCTTCACGCATGATCCATTCCACCGGCGGCGGCCTGAGCGCCGATCTTGAGCCAGCAGCAGCGGTCCGTGATGTTTCCAGGGAAAACCCGAAGATCCTCGTGGCCCTGTGTTCCTGCGGCAACAAGTTTTCCGGCTGCCTGGAGGTGGAAAAAATTGCGCGCCGGCTCGAGCCGGATCCCTGCGTGGATCGGGTGGTCTGCCTGGAGAACACCTGCACGGCAGCCGGCTGGGATGAACTGGTCCAGATCGCCGCTGAAGCCACCCCCAATCGTGTCCTGATCGGCGCCTGTCATCCCTACCTGTATATCCGCAAGCTCAGGGAGCTGGGCCGCCGCATCAACCTGGATCCCGCCCTGATGGACGTGGTGGATATTCAATCAGCAGTCCTTGCCCAAAGTGCAGCGCCGGCAGCACAGGAAGGGCAAGGTTCGGGGTCCGGCGCCGGCCAAGCGCAAAGCAGCGAACAGGCCGCCGGCCCGGTTTTCGACCTTCAACTTTCAGCCCTGAACATGGGTCTGGCCCGGCTCAAGCGCATTGACCCTGTGCCGGCCCCCGAGATTGAAGTTTCACGCCGCGCCCTGGTCGTGGGCGGGGGGATTGCCGGCATGCACGCGGCCCTGGGGATTGCCGACCATGGCTATCCGGTACACCTGGTTGAAAGCGACGTCAAACTCGGGGGCAACCTGCAGTGGCTGCACGGGACCATCGACGGGGAGCCCACCGCCCCCCTGCTCGAAGAGACGGTGGCGAAGGTGGAAAAGCACCCCCACATAGAAGTTCACCTGGAATCGAAAATCACCGTTTCCTTTGGACAGGTGGGAAAATTTTACACCACCGTTGAAAACGGTGACGGGGCGGCGAAAACCATCGAACACGGGGTGACCATTATCGCCACCGGCGGTCAGGAGGCCCAAACCGAATCATTCGGATACGGCGACAGTAAAGCCATTATCACCCAAAAAGAGCTGGAATCGCGCCTGGCGGCCGACGATTTCGATGCGGGGCGCATCGGTTCGGTGGTGATGATCCAGTGTGTGGATTCCCGACAGGAGCCGAGAAATTACTGCAGTCGGGTGTGCTGCCCCACCTCCCTGAAACACGCCCTGGCCCTGAAGGAGAAAAACCCGGATATCGCCGTCTACATCCTGTATCGGGATATGATGACCCTTGGCTTTGTCGAAAGCTATTTCACCGCGGCGCGCCGGGCGGGGGTCATCTTCGTCCAGTACGATCCGGCGGACAAGCCGCAGGTCTCTGTCCCGCAAGGATTCGATGGCAGCGTGGTCGTGAGCGCCTTCGATCCCCTGCTGCAAAGGCCGCTGAAAATCGAGGCGGACCTGCTGGTGCTAGCCACCGGCATTGTTGCGCAATTGCCGAAACAGCTGGCAGCGGCCTTTGGAATCGAAAGGGATACGGACGGCTTTTTCGCAGAAGCCGATTCAAAATGGCGCCCCGTGGATGCCCTCAAGGAAGGGGTTTTTGCCTGCGGGCTGGCCCTGTCGCCGCGCTCGATTCCCGAAGCCATCGCCACCGCCGGTGCCGCCGCCCAGAGGGCCTTGAGGATTCTGACCCACGAAAAATTGTCAGCCGGAAAAGTCGTGGCTTCCGTGCGCAAAAGCCTGTGCAGCCTTTGTGAGCGCTGCATCGAAACCTGCCCGTACGATGCGCGATTTCTGGATGCGGACCGGGAAAATGTGCGGGTCAACCCGGCCATGTGCCAGGGATGCGGCGATTGTGCGACAATCTGCCCCAACGGGGCGGCGGTCCTGGAAGGCTTTCGCCAGGAGCAGATGTACGATGTGATCGATGCCGCTTTGTTGTGAACAGCGGGGACGATGGCCGACATTTTGTTGGCGATCGATTAAGGTAAAAGCGAGTCGAGGCTGCCCATGCGTAAAATAATTCGACATCTTCGGCACAGTCTCGGTTCCAAGCTGATTATCGTGGTGGGCCTGACGCTTCTGATCACCATCTCAGCCTGGGCCTATTTCAATATCAGGTACCAGAAGCAACGGCTGATGGGTGAAATTGTGGCCGGTACCGATCGGTTGTCCGACACGATCAGGCTGGGCGCCCATTATGCCATGATGCTCAACTCCCGGGATGATATCAACCAGATCATCCAGAACATCGCCCGCCAAAAAGAGATCGAGACCATCCGCATTTACAACAAACAGGGGCAGATCAAGTTCTCCAACCGTCCCGATGAGGTGGACACGAAAACCGACATCAAGGCCGAGGCCTGTGATATCTGCCACTGCACCGAACCGCCGTCCATCTCCCTGCCCCTGGCGCAAAGAACCCGTATATTTAAAAGTCGCAGCAATTACCGCCTGCTGGGGGTGATCAGCCCGATTTTAAACGAGCCCGGCTGTGCCACCGACGACTGCCATGTGCATCCGCCGGATAAAAAAGTGCTGGGAGCCCTGGACGTGGTGGTGTCCTTGAAGGCTACCGACCGCGAAATTGTGCAGGCCGAAAAAAGATTGATTGCCCTGGCGGGGCTTGTGTTTGTGGTGGCCTCGTCCATTATTTTCATTTTTGTGCTGCGATTTGTCAACCGTCCCGTGCGCAGGTTGATCGAGGAGACTCGGCGCATTGCCCGGGAGGAAGATCCGGAGCCGGTCCGGGTGGACCAGGATGATGAAATGGGGCAGCTGGCCCGGGCGATCAACCAGATGTGCCGTGAAGTCACGGAGAAAAGGCAGGAACTCAACAAGCAGCGCGACGAGTACCAGTTTCTGTTCGAACAGGTGCCCTGCCTGATCACGGTGCAGGACCGCAATTTCAAGCTGTTGCGCTACAACCGGGAATTTGCCGAACGCTTTGATCCCCGGCCCGGTGATTTTTGCTATCATGCTTACAAGGGCCGCAACGAAAAATGTGACGACTGCCCGGTGGCCCTGACTTTTGCCGACGGCCGTGCCCACTCCAGCGAGGAGTTCGGGGTCAACAAGGACGGCTCGCCTACCTACTGGCTCGTGCACACCGCTCCCATTAAGGATGGCGACGGCAATATCGTGGCCGCCATGGAAATGAGCCTGGATATCACCAAACGCAAACTGCTGGAACAGGAACTGGCCAAATCCGAAAAAAAATACCATGAAATTTTCAACTATATTCCCACCCCGCTGTTCGTGCTCGATGATGAAACCCTTGAGATCCTTGACTGCAACCGCAGCGTCAAGGCCGTTTACGGCCATGACAGCCACGAGGTTATCGGCCGGTCTTTTTTAAGCCTGTTTGCGGAAGATGAACGCGAGCGGTATGCCGCGGTGATCCGGACTTCGGCGATGATCAACCAGGTCCGACACTTGCACAAATCGCACCGGCCCATTTTTGTCAATATTCGGATTTCCCCGGCCGAATATCCCGGCAAGAAGGTGCTGCTGGTGATCACCAGTGACATTACCCAGCGGCTGGAAGCCGAACAGCAGCTGATCCAGGCCAGCAAAATGGCCACCCTGGGAGAGATGGCCACCGGCATCGCCCATGAACTCAACCAGCCCCTGTCGGTGATCAAAACCGCCAGTTCGTTTTTCATCAAAAAGCTGGATTCCAACAGGAGCATTGAAAAAGACGTGCTGACAAAAATGCTGCATAAAATCGACAAAAATGTGGATCGGGCCGGCAGGATCATCAACCACATGCGCCAGTTTGCCCGCAAATCCGACCTTGACCTGGAAAAAGTGCAGCTCAACCAGGTGCTGGCCAATGCTTTTGAGATTTTCAGCCAGCAGCTGAAGTTGCGCGGCATCGAAGTGGTCTGGGACATTGATGATCAGCTGCCCATCATTCAGGCTGATGCCAGCCGCCTGGAGCAGGTGATGATCAACCTGCTGATCAATGCCCGGGATGCCATCGAGGAAAGGTGGGGGGAGCGGCAAACCGAAGGGGAGGATAAAAAAATCACGTTGAAGACGGAATCCGACGGCCGCAGGGTGCGCTGCAGCATCTGCGACACCGGTACCGGTGTGCCCGCGAATCTAAGGGATAAGATCTTCGAGCCCTTTTTTACCACCAAGGAGGTGGGCAAGGGCACCGGGCTGGGGCTTTCCATCAGTTACCGGATCGTGCACGACTGCGGCGGCACCATCAAGGTGATTCGCAACCAGCCCCGGGGCGCCTGTTTTGTATTGGAATTTCCGGTGCTGCAGACCGAAACCGGCGATAACGGACAGACCCATGCAAGATACAATTCTACTGGTCGATGACGAACCGGATATTCGTGAGATCCTCAGCCTGGCGCTTTGCGATATGGGCTACCAGGTGCTGGAGGCTGAAAACGGGCTGCAGGCGCTGGAACTTTTTTGCGACGCCCGCCCGCCCATCGTGCTCACCGACATCAAAATGCCCGGCATGGACGGCATCGAGCTGCTGCAAAAGGTGAAACGTGAAAATCCCGAGACGGAAGTCATCATGATCACCGGCCACGGCGACATGGATCTGGCCATCCGCAGCCTTAAAAATGAAGCCACCGATTTTATTACCAAACCCATCAACGTTGATGCCCTGGAAATCGCCGTCAAAAGGGCCCGGGAAAAAATCCTCATTCGGGAACAGTTAAAAGAATACACGGCCAGCCTGGAAAACCTGGTGCGTGAAAAAACCCAGCTGCAGGACCACCTGACCACCCTGGGCATGATGATCAGCTCCATCTCCCATGGTTTAAAAGGCCTGCTGACCGGTCTGGACGGCGGGATCTATCTGGTGGAATCCGGTTTTGCCAAAAAAGACGACGCCCAGATCCAGGAGGGCTGGAATGTATTGAAAGTAATGGTGGAACGGGTCCGCAAGATGGTGCTGGACATTCTGTACTATGCCAAGGAGAGAAAACTGGAAACCGAACCGGTGGACGTGCTGCAGTTTGCCGCTGAGGTGGCCAGCACCGTCGCTCCCCGGATAAAAGAGCAGGGAATTGAATTCATACAGGATTTTGATGCCAATGTCGGCAAGGTTGAAATGGATGCCGGCCATGTGAATTCCGCGTTGCTCAACATCATTGAAAATGCCGTGGATGCCTGCCGGCGCAATGCTTCCGGACGGGTGCATAAAATTATTTTTGGTGTCCACCGGCGTCAGGGCCATGTTTTTTTTGAGGTTACCGACAATGGCACCGGCATGGACAGGCAGACCCGTGAAAAGCTGTTCACCCCTTTTTTTTCCTCCAAGGGCAGCGGCGGCACCGGCCTGGGCCTGTTTATTGCCAACCAGATCATTGAGCAGCACGGCGGTAAAATTTTCGTCAAATCCGCCCCCGGCCAGGGCAGTTCATTCCGGATTAAAATTCCACTAAAGCCTCCCCGGACCCCCCCAACCGGAAATGGCGCTTCCGGAGCCGGATGATGGTTGGCCCGGCCCCCTGAGCCGTTGCAATCCCATCTTGCAGGACCAGATGAAAAATTCTTGTCTTTGACGGAAATTCATGGTACGTCACCGGTCTACACGGCCATCGGGGATCACGTCACCGGCCGGTCACGGCGCCACGGGTTGGACACACCGGCGCCGATCTTTCAAGGCCGGTGGCAATGCCGGAGGCGGCGGTTGCGCCCAACCCAATTAAGGAAATGTTTACAAAGGAGGCAGGTAAATGGACAGCGGCGGCAAATTTTTAGCGATTGGTTCCGTTATTCTCATTGCTGTTATTTTGCAGGTCGTACTGATTATGGCCGATCAAAGGGACACTCCCGGCCAGGCGGCAGTTGAATTCAGCAAAGCCTATTTCATGCTGGACAAAGACATGGCCGAACGGTTGTGCAGCGAGGTGTTTGAAAATGAGGGCGCTGACATTGTGGCCGACTATCTCCAGCGCATGGCCGCGGCCGCCAGGGACGAAGGCTTTGAGCCCAGCTGGAAGAAGATGGCGCTGTCCCACATTGAAATTGAAATCGAGATGGTGGATGACAGCACCGCCCAGGTGCACCTGACCTGTCAGCGCCGCCGTTCGCCCAACCCGATATACGGCGCCGTCGCCAAGCTGTTTTTCTTAAGCGACAGCCATCCGGTTGAAGAAACGCTGACCGTGGTCAAGGAAGACGACGGTTGGAAGGTCTGCGGCCGGCCCTTTTCACTGGTGGGAAGCTGATGCGGCGCTCTGGCTGAAAATTGTCGGGCGCCGGCGATCCTGCAGCGCAGTCGGCCCCGGCCATCCCCCGGACCGGGTAATTCCATAAAATGCAGTCCATATACGCCCGCTTGCGCGAAAGAGCCCGCCAGATTGTGGCGGGTCTGCCCTCCCCGGATTTTTACCGCGACCACCGCCAGGCCTGCGAGGTTTCCCGGCGTTTCTTCGAAAGCGACCCGCTGATCGCAAAACTGCACCGCCATGTCAGCGACGCGCTGGAGGATGATTTTGGCCACGGACTGCAGCATGCCGTCCGGGTGACCATTGACGCCGGGGCCCTGATGGTCATCGAGGATCCGGCGGCCGGGCGTGATCAACCGGCGTTGAAACGCCGCCTGCAGGTGGTTCAAAGTGCCGGGCTGCTGCACGATATCCGGCGCAAGCACAAGGACCATGCCCGGCTCGGCGCAACCTATGCCCGCAGCGTGCTGGAAAATTATCCCTTTTCAACGGCCGAGATCGAAGATATCTGCCGGGCGATCCACAACCACGAGGCCTTCAAGGCCAAAATCACCTGCAGCACCTCCCAGGGACTGCTGGTGTCGGATTGTCTGTATGACGCCGATAAATTCCGCTGGGGCCCGGATAACTTTACCGACACCCTGTGGGACATGCTGTCTTTTGTCAACCCGCCGCTGGCAAAATTCATGGCCCGCTATGCGCGCGGGATGCAGGTGCTCGAGGACATCAAATCCACTTTTTGCACCGCCACCGGGAAAAAATACGGCCCGCAGTTCATCGATATCGGCCTGGCTGCCGGGCGCCAGCTTTACGAGGTGATTCAGCGCGAATACGCGGACTGCCTGTAATCAGAATTGAGCGTTGGCAACATCACTTTGCCTGGATATAAACTTGCAACGATGACCGCCGGTGCCGGGTGGTTGTTTTTGCCCCGTCGGATAGAAGCGGGGATACTTTCCTGTTTGACACCCCCGGTGGTTTTCAATATACTCCCGCATAAATAGAATCCTGAGCATTTCTCCAACCATCAGCACAAGGAGGTCGACATGGCGGCAACAAACTGGCCCACTCCCAACTGGCCCGAGGGGGTTGCACACGATGTAGCGGGTTATGAAAAACCGCTTTTTTCAGTTCTCGATGATACGGCCCGGCAATATCCAGACCAAGTTTTCACCATTTTCAACGATGCCACGCGGACTTTTGCCCAGGTCAAAGATACCGCCGACCGCCTGGCGGATTTTCTGGCCTCACGCGGGGTTCAGAAGGGGGACCGGGTCGCCATTTTTTTGCCGAACCTTCCCCATTACCCGGCTATATTTTTCGGTATCCTCAAGGCCGGAGCGGTCTGTGTCACCTGCAACCCCCTGTATACCGCCAACGAGCTCAATTACCAGCTCAATGATGCCGGTGCCAAGGTGGTTTTCTGCATGGATCATCCCCAATTTTACCCCACCGCCGTCGAGGCGGTTAAAGGAACCGGGGTTGAGACCGTGGTCATCTGCAGCGTCAAATCCTACCTGCCGAAGGTCAAAGCCTTTCTCGGTGGTCTGCTGGGCAAAATCCCGAGGGCCGCCAGCTACCAGCCCGGCCACCTTTTCTTTGATGATGTCGTGGCCTCGGCGCGTCCGCAACCGCCGGCCGTGGAGATCAATCCGGTTGAAGACCTGGCGTTGATCATTTATACCGGCGGCACCACAGGGGTTCCCAAGGGCGCGGCGTTGACCCACACCAATTTTACCTATAATCTGGCAGCGGCCGATGAATGGATCCGCCTGGTGCACGAGCCGGGCGGCAGGCCGGAAAAAGCCCGCCGGGGTGGTTTTCACACCTACCTGGGGGTTTTGCCCTGGTACCACAGCTTCGGGATGACCTGTGCCCTGCTTTCAGCCGCCACCCAGGGCAGCCGGATTATTTGTGTTCCGGATCCCCGGGCGGGTGACCCGCCGTTTACCGAGGTTTTGAAGATCGTCCAGAAACACCGCCCGACCATCATGCCGGCGGTGCCAACGATCTTTGTGGCCTTTACCAACCACCCCCATCTGGGGCAGTACGACCTGAGCTCCCTGATGGGGTGTTTTTCCGGCGGGGCCCCGCTGCCGCCGGAGGTTTGCCGGCAGTTTGAAGAAAAGACCGGAGCGGTTATTTTTGAAGGGTACGGCCTCAGTGAAACCGCCCCCATCGCCACCATTAATCCCACCAACCGCGAGCAGCGCAAAATCGGCACCATCGGCTTTCCGCTGCCGGGAACCGATATCAAGGTGCTGGACCTGGAGACCGGGACCCAGGAATTGCCCCAGGGTGAAGACGGCGAGATCGCCATCTGCGGCCCCCAGGTCATGCAGGGATACTGGAACCGGCCGGATGAAAATGAAAAAGTTTTTCGCCAGGTGGACGGGAAGCGCTATTTTCTGACCGGTGATATCGGCCACATCGATGAGCAGGGCTACATTCTGATTACCGACCGCAAAAAGGACATGATCCTGGTGGGGGGGTTCAACGTTTATCCGCGCGACGTGGAAGATATTCTTTTCCAGCATCCCAAGGTGGCCCTGGCCGCCGTGGTCGGGGTGCCCCATGAAAAAAGCGGGGAGCTGGTCAAGGCCTACATCCAGCTCAAGCCGGGAGAAACCGCCACCGAGGAGGAAATCCTCGAGTTTTGCAAACAGAACATGGCCGGCTACAAGCGCCCCAAAATTATTGAATTCCGCGAAGCCCTGCCGGTATCCAATGTGGGCAAGATTTTGCGCCGGGTGCTCAGGGACGAGGAACGCGAGAAGGTGAAATGAGAAAGTGGATCACGGATCATCCCTATTTTGTCACCAGCGCCATTTTTTTTGTCATCATGATATTCGGCTGGCGGGTGCTTTACTGGCGGGAAGAGAGCTTCGGCTTTCTGCTGCTGCTGTATTTTATTGTTACCCTCGCCATCCGGCTCGACGACATTTCGCGCAAGCTCGGCCGCAACATGGGAGGGCAATCGTCTTCCGGCAGCAGCAAGGAAGATAATATTATCAGTCAGCTCAACGATATCAGGGCCTCCCTGCTGGTGTTAAACAGCACCCTGACCAAACTGCTGAAAGACGCGAAGAAAGAAGAACCCTGATTGACAGTTTGCATGCCCTGCGCAAATCTTATACCGGCCGGCAGAAAATCGATTCTACCGGCCGATTGTATCCGGTCATTTCATAAGGTTGCCCCGCAGTATTTGCAGTGCACCGCATCCGGGTCGTGGCCCTCGGCGCTGCATTGGGGACAGGCCTGGGTGGAGATGGTTTTTTTGTAGGCCTGGGCCAGTTCGGCGGTGACGATGCCGGTGGGCACGGCGATGATCGCATAGCCGATGATCATGATCAGGGCCGCCAGGGTCTGGCCAAGGCCCGTCTGGGGCGAAATGTCACCGTAGCCCACCGTTGTCAGGGTCACGATGGCCCAGTAGATGCTCTGGGGAATGCTGGTAAAGCCGCTTTGGGGATCCTCGATGATGTACATCAGGGAGCCGAAGATAACCACCAGCGTCAGGACGACAAACAGAAACACGGTGATCTTGCGCCGGCTGGCGCGCAGGGCCTGCATCAGCAGCCGCGCTTCGCCGACATACTGGACCAGCTTCAGCACCCTGAAAATGCGCAGTACGCGCAGGATGCGGATGACCATGAAATACTGGCTGCCCGGGATGAGAATGCTCAAATAAGTCGGCACCACGGCCAGCAGATCCACCACCCCGAAAAAGCTGGTGGCATAGGACAGGGGCCGGCCGACACTGTAGAGGCGCAGGCCATACTCGATGGTGAACAGAATGGTAAAGACCCATTCTCCAATGTAAAGCAGGTTGCCGTATGCCTGGCGGATATGGCCTACGCTGTCAAGCAGCACCAGCACGACACTGGCGACAATCGAGGCGATCAGCAGGACATCGAACAGTTTGCCGGCCGGGGTGTCGGCCTCGAAGATAATCTCGTGCAGCCTGCTGCGCAACCGGCTTGAAAATTTTTTGTCTTCCATCTGAATGCCGCCTTGTTTAACATAGTATACACTTTTTGAAAGGATTATCAAAATGTCAAGTTTTATGGATCGAATGATCCGGGCCGCCAAACTGGATGTCAACCTGTATGAAGAGGTCGAAGCCGACAAGCAGGCCATGGGTCAGGCCGTGGGGGTGGTGGTGCTTTCCAGTGTGGCCGCCGGTGTCGGCAGCCTGGCCGGCGCCGGGTTGACCGGGCTGATCATTGGCACCGTGGGCGCGCTGATCGGGTGGTTTATCTGGGCCTATATCACCTATTTTGTGGGCACCAAAATATTGCCGGAGCCGCAGACCAAGGCCGATTATGGTGAGCTTTTGCGGACCATCGGTTTTTCAAGCTCACCCGGCCTGCTGCGCATCCTGGCGGTCATCCCTTTTCTGAGTTCGATCATTTTTTTTGTATGCGGCATCTGGATGCTGGTCGCCATGATTATCGCCGTCCGGCAGGCCCTGGATTATAAAAGCACCCTGCGGGCGGTTGGTGTGTGCATCATCGGCTGGATCATCCAGATGGCCCTGTTCTGGATCATATTTTCACTGCTCGGGGGATTCGGGAGCGCTCCGGTGGGGACCGCCCCCGCCTGAAGCGGCGGCGCGGACTATTCGACAGTCGGCCGTCCGCTGTTAATCCAGGCCTTCATTCCCCCTGCCAGGCTGTGCACATGCCGGAAACCCTGGCCCTGCAGGAAGCTGGCCGCAATGTTGCCCCGGTAGCCGACGCCGCAGGTGACGATCACTTCCTTGTCCCTGGGGAGGTCCGGCTCTTTTTTGAGCAGCGTTGTCAGCGGCAGGTGCTGGGCCTGTTCAATATGCCCGCTGGCCCATTCAGCTGCTGTTCGCACGTCATACAGGTAATCATATTTACCCTTTTGAAGCTTGTGGTCCAGTTTTTCAGCTGAGATCTGCCAGAGCTGGTCGATGGGATAGCCCGCTTCCTGCCAGGCAGCCATTCCGCCATAAAGATAGCCGATAATGTTGTCATAGCCGATTCTGTGAAGCTGGACGGTCATGTTCTCATAGGCTTTTTGATCCGTGACAATCAGGATCAGTTCGGCCTCCGGCTCGATCACCATGCCGATCCAGTTGGCCGTCTGCCGGGCAAACCCGATGTTGATGGAACCGGGAATGTGCACTCCGCCGAAAGCGGCGGTATCCCGGGTGTCCAGAATCAGTGCACCGCGATCCACCTGCGCTTTGACCTGCTGCGGGCTCATGTCCCGGATGATCGGGCAGCGATCCAGCAGCGGCGGCCCTTTTTTATTGGTGTTGATGATATGGCTAAAACTTTTGGGACGTTCCGGAAATCCCTGCTTTACCTGGCGCGTAAAATCCTCAGCGCTGAGATTTAAAATCGGATTGCTGTTTTTTTCAAAGCCGAGGGTCGAACTCGACTTGGAGCTCATTCCCTTACCGCACAGCGAGCCCTCCCCGTGGGCGGGAAAGACCTCGAGGCTGGCCGGCAGCACCCCCAGCTTGTTGTAAAGCGAGTGGAAAAGGTTGCGGGTTTGCTCATCGAGCAGCTCTTCACCAGCCAGGTCCGGGCGGCCGATGTCACCGACAAAGAGACAATCCCCGGTGAGCACCAGCCATGGACTTTCACTGCGGGAAGTGTCCGTGACCAGGATCGACATGGAGTTGGGCGTGTGCCCCGGTGTTTTCATAAACTCGAGCCGGGCGTTGCCGAATGTCATCACCTGGCCTTCTTTCAGCCCCGTGTGCTCGAATTCAACGGGAGTGTCTTCCATGAAACAGATCTCGGCACCGGTGCGCGAACGCAGTTCCTGGTTGCCGCTGACGTGATCGGCGTGAACGTGGGTTTCAAAGACATGGGTGATCTGCATGCCATTTTCCCGGGCCAGGTCAATGTAATCCTGCACGTCCCGCTTGGGGTCCACCACACAGGCGACGCGGCCCTGGGGACAGCCGATAAGGTAGGAAAGACAGCCCATGCCCTCAACGGTAAATTGCTTGAAATACATGATGATCCCTCCTTTTGGCTCCAAAACTGAAAATATTCAATTAAAGCACCGGTTGTCATTTAAGCAGGTCCGTCTGCCCGGTGCGAATGGCGTCGATCATCAGTTTGCCGGTCAGCTTCAATTTTTTCAAGCGGCCTTTCTTGTGGGCCATGATGATTTCGTGAAGCTCCTCGCGGGTTTCAGGCGGTTTGACTTCCGTCGGTCTTTTTTGCAGCGCGATGGCATTTTGCGGACATTCCGGCACACAGACCCCGCAGCCAATGCAGCGGTCCGGATTGACCACCGCGGGCTGTTTTTTGGCCGCCACGCTGACCGCTCCCACCTGGCAGCGCTGCTGGCAAATGCCGCAGCCATTGCAGATATCCGCATCCACCCGCGCGTGAAAGTTCGAGGCCCAGAAATCCAGCGGTTTGGGAAGGCTTTTTTGAACGCTCAGCATGCCGCAGCAGCACCCGCAGCACGAGCAGATAAACTCGATTTTGGCGGTGTTGGACGGTTGCAGCACCAGCCCGTCTTTCTGGTTCTGTTCGATGATCGCCATGGCTTCATCCCTGGAAATCTCCCTGCCGATATCTGCTATCAGGGCGCTCTGGGCCATGTTGTCAAGGGCCATACAGGTTTCCCGGCGTTCCGTTATTTTGCAGGGTTTGCCTTCCAGGGCCTTTTTCTTGCCGCAGATGCACTCCAGGATGACGAACGGTCCTTCAGCCCGGCTGAGCAGCGCGGCCACCTCGTCGAAGGTAGCTGACCTGCTGGTGCATCTGGATGCTTTTGGCGATGGGAATGGTGTGCATCTGGGGCAGCTCGGTGCTTAAAAATTCGATGCCGAACTTTCGATCTGCGGTGTATTCGGCAAAATCCTTGATAAATTCGGGGGTCAGCCGCCCGAGCTGCATTTCATACATCCCCACCACCAGCGGTGAATTGCAGTAGTACATTTTGCCATCTTTGACCCGGGAGTCAAGTCCCCCGTTTTGCTGGATTTCATCCAGCAGGACTGCGAGTTTTTCAGGTGATTCGACGATAGGCGCCGCCCGGGCGAAGATGGTTTCAAGCGGTTCGAAGCGGTAGCTCAAGCAGGTGGCGATCTCGGCCTGCCGGGGGGTGAAGATGTGCTGCAGCACCTTTATTTCCACCCCCGAGCGGGTGGCCAGAAATCCAACCGGCTGTTTGTCCAGGTGCCTTTGCAGCTTGATATAGACCTGTAAATCGTTATTTTCCATGTCCAGTTAATTTGCCACGAGCTTATCCAGGGGGCTTTGCACCGTCGTCAAATCTTTTTCCATCACGTGGGTATAAATCTCGGTGGCAAAAACACATCTCCAAAGCCCAGCCCTAAATGCTCTTCGTATGTTTTTTGGCCCCATGATATTTCACCTGCCGCAGAATCCAGTCGCAGCAAGTTGTTTCCGTGCGCGATGCATAGTGGTGATATCGCATGACCTGCCGCCCCTGATCTAAAAGCTTGAGTTACGAATCCGGTCTGAATTAGTTCTTGCTTTCCATAATATTGCAAATTAAAATGTAAAGATGAAAATAGCAACTAATAATTTCCAATTTGCTTTGTCTAGATCTGTAATTTGAGGAAATTACATTTTACTAACCTTCTGTATATCATTACAATTTACATGATGAACAGGATAGTAGAATAGCTGGTTGGCGTCAAATAGGGCGTATACGGGTATAAGTAGTGCTTAAGATTGATAAATGGGCAGTACACCCTAATGGCAGGTCCTGAAAGGAGGAACACATGTCAATTAATATTCTCTTTACCGATGTTAGCCGATGTGATGATCCAAAGGGTTACATTAGGGATAAGTTGCACTCTGCCTGGGAGGAGCTGCCCAAGTTCGATTTTGATCAACTTGCCAACATTGCATACGGGGAAGGTAAACCGGTTTCTTTACCCCTGACAAAGAAGGAGGACTTCCCTTCCCTGACTGGCCAGCAACAACGTTCCGTAGACAGGAAAGCTAAATTGTTCGTTGCTGCTGTTGATAGGTTAAGTCCCTTATTGGATGGTGAGACAAAGCAAGCGGACGATTTTGTTACCTATTTATGCGAGGACTTCCGTGATTACGCAAGAGGAACGCCGGTTTTGGTGAGAGTAACAAATTATTCCACTATCTGTTACGTCTTCGAAAATGTCTCAGTCGATGCTAAGACAGCAGATGTATCTTATCATGTGACCAAGGCTATAGGTACAGCGGGCGAACTCGAGATCGACCAACAGATTGACGCCTGGATGAGTACCAACATTCCCCGTGCCGCAACGCCGAAAGCAGAACAGGTTATCGGGCAGCTGGCGAAGGGGTTGGCAGGACTGCTGCCTTCCCCTTATAATGTAATAGGTGCGACTTTACTAAAGATTATTATCCCGTCGGGTGAAGGAATCGATTACAATCAGTTACTCAATGACATCAGCACTATCATTGTCGACGCAAATCGTCGTCAGACTATTTCCACACAGGGTGGCATCCTTAATGGAGTTGTAGACTATATAAATGGCAATTATATTCCACAACGAGATGCAAAACGTTCCTCAAAAACTGACTTGTTCAACCTGCTCAACCCGCAATTGGCTGAAATTTATAAAGTAATCGGTGTACTCAAACAAGATGAATTCAAGAAAGGTGGCATTTCCACATTCATTAGTGCAGTTACCCACAAGTATCTGACCTACCAGGAAATGGCAATGCAGGACCCGAATGTCACCAACCCGAACGATTCTTCGAAAGCAACATCTATTCGCCACGACGCAAACGAAGACTCCAAGCATGCATTGAAGGTGATAGATGAATTGCAGAAAGAGTTTAACGATTATCTGAATAATTGGATCAAGCAAATCTCTCCAGTGCATATCCGATTGACTGATTGCCCCAAAGATCAATGGTATTTTCACGACAGCCATACTGGCTATCGAAGCCCCTATTATGAACAACATGGGTGCAAAGATGATCCACACGCGCGGGCTGTACAAGACCGGAACAAGTATATCTCCTCTGTACGTCAAAAATACAGTAAAGATCATCAAGATCAACTACCGTGGATGAGAGAGGTCGCCATCAATTGGAAGAAGCTGATTGACCAGCCATTTCCGTCTCAGTAAATAGCTTGTAACTTCTTTTTTGCACTTATCTCGAAACTACACATGCTGGAGTCAGACAATAGGAGGAGTCTGAGATCAGGTATTGCGATTATAGGGAGCAGGGTCAGATTAAAATGCCTAAATCAAATCGTTCCACCTGATATTTTTCCGCTACGCTCCAAAATGCAGGTGAACTCAACCGTTAGCCGAACGAATTGACTTGACATTGTCCATAATGTGGATTATTATAGCTATATAAATCCACATTATGGAGGTGTAATATGAGAACAGTTCAGATGACCCTTGATGATGATCTTGTCAAAAAAGTCGATAGGGTTTCGAAGCAACTCCACACGAGTCGTTCTGCTTTCACACGAAAGGCGCTTCGTGAGGCGCTCTCCCGCTATAATCTCGAACAATTGGAACGCAAGCACCGCCAAGGGTATGAGCGGCACCCGGTTACTGCCGAAGAATTTTCTGTTTGGGAAACAGAACAAGCTTGGGGTGACGAATGAAGCATGGTGAAATACGTTGGTACAAGTTTGTAAAGCCAGACAAAAAGAGGCCAGTTCTTATCCTAACACGAGATTCCGTATTGGAGTATCTTGGTGAAATAAGCGTCGCACCAATTACTAGTACGATCCGCAATATACCGTCGGAAGTGTTTCTTTCGAAAGTTGACGGCATGCCTCGGGATTGCGCTGTCAACTGTGACCAATTGCAGACTGTTTCAAAGGGAAAAATCGGATCATTGATCACCTCCTTGACTCCAGCAAAGATGGGTGATGTGGGGCGCGCAATCCGCTTTGCCCTTGATATTTGAGACAGGACGGCCAACATCTATTTGGCCTTCGGTTGTCAAGGAAAAAACTGCTCCCATAGATCGGAAAGCTAAAAACAATGAATAAAACTTCCGTCTTCGATTCAGATTTGTTGACAAGCGACTCGTTGGTTCCGACTTTCGTCTTCGGTCGTGGGAGTCAGCGCTTTACACGTCTGCACCAAACTGATGTGGTTTAATAATAACGGACACCGTGCTAAGAATCATTATCAAAAAAGCGAGATGTTCAATGAACGCAAAACGCAAAAGGGTCAATTACAGCGACGAGTTCAAGCAGGATGTTGTTAATCTAGTTGTGACAGTAGCTGACAGGTTAGCTTGATGCAACAAAAGATGAAGATTGAATTCCAGCCAATTGGCGTGATCCATACGCCGTTCACAAAGCCGGAGGGCATGCCGATTCAGCCAGCGGGCGGGAGCGGCATAAAGGGCAGCGTGGAGGTGTTTGAGGAGTACCGTGGCGGATTGAAGGATCTCGATGGTTTCTCCCACATCATCTTGCTGTACCACTTTCACCACGGCCGGGGATTCAGCTTGCATGTCGTGCCGTTCATGGATTCGCAGCCGCGTGGAGTATTCGCCACCCGCGCGCCCAAGAGGCCGAACCCAATCGGCCTGTCAATTGTGCGCCTGAACAGAATTGAGAATGGCATGTTGCACGTCGAGAATGTGGATATCGTCGACGGCACTCCATTGCTTGACATCAAGCCTTACGTGCCGGAATTCGATACCCAGGTCGATGTCCGGACGGGTTGGTTGGAACAGGTGGGCAAGACGGTTTCAAAACGCGAATCGGACGACCGATTCAAATAGAAAGTAGAGGATATTATGCGCGCGCATTACTTGCAGCACGTTCCATTCGAGGGTCTTGGGAGCATCGCTTCGTGGATCAAGACGGCTGGATATGAGCTCACGGGAACGTGTTTTTATGAGTCGGACCGGCTGCCGGACCCCAATGGACTCGATCTGCTCATCGTGATGGGCGGTCCCATGAGTGTCAATGACGAGCTTGAATTCCCGTGGCTTGTCAGGGAAAAAGCGTTCATCCGCAGTGCCATCGAGGCCGGCAAGCGCGTTGTGGGTGTCTGCCTGGGAGCGCAGCTGATCGCCAGCGCGATGGGCGCTGCGGTCTACCAAAATACCGTCAAGGAAATCGGCTGGTTTCCCGTGCAGGGTGTGGCACCTGATGATAGCTCGACTTTTAGCTTTCCGCCCTCGGTGGAGGTTTTTCACTGGCATGGCGAAACCTTCGATCTGCCAGCGGGCGCCATCCGTCTGGCCAGAAGTGAGGGCTGTGAAAACCAGGCGTTTCAAATAGGCCCGTCAGTGATCGGACTGCAGTTTCATCTGGAAACCACGCCGGATTCAGCCCGTAGGCTTGTCGCGCATTGCCGCGCCGAATTGTCCCCCTCAAAATATGTTCAATCCGAGGCCGCCATACTGGCAGCCGGCCCCGAGAAATACAGAGCGATCAACCGCCTGATGGGTGAGGTGCTGGCGTATCTGCAGGCATCGGAAAGCTGAACGCACATATCCTGACGGCAACCAGTGCCGTTGCCTGCCTCAAGCGCTGTCAACGGTCTCAGTGCCGGCCGGCAACCAGAAAGAAACGGCAAGCGTTATCAAAACCGCCAGCAAAAAGCGGGAGCCGAGCAAAACCCACCAGTTGGCGCCAATGGCGGTAAAAATCAGGGTGTCTTCGATGACACTGTGACAGATGGCCAGAAACACGAGCGTCAGGGTCAAATCCCGTTTGGTCAGGCTGCCGTCGTTGGCGCAGGCGATGATCACCCCCGAGCCGAAAACAATTCCCAGCAAAAGGCCGGCTATCAGCGGAAAGGCCGCTTTTTTCGAAAGGTGCAGCCGCTGCATCAGCGGCGCGATGAGAGCCACGGCGCGATCCAGCAGATTAGCATCGGTTAGCAGCGCCAGGACCATCATCAGGGGGATGAGGATTGCCGGAATCAAAACGGCAATATGGGCGCTTTCACCGATAATTTCAAAAAAAAGACCGGTCCAGTCCAATTGCGCAGTCCCCTTATCAAAATATTTTTCCCGCTAAATTCAAAACAGCACCGGCCGTAAAAGCGGTGACCAGCCGAAGGACCGAAACCGGCCAGGCCCGGATCCCGGTTTTTTTAATAATCGCCGTTTCAACCACCAGTTCGTGGCAGCACCCCAGCATGACGGCGGCAATGGTTATCTGCCAGGGAGTCAGATCCAGGGCGATAATAATTCCAATGCCCGCATAGGAATTGATCAGCATGCCCGTCATCACCGCCAGGGCCGCCTCGCCGGGCAGCCCCACGAAGCCCATCAGCGGGTCGCACCATTTTGAAAACCATACTAGAACCGGGGTTTTCCCCAGGAGCTTGACGACAACGAAAACGGGGAGAATGACCTTCAATAGCATCAAGGAGGTCTTGACACCGTTGGCAAATCCATTTTTCCAGGTGGCTGCAGTTACCAATGTCCGGATCCTTAGTTGGCTTTCATCATTAGCCTGTCGTCTGGATGCAAACCCTTTGTTCGCAGATGCGCACTATATATCAGCAAACTGGGAATTTAAAGCCGAAAACCGGAGGCGTGCAAAATAAATGACCCGGGCGGCAGCCCTGCGCTGAATTGGGTAAAAAGCTTCCAAATGTGAAATGAATACCCCAGTTTTCAGCAGAGGAAGACCTCCTGCAAAACGTGCCGACTCGGCCTGCTGTGCATGTAACTATCCAGAAAAAATACAAATAACTTAATTTTAATAAAACTGGCACAATTGGTGCTACACCCAGGGGTGAAAGGCGTGACAGCAAGGCGTCATGGCGACGATTTGCGGGGGGCGCCAATCAAAAGGAGGGCTTATGAAAGGAGAACTGCAATACAAAAAGACTGAGGCGGTGCAGCCGCCGGTGGTTCCGGCGGAAAAAACCGGGAATAAGAACCGGGGCCAAAATGATAAAAAAAGCGACACCATTGTTTTTTTGAAAGACCGGCGCAAGAAACAAAAAGATGCCACCATCATCACGCCCGAAAAATACGTCAGCCGCTTTCATTATGACAGCAAGAATTTAGACAAGTTTATCGAGCTGTGTCCGCACTGCCGAAAACCCACCTATTCCAGTTACCGGGGGGTGGTGGCCGACAGCGCCCTGCACTATCTGGAGCAAAGACTCGATTCAAGAAGCCGCCGTTCAACCCGCCGGCTGGTGGCCGGAGTCACCACCGGACTGCTGCTGGTATCCGGCGGATTGTACTACCTGCTGGTCCACGTTTTATCCGGGGCCCGGTTTTAGCCTGGCATAAGGGAGAGGTTCGTTCCGAACGTTCATTATTGTACGATTGGACCGAACTGATGGAAAAAAGTGCAAACTCGCCGGATTAGACCATACACCGGTAATGCTGGCCGTCTCGGATGACGCGTCCGTCGGCCAGCATGACTTCCAGGTGTTTTTTCATGATGGCCTCCTCGCCGAAGGCATAAAATTCACGGGGCTCGCGAGGACGGCCATAGACGATCCAGGCGTCGACAATCTGCGCCATGGTTCTGGGGGCGGCTAAAAACTCCAGCAGCTTTTGTTCCCGCCGCTCGATCACCGCCAGATACTGCTCCCAGGCCGGCCCGGGGTCTTCTTGGAAAACGCCGGTTTCATGGCAGGCCAGCCAGGTGCAAGCCGGAATTTCCCGCAGCCGTTTTACCGAGGCGATGGTCTGCGGGATGCTGGATTCACGATCACCGTACCAGGGACCGAAGGGTGTCAGGTCATAGTCTCCCAGAAAGATAACCGCCGGTTCCCGGAAAAAAAAGCAAACATGCCCCGGAGTGTGCCCCGGGGCATGGATGATGTCCACGGTGAGATCCCCCAGCTGGAACGGTTCTCCGTCCCGCAGAAACCCAGCGGGTTGGCGGGGACGAAAATGAAACTGTTCCCTGACGATTTTGCGCCAGTATTGCCGGTGGTCTTCCCGTTCAATGCCGTAGCCATCGAGAAAGGTTTCCACATCCGCCAGCATGGGGGCGTCCGCCTCGCCGATCCAAAACGGGACATCTTCGAAGAGATCCAGGTGCATGAAGTGGTCTTCATGCCAGTGGCTCAGCCAGACAGTGTTGACGCCGGCTTCATCTCTAAGACGCTTCAGGCGCTCACGATCCGATGCCGGATCGATAAGCACCCCCGCACCTTCAATGTAAAGGGAATGGCAGAACGGGTATTTGCCGCGGTTTTCACCGGGAATGAAACGAATGGGTCCGAAACATCGTTCTTTCATGATGTCCACCTTAATACCGGATGATCGCAAAAGTCAACACCGGCTGGACCACCCTGCGTGTGTTCCTAAAAATAGAAAATAGCGGCAAAAAAATGCTTGACATGGGGAACGAGTGCTATTAATGTTTCTCCATCATTTGATGGAAACATCTGTTTGAATAACATTGATGGATAATCGGAGACCCGAATGCCTTCGCCGCTGGAAAAAGCCCGCCAGGACCCCAATTCGATGAAAGCCAGAATCCTGGCGGCCGCCCGGATGATTTTCGGGCAGTACGGGTACAATGACACCACCACCCGCATGATCGCCAAAGAGGTGGGCATCGACATTTCGACCCTCTATTACCACTGGGGGGAAAAACAAGACCTGTACGAGGCCGTGCTGGCCGATGTCGGCGATGACATCCAGCACAAGCTCAACGAAATCGAGCGCCACGTCAGCGGGCAGTCCCTGGCCCGGCGGCTGGAAACGGCCCTGGACATGATGTGCGATTACCTTTTTTCCCACCCGGAAGTGTCCAACCTGATTCTTTTCGGCTATTTCAACAAAACCCCGCACGGGGTGACTCTGGACATCAAGATATCCGAACACATTGCCAACATTGCCGTTGCCATGAACCTGGCTGCCAGCAAAAAAGCGGTGTCAGTTCAGGCCAAGGCCCGCATCCTGGCCGTCTGGAACACCGTCCTGAATTTCATAGCCGGCGAAAACTTTTTCCGGCCGATGCTGGAAACCGACCGTGAACATTATATCCAGGTCGTCAAGGAGACCCTGAAATTTATCCTGGTGCCGGCGTTTACGGCTGAAAAATAAACAAACAAAGGGTTCATGGTGCAGGGTGCAAGGTCTTAAGGATTGATATCCGATTATATTTTTTATTGCACTGTTAACGATATTTCAGCAACCAATCATTGTAAAAGGGAGGGAGTAAAATGGCGCTAAACCTTGATGCGGTCGGCAAACCGATCGGCCCGTTTACCAAGGATTACACTTGGAAAGATGCGGTGCTGTATGCGCTGGGGGTCGGAGCCGGGTTTTCGGACCTGGACTACTGCTATGAAAAGGATCTGAAAGTCCTGCCCAGCTTCGGCATCACCACGATGTATGATTTCATGGGGGAGCTGGCGGCCACCAGCAATGTGAACCTGGCCGGCATCCTGCACGGCGAGCAGGAGCTTATTTTTCACAACCCCATCCCGCCCGAAGGAACCATGACCACCGAGGGGGCGATCAAGCATTACTATGACAAGGGCAAGGAAAAGGGGGCGCTGATTGTCGCCGAGTTTGAAACCTATCATTCCAACGGCAAAAAGCTGTTTACCAGCATTGTGACGGTCTTTGCGCGGCTGGACGGCGGCTTCGGCGGGGAAAATGCCCCGGCCAAGCAGGTCGTTTTTCCGGAGCGCGATCCGGATTTCGTGGTGGAGGGGCGGCCTTCCGAGGACCAGCCGTTGATATACCGGCTTTCCGGCGATGTCTTCCAGCTGCACGTGGATCAGGAATTTGCCAAGATGTCGGGCTTTGAAAAGCCCATCATGCACGGTCTTTGCACCCACGGCTATGCCTGCCGGGCGCTGATTGAAAGCCTGGTGCCGGGCGAGCCGGAAAAGGTGCGGCGCATGGCCTGCCGGTTCAAGCGTCCGCTGTATCCCGGCATGGCGATCAAGACGGTGATCTGGAAAACCGAAGACGGCAAGGCCGTCTGGCGGGTGGTCAATGCGGACACCAAGGAGATCGTCATCGACAACGGGGAGTTCGAATACGGCGAGATTCCCAAGGAAGAGATTCGCTTCGACGACCGGGTGGCCATCGTCACCGGGGCGGGTGCCGGGCTGGGCCGGATCTACGCCCTGGAGCTGGCCAAACGCGGGGCCAAGGTCGTGGTCAATGATTACGGCGGGGCGCGCGACGGCAGCGGCGAGGGTTCGGCCACGCCGGCTGACAAGGTCGTGGAAGAGATCCAGGCCGGCGGCGGCGAGGCGGTGGCCAATTATGACAACGTGGCCACTGAGCAGGGCGGACAAAACATCGTCAAGACTGCCGTGGATGCCTTCGGCACGGTGGATATCCTGATCAACAACGCGGGGATTTTGCGCGACAAGAGCTTTTTGAAAATGGAGCCCGAAAACTGGCATGCGGTCATCGATGTGCATTTAAACGGCGCCTATAACGTGACCCGGCCGGCTTTTGCCGTCATGAAGGAAAAAGGCTACGGGCGAATCCTGCTGACCACTTCGGCCGCCGGCCTTTACGGCAACTTCGGCCAGACCAATTACACGGCCGCCAAGATGGGCCTGGTGGGCCTGATGAACACGCTCAAGCTGGAAGGTGAAAAATACGGCATCCAGGTCAACACCATCGCCCCGGTGGCCGCCTCCCGGCTGACCGAGGACATCCTGCCGCCGGATTTTCTGGACAAGCTCAAGCCGGAGCTGGTCGCTCCCATGTCCCTGTACCTGGTGTCGGAAACATGTCCGGTCACCGGCAACATTTACAATGCCGGCATGGGCTGCTTCAACCGGGCGGCCATTGTCACCGGTCCCGGGGCGGTGCTTGGTGAAGGGGATCAGATCCCGACTCCGGAGCAACTGCTGGCCCGTTGGGATCAAATCGCTTCCCTGAAGGATGCCAAAGTCTACCATAACATCAACGAGCAAATCGGCGATTTGCTGGCGGCCTTTTCCAAGCCGGCGACCGGGACGGATGAGGCGTCCGCGAAATTCACGACGGCCGCCGACGTGTTCGAGGCCATGCCTGCAGCCTTCGTGGCCGATGCGGCCGCCGGGGTGGACGTGGTGTTTCAATACGAAATCACCGGCGACGGCGGGGGCCAGTGGCTGTGCGAAATCAAAGACGGCGGCTGCCGGGTTCAAGCCGGCGTTCATGAAAAGCCGACCTGCACCCTGACCATGGCTGCAGCTGATTTTCTGGACATGATGAACGGCAAGCTGGCCGCCATGCAGGCTTACACTTCAGGCAAGTTGAAAATCGGCGGGGATATCATGAAGTCGCAGTTGATAGAAAAGCTATTTAAATGGAACAGGTAATAAGTGATAGGTAATGGGTAACTGTCAAAGTCCAGGACATCGATGACCCAAGTCTAACGGTAAAAAAGTCCAA
>CAZGNV010000013.1:2796-86284 GCA_964527835.1 uncultured Desulfosarcinaceae bacterium | reverse complement strand
TTCGTTGGAAGTCATTTTCGAGCGACATCAACCCTTTTCGGAAAGAGAGCCGTGAAGGGTTGAGCGTTAAGAATCGCAAGCTGTTTTAGTCTGTTATTAATACTTCTTGCGATTTAGCGAAACCCTGAACGGCTCCCGAAAAGGCTTGCTTAAGCGAGAAAATGTTACTTTTTACGGCTTCATCAATTTGTTAAAGGGAAAGGAAGGAAGATGGCAAACGAAAGGCAACTGTTGACCACCGCAGAATTCGCATCCCGGGCCGGAATAACCACCGCCAGGGTTTCAAAATTGATCCGGGAAGGAAAAATAAAGGCCGAAAAAAAATCGGGCAAGTGGATGATCGGCCCGGACCAATTAAACGCAACTGCGCTCAAGAAGCCGGCAAAAAAAGGCAAGGCGGCGCTCAAAAAAAAGACGGCCAAAACCGCCGCAACAAAAAAAGCGGCCCCGCCGGCAAGAGAAAAGCAGGCCGCCAAAGCACCGGCCGGTGGGAAAAAAGCTTACACGGTGGCCGAATTTGCCGCCATGACCTACCTGACCGAAAAAGGAGTCCAGGAATGGCTGCGACAGGGGCGTCTCAGCGGCCGGCAGGATGACAAGGGCCAATGGCTTGTCGATGCCGCCAACCTTGAAGTCCCGGATGTCAAACGCCTGGTGCGGTGAGTGCAATCCCTTGAAGCGTTGTGTGATTTTTCCCGCGTCCCGCAAAATGTCGAACGGCAGCTGAGGCAACCGCAAAAACGTTGCCGGCAAACCAAAATGGGCAGTGCCATTGGGTACTGCCTGTTTTTTATAAAATATGGCTTCCCGCAGTGCCGTTATTTTCTCGAAGCGGGCCTCGCATTTTGGAAGGATGGAAGCTCGTCGCGAAAAGATGCACGCGCATCCGGGAAGCCATAAAAACATATCCCTATAAAACTATAAGCAATGCAAAAAACATGCAACCTTGTACGTCGGATTATATTCTTGTTATTTATAAGATGTTACCGCCATTGTCCAGCAAATCCCCACCGCCGATTATGAACTTTTCTTCTCACCTATTAGGCAATTCATTTCACAGTCGATAAAACTTTTCCGTGAACCGCTGCTAGGGCGCTCCCATGTAAACCCCCATCCGCTGATGCCACAGTTCCGGCTTCAGGATGCAGACATCGCCTTTTTCTTCACGGGTGGCCACCACTGTTCCGAAATCTTCCGGCCTCAGCTCGCCGCAGGCATCACCGGACCAGCTTTTAAAATCCGGTTCCACCGCAATAAAGGCTTCCATGAGTTTGCCGGTGACCTCGATGCTGCAGCCCATATCCGGCAGCACCACGTGGTCTTTATCTTGCTTACTGTCATGGACGTAATATGCAATCATACGGGGCCTCCTTCGCATCTGGAAATTCATCTCGATATTGCGGTCATACTACCGGGTAATATAAAACAGGTTTGCCCGGATTGCGAGTCGCAGCATAAAAACACCTGCTTCAGGCCCGGCAAGGCCACCGATGGATTCCCGGTTGCTTTCAATCCGCAAATATGCCAATACATGGACTCCCGAAAAGGCTTGCTTAAGCGAGAAAATGCGACTTTTTACGACTTCATCAAGTTTATTTTACGGGGAGGACAGCAAAATGCCCATCGCAGACCAGATCGCCCGCATGGTGGAAGCATCGGCCATGATCAAGGCCATGTTTGAAGAAGGCGCCCGGCTCAAGGCCGAACACGGGGCGCAAAACGTGTTTGATTTTTCCCTGGGAAATCCAGATATTCCGCCGCCGCCGCAGTTCAAGCAGGTGCTCAAGGAACTGATCGACGATGCTTCGGTGAACCACGGCTACACGCCCAATCCGGGAATAGCCAGTGTCCGGCAGGCCGTGGCGGGTTACCTGAGCACCGAGCACGAAATCCCGCTTCCGGCAGAATCCATCGTTATGACGGTGGGCGCGTCCGGCGCGCTCAACGACATTTTCAAAACCCTGCTCAACCCCGGTGAGGAGATTCTGGTTCCGGCACCCTATTTTGTCGGCTACAACCAGTATGCCGTCATGGCCGCAGCGGCTCTCAAAAGCGCACCGACAACCGCCGATTTTCACCTCGACCCGGCTGCCATCGAAGCGGCGCTCACCGAAAAAACCCGGGTGCTGCTGCTCAACTCCCCCAACAACCCCACCGGAGCGGTTTACTCGAAAAACGAGCTGGCCGAGGTGGGGGCTGTCCTGGAGCGGGCCAGCGCCCGTTTCGGCCGGCGCATCTACCTGGTTTCCGATGAACCCTACCGCAAGATCGTCTATGAAGCAGAGGTCCCGTCGGTCTTTCAGGCCTACCCCCACACCATCGTGGTCAACTCCTATTCCAAGGTGCTGTCGCTGGCCGGCGAGCGCATCGGCTATCTGGCGGTGCACCCCGAAGCCGAAGATGCCGGATTGATCGCCGGCGCGTCAGGCTTTGTCAACTCGATGCTGTGCGTCAATGCTCCGGCCCTGATGCAGCAGGCCGTGGCCCGGCTGCAGGGGGTGGCGGTGGATGTCTCCATCTACCGGCGCCGCCGGGACATGCTGTGTGAGGGGCTGGCGGATGCCGGCTACGAGTTTAACGTGCCCCAGGGGGCTTTTTACGTGTTTGTCAAAAGCCCCCTGGCCGATGACGTGGCCTTTTTAAACCTGCTCAAAGAGGAGCTGATCCTGGCGGTGCCGGGGGTCGGCTTCGGGGCGCCGGGATATTTCCGACTGTCCTACGCCGTGCCGGATGCCACCATCAGCGGATCCTTGAAGGGCTTCCAGCGGACACGTGAGAAGGTATAACGCGCTTTTATTCGGCATCCACCGCGGCAATCATAATATCGAAGAAGCTTTAAGACAGCGCCTGCGGGCATAAAATCCGAGTGCTGTCCGGGCCGCAAGCGTCACGGGGAGTTGAACTTCAACACCAGCTTGCCCACTGTCGTACCGGATTCCAGGGCCCGGTGGGCGGCCGCCACCTTTTCGAAGGCAAACGTTTGCAGTGGCGGGGCCTTGATGCGGCCATCTTCCACCCAGCCGATGAGCTGCTGCATGGACTCTGCGAGCATATCCGCGCGGTCAAACAGATAGGACAGGTTAAAGGCGATCAGGCTCTTGTTGTCATTGGTAAGGTTCAGCGGGTTGTAGCGCGGCACCCGAAAGTACTGAACCGCCAGTTTCAGGTAGTTGGGAAAGCCGCCGCGCTTTGACAGCATGGAATGAAAGCCGTAGATCACCAGCTTGCCGATGGGGGCCAGGTGTTGGTAGCTCTGCTTGAGGGTGGCGGGTCCGTTGCCGTCAAAAACCACATCAAAACCTTGTGGGCAAAGTGCTTGGGCCCGGGCCCACAGATCCTCCCGGCTTTTGTCAATCACCGCATCGGCCCCGTATCCAGCCGCGGTGTCCACCTTGTGGCCGGCGCCCACCACGCCCACCATCCGGCAGCCGGCAATCTTGCCCAGCTGCAGCAGGGCGCCGCCGACCCCCCCGGCGGCCGAATGGACCAGGATGTTCATGCCCGGTCGCAGCACCAGGTTGTGAAAAAGCCCGTGGTAGGCAGTTAAAAATACGGTGGGAAAGGCCGCCCACTGGTCGGGGGTAAACTTTGAATCGTCTGCAACAGCATACACCTGGTGGGCGGGAGCACAAAGATGGGAGGCATAGGCGCCAAAGCGGGTCACCCCGAAAACGGCGGTTCCCGGAGAAAGCCTGTCGGCTCCCACGTTTCGGCCGCATTCAAGAACCTTGCCCGCGAACTCGAATCCCGGGGTGATGGGCCAGCCGACAAACTGCTTGCCGGACTTGTATAGTCCCAGGCGAATGAACACGTCGGCGAAGTTCACCCCGGCGGCTGAAACTTCGATCAGAACTTCATCCTCCGCCGGTGATGGCCGGTCAAACTCCTTGATCTGCAGCCGGCGGTAGCCGCCGGGCCGCTCAATGACAATTTTTTTCATGGGGATTCACTTTGTTGGGGGCGGAACTGTTGAAAGGCTTTCATCAATGGAATGATCCATCCCGAATCCTGGGGAAAATTTTCCCGTGCGCTGAAAAAGAATTTTCTCTCCGGGATTTGCTCTCCCTGAACCTGGTCCAGAAATTTCAGGGCCTCCACGATACCCATCTCCAGGTGCGGCTGCAGGCCCCAGACAGGCTTGTCTTTTATTTTAAACGCCTGGATTTTGCATGTGGCCGAGCGGGCCAGCACCGTCGCCTGCTCCGGCGGCAGGTCGCAGACCTCGTCGAAATGAAACAAAAAGCCGCGGATCGTCCGGCCGGACTGGCCCAGCAGCAAATCATCGGCAACAATTTCGATAGCCGGCCAGCCGATTTCCGGCGCCGATCTTCTTCTCACGGCCCGGGGGCCGAACAGGGCCCGGGCGATGATCTGGTGGCCGAAGCAGCTTCCCAGAATCACGCTGCCCCGCTCGACAGCCGCCCGGATGAATTCCGCCTCGGCCTGCATCCAGTCGCTGTCATCCAGCACGCTGGCCGTGGAGCCGCTGATGAAGATGTGAGAATAGTCCCCGGGGCTTGCCGGCAGTTGTCCATCACAGGCCCTGAAGACGTCAAAGGGCAGCAGCAAAAGCGGCTGCCAGTAAGACAGCGGGTGATACAGATCACCAGGGATCGAATTGTCCAGAAAAAGTAATCTAGCCATTCTGACTGCCGAATGCCCCGTTCATAAAATTTAGCTGCAGCCTGTTTTTACCAGCAAACTTCAACAGCCGTCAAGCGGATAGCCACCACTGCAATTGACAGAAGACCCGGCCGTACCTATTTTGACATCACAGCCCCGGGGGACTTTTTACGACTTCATCAATTATAACCCAGGGAGAACAAAATGACCGCAGCGACAAGCCGGGAAATCCGGCTCAAAAACCGGCCCCGGGGGTTGCCCCGGGAAAACGACTTTGAACTGGCACAGACCGCCATCGGCGCTATCGGCCCGGGCCAGATCCTGGTCCAAAACATTTACATGTCCGTGGACCCCTACATGCGCGGCCGCATGGATGACCGCAAAAGCTACGTACCTCCCTTTCAGCTCGGCCATCCCCTGGAGGGCGGCAGCATTGGCCGGGTGATCGCATCCAAGGATGGTCCCTTTCAGGTGGGCGATTTCGTCCTGGGCATGCAGGGCTGGCGCGAATACTTCGTATCCGACGGCAAGGGGCTGGTCAAGGTGGATCCCTCCCTGGCTCCGCTGCAGGCCTATCTCGGGGTCCTCGGCATGACAGGACTGACCGCCTACGCCGGCCTGCTGCACATCGGCGAACTCAAAAAAGGCGATAGCGTTTTCGTTTCAGCCGCCTCCGGCGCCGTCGGTTCGGTAGTCTGCCAGATCGCAAAACTCAAGGGCTGCCGGGTGGTCGGCAGTGCGGGATCGGATGAAAAAGTCTCCTGGCTGCTGGAAGAAGCCGGCATCGATGCGGCCTTCAATTACAAAACGGCAGGCGATGTGACCGCCGCCGTCGGCAGGCACTGCCCCAGGGGCATTGACCTGTATTTTGAAAACGTGGGCGGCGCGCACCTGGAAGCGGCCCTGGAGCACATGCGACCCTTCGGCCGCATTGTGCTGTGCGGCCTTATTTCCATGTACAATGCCACCGAGCCGGTGGCCGGCCCCCCCAACCTGGCCTATGTAATCGGAAAACGGCTGACCGTGCGCGGCTTTATCGTCATGGATCACATGGATAAAATGCCGCAGTTTTTCGCCGACATGGGAAAATGGATCGCACGGGGCGACATCAAATGGAAGGAAACCATCGTCGAAGGCATCGAAAATGCGCCGCAGGCCCTGATCGGCCTTTTCAAGGGTGAAAACTTCGGTAAAATGATCGTCCGTCTTGGACCGGATCCGTCGGTTGTCAGTTAATCAGTTCTCCTGACCATAAGATTTCAAGAAAAACCTGCCATGGGAGGACTTGTATGTTGGATTCAACTTTTCTTGGCTGCTTATCCAGAGAAACAACAATTGCTTTTTTCAGCCGGTGTTCTTCCAACAACGCTTTTAGTCCTCTGGTATGCCCAATGTGAACCCTTTGCGATCCTTTGACCTCAATGGCGACCTCCATGTCACCCAGTATAAAATCCACCTCAAATCCTGTGCTGGTTCGCCAGTACCGGATATCGAGCTCCGGGTTGCGATAGGCCTGATAAGCCTTTAACTCCATCAGAATATAGTGTTCAAAAGAATGCCCGAATTCCGGTGTTCCAATCTTCGGGGTCCGGCGAGCCAGATAATTCGCAAGTCCGATATCAAAAAGATAAAACTTTTCAGTCTCGATTAAACGTCTTTTTATTACCTTGCGCCAGGGCTGGATTCGATGTCCCAAAAAGGTGTCTTCCAGGATTTGAAAATAGTTTCTGACCACTTTGGCACTCACACCGGTTTCCCGGCCCACATTGGTATAGTTTAACAGCTCTCCGGAAGTCAGGGCGGCCACTCGAAGAAATTCGGCAAACGATGGGATGTTTCGGATGACCGCCTCCGCAGCTATTTCTTCCTTTAAATAATCAGCAACGTAAGCCCGGAGGTCCTGGATGGGGTCCGGCGACAGGAAGTGCGGTGGCAACAACCCTGAAATCATTATCTGCTCCAGGTCAAAGCCCTGGGTTTCCGAAAAAGTGAGCGGAGCCATTGTATAGCGCCAGGCCCTGCCGGCAAGCAAATTCGTATGTTGTCGTCGCAACTTGCGAGCGCTCGATCCGGTCATAAAAAATGCAGCATCCGTATTTTCAATCAGCCAGTGGATTTCGTTGAGCAAATCCGGAACCATTTGAATTTCATCAATAACAATAAGCTCTTGAGATCCCTGATAACGCTCTCTCAAAAGGGAGGGCTTTGACGCATAATCGGCGAACACCTCGGTTTGCAATAGATCAATGAATTCACAACTGCCGAATCTACTCTTGATCCAAAAGGTTTTACCGGTTTTCCGGGGACCCCAGAGAAACGCGGACCGTTTCGGCGGCAGTTCAATATTTAATAAGCGGTTGCTAATAATTTTCATATAAAGGTAATTATATCTAGATAAATTTACCTGTCAAGTACTATTTTCCGTATCTTTAAGTTCTCATCACCCAGCTCGAGCTCGCCTTTTAAACACCACGCCTTCTGAAAAAGTTTAATCACAGAAAAAACGGGGCTTTGGAGCCGGTAGGCACGCAAGCGGGGTTAACCATGCAGAATGTGAGCCAATTTAATGCCGGGCGAGGTTTCTGATTTTGCGGGACAGCTCCTGGACCAGTCCCAGGGCCTTTACGGCCAGCTCCGGGCTCAACGCTCCTGCACCGCAGCTGGGCGTAACCAGGGATTGCCGGATCAGGACCTCGGGCGAAATTCCCAGTTTTTCGATTGCAGCCGCCTGCCGGCGCCATTTGTCAAAAAGCGACTGTGCACTTTCATGCTCCAGGTCCTCCGGGTTCAGGGTCGGCACGATTCCCCAGGCGATGATTCGGCCGGATTGCAGAAAAGCCTTGATCCGCTCGGCATAAAGCATGAATTTGTCAAAATAGGCATAGGCATCGAAGTTGACGATATCCACGGCCGAATCCAGCACCAGCCCCCAGTCGGTGTTGGCGCAAATGTGAATGCCGGCCAGGCCGCCTTCGGCGTGAATCGCTGCAATGACCTCTGCTAGGCACAGATCTATTTCTTCACCCGAAATACTGATAAACTCCGACGAGCCGAACCCGGCCAGGGCCGGCTCATCGACAAACATGATCACCGGGCAGCTGAACTGTGACAGCTGACGCACCTGCCATCCGGCCCGCATTGCCAGCAGCTTTACCACCGCATCCCGCAGCTGCGCATCATAGAAAATGGCGCGGTCATTTTGATCATGCAAGCCGGTGGCGCAGGTAAACGGGCCGGTCACCTGGCCCTTGATTGCCACGGACGCCTGGACTTGGACTGTCAGCCGCTCGAGCAGCACGTAAAACCCCCGGGCCGCCTGCTCGTCCAGCAAAAACATGGAAGTTGACAGATCGGTCGAACCGTCCACCACCGCCATGTACTGCTCGTAAAACTGCAGCAGCTCGTCTTCAAATTCGGCACATGAAGTGTCGATATAAGCCCTGCCGTCTTCCCGGCGAAATCCGGGCAGCCCGTTGACAAACTGGGTGACCATCCGCTCGTTTTCATGAACGGGCAGCTGCACCCAGCCGGGAATTTGCGGGGTGTGCCGGAAAACCAGATCCGTTGCTTGCCGGTGATCCTCCAGGGGCAGGCTGCCGATTAATACCGGCAGACCGTCAGCTTTGAAACTGGCATTCATCATCAAGGCTCCTCGAATGCGCCGAAAGACTCCTTTTCGTTTTACCCCACCAGCCCGGCGCCGGCGGCTTTGGCCTTGGCCAGCAGATCGGCATCATTGCTGGCCGCTTTTCTGTCAATATTGGCTCCATACTGATGGAAAAATTCATAGCTGCCGGCCCCCAGGGCCATGGGAATCAGGTTGAGCCATTCGTTCAAATGATCGTAGAACTGCGCAAACATGGCCGGGGGTTCAGGATCGCCCCGGGAAATGGTAAGCAGGATCTTTCTGCCGGCAGGAAACACCGACCGGATGGTCGGCTCGCCGGTTTGCGGATTTTCGCCAAATTCCATGAAGCTGTAAAGCCGGTCCACCAGCATTTTAAACTGCGCGGTGACATGGTACCAGTAAACCGGGGTTCCCAGCACAAGGGCGTCGTAGTCTGTCATTTCCTGGAGCAGGGTGGTCAGGTCATCTCTCTGGACGCATTTTCCCAGGTGTTTTTTGCATCCCTCGCATCCCAGACATCCGTGGATATCCAGCTCTCTCAAATTGACCAGGCGGGTCTCGGCGCCTTTTTGGGCCGCCCCGTCCAAAATCGCCTCCACCAGGATCTGGGTGTTGGCTTTTTTCCTCGGACTGGCGTTGATACCAATGACTTTCATAAAATTTCCTTTCCTGTGGTCAGGGTGTCCGCACCGGTGGCGGGTTCAGTTCAGGCGCCGCTTTTTACCGCTTCGAGCCGGCGCGTGAGCAGGGGCACGATCTCGAACAGGTCGCCCACAATCCCGTAGTCGCACAGCTGCATGATGTTCGCCCCGCCGTCCGTGTTGATCGCCACGATGACCTGGGAGGTTTTCATCCCGGCGAAATGCTGGACGGAGCCCGAAATTCCGCAGGCAATGTAAAGCTTCGGACTGACCGTTGTGCCGGTCTGGCCGACCTGCATGGAATGGGGAACCCAGCCGGCCTCCACCGCCACCCGCGAAGCCCCGACGGCAGCACCCAGAATTTCGGCGCACTGGCGCAGGATCTGAAAATTTCCACTGCTGCCCATGGCCCGCCCGCCGGCAATAATGATTTCGGCTTCCGACAAGTCCACCTGGCCGGCAGGATTCTGTTTGACGGCTTCCACCGTCATGCGGCCACCGTCCAGCCGGGCAGTAAACGAGATGACCTGGGCTGTGCCCGCCGCCTTTTGGGCCTGGATCACGTTGGGGCGCACCGCGAACAGAAAATGGCTTCCATGCACCTTGTAGGTGGCGATTGCTTTGCCGGAAAACCGGGATTTTTCCGCCGTCAGAGACTCCAGGTCCACGCTCAGGCAGTCCAGCACCAGGGGAGCGTCCAGAATGGCCGCCACCCGGGGAAAAACGTCTTTGGTCAGGGCGCTGGTCAGGCCGAACAAGATGTTGATTTCAAACTGCTCCATGACCTGAACGATGGCCCGGGCCCAGCTGTCCGGGTTCCAGGCAATCGCGCCGCTTTCAGCTTGAACCTCGACCACCCGGCTGATGCCGTAGGCTGCCAGGTCATCGCTGTACTCACGCCCCCGGCCATCGAAAACCAGTCCATAGAGCTCGCGCCCCGGACCCCGGGCTGCGGTGATCACGCCGTACATGGCGGGTTTGACCTGCTCCTCCCGCGTTTCAATCAGTATTCCAATTTTGGGCATACGCCACCTGCGTAATCGACTATTCCAGTCCTAATTGAAAGAAAGTCGAAGCCTGCCCGCCTTTGGCGGGATGCCACGGCTTCGATGCCACCCTTGTTTTTCATCTTGTTTGCACTCAAGTTAAATCACCCGGGCCTCCTCGTGCAAAAGCCGGACCAGCTCCGCCACGGCTTGCTCACCGTCGCCGGCAATCATATGCCGGCGGCGGTTTTCCACCGCCGGCCGGAGCGAGACGATCTCCATGCCGGCGGCCGGGGTCGGCAGATCAAGGCTTTCCAGTGCAATGGTTTGGACCGGTTTTTTGCGCGCCTTCATGATGTCGGGCAGGGTAGGATAACGCGGATTGTTCAACGCCTTGCCCGCCGCGATGATACACGGCAGGGACAGCCGGAAAACCGCCCGGCCGCCGGCCTCCATTTCCACTTCCACCGTTGCAACGCCGTCGTGCAAAGTGAAAGCCGTCACGTTGGTGGCCACCGGCATGTCCAGGGCCGCGGCCAGCCGGAACATGGTCTGAAAGCCTTCCGCGTCAATGGACTGCTTGCCGGTGAATATGATGTCGGGCTTCCCGTCGGTTAAAATTGCGGCTTTCAGCGCCTGAGCCGTGACGAAACTGTCCACGGACGCGTCGGTGGTGACATGGATGCCCCGATCCACGCCCATGGCCAGGGCGGACTGCAAACTGCCGGCGGCGGTCGACTTGCCGACACAGACGGCAATGACCTCGGAGTTCTCATTGGCGGAGCGCAGTCGCAGGGCCTCTTCGATGGCATGCTCGTCATAGGGATTGATGATGAAGGTGATATTCTCATCGAACTGATTCCGGCCCACGATCCGGATGGTGGCCGCCGAGTCCGGCACTGATTTGACGCAGACGTAAATTTTCATATTATTTGAGCGATTCAAATATAAGTATCCAATCAGTTGTCATCCGCGCCGCGCAATCTGCATTTTGGCCTCGCTTTCGGTGTCCATTTGGGGCGCCAGCGCAGCGCTGGGCTAAATTGCAAGAACTCGGCGCAAAGCGCCTCAACCAGCTTGCAATTTTCAACGCCCACCGCTGCGCCGGCTTTTTCCCCCAAATGGACAATAACGCTCAACCAAAATACAGATTGCACTCAGTGAGCAGCGAATTTGGATCGTTTCTTTTACCCATTCACGGAAAAACTGCTGTCTTTGTTGATTTCGCGTTTGCGCGAAAAAAAGCCGGTGTCGAACTTGCGCCGCAGATGGGGCAGCGTGAACTGAAATGGTTGCGCATCATGATCCAGCCCCTTTTCACAGGCATCGATCAGCTCGGCCATCATGATCCCCACCACGGGAGCATTTTTGTACTGGTTGCCGCTGGTGCCGATGGCCAGGTAGAATCCCCGCACATCGGACTTGTCGTAGATCGGGATCCAGTCGTCGGAACAATCGTACAGGTCCACGACCCCGCGCGGCTGGTTCGGCACCCGCAGGGTGGGCACCCGCAGGGCCAGGCGATAGCACTGGGCCTTCCACTGGCTTTCGGTCAGCTGGTTGTTTTCCCCGAGGCCGCCTTTGCCGGCATAAAAGTCATCCGGATCCGGCCAGACCTGGGGATCGCATTCCGGGTCCTCGCTGCCAATCAGAAACATGTTGCCGACCTCCGGCCGGTAGTAGCAGCCGACGTCCCCGTCGGAGGTGTGATATCCCTTGTTGAGATAATCATAGCCTTCGGGCGACGGGCAGTGCATCACCTCGTGGCGCAGGGCCTTGGTTTTAATGTTGCACCCTTCCCACACGGCGGGCAGCATCTGGTTGATCTTGAACGAATGGGGCCCGGCCGCGTTGACAATCACCGGCGCATCGATGCGGGTGCCGTCTTTGAGGGTCAGCCCCGTAACCCGGCCGTCCTGGCTGTGGATCTCTACCACCTCGGCGTTAAACAAGAATTCAGCGCCATGGGCTTCGGCGGCCCGCTGGATATTGTGGGTCGACAGCTCCGGATCATTGACATAACCGCCTTCCGGGCAGAAGATGCCCCCCTCGAGGGTTTTGGTCGGCGGATCGAAAAAAGCCGGATCCTCGGGCCGCTTGACCGGCCAGTGCTCGCCCAGTTCATAGACCGGAATCATCTCCTTGATCTTTTCAACGCTCCACTCTTCATAGGCCACGCCCACCGCATCGTAGTTGCGTTTGACCTTGCGCCAGTCGTGCCCCTGGGACTTGATCAAAAGCGAGCCGGTGTTCATGTACCTGGCCAGGCCCTTTTCATCCTTGACATGGCCCAGATAGTTTTCCCAGTCCAGCCAGTACTTGAACCCCTCGTAAGCCATGGCCACCCCGTCCTCGGTGGAATAGTGGGCCCGGACAATGGCGCAGGATGCAGCCGTGGACCCAGCACCGGCGCCGGCCAGTTTGTCGATGTTGAGGGTTTTGTACCCCATTTTGGCCAATTCATAGGCAATGGGACAGCCGATCACACCGGCGCCGATGATAATCGCATCGTACTTTTTGTTCATGACAAATCCTCCTAGCAAGTTTATTAATATCTTTGATGAAGTTACCTTAAATTGGTTGCAGATCATCAAGCCACTGGCTGAAAGCCGCCTCGCCCGCCGGAAACAGGCCGAATGCACGGCCGGCATCCAGAATGACATGGACCATGTCCCGGGCATAGCCCCGGGAGCAGGTCAGCAAGATCCCTGATCTCTCGGCAGTTTTTTCCATGACCACGATCTGGCAGGGAACGTGGGCCCACGGTCCCTGGAGCAAAAACGGCGCCGGGCGGGAAGGTTCCAGAAAATCCAAGGCGCTCAGCTTCTCGGCGATGCCAAAGACATTCTTGCCGAAGAGGGCTAAAAATACGGTGCCGTCGGTGGTTTCCGTATAGGCCGGATCAGCCGGTGCATCCGGTTTGTCGCCAGCCAGATGCCAGATCGACGCCTGGGTCCGGTTCATACGGTTGATCAACAGACCGTTTTCCAACATGCACCGGCCGGGGGTTTGCGGGATACTGACCTGCCAGGGCCGGTGGCCGTCCAACTCCCCGTCCTGGATGTCCCACCGGCAGCGGTGGCTCAGATCCACCAGGTGCGGCCCCGGTCCCTCGTTATCATATTCGAGCACAATTTCCCAGTGGTCATAAATTTGCTTGGTTTTTACCGGCCGGTCAAACACGACCGGCGATCGCCTGATAATGGGTTCCATGATTGAGCAGCCTCGCATTTTGACGGTCTCGTAATAAGTCATTTTCGAGCGCCATTCAAGCCTTTACGCGTTCATCATATTCTTAAACGTTCCCCTTTTGGATCATAAAAGGGCATCTTGACAACGGTGGCCGGCATCAGCTTTCCGTTGCACTCATCCTCGTAGATATCCAGCCTTGTCCCCTCGCGGGCCAGATGGTCTTTGACCAGGGCCATGCCGATGACTTCTTTTAAGGTGGTGCTGTAGCGGGCGATGCACACATGGCCGCAAATGTCTTTTTCCACCACGATGGAGCCGTCCCGCGGCGCCCTTTGGGCATTGTTCACCTTAAATCCCACCAGCTTCAGGCGCCCGGGTTGTTCTTCGGTGTGCATCAGGGCGATGGCGCCCACGGTCCGGGCCTTTGACTTGCTGCGGTCCCACAAAAAGCCCAACCCCACATCCTGCAGGGTCGTTCGCTGCTCGGATTCCGAGCCGATGATCAGATGCCCCTTTTCCATGCGCAGCACGTTCTGGGCCTCCAGGCCGAATGGCTTGATATCAAACTCCCGGCCGGCCTCCTCCAGCAGCTCCCACAGCGACTGCATATAAGAGGCAGGCACGTGCAGCTCAAAGGAAAGCTCCCCTACGAACCCCAGCCGTAGGGCCCGGACTTCAATGGTGTCCTTTATCGTAAACTCGCGATAACCGCCATAGGGAAATGCCTTGTTGGAAATGTCGGCTGAGGTCAACTTTTCAAGAACCTTGCGGGCATTGGGGCCGGCCAGGTTAATGACCCCATAGGCATCGGTCAGGTTGACCATGTGATAATCCCAGTTGTCATAGCGGCTGTGATAGCGGAACCACTCGATGGTCTGCCCGGCGCGGGCCGTGCTGGTGGTGAAATAGTAATCATTTTCCCCTCTTTTGACCACCACGCCGTCATCGATGATGCAGCCGTCTTCATTGCACATTGCCGAATATTTGATCCGGCCCTCACCGATTTTTAACATGTCGCCGACATAAACCCGCTGCAGTGCCTTGACGGCATCCGGTCCCCAGATCCTGAACTTACCCAGGGTCGTGGCATCCAGCATGCCGACGTTGATGCGCACATTTTCGATTTCCGCGGTGCAGGCCGTGTCGCTGGAAAAATAGCGCGCCCTTTTCCAGACGCCTACGCGGCGCATGATGCCGCCGGCGGCTTTCTGGGCCTCATGCATGGGGGTGCGCTTGCACATGTCATGATGGGCCCCCGCGTAAGTGGCGATATGAACCGGCACCAGGGGCGCCCGGACCGTCGTGGGCCTGGTGATGGCGCTTGAACGGCCGTGATAGCGGGAAACGAAAAGCGCCAGGTTGTGACCCGGAATAGCTCCCTGGGCCGGTCCGGTGCCGGCTGCTGTAAAGCGCTTGATGAGCTCCGTGGCGTCAAATCCCATGGCCAGGGCCTGCTTGATGTTTTTGACGGTGGTGTCCTCGTCAAAGCAGATAAAGGTTTTGCGCCCTTTTACCGGAGCCATTACCAGATCACAGCCTTTTTCAGGGCCGGCCAGGCTTTCCAGCTGCTCCCGGGACTGCCGGAGCTGCTCGTCAACGGCAGCCCCGCAATCTGCAGCCGCCGCATAGCCGGCCTCCTGGCCGGAGGCCTCAATGGCCTGTGCCGAGTTGAGTCCCAGCAGCCGACCACAGGCGTGCAGCCCGGGAGGCAGTTGCCGCGGCAGGAAATAACCCGTATGCACGTCATAAGCCAGTTTGGCCTGGGCCAGGCAAAGGGGGCCGGTCACCGGGGTCATGCCGGCGGAGGCCACCAGCAGGTCGCAGGTGAACTGCTTTTGAATGTAAGTGTCCAGATTGCAGAGCCTGGCGCTTTGAACTGTTTTGCCGGCCGAATCGACGGCCACCCAGCCGGGCAGAAAGGCAATGCCCCTTGCGGCCAGCTTTTCCACCAGCTCCGGGGCCTGCCCCTCCTTTCGAATGTCGGCCACGCAGGCCACCTCCAGTCCCAGGTCAAACAGGTCGATGGCCGCTTCGATTCCCAGGTCGTGGCCGATGCTGAACACCGCCTTTTGGCCGGGCAGCAGTCCATAGGTGTGGGCCAGCCGATGGGCGCAGGCCGCCTGCATCACCCCCGGCCGCTCGTTGTTTTCAAAAAGCAAGGGGCGTTCGATGCAGCCGGTGGCCACCACCACGCTTTTGGCCCGCAGCTCGATGTAGCGCTCATCAAAGGGATCGGCGGCGGCGCCCCTTTGAAAGGCCGTGATCAGGTTGTTGCTGTAAGCGCCCACCATGGCGGTGTTTTTAAACACGCGGATGTTGGCCGCTTTTTCAACCTGTGCGCGCAGTTCGGCGGCTCTCTGGTACAGCGCCACCCCCGGGCGGTACTCGCTGAGGCGATAGTCAAAAAAACCGCCCAGCCACCGCCGCGATTCCAGCAGGATCACCCGCAGCCCCGTTTCGGCCGCAGCCAGGGCCGCGGACAACCCGGCCGGGCCGCCGCCGATGACGCACACATCGGCGGTGAGGTAGATCTCGTCAAAAATTCCCGGCATCTGAAAATCCGCCCGCATGCGCCCCAGCCCCGCCATCTTGCGCACCTGCTTGAGGGCCACCGGCCAGAGGGCCGCCGGCTTGTGCAGGGTGCGGTAGTAAAACCCGGCCGGCATGGCCCAATCCAGCTTATCCATAAAGCCCATCAAATCACGCCCGGGCGTGCCGATGACATTTTGCGCCCGGACCGCCAGGCCTTCTTTGAGCAGAGTGTTTTCCGCACAGACGTTGGGAACCCCGTCGATTTCCACGCAGGTGTTGCTCGACTCTCCGTCCAGACTGTACAGCCCCCGCGAGCGGTGATACTTCAGGCTGTGTGAAAAGATGCGCGCCCCGTTGGCATACAGGGCGGTGGCCACCGTATCGCCCGCAACGCCCATGAATGGCCTCTTGTTCCAGGTAAAGGCCACCGGCCGGGAAGTGTCAACCCGGCAGGTGGGCAATCCATCTATGCGCTTCATTGGCTCTTCTCCGCATGTCTGACTTCAAGACTGGTGGTGGTATCCCGCTCGGTGGTAAACCAGACGCCGCAGCCGTCCTTGTGGCACCACCATTCCTTTTGAATCCCCGCCACGCATGGACTCAGGTGCACATATTCACACCACTGCTCCGGCGCAAGCTCCTCGTCCGCCGGCCGTGGACCCTTGTCTTGGCCTCCATAGCGAAATTCATACCCGTTGCGCTCGCCGCAGATCGGGCAGGTCAACGTCAGTGCCATGCTCATCTTCCCCTTTGCTTAATTGTTTGCGGTGTAATTGACCAGCGCCGGCGTTTCGCCCATCAGGCGGTGCTGCTCAAAACGGCGCAGGTGAAACGGCTTTAAAATCTGGGGACAGTTTCCGCTGGCCATGAACTGCGCCATGTATTTGCCCACCGCGCTGCAGGATTTAAAACCGAAATATCCCCAGCCGCAGTCCAGGTAAAACCCGTCAACCGTGTCATTGCCGTCCATAATGGGCGCCATGTCCGGCGTCATGTCGGCCAGCCCGGCCCAGTGGCGCATGAACTTCACCCCCCTTAAACACGGCAGCAGCTCGGCAAGGGCTTCGGCCTGGTGCTTGATGTAATGGGCCGTCGTCTGGGTGGTGTAGTTCGGCCAGGGATCCATGTGGGCGCCGGTGGCAATCTCGCCTTTCAGTGTCTGGTTGGCGTAAACGTGATAGGCGCCCGAGGAGATCACGTGGTTGAGCAGCGGCTTGAGCGGCTGGGTCACCATGGACTGGATGGTCAAAACGCTGATGGGCAGCTGGATCCCCAGCATCCGGTAGGCCAGATCGGCCGTGTACCCGCCGGCTGACAGCAATACCCGCGGGGTGTTGATCTTGCCCTGCTCGGTGTCCACCGAAACGATCTTGCCGTTCTTAACACCAATGCCCGTTGCGGCCGTCTGCTGCTGAATATGCACTCCCCGGGCGGCAGCGCCCTTGGCCAGGCCCCAAACCACCGCATCATGGCGTAAAATCCCGCCCGGCGGATGATACATGGCGCCGAAAATCGGATAGGTGATGTCCTCGGACATGTTGAGGGCCGGCATCATTTCCTTGCACTGACGGGCATCGATCAGGTGGCTTTCCACCCCGCAAAACTGCGCGGTGGCAACGTTCATGCGCGCGGCATTCATGGCGGCCTCGCCGTGCACCAGGTTCAGGTTGCCGCAGTTGTAAAACATCAGGTTGAAATCCAGCTCCCGGGTCAGCACCGGCCACAGCTCCAGGGCTTCCTTGTAGAAGGGTACGTTTTGCTGGGTGCGCTGGTTGGCGCGCACGATGGCGGTGTTGCGGCCGGCACCGCCAAAGCCGATAAAGCGCTTTTCGATGACTGCGACATCGGTCATGCCGTGATCGCGGGCCAGAAAATAGGCCGTGGCCAGGCCATGCAGACCGCCGCCGATAATCACCGCGTCATAGCTGGATTTGAGCCGGCGCCGCGGGCCCCACAGGGGCTTGTACTTTCCAAACATGGGTTTTCTCCTGACAGGCAATCACTGTCGATCATAGTCTTGATGAAGTCGCAAAAAGTCGATTTTCGAGCGACTTCATCAACCTTCATACAGCGGCAAATTGAGCGCGTCGGCATTGACGATGCTCGGCGCGGCTTTGGGCGGGGATGGTTCCAGAAACGGCAGAATATCCGGGCGGTTCCAGACTGGATATCCCAGCAGCAGCCCGGCCACATTGCTAGCCGCCAGCGTGGCCATTCCCTGCCGCGTCCATTGAGTGGCCGAAGCAATGTGGGGTACAATGACCACGTTTTCCAGTTCGCTCAATCCCGGCGCCAGGTCCGGTTCATTTTCGAACACGTCCAGCCCGGCCCTGAAATTGGGATGGCTGCGGCAGTGGGCGACCAGGGCCGCCTCGTCGATCACCGGGCCACGGCTGGTGTTGATCAAAACGGCGTTTTCCTTCATCAGCTCCAGCCGCCGGGCATTGATCAGGTGATGGGTGCTTTCGTCCAGCACGGTGTGCACACTGACGCAGTCGGCCTGTGTCAGCAACTCTTCGACGCTGTCCGCCCGCCGGCAGGATACCGGCGCCTGGCCGCGGGATTCGAGAAAATCGCTGTAAGCGGCGATGTCGTCTTCGAGCGCCTTGTTGGGATGAATGTCATAATAAACAAGATTCATCTTGTGCCCTTCAACCATCATGCGCGCGTAGGCCGCCCCGATGCGGCCGGCGCCGATAATGCCGATTGTCTTGCGCCACAGCAGCTCTCCCAGAAAAAGGGTCATCAGCCAGCCTTTATATTTGCCGGCCCGCAGAAACCGTTCGGCTTCCCCGATGCGCCGCGCGGCCGCAAATGTCAGGGCCACAGCCATCTGGGCCGTGGTTTCGGTCAAAACCCCCGGCGTGTTGCCCACCGGGATGCCGTGGAGGGTGGCAGCCTCCACATCCACGTTGTTATAGCCCACGGCCACGTTGCTGTATGCCGTGCCGCCGGCAGCCTTGAGGGCGCTGAACAACTCCTCTGACCAGTCTTCGGTCAGCTGCCCCATAACGGCATCGCAGCGCTTCCCGATGGCCGCTTTGATTTCCTCCCCGCTGAGAACCTCCGTGGACGTGCAGACCTCCACCCGGCAGTCGGCGGCGATCAACCGTTCGAGCCACAGCGACCCGGGAAGCTGCTTGGTGACCACCACCCGCCTGTTTCCGGCAGGATTGTGAATCTTCCATTTTTCCATCGCCATCACCTCTCTCTAAGTCGGGCCGCCACTGTCAAGCGCCCAGGGTGGCCACCATCACCGCCTTGATAGTGTGAATCCTGTTTTCCGCCTCGTCAAACACGATGGAGGCCTCGGATTCGAACACCTCTTCGCTGACCTCCATGGCCTCCAGGCCGAACTTGCGGTAAACCTCTTCGCCGATGACGGTTTCGCGATTGTGAAACGCCGGCAGGCAGTGCAAAAACTTCACCTGTGGGTTGCCGGTTTTTTCCATGACCGCTGCATTGACCTGGTAGGGTTGCAGCAGCTCGATTCTTTCCTGCCACACTTCTTCCGGCTCGCCCATGGAAACCCACACATCGGTGTAGAGAAAATCACAGCCGCGAACCCCCTGCTCCAGGTCAGCGGTGACGCTGATCCGGGCTCCGGTCTGCCGGGCAATCTCTTCGGCCTGCGCCACAAGTTTTTTATCCGGCTGCACGCTTGGGGGGGCCACCAAACGAAAATCCATGCCCATTTTGGCCGCGCCCACCAGCAGGGAGTTGGCCATGTTGTTGCGCGCATCGCCCAGGTAGGCGAATTGCACCTGGTTCAAGGGTTTGTCGCCGTGCTCCGTCATGGTCAGCAGATCCGCCAGCACCTGGGTGGGGTGAAACTCGTTGGTCAAGCCGTTCCAGACCGGCACCCCGGCATGGCGGGCCAGGGTTTCGACAATTTCCTGGCCAAAGCCCCGGTACTGAATCCCGTCGTACATCCTGCCCAGCACCCGGGCCGTATCCTTCATGGATTCCTTGGCTCCCAGCTGGGAGCCGGAGGGCCCCAGGTAGGTGACATGGGCCCCCTGGTCGTAGGCCGCCACCTCAAAGGCGCAGCGGGTGCGGGTGGAGGCTTTTTCAAAGATCAGGGCGATGTTCTTGCCCGTCAACCGCGGCTGCTCAACCCCGGCATACTTGGCTTTCTTCAGGTCCCGGGCCAGGTGCAGCAAAAACATGATTTCCTCGGCGGTAAAATCCAGCAACTTCAAGAAGTGTCGATTTTTAAGATTAAACGCCATCGCAGTCTCCTTTCCATCCGGTGGTCCATTCCGAACCGCGTTGACTGACAAATTTATTCAGCAACCGGTCAAAATCCAGCCGGATGATCCATCTAAAATTGCATGTTTAGTTGGCGATCGCAAGGATTTTTAAAATGAGCCCGGCAGTTAAACGCGGCGGCCCTATAGGCTATTGCCTCGTCAATGGATGCAGCGCTGGTCGCACCTTCAATGACAGCTTGTTGATTTAAGCAACACCTCGAGCAGGTTTTTTCTAGCGGATATAACCCGCCAAACGCGGAATGGTCAGTGAAAGGGCTGGCCAATAAGTTGTGATGAACAGCACCGGCAGCATGCCCACCCACATGAAAAACATGGCCGGCCGCATATATTCATCCGCGCTGCAGTTGCCGATCCGGCCTGCCAAAAAGAGCATCGGGGCCGTGGGGGGAGTGACGGTTCCCAACCCGAGGTTGACGCCCACAATGGCGGCAAAATGCAAGGGATGCACGCCTGCTTTGATGGCAATGGGATACAAGATGGCTGCGGCCAGTACCGTCCCGCTCAAATCGTTCATCATCATGCCCATCAAAAGCAAGACGACATTTAGCAGCAAAAGAACAACGTACATGTTGGGAGAAATGGCCATAACCCAGTTGGACAAATCTTCGGTGATCCCTTCCACAATCAGAATTTTGCTGCTGACTTCGGTGAAAAAAATCATGATGATGACCACGCCGCTGATGATGGCCGCAGACGTCATGGAACGGTAGATATCCGCAAACCCAATGGCTCGATAGAACAACAGGGCGATGGCCAAGACATAAAACACCCCCAGGCAGGCCCCCTCAGTGGGAGTGACGATCCCGCCGTAAATGCCTCCCAGAACGATGAGGGGAATGACCAGTACCGGCAGGGCCTTGACCATGCTGCGTCGAATATTGCCCATGTGTTCGCCGAAAGTCGGTGCTTTGGCGATCACTTTAATTGGGAGTCGGCGGACGGCAAACCCGCTCAAAAAGCAATATATGACAACGATAACGGCAGCAGGTCCGATGGTTGCCAGCCAGACGGCGGGAATGGAATTGCCGGTGATAATGGCATAAAAAATCATGGGCACGCTTGGCGGGACCAACTGCCCCAGAATCCCAGAGCAAGCCACCAGGGCCGTGGCATGGCCCTTGGGGTAGCCGTGCTCTTCGAGCCTGGGAATCATCACCGTGCCGATACAGGCAATGGCGGCCGAGTCGGTGCCCGAAATGGCGCTGAACATGGCAGTCGCCACCACCGTCACGGCCCCAAGCCCTCCTTTGATGTGGCCGATAATGGAGTTGACGAATTCGATCATGCGCCTGGCCAAACCGCTGGCATCCAGCAAATTCCCGAAAAGAATAAACAAGGGAACGGAAAGCAGCACCACGGAGCGAATTTTGATATAGGTTGTGGGTATCAGATAGGAGGCATCGGCACCCGACCATAAAACAAGGTAAAAAGATAAAACGCCGAAGGCCATGGCAACCGGCACGCCGATGACAATCAGCACGATAACCAAAACAAAGCCGAACACAACTGCTTCCATGCTATTGCTTTCCTAAACTCATCCACGATAGGCCTGGCGGCCGGTGTCAATGGCCTCCCAAGCAAAATAGACGACCATCAAAACTGCTCCCACCAGCAGAGATAGTTGAAAATAAATCATGGGCACCCCGTGGGTCGGTGTGGTTTCATGCATGCGGATGCTGTCAGCGCAAAAATCATAACTCCATTTGGCAAATACGGCCGACATGGCGGTGGATATCAGCGCTGCAATGCAACGCACTGCGTTACGGATCCGGGGGTTTTTAAACAGGATGCCGATAAATTCGGCCTTGATATGGCTGCGTTCGTAAGTGCCGTAGGACGAGCCAAGCATGTAGACCCACACCGAAGCGTATCCGATAAACTGTTCCAGGCCAAACAGGGAAGTGTGGAAAAAATAGCGGGTGATCACCTCGGCAAACATGGCGCTGGTCAGCAGGGCCATCAGAAAAAACAGAATTCCCCGCTGGGCGGCGGCCATGGCGGCATCAATTTTTTTCAAAATAGCGATCATGGCGTTCAACGTCCAGGCAGTCGGTTGAGAGTCAAAGTTATCCAGCGGGCAAATCGTGAACGCCCACTTTCAGGCCCCTATCACAGATCAGGTTGTTTCGCCAGACCCCCCCCAGCAGGCGGGATGCAACCGCATCGGGCCAAAGGGGTCGCATCCCGCCCCGGCGGTATTTGCTGCCAGACGTGCTGGTGGAACGTCGCCCCTGATCAATGGGTTGTGCATTCAACCGGGGTGGGCGGCCGCAAATCCGCCAAAAAGGAAGCCCCGCAGCAAACAGACGTTTGATGGAATGCAACCTGCTATTTGACTTCCATGCCCATCAAGGATTTAATCTTGTCCATCCAGATTTTTCCCACCACCGGCTCAAAGACATCCCAGCATTGCCGCGCCTGATCCCGCCACGCCTTGAGTTCCGCCGGATGGTCCTTGGCCATATCCACGATGGTCCAGCCGTGGTCTCTGAGTTTCTGCTGGTAGGTGAGCTCTTCATCCTTCACTTGTTCCAGGTGCTTGAGGATTACCTTGTCGGCCTCTTCCTGAATGATCTGCTGGTATTCCCGGGGCAAAGCATTCCAGCGTTTCAGGTTCGCGGTGATGGCCCAGACCTCACCAAAATCATAGGTAACCACCATGGTTTTTGCCACGTCGCGGAACAGGTCATACATATAAACCGCGCCGCTGCCCACCCAGCCGTCGGCCACGCCGGTGGAAATCGCGGTGGGGGTTTCGGCCCACGGAATGGTGACGGTGGTAAAGCCCATCTTTTCCACGTAGCACTTGAAAATGTCCAGGCCGGGAACCCGGATTTTAACCCCCTTGGCCTGGGCGGTATTGACAACAGGCTTGCGGTTCAACCCGATGCTGCCCATGGTGTTCAACCAGGTCCCCAGGTAATACAGGCCAGCATCTTCGGCCCATTCTTTGCCGAGTTGATCGTAAGGACCACCCATGGCATACACCTTGGCCACTTCCTCCCAGGTGCTGGCCAGGAAGGGAAGATAGCTGATGTTCCAGCGCGGATCCAGCGAGGTGTCGAAGGCATTGAACTGCAGGTCCACGGCGCCTTTCATGGTCATGCGCTCCAGTTCGGTCCAGTCGCCGATTTCAGGCCCAAAAATGTGGAAAGTCAGCTTGCCGCCGGTGCGTTTGGTGATCGCCGCACACATTTCTTCAATCAGTTTATGGGTGTTGCTGGTTTTGGCCATCATCGCCTGGGCGACCTTAAGACGCATTTTCGGCAGATCGGCGGCCGTCGCCGGCCGCCCAAGGCCCGATACGATCAGAGTCGCTCCAATCAACACGACCCAAAGTGCCCTTGACCACCTGTTGCCTTGCTTTTTCATGTTCTTCCTCCTTGTTGAATTGCGGTTCTGAGGACCTTGTCCAGTCCTCCCCTAAAGCCGGGGGACCATCTGAAAGGTCCACTGCAGCATCTTCGCGATGCTGCTGAGCCTTGTTTCAGAGCCCCTGGTATCATCCAATCACCGAAAAACTTGAATCTGGATTGATCTCGCGCAGGCGAGAAAAAAAGCCCATATTTAAATGGCGCTTGAGATATTTTAAAGGGTACTGGATCGGATCACGGTCATGGTCATGCCCGGCTTCGACTTTTTCGATCAGATGGACCATCATGGCTCCAACCACCGGGGCATTCTTGTACTGATTGCCAGAAGTCCCTACCGCCATGTAAAACCCCGGCAAATCGGATTTGTCGTAAATGGGAATCCAGTCATCTGAACAATCATAAAGATCTACGATGCCCTGCGCCTTATTGGGAATCGGCAGGTTCTTGATCCGCTGGGCCTCGCGAATAACCTGCGTGTTCCACTGTTCGGTGAAACTTTTCCTGAAGTTGTCCGGGTCCTCGATCCATTCGAGGCTGTCACAGTCCGGATCTTCAGAGCCGATAAGCACGTGATTGCCCACTTCCGGCCGCGAATAGCACCCCACATCGCCATCGGAGATGAGGGTCCCAACCTTTTCATAGTCCAGCCCTTCGGGAGCCGGCACATGGGCGACTTCCTGGCGCAGCGCCCGGGTCTTGATGCGCATGCCCTTTTCTACATCTGCCAGTCGGTTGACGACAAACGAGTGTGGGCCGGCTACGTTGATCACCACCGGCGCATCGATTTCAGTGCCATCACTGAGGGTGATTCCGGCCACCCGGTCCTGTTGGCACCGAATGGCGACTACCTCGGCGTTAAATAAAAATTTGCCCCCCCGGTGCTCAGCAGCCACCTGAACATTGTGGGTGGAAAGGATCGGATCGGAGATATAGCCTGATTCGGGAACAAAAATGGCCCCTTCGATGGCGTCGCCGGTGGGTTGGCCGAACCCTTCGTCGCTGGGCAGTTTGGGCGGGCCGTACTTGCGCGTGTCGATGAAAGGAAATTTTTGCTTCAAAGCCGCTGCATCCAGTTCTTCGTATTCAACACCAAGCTCGTCAAGACTGGCCATGACGCTTTTCAACCCTTTGTTGCGCTCGGTTTTAACAACCACGCAGCCAGTGTTGATGTAACGGATCATGCCCCGCTCGTCTTCAACTCCAAGGTACTTTTGCCAGTCCAGCCAGTAAAAATAGCCCTCCCGGGCCATGGCCACTCCTTGGGGAGTAGAGTAATGCAAACGGATCACCGCACAGGAATTGGCCGTCGAGCCATAACCCGCCGCCGGTTGCTTGTCGACGTTTAAGGTTTTGTATCCCTTTTTGGCCAACTCGAAGCCGATACAGCAGCCGATTATTCCAGCACCGATGATGACGGCATCATATTTTTCAGACATAGATCCTTCTCCCCATTGTTATTGATTTCGTGATCCAAAGCATGCATTTAATCGTTGAAAAATGGTAAGGCGCACTTAAGCTGTACAAATTAACAAATGATTTAATCATTTAATTTATAAGTTTGAGCTTGTCAAGTGAAAAATGGAGATCCGCCCTTTGAGGTAAGATCCGGTTTCACCCCTGAAAGTTCGGGTGGGCAGGTTGAAGCCAGTCAGCTTGGATTTTGGGATTTGTTCTGTTGCTTGAGAACTTTTATTGCCCTGAATTTACTGATGCGTCGGGCATAGCGCCTTATATGATCCTGCATGATTCGCGCGGCTTTTTCAGCATTGCGGTTTTCAAGGGCGGCGACAATTTCACACCAGTCCTGGTAAGCCTCCTGGACTCTGGCCTGCTTGCCGGGCAAAAGGTAAGCGTAAGCAAAAATGTTTTCGTGGATGGGAACCAGTACGGTTTCATAAACGTGGTTTTTTGCGATTTGAATCAGAACCTTGCGCAGTTGCACTTCCACTTCCAAAAAACCCTTCCAGCCATTGGCGCCCCGTGCACTATGAAACTCCAGTTCTGCTAAAAATTGTTTCAACCGCTTGAGGTCAGCTGACTGCAATTTTTTTGCAACCAGCTCAAGCAGGCCCGCTTCAACGACCTGTCTGAATTCAGCCAGCTCATCGATTGATATGCGACGTTGGCGAATCAGCAGGGCCAAGCCTTCGGACAAGGGTGCGGTGGTGGATTCCCGGACAAAAACGCCTCCCTTGGTCCCCAGCTTGACCTCGATGAGTCCTTTTTGCTGTAAGATCCGGATCGCCTCGCGCAAGGTGCCGCTGCTGATTCCCAGCATATTTTGCATTTCTCGCACGGATTCTATTTTTTCTCCGGGCTTGAAAACACCATCGACAATTGCCTGTTCGATCTGGTTGACAACATCCTGCACCAATGAATTATGCCGAGTTTTTGTTAAAACCATAACTTGATCGCCTTTGCTAACGCTCTGAATCAAACTATTTAATTATTAGATTTATTATGCTTTGTCAAATAAAATTAGTTCCGTGCTTTGCAAAGGGCACATTTTCATCGTCCAGGGGACAGCTTTTTGCGAATATCCCGACGGGGTTCACTGTCTGGAAGGCGTGATGCCTATTGCGGCCACAATGTCCCAAATCCAGTTGAAAAACAACACGAAGGCCGGCGTATACAAACCCCGCTCCAGACCTGCCTAAAACTTGCACGTTTGAACGGGCAGCGCAACTATTATTAGAAGATCAAAGCCCACTGGTGATGGTGAAAAAACATCTTGACACAGAGAATCGAAACGGCTATCAGACATTCCGGATTCAGAAAATATTTCAGGCCGTCAAACGGCAGCTGATCTTATTTTGAGGTTATGCCAGGTGAAAGCCATCCCGACCTAATGGTCGGGGTGGCTTTTTTAGTTTCATCAGGTTTCTTAAAAAACCAACTTTCGCGTTGCGCTAGAATTTTATTGTCAGGAGGTCAAATCATGTTCATCAAGATTGCCGTGCTGGTGGGTTATTTTCTGATTGTGCTGGTCATCGGCTTTATCGCCCGCACCCGCTGGAAGTCGACCCCGGAAACCTATTTTCTGGCAGACCGCAAACTGGGCACCATGGTGCTGCTGGGCACCATGGTGGCCACCAATTTTTCGGCCTTTACCGTTTTCGGCACTTCCGGCGCCGGCTACCGGGACGGCTATGCTTTTTTTCCGATCATGGGCTTCGGCACGGGCTTTATGGCCCTGACGTTCTGGGTGATCGGCCGCAAAATCCGGCAAATCGGCCGCCAGCACAAAGTGGTCACCCCACCGGAGCTGGTCAAGGTTCTGTACCGCAACCGGCCGCTGTCGTTTCTGATGGCGCTGGTGATGATCGTTTTTACCATCCCCTACCTGGCGCTGCAGCCCATGGCCGCCGGCTACGCCCTGGAAGCGCTGCTGGGAATGCCTTACTTTTACGGCTGCCTGCTGGTCACCGGCATCATTTTGCTGTACACTCTGCGCGGCGGACTGCGGGCCGTGGCCTGGACGGACCTGTTCCAGGGACTGGTCATGTTTTTCCTGCTGGCAGCCGCTCTGGTGATGGTTGCCCGGCATCACGGCGGATTTGCAGCCGCCAACCAGGCTGTCTTCAGCGCCCAGCCGCAGCTTTTTGCCCGCCCCGGCGCCCTGGGCAAGTATTCACCGGGAATCTGGTTCAGCTTCATGGCGCTGTGGTTTTTCTGCGACCCCATGTTCCCCCAGCTGTTTCAGCGTTTTTTTGCCGCCCGGGACGATCGCAGCATCGCCCGCATCATGCTCTTTTATCCATTGGTGTGCACCGTGGTCTTTTTCATGCCCATCGCGGTGGGGGTTTTGGGGCATCTTTCCTTTCCCGGGCTGGTTGGCAAACAGGCCGACCGCATCCTGCCGCTGGTGTTGACTTCGATCGCCGGCGATCCCATGGCGGCCCTGGTCATGGCCGCCGGGCTGGCCGCGCTCATGTCCACCATGGACTCCCAGCTGCTGACCTTAAGCTCCATTTTCACCCGCGACATCCTGCCGCTGGCCGGCAGGGCAAAACATGAGACCAGCATTGCCGGCCGGGTTTTCGTCATTGGATTGAGCATCGCCGGGCTGGCCCTGGCCTGGCGTCCCCCGGCAACCATTCTGCAGATTGCCACCCAGACTTTCACCGGCCTGGCGGTCTTATTCCCGACGGTCATCTTCGGGCTTTACTTCAAGCGCGTGTTCGCCCTGGCGGCGATTTTGTCCATCATCGCCGGCGAGGCGGCCCTGGTCTGCTTTTACTTCAAATGGATTCCCAGTGCCTTTTTCCTGCCGGTGATCTGGGTCATGGCACTGACCTTCGGCGTCTATCTGGGCGTCCACGGCCTGCTGCTGGCCAGGCAAAAGACGTTTGCACTGCGGATGCCGGCCTGGCTTGCCAGCGGTCATGCCTGGCTGCTGCTGGCCATTTTCCTGCTGGCCATGGATTTCTGGGCCTGGGACCGGGTGCAGCCGGTTTTGCTGGGAATCCCGCTATGGGCGGGATATTTTGTCGGCCTGTCCGCACTGCAGACCGCCGTGATGGTCCATCTGGTGCGTCGGCAACCCGGCCTGCAATCCTGTGCGCAAGCGGAAGGCACCCAGGCCGGCCCGGTGGGTTCAGCAAAAGCCGTTTGATTTAAAGGCAATTTTACCAATTCAACAATTTTACTTGACAGCCCTAAACCAATCGATTATGGTGGCGCTTCTAATTTTATCGACAATACGGCCTATGGCGAAAAAATAGCTTTCACCAGCGAGGAGATCGGTTAGAGATTGGTCGACAGTGCGTGTCGCTGCCGGCTTTTTTTATTGCCAGGGAAAACTACAGTTCACACTCAAGAGCGTACCATGACATTATCATTTCAAAACATTCGCCCCCAACCGGCAGCAGACCGACCCGGCATTGAAGCCCGGGAAACTGCTCTGGATATGGGCCCGGGCACAGCAGCCGCTAAAGCCCGGCAGCCCGGTCTGAAGCCCGGAAAAAACCAATTTTACAGTCCTCGCAAGACCAAGATCGTGGCAACCATCGGCCCGGCATCAAACAGCAAGCCGGTGTTGAAAAAAATGATCGCCGCCGGCCTGAATGTGGCCCGGCTCAATTTATCCCACGGCACCTACAAGGAGCACCAGCAGGTCATCGACCGGATTCGCAGCCTTGCAGGCGACATGAATACGCCGGTGGCCATCCTGCTCGATCTTCAAGGCCCTAAAATACGCACCGGCAAGCTGAGGAGCGGCAAACCGGTCGTGCTCAGGCGCAACGGATCCATCCGGATCACCACCAGGCAAGTTGCCGGCACCCGGGATCTGGTTTCAACCACCTATGCCGATCTCGTCGAAGACGTGAAAACCAACGAAACCCTGCTGCTGGCTGACGGGCACATCAAACTCAAGGTGCTCTCCAAGTCACACGATACGCTGGACTGCAAGATCATCCACGGCGGTACCCTGGGAGAAAACACCGGCATCAATTTGCCCGGCTGCCGGGTTTCGGCCCCCTGCCTGACAACCAAAGACCAGCAGGATATCGAATTCGGCATCGATCAGGGCGTGGACTATCTGGCGTTGTCTTTTGTCAGAACCGCCGCTGATCTGACCCGGCTCAAAGCCATCCTGAAAAAAAAGAGGGCGGATATCCCGGTGATCGCCAAAATCGAAAAACGCGAGGCCGTGGACAATTTCGATGCGATTCTGGAAGTCGCCGACGGCATTATGGTCGCCCGGGGCGATCTGGGCACGGAATTGAGACTGGAGCGTGTGCCGACGGTTCAAAAACACATCATCGACCGGGCGGTGCGGGCCAACAAACCGGTCATCACCGCCACCCAGATGCTGGAGACCATGTGCGACAGCCCCGTGCCCACACGGGCCGAAATTTCCGATGTGGCCAACGCCATTTTTGACGGCACCGATGCGGTTATGCTTTCCGGTGAAACCGCCACCGGAAAATACCCGGTTGAAGCCGTCAAGATGATGGCCCGCATTGCGACCGAAGCCGAAGGGTCAATCTTCATGCGCTACAACATTGAACATGGCAGAAGCAATGAAGAGCTGGTTGCCCACGCGGCGGCCCAATCGGCTGTCAATGTGCTGCACGAAGTGGATGCCAAGGCCATCATATCGTTTTCGGTGTCGGGCAAGACTTCCAAACTTTTATCCAAGCAGCGGCCCTGCAAACCGGTGTTTGCTTTTACGCCTTACATCCAGGTTTACAACCGCATGGCGCTGATGTGGGGGATCATCCCCCTGTGCATCCCGGTGTACGATGACACCAAAAGGCTGATCGCCGCCAGTGAAAAGCTGCTGCTGCAAAAAAAACTGATCAGGAAAAAAGATATTGTCGTGATCATCATCGGCCTGGCGTTCAAGTCCGGTTCCACCAACCTGATAAAAATCCACCGGGTGGGAGAGCAGGATTGACGGCTGCCGAAACAGGATACCCACCATTTATGAAGGCAAGGATGGCAGATAACGCCTCTATCGCTTGAGGCCACACACTAACCCTTTCTTAAAAAAATAAGGATGTTAACCATGGGCGAACCTTTTTATTGTCAAAACAAAGAATGTCAAAAGACGTTTTGTCTGGAAGTTCCTGACGAAATCATGATTGATGAAAGCAACATGGCACAGCTTTTTTGCCCCCATTGTTCCGGCCACCTCAAGCGCTTTGATCCACCGCCTGAACTGAACCCGTGTATGCCAAATCTCCCCTAAGCAACACGGCAACCAAATGACCCCGGCATTGCCGGCGGCCCTTTGTATTCCTAACCTGGCCAACCAAATGGGGCCGCCGGACCGGCCCCATTTTCCTGTGCGGTCCATTGCCTCAAGAGGTCTGTTTTTGTTTCTGGGACATTTTGAAACAATATTTGAAAAATTAATTGCCTTTTACCGGTCTTTATTGTATCATATCCTTTCAAAATGCTCAATGGAGACGACCAGACATTTATGCCAAGCCGTGCTCCCCATTGACCGTGGAGGAAGGAGCCATTGCAGCCCAAGCCTCATTTCCCTGAAAAAATCGTCCGGGTGGACAACCTGTTTGGAGTCCCCATAGCCTTTTCCCGCCTGCTGGGTGAAATTCCCCTGGCGATTTTGATCCTGGGACTTGACCGGTGCATCATCGCCCTCAACCACCGGGCAGAGGTTCTTACCGGCTTTACCCAGGACCAGGTCAAGGGCCTGCCCTGTTCGCATGTCTTGAGAAATAATTTCTGCCTGCAGGGATGCCCCCTGGATTCCATGGGTCCGGATTCCGAGCCTGTCCGCATCAAAGGGAACATCATCAACCGGGATCGCCAGAAGATATCCGTCCAATCCACCTTATCGCCCATCACCGACCTGGACGGCAAGCTGGTGGGTTTTATGGAAACCGTTGAAGACCTGCGGGCCCTGGAAGGGTTGGACCGGCTGGCCGGCAACGCTTCCTACCTGGAGCAGTTGATCAGCCAAAGCCAGGAAATGGAGCGCATTTTCCAGATCATTCCGGGCATCGCCCAGACGGATTCCTCGGTGCTCATCACCGGGGAGACGGGAACCGGCAAGGATCTGGTCGCCGAGGCCATCCACCTGGCTTCCAACCGGGCCAAGGGACCTTTTATCAAGGTCAACTGCGGTGCGCTTCCCGAAACCCTGCTGGAGTCGGAGCTGTTCGGCCACCAAAAAGGGGCCTTTACCGGGGCGGTGGAAAGCAAACCCGGCCGGTTTCGTCTGGCCCACAATGGAACTCTTTTTCTGACCGAAATCGGCGACCTCCCCGTGCCTTTGCAGGTGAAGCTGCTTACCTTTCTGGATGACAAAAGGGTCTACCCCCTGGGCAGTTCCCGGGGACACCAGGTGGATGTGCGCATCATCGCTGCGACCCATCGGGATCTGGCCGCCATGGTGCAGCGGGGGCGCTTTCGTCAAGACCTGCTTTTCAGGCTCAATGTGGTAAGGATGCACCTGCCTCCCCTGCGGGAACGCAGCGGGGACATCCGGCTTTTGCTGGAGCATTTTTTGCGCGTGTTCGCTGCAAGGTTCAAAAAACCGCTCCAAGGCTTTTCCCGCAAAGCCCTTGACCGGCTGCTGACCCATGATTACCCCGGCAATGTGCGTGAGCTGCGCAACATCGTGGAGTACGCCGTCAATATCTGCACGGAAAAAAAAATTCAATTGCAGCATCTTCCAACCTATCTTTTCGAAAAGCAGGCTTCCATTTCCCCTGCTCCCACCCGTTCCCCGCAGCAGCCGGGACGGGAAGTTGGGGCAACAGGGGATCCCCATATTCGCTGGGGGGATGTGGAGCGAAAAATAATTTTAGATGCCCTCATCAAGGCCAAGGGGCGCCGCACCCAGGCAGCCGAATTTCTCGGCTGGGGAAGAAGTACTCTCTGGCGAAAAATGAAACAATATGGAATTAGTGCTGAATAAACCTTTCAAGGCATTGATGAGTTGATGGTGGATTATGACCCAAAAAATCCTGGTACCGCTACTGAAAAATGACGTGGCCCCCCGTTTTGACCTGGCCACCGAGGTATGGATCGGAGCGGGGGACCCGGGCGAAAACTCCATGGAAGAGCGCACCGTGGTCCTGCCCCAGGCTTCCGCCGACGCCCTGTGCCACCTGATATTGACCGAAGCCGTCGCGGTGGTTATCTGCGGGGGAATCGAGCAGGAATACTACGACTACCTGCGCTGGAAGCGGGTGGAGGTATTCGACTCGGTTATCGGTCCGCGCGAACAGGCGGTAAAAGTCTGGATGCAGGGAAAACTCCAACCGGGAATGACTTTCCATCGAGGGAAAAACACACACTGACATGAATTTGATTAAAAACCTTCAACAGCGACTGGGGCGCCTTTTCGAGCTGCCCGATGAAGTGGAGCCCGCAGCCCGCTATCGCTACCTGCGGCGCAACCTGATTTTGCTCATGTTGCTCATTACCATCGTGCCGCTGACCATCATGGCCTTCATCAATTATCACCATTACCGCACCTCCCTGGAAGGGGAGATCCTGCAGCCGCTGGGAAGACTCGCCAACAAGACCAAATATTCCTTTGAGCTGTTTTTAAGAGAACGCCTTTCGGTGGTAAGCTTCATCAGTTCCGCTTACAGCTACGACCAGCTGGCTGACGAGGCCGTGCTCAAAAAAATTTTCCATTCCGCGCGAGAAGAGATCCAGGGTTTCGTGGACCTGGGACTCATCGATGCCCAGGGAATTCAGATCAACTACGTGGGCCCCTACGATTTAAAGGGAAAAAATTATGCGACTCAACGCTGGTACCAGCAGGTGCTCGTCCAGGGAACCTACACCAGCGACGTGTTCATGGGATATCGCCAGTTTCCCCACATCGTCATGGCCGTTGAGCGCTTCGGGGAAACCGGCAAGCGATGGGTGGTCCGGGCCACCATTGATACATCCAAATTCGATGAAATGATGGCGGCCGTTGGACTGGGTGCCTGCTGCGATGCCTTTTTGATCAACCTTGAGGGAAAGCTGCAGACCAACACCAAGTTCTACGGCAAGGTACTGGAACCGTCTCCCTTTCAAATTCCGCCGGTAAGCCACCAGCCCAACATCATCGAAGGGATGGACCCCCTGGGCAGAAAAGTGTTCATCGCTTACGTGTACATGCTCAATCCCGACTTCATCCTGATGCTGGTCAAACCCAAAGCCATGGTCTTCCAGTCCTGGTATACGCTCAAAAGCGAGCTTTTCTTCGTCTTTACCGGAAGCGTATTGATCATATTCATCATCGTCTTCTGGCTCACCAAGGTAATGGTGGAGCGCATCCGGGAGACGGATGAAAAAAGGGAGGCCGTGTTTCGGGAAATGGAGCACACCCACAAGCTGTCCTCCATCGGACGATTGGCTGCCGGGGTGGCCCATGAAATCAACAATCCTTTGGCGATCATCAATGAAAAGGCCGGCCTGATGAAAGACATTATCCAGGCCTCTGCAGACTTTTCCCAGAAAAAGAAGTTTTTTTCCCTGGTGGATTCCATCCTGCGTGCGGTGGATCGTTGCCGGGGCATCACCCATCGGCTGCTGGGCTTTGCCCGGCGCATGGAAGTCCAGATAGAACCCCTGGACCCAAACGAGGTGATCAAAGAGGTGATGACCTTCCTGGAAAAAGAAGCCCTGCACCGCAACATCGACCTGAAGCTGCAACTGGACCCCAAGCTGCCGCGCATCGCTTCGGACCGGGGGCAACTGCAGCAGGTGTTTCTCAACATTCTCAATAATTCCTTTGCCGCGGTGGAAGATGGAGGAACCGTTGCCATCACCACGTGGGAAGAAGGCCTGGACAAGGTGGCGGTTTCCATCCAGGACGACGGCCATGGCATGTCGGAAGAAACCCTCAAACACATCTTTGAGCCCTTCTTCACCACCAAACGTGGTTACGGCACCGGTCTGGGGCTGCCCATTACATACGGCATCATAAAAAAATTGGGAGGGGAAATAGAAGTCAACAGCAAGCAGGGGCAGGGGACAACCTTTACCGTTTATCTGCCCAAACAGGCACGCATTGGGGAAGGGGGTTCAGATGGATAGATGCAAAGTCCTGGTTGTGGATGATGAAGAAGAATTCGCCACCACCCTGGCCGAGAGGCTCGAACTCAGGGCCATGGATGCCTGCACGGCCTTTGACGGAAATTCGGCCCTGGAACATATGGCCCGGGACACCGCGGACGTGGTGATCCTGGACGTGATGATGCCCGGCATCAGCGGACTGAATGTGCTGCAGCAGATCAGAGAAAAATGGCCCCGGACAGCCGTCATCCTGTTGACCGGCCGAGGCTCCACCAGGGACGGAATTGACGGCATGCATCTGGGCGCCTTCGACTACTTGATGAAGCCGGTAGACATTGATGAACTCCTGGACAAAATCAAGCAGGCCGTGGCGGCCCGCGGGGACCTCCAACAATAAACAGGGAGCAGCAAGGTGAAAAAACCGCTTAGAGAAGAGGCTTTTATGGGCCATATCACTGCAGCCAGCACCCATGAATTCAACAATGTCCTGGCCGTAATCAAGGAGTCCTCGGAACTGATGGGAGACATCCTGTCCCTGACGGCTGGAGATTTTGCCCATCGGCAACGCTTCGAGCAGGCCCTGGAGTCGATCCGCACCCAGATTAAGCGCGGCAGCCGGCTATGCCGGCATCTCAACGCTTTCGCCCACAGCGCCGACCTGCCCCTGACGGAAATAGAGGTAACCGACACGCTAAAGCGGCTTGCAGCCCTTTGCCAGCGTTTTGCCCGCAACCGGGAAGTATCCATCCAGGTGGAGGATGCGGCCAAGCCCCTGGCGTTGCTGACCCGGCCGGTTCGCTTTCAGATGGCTCTTTTTTGCGGATTTGAGCTTTTCTGGCAGCTGCTGCCGGGCCGCAACATGCACCTGGAATGGGAAGAAGGTGACAAAACGGTCACTATTTTTTTGAAAGCTCCGCCAAAGCAGCCGGATTCTCCAGCTGCGCCAAACAGGCCCGAGGAGGCAGATGCCCGCAAACAAGATCTGCAGCTGATCATGGAGTCCCTGGAAGGAAAAGCCCAGATTGCAGAACACGGGTCCATTGTTTTACAATTTCCCCGCCGGTTACCCTCCGCCGACCATTAAGTTCTAAATTGTTTCATTATGTATTAATTGGTGTGTTTCATTATAACCCACAATAATACATCCCTCCTGCCTCTAGTCTCTATCTATCTGAAATTAATCTAAAAATATTTTGGCACGCCGCTTGCTATCGCATTCAACAAAGCCTCAAAATCAACCCCAACAAGGAGGAAAGAGCCATGGAACCGTGGGTTAGCAAGCTCAAAGACATATTCCTCACACCAATCACTCAAAAAGCACGGTCGCTGGAAAAGGTATACGCGGCCGCCGCCCTGGCCGAAGAGGGATTGTGGGAACACGCCCGGGTAATGGTTGAGCCGTCTGCCGATGCCGGCCGCAAAAGGAATACTTTGCGAAATTTCATCAAAGAAGTCGGCTTGGACGGAGTACCCGTGATGTATGGCGTCGGTCGCATATAACAAAACACTTGGGGTGGAATCTGCCGATGGCTGCCCGGGTACTGATTGTGGAAACCGATGTTGCTTACCGGCACAGCCTGAGCGGGCGCCTGAACAGGGCCAGGGGGCTTGCGGTCGAAGAGGCAAACCCAGATGAGCTGGAGCATCTCTTGCAAACAAAGGATTTCGACGTGATCATTGTCGGCATGAACCCGTTTCCGCAGCAAAAAATGGCGGTTATGCGCCGCGTCAAGCAGAAGCAGCCTCCTGCGGAAATCATCCTCATGGTTGGAGAGGACCAGCTTGCGGCCTCCATTCAGGCCATGAAGGAAGGAGTCTTTGATGACATCCTGATTCCCTTCGACCTGGAAACCCTGCTGCAAAAGATCCGCCGGGCCGTGCGCCACCGACGCAGGCAACAGAGGCGTAAAAGGGGTTTTCTTGACTGCTGCCGGGGACTGCAGGATGTGTTTGTGGCCGCCACTTTCGCCGAAGCCGGCGAGTTCGAGGAAGCCCGGCGCATAACCCGGAAATCCCGCCCCAGGGGCAGCAATCAAACCAAGAAAAGGAGACATTCATGAAAGAAATCAAAGTGCTTTTGGTCGATGACGAAGAGGATTTCGTAACAACCCTGGCCCAGCGGCTCAAAATGCGGGAAGTCGGATCAGAGGTGGCCCTCAACGGCGAGCACGCACTGCGCCTGGTGGATGACGAAATCCCGGATGTAATGGTTCTGGATTTGCGCATGCCGGGAATCGACGGGCTGGAGGTGCTGCGCCGGGTCAAGAAAGCCTATCCGGAAGTACAGGTGATCATTCTCACCGGCCACGGCTCCGACAAAGACGAGGAAAAAGCCAGGGAACTCGGCGCCTTCGAATATCTGCAAAAACCGGCAGATATCAACCAGTTGGTGCGATTGTTAAAGGAGGCCTATCGCAAAAAAATAGAGGACAGCATGGTGGCGGCCACCTTTGCCGAGGCCGGCGAGTTCGATACGGCCCGCCAGGTCATGGAGCCGAAAAAGGACCCGAAAAAATCCTGAAACGCCCCGGCACAGGTTGCCGGTCGCATCCCGCAACATGGGTGCTGGATGGGCAAACCCTCAGACCGCAGACAACAAGGAGTGACCATGAAGCTTATCCGAGTCAAAGATCTCATGGTTCCGGTGCAAGACTACGTTACCATATCCCAGCAAGCCTTTCTCTACCAGGCAGTTCTCACCCTTGAAAAAGCCCAGGAACAATATCTCAACCAAAGCAGCCGGGCCCACAGTTATCCCCACCGGGCCCTGCTGGTGCTCGATGACGATGGCAGGGTCATCGGCAAGCTGAGTCAGCTGGATATTTTCAAAGCCCTGGAGCCCAAGTACCAGCAGATCACCGAAGCAGACTCCATGTCCAAGCTGGCCGCCAGTGGTTTCAGCCACGAATTCTTGCGAAATATGCTGGAAAAATTCGGCCTTTTTGACAAGCCCTTGAAGGACATCTGCAAAAAGGCCGCCTCCACCGTCGTACAGGACATCATGTACACGCCGGCACAACATGAATATGTCCGCGAAGACGATACCCTGGAAGTCGCCGTGCATCAGTTCATCATCGGTCATCACCAGTCTTTGCTGGTTACCCGGCAGGACGACATTACCGGCATCTTGAGGCTGGTGGACGTGTTCAGGGAAATCTGTCAAATCATCAAAGCCTGTTCCATCTAACCGCAACTTGGGGAGAAGACCTGTGAAAATTAGAGTTTTGATTGTTGATGACGAAAAGGATTTCGCGAATCAACTCAAAGAACGCCTGCTCCTGCGCAACTACGACACGGCGGTGTGTTTCAGCGGCCAGGAGGCACTGGAGAGGCTGGAAAACTACAACTACGACGTGGTGATTCTGGATGTGTCCATGCCGGGAGTCGATGGCATTGAAACCCTGAGACGAATCAAGCAGCTCAAACCCCTCACCGAGGTCATCATGCTAACCGGCCATGCCACGGTGGAATCGGCCATCAAGGGTATGAAACTGGGAGCCTATGACTATCTGCTGAAGCCCACGGACACCGAGCTCCTTCTGGAGAAGGTCAACATGGCCTACCAGCGCAAAGCAGATCAGGAGGAGCGCATCCGCCGGGCCAAGGCTGATGAGTTGTTTACCTCGCCGCGCTCCGTGTTGAAAGACGACTGACAGCACCCAGCCGGGATTAGCGCCGTGGGAAAAGATGCTTTCTTCAGGCAAAGCATCCCACCCATGCAAGGGGTTCCATTTGCCAAGAATCAGCGGACCAGGGGAATTGACGGATCAATAATGGGCCGCGATGACACCGGATAGGGAGAAAAACCACCATGACGCATCAAGTTGAGCAGGCTTCCAGCGCCGCGGGATTTTTAAGCAACAAAACTTTCTGGCTATGCGCCGGTCTGACCGTATTCATCACCGTAGGTTTTATTCTGCCCACCCCTGCCAGTCTGGTGCAGATAGTGCAAGACAAAGGCTTTGCCCAGCAGATGATCCAGTGGGGCATTGCCGACGATGTGCAGCAAGCCGCCCGCAAGACCATGATCGTGCTGGGGATCATTCCCATGGCGATCATTTTTTTTGCCACCGAAGCCATTCCCATCGGGCTGACGGGCATCCTCATGCCCGTGCTGGCCTACTTCCTGGCTTTGCTGCCGCGCCAAATGGTCGGCAAAACCTTTGCCGGGGACGCCCCCATGTTTTTGTTGGGGGTACTGGCCATGGGCGTGGTAGTGGTGGACGTGAATCTTCACAAGCGCCTGGCCACCTGGATCCTGGGGTGGACCCGGGGTTTTTATCTGCCCGTTTTCGTATTATGCATCAGCATGGCAGTCATCGGATCTTTCATTTCGGCCCATGCCATGTGCGCCTTCATGACCCCGGTGATGATGGCGGTTTACTATGGCTCCGTTCAGGTCAACAACTCGTCAGGGCAAATCCGGCACGACCCGGACCTGGCCAAGTTTCTTTTGTTCTCCATGTGCTTCGCCCTCAATGTGGGCGGGGTGGGCTCGCCTGCCGCCGGGGGGCGCAACGTGATCATGATGGGCATCTGGGAAGGTTATCAGGTTCCCATGGACTTTTTCACCTGGATGAAATACGGTTTTCCCATGGCACCTCTCCTGGGCCTGTTGGTGGCAGTCTACATGTTGCTGCTGTTTACCAGGAAAATCAAAACCAAGAATCTTACCCCGGGGCTGCAGGCCATCAAGGAAGAAACCAAACGCATGGGCAGGATGACCTATGCCGAGTACGTTACCCTGGGCATGATGCTCCTGATCATGTTCCTGTGGATCCTGGGAGGACACGACCTGGGCCTGGGAGGCCCCTCCCTGCTGGCCCTGATCATCCCGGTGGTGTTCCGGGTTACGGACTGGAGAAAGATCCTGGGGGGCATTTCCTGGGATGCCTGGTTGATGTACTGCGGGGCGCTTACCATGGGCGCTTTGCTCAAGGATAGCGGGGCGGCCATGTGGCTGGCCCAGTCGGTTTTGGACGTGCTCAAATCTTTAGGCGCGGATAGCGGATTTGGCCTGTGGGTCGGTCTTTCCCTGTTTTCCGGGCTGATGACCAACTTCATGTCCGATGCCGGCACCACAGCCCTGCTGGGCCCCATCGCGGTGCCCATCGGCGTCATGTCCGGCAATCCGGCGGAACCCTGGGCCTCAGGGCTGGCCGTGGCCTTTGCCACCTCCTTCGCCCACTTTCTGATCGTGGGGACCCCCAACAACGCCATCGTGTATGGGCTGGGAACCTATCCCGACACCGGGGAACGCGCCATTCGACCCATCGATTTTTTGAAATATGGTTTCATGTTGTGGCTGCTTTCCCTGCTCGCGGTGTGGCTGATCGGTTTTGTGGTCATCTTCCAGGCCGTGGGTTTTCCGGAAGGCCTGCTGGAAACGGCCAAAACCATCATGCAGCAGGGGGCCATGGCCAAATAAACCCGGGTCCACCCACGGTTCGAATCAATCCCACGGCCCCGGGAGCCCGTCCCCCCCGGGGACGCAGGCAGACGATCCGGGACCCTAGGTGCGCGACGCGGATGTCCAGCGGATCAGCACGGCAATGGCAATCACCAGCATCAGGGAGATGGCCCCCAGGGCGGTAAACACGGTCTCCACTCCCGCGGCGGCCTCGATAGCGGCCACCATTTTAACGGCCAGCGACCCCACGCCGAAGGTCAGGACAAACTTGGTGCCGAACGCCGAATGCCGCAGCCGCTGGGGGGTGTAGCGGGCCACCAGGGTGTTTTCAATGGGCTGGATGCCCAGCAAAAAGAAAAAATAGATGACCGCCAGGGCCACCAGCGGCAGGTCACTGGTCAGGCCCATGCCGATGGCGGCCGGAATGGCCGCGGCGGCAAAGATGATGTAGCAGACGGTGGGCCGGTAGCGGTCTGCCGCCCGTCCTCCGGTGTACTGGCCCAGCATCCCCACCAGGTAGATAAAGGCCGCCACCGAAGTGGCCACCAGGTTCTTGGACAGGCCGGTGCCGGCAACCGCGGTCAACCACTGGAAGATGAGGCGGTTTTTCAATTCGAAGTAGGCCGGCAGGATGACCGTCGCCCCCCGGTAAGCGATGCCGCCGAGCATCATGGCCACCAGCAGGATCATAAACGCGCCCAGCAGACCGTTTTTCTCCTCGGCGCCGGTATCTTTTGCATGGCGCGCAAGGGGCAGCGCAAAGACGAATATGAGCGCCAGCCCGCAGATGTTCAAGGCGCAAACCACCAGGTAGACCGCACGCACACCCCACAGCCAGTTGACCAGCCCGGCGATCAGCGGTGCGCTGGCCAGCCCCAGGTTGCCGAACATCCCGTTGTAGCCCATGCCCAGGCTGATGCGGGTCATCTCCTTTGAAATCAATCCCAGTCCGGCCGGATGGTAGATCCCGGAAAAAAGGCCGAGTCCGGCCAGGGCCAAGGTCAGCCCGGCCGGCGCATCAATCCAGATGGCCGCAGCCAGCCCGGCCAAAGCGGTGCCGGCATAAAACACTACCATCAAAATCCCGGCCCCCCAGCGGTCCGCCGCCAGCCCCCAGGGCAAGGCGGTGATTCCGAACAGCAGGTACATCCAGAAGGAAAAGCCGAGCACCGCGGCCATGTCCAGGTTGACCCGTGCGGCCAGGGGCAGCACAATGGCCGGAAAGACCAGCATGTTGAAATGGCTCATGAAATGGCCGAAGCAGGTATTGATCAGAATGCGCCGTTCCCGGGAGTCAAATTTCGTCATGGGTGCTTCCGTTACTCAGAATGTTAATCGTCATTGAACAGATCCAGGAATTTGATAATATTCCAGGTGCCTCCCTGTTTGTCCATATCTTTAATCAGAGCCACGGCGGGGTTGCGCAGGCCGGCGGCCACCTCCTTCCAGACATTGGAGTCGACCGTAATCGCAATGTCCGGGTTGTCGGGAAATCGCGGCTGGATTTCGGCCACCCCGCGGCGCACGTGCACCGTGTAAGCCTCGCCCGTATCCGGGAAGCGAAAGCCGGCCACGGTGTCCACGTCGGCGCTTTTTTCCGGGTTGAGCTTCCCCGCCATGCCGGCAAAAATGCCGTCCAGCGGGATGCTGTCCACCAGCTGTTTGTCCTTGATTTTCAGCATGCCGATGTGCAGCCGGCCTCGCACCTCCATCGCCCGGGTCAGGTAGTAGTTGCGGGCAGTGGCCGCCACCTGCCGGCCGGCCAGGGCCTCCAGGCAGGCCGCCCTGAGTTCGCGCGCCTCATCAGACGCGTAATCAAGCTGCAGCAATTGGTCGGTCAATTCCAGGCCCCACTGGTAGCGCTGCTGCACCACCGCCTGCCGGGCATGGCCCAACAGCGCCTGGCGGCCGCCGGCAAGCTCGGCAAACCGCCGGGCCCGCTGGTGCCGGGGCAGGGGAAAAAGATCGGTGGCGTTGCCGCCGAACCATCCCAGATAGCCGTCAAAAATGGCGCGCACCGACCAGCGCACCGTGCCGTAATATTCATGCAGATAGGGCTGGCGCGCCAGGTGGCCGGGCAGCTTGACGCGCTCGGCGATCTGCGACGGCGTCAAGCCCTTGTTCATCAGGCGGATGGTCTGATCATGCACAAACTGGATGGCGTCCCGGTAGTTGGTCAGCGTTTCGTAAATCCGGTCGGCGCCTGTCAGCGGACGGGTGTGGCCCGGCACGAGGTACTCGGCTCTCAAGGCCCGCATTTTGTCCAGGCTGTTGACCCACAAAGCCACGTCCCGGTAAGCGGTGCCGCGGATGGCATACAGGTTGGGAAAAGACTTGTAAAAATTGTCGGCCGGCAGCAAAACCTTTTTTTGCGGCAGCCAGATGAAAATCTGGTCCGGGGTTTCACCGGGGGCATGGACCAGCACCAGCTGCAGGCCGGCGATTTCAAGCTCCAGGCGCTGGCCGCTGAAGGTGCGCGTGGGCATCAGCAGGGCGATGGTGCTGTTTTCGTTGAACCTGAGCTGGGGGCCGATGCCGCAATTGATCATCGCCCCGGGGGGCAAAAGCGTGCCGAACTGGCGCACGGCGCGCCGGTAGGTGGTTTCCCGGGTGATGCTGGCAATGCGCTTGATATGGTAAAGGGTGCTGGCGTGGGAGTAAATTTCGGGCTGATCGTCGCCGGCCATCACCCGCGCCCCCTGGGTGTGATCCGAATGGTAATGGGTGTAGATGATGGCCCGGACCGGCTTGGAGGTGATTTTTTCAAAGGCCTTTTTCACCGCTGCGGCGGCCTCGGCGCTTTCCAGGGTGTCCACGATGACCACCCCGTCGTCACCCACCAGCAAAACCGAGTTGGCCAATCCGAACCCGACGGCAACATAAACCCCGTCGGTCACCCGGATCACCTCCTGTCTGAACTCCCGGCTGTGGGCCGCCAGGTCCGGATGGCTTCCGACATCCGTCAATTCAGGCGTCGGCCGGGAGGCGCAGGCAATCAGCAAGACAAGGACAAACCATGCCATGACCAATTTTTTCCAACGGCTCATAAACAATCTCCGGCAAAAAAAATTCACTCCAGATAATCCCCTGGATTCGCAAGCCCGCGCACTTCTTTGCCGAGCAGGCAGCTTTTCACATTTTCAAGGGCCCGCCGGGTGGCACGGGCCATGGACCCCGGCACGTGATCGGCGATGTGGGGCGATCCGATGAGGTTGGGCAGCTCGAAAAAAGGATACTGGACTCTAAATTCTCCATGGCTGACCGGCTCCGACCACCAGGTGTCGATGCCGGCCCGAAAATCCGGGTTTGCCTTCAGGTGCTCGTACAGGGCCCGCTGGTTGATCACCTCGCCGCGGCCCACGTTGATCAAAACCGCGTCGGGCTTCATCCACTGCAGCTGCTCGGCGCCGATCAAATCCCGGGTTGCGCGGGTCAGCGGGGTGGTCACCACCACCACGTCGGCAGCCTGCAGAACCTGTTGCAGGTCGGTCCCGGTGCCGATAAAATCGATGGGCGCATCGGTTTTGCCGCTGCGGTTGATGCCGTACACCTGCATGCCCACCGCGCCCATGATGGCGCCAATGGCCCTGCCGTTGCCGCCGAAGCCGATCACCGCGCAGGTGCCGCCGGCAAGGGCCCGGTTCATGCCGGACTGGTCAAAGTCGCCCTGACGCAGCTTGCGGTAGTTGGGGCATAAATTCTTGGCCAGCGCCAGGGCCAGGGCCAGCACGTGCTCGGCAATGGGTTCGGCAAAGGCCCCCGTGTTGCTGGCCACGCGGAGGCCGGCCGGCAGGGATGCAAACGGAACGTTGTCGGCCCCGGCAAAAATCAGCTGGCAAAAACGGACATTTTGCAGAAACCCGATTTCTCCGGGGGCAATTTCCCGGCTGGAAAAGCTCAAGGCCACCAGGATTTCGGCGGCTTCCAGCAGCCGGGCGCGCTGCTTTGCCGGGCGCCCGGCAAGACAGTCGATTTCGGCCAGCGGGCCCAGGATTTCAGCAAAAATTTCCTGCTGCTCCTTGTCCGGCTGGAAGGTGACGATAATTCTTTTTTTTATGATAGCTGACTCCACACCCGCACCCTTAGACCCGGCACAGCATCCTCACGATATCAATGTAAACCCGGGTGCCCCGGATCATGTTTTCGGTGGAGATCCGTTCATCCACGCCATGCACCCGGCCCAGGTCCCGGGTGCTGATCAGCATAGGGCAAACCCCGTAGCAGGCCATGCCCCGGTCCCGGAAAAAGCGCGAATCCGAAGCCCCGTACAGCAGGGAGGCCACCACCAGGGCCTCCGGGAAATGCTTGAGGTGCGCTTCGGTGAGGATCGAAAAATCTTCCGTGCCCACCGGCGACTGGGTCGCAGCGTGCTTGGCCATCACTTCGACCTGGATTTTGTCGTCGGCCAGCCGGGTTTTGATTTCAGCCACAAACGCGTCCGGATCGGTTCCGGGCAGCAGGCGGACATCCAGCTCGGCCGTCGCCTCGGCGGGAATCACGTTGATCTTGTGGCCGGCGTGCAGCCGGTTTAAGCTGACCGTATTTTGCAGCATGGCCGCCAGCTGGGGGATCGCTGCCATGCCGCTTTCCGACAGCACCCGGATAAGCGTTTCGGGCTGCCCGTCTGCGAGATAAGGCTTTAAAAAGTCCCACACAGTGCCCAACTGGCGAAAGTAGTCAGCGACCAGCGGCGTGACGGTGAAGGGATTGTCCTTTTCCAGCAGCCGGTTCAATGCCTGCACCAGCTTTTCCAGGGCATTGTCGCCGTGGGGGGTGCTGCCGTGCCCCGGTGGGCCGGTGCGCGTCAGCCGGACCCGGCAAACGCCTTTTTCGGCAGCCGCAATTAAAAACAACGGCCGGTCGGGCAGCGTGTCATGCAGGCCGAACCCGCCCTCGTTGAGTACCAGGCCGGCCTGAAAGTCCTGGGGATGTTGTTCCAGCAGCCAGGCCGCGCCATTTTTCCCGCCGGCCTCCTCGTCGGCGACGGCCAGAAATATCAGGTCCCGGCAGGGGACCCAGCCGCGGCGCTTGACTTCCAGAAATGCCAGCAACTCCAGGATCCCCTGGCCCTTCATGTCCAAAGCGCCCCGACCGTGGATGTAACCGTCCTTAATTTTGCCGCCAAAGGGGTCCTCCCGCCATTCACCGGCATCGGCGGCCACCACGTCAATGTGGTTGAGCAGCACCAGCGCCGGCCTCTCGCCGGTGCCGGGGATCATGGCCCGGATGGATTGCCGGCCGGGGGCTGCTTCGTAAATCCGGTAGCCCACATTTTCCTTTTCGAAAACGGCGGCAAAAAATTCGACCCCCTTTTTTTCATTGCCCGGGGGATTGGTGGTGTCAATCTGCAGGTAGCGGGACAACAGCTCGACGGCTTCGTGTGGCATGCAGCCTCCCCAATCCGATAAACGATTTAGATTTTATGACCCCCGTAGAAAGTCCAATTGTTCGCTTAAGCAAGCCTTTTCGGGGCAAGCGTTTACTCCTTTATCCGCCGCAGTTCGATCTTGACAGCGTTGGCCTTGTCCATGCATTCCAGCTTGACAACGTCCGGATCGCCCCACTCGGCCGGAAATCCGCCGCCGAACTGCAGCATGACAATGTAAGGGAAAATGTCATGGTAAAAAAAACCGCACATCCCGGCCGTGTGGTGCCCGCTGAGCTCCAGTCGATCGCCCACCTTGTGCCCCGCACTGCAGGAACCCTTGACGGCTTTAATTGTACCCACCACCCGGTACCCGATTCTTTGTTCTTCTATCATGATTTTTTTTTAACCTCCATGGCGATTGGGTTCTGCAGCCGGCTCCGGCGGTCAATTCGAGCATCAAAATCACAGCAGCCCGGCCTTTTCAAGGATGACGCGAATCTCTTGTTTTTCCTTCGCAGTCGACGGCAGCAGCGGTGGCCGGGGAGACCCGCCGAAATAGCCCAGCATATCCATGGCCGTCTTCAGCCCCGGCACGCCGTAGGTGACGGTTACCGCCTGGTTGACCGGAATCATTTGCAGCTGGATCTGCCGGGCCGTGTCATAATCGCCGGCTTTGACCGACTCAAATATCGCCACACAGTTTTTGGCCGCGATGTTGGCCAGGGCCGCCACGGCCCCGCCGCATCCCAGGCTCAGACCTCCCAGCAGCACCCCGGCGGTTCCCACCAGCACCGTGAAATCACCGGCGCTATGATTGACAAACTGCCCCAGCTGGCCCACGTTTCCCGTGCTGTCCTTGATCCCGATGATGTTGGGATGCGCAGACAGCCGGGCCACCGCCTCGACGCCGATGTTCACGCCGGTATAGCGCGGGACATTGTAAAGGATCACCGGAATGGGAACGTTGTCCGCAACCGCTGCAAAGTGCTTCACCAGCGCTTCGTCGCCCATCAGGCTGCTGTAATAGTGTGGCGTGATCACCAGGGCCGCCCGGGCCCCGAGTCCGGCAACCTCGCTCGTCAGGCGGATGGTCTCGGCGGTGGACTCGCAGCCGGTGCCGGCGATTATCGGCAGATCCGCGCTGGCGCTGTCAACGGCGGTTTGGACGACTTTTCTTTTTTCACCGTCCGACAGGTACACATACTCACCGTTGGAGCCCAGCACCACAAAGCCCTTGAGCCCGGTGGGACTCAATTTTTCGAGGTTGGATGCCAGTTGCTCACAGGCCAGTTTTCCATCCACAAAGGGTGTGGGAACGGGGGGAAAGATCCCGTGAAGATCGATCGCGGGCATTGTCGCCTTCCTTTTTTTGATGATCCGGCGAGTATAAAAGGTTGACTGCGGGGTGTCAAGGCGCTTCGATGATCCCCGGGCATTGACTTTTCGATGATGATAAAATAGTTTAACCTTTTTACATGCTTTGCGGGGCGGTTGCCTTCAAACCCGCCGCTGCCCATGCGCAATCAAATGAATAAACCTGTTCACACGATGCTGCCTGAAAAATTCCGCAACCATGAAGCCTGGCGAGTGCTGATTCTCATCGCCCTGTGCCTGGTGGTGTTTTTTTTCCGTTTGGGAACCCGTCCCCTGTGGGATATTGATGAGGGAATGCACGCCGTCACCTCCCAGGAGATGGTGTTGAGCGGTGACTGGATTACCCCCACCTTCAACGGCCAGCCTTTTTTTGACAAACCGGTTTTGTTCAACTGGCTGGTCGCAGCCTGTTTTCTGATATTCGGCTTTACCGAATTTGCCGCCCGCCTGCCGGCGGCGGTTCTGGGCTCCGGATGCGTGCTGGTAACCTACCTGCTGGGCCGCAAAATGGCCGGAGCCCGGGTCGGATTTCTGGGCGCCCTGATGCTGGCAACAGCTGTCGAATTTATCATCCTTGCCAGGACGGTGGTGCACGATATCAGCCTGGTGTTTTTCGTGACCCTTGCCCTGTACCTTTTTTATAAAGGCTACCGGGACCGGCAGCCGGCAAAAAAGCCCCTGCTGCTGTTTTATGCCGCCCTGGGACTGGCGGTGCTTTCAAAGGGCCCGGTCGGCCTGGCACTGCCGGCCATGGTCATCGGCCTGTACCTGTGGCTGCGAAAAGATCTGCGGTTTATCGGACAGATGCGGCCCGGGTGGGGAGTCGTCATTTTTCTGGCCATCGCAGCGCCCTGGTACATTGTGATCAGCCTGAAAAATCCTGCCTATGCCGGCTACTTTTTCATTACCCAGAACCTGGGCAGTTTTCTGTCGGCTGAAGCCCGGCACCCGGAGCCGTTTTACTATTACCTCCCGGTTTTTTTCGGCGGCTTTTTCCCCTGGAGCTGCTTTTTGCCGGTGGCCTTTATTTATACCCTGCGCCGGCGGTTTTCCAACGCCGGTGATGGGCCGGCGCTGCTGGCAATCTGGTTTGGCACTGTCTTTGTCTTTTTTTCCCTTGCCAGTTCAAAGCTGCCAACCTATATTCTGCCCCTGTTTCCGGCCGCCGCCCTGCTGGTGGCCCTGCTTGCCAATGAACTGTTCACGGCGCCCGCACCGTCTGTGCGCAGGGCAATGGGCTATTGTTTTTTGCCCGTGGTGGTGCTGTTTGCAGGGGCCCTGGTTTATCTGTGGCGCTATCCGCCGGTGCAGCTGGAATACGCCAGCGGCGTACAACTGTCTGAAATCAACCTGCTGGCCGTCTGGCTGACGGGTTGGATTTTGGCGGCCTTTTTATTTCTGGTCCGCAAAAAGAACAGCGCCTTTATCGGGTCACTGGTAACCATGGTGGTCTCCGCCCTGCTGATCTTTATCACCCTGATCGTCGGGGACATCAATGCCTATCGCAGCACCCGGGAGCTTGCCCGTGAATACGATCGCCTGGCGCCGCCTGGAGAAAAAATCGTGTTTTACCGCCGGATAAAAGACTCCGCCCTTTTTTATACCCCTCGGCGGGCGCGGGTGCTGGAGACGGAAAAACAACTGCGGGACTACCTGGCTGCCGACAAACGGGTTTTTTGCATCCTGACCCGCAACCGGCTTGTAAAAAAACAGCCGTTGCCTTATGTTGTGGGGCGTCAGGGGGACAAACTGCTGATTTCAAATAAGAAATTACCATAAACGGCTTCCGGGGCGCTCGAAAAGGCCTTGCGAGAAAACCTGAATTTATACGCACCGCCATGGCTGCACAAAACCACTATAACGGATTTAACCATGACGCCCGGGCTCCGAAGCTCTGGAGCTGGCCCACCTATTTGAGCATCGCCATTGCCATGGGAATTCTGGCCAGCGCGGCCGCCATGGTGGACATGCAGCAAATCTGGCGCCAGATCGCCTCCTGTGACAAGCGTTTTGTCGCCCTGGGGGCCCTGGCCCACTATGCCACTTACCTGGTGCGCGGCATGCGCTGGCGGCGCTGCCTGGCCCATTTGCCGGTTTCAGCGGGAAACGGCAAATTTGCCCTGCTGGTTTTTTTTTATAATTTCGTGGACAACCTGGTGCCGGCCAAACTGGGCGATGTGTACGCCGCCCACCTGGCCCGCATCAATTTCAGGATCCGGCGTTCAGCCGCCCTGGGCTCCATTATCTTCTTGCGCATGATCGATGCCTGGATCATCCTGGTGCTGGCATCCGGCGCCTCCTGGATGCTGTTTGCCGCCCGGCTGCCCCGGGCGGTCATCTGGAGCCTCGTCGGCGGCGGCATTCTTGCCGTGGGGGCGACATCGATTATTCTGGTGTTTTTGCTGTTTAAAAAAACGCTTCCCGGATGGGTGCCCGGCAAAATCCAGCAAATGATCCAGGCCTTTCAAAGCGCCATGTGGCCCGAAATCGGCCAACTGATGCCCATCGGCGTTTTGACGGTTTTGATCTGGGTATTGGAAACTTTATGGATTTTCTGCCTGCTGCTGGCCTTTGACTTACAGCCGGGGGCGGCTGAAGCGGTTTTTCTGACCATGATCCCGTTGCTGGCCTCGGCTTTTCCGATCACGCCTTCCGGCGCCGGGGTGGTGGAAATCACCCTCTACAGCTGCCTCAAGGTGGTGGGTGTGAGCTCACCGGTGGCCGGCTCGCTGACGGTGATCAACCGCCTGCTGGACTACTGGCTGCACATTGGCCTGGGGGTGCTGGTCTGGGCGCTGCGCCATGGGATCGGGCTGCGCACCTGGCGGGACGTGCCCCTGGAAAATTCAGGCGACAGCGCTGCGACTTCAATCGCCACCGACAGGATAGCATCCCATGACCATTAACTCGGTAATGCTTTTGCGGGTCAGCTCCGCGGTGGACAAGGATGTCGACCACCCGCAATTTTTCGATCCTTCCTACCCCCTGAAATATCTCCAGGCAGGCCTGACGGATTATCCGGATATCAGCGTTGATTTTCTGGACTGCTGGATTCACCCCATGGGTGTTGCCCGGATGTTGGCCCACGCCCAGAAGGTGCAGCCGAACCTGGTGGTTGTTTCGGCATCCAGCTTTGATATCGACGTCGCCAATGAGCTGGTGGCCGTCCTGAAAAAGCAGAAAAATGCGCCGCTGGTCATCGGCATCGGACAGGGACATTACCTGAATCGGGACACGGCCCGGGACCTGGCCGTGGGCTACGATGCCATCCTGCTCGGCGAGCCCGAGCAGGAGTTTTTCAGGCTCCTGGAGCGGATTCGAAACGACGGCGGACCAGCAGCCGACTGGAAGGGCCATTACCGGCGCCTGTACGAACAGGGGCAGCGGTTTATGGTTGAAAACCCGGACAGCCTGCCCTTTCCTTCCTACAGCCCCGAAGAGCTGCGGGCCTACAAATCCATTTATCCGGTGCGGTTGAACAAACGGGTGGTATGGGGGTTTCTGGTTGCCACCCGCGGCTGCCCCCATGGCTGCCTGTTTTGCAGCGAAGTCATGCGGGTAAGCATCGGCAAGAAAATTCGCAGCCGCTCGGCTGTCAACGTGGCCGATGAAATGCAGCACCTGGCCCGGATGGGAGTCAACATCTGTTCGTTTCAGGACGACAGTTTTTCAACCAACCGGCGTTTCGTGAGGGATCTGTGCGCCGAGCTGATCGCCCGCAATTCTTCCATGGCCTGGATGGCACGGGTGCGCGTCGATGAGCTGGACTATGAAATCCTGGGGCAGATGAAAAAGGCCGGCTGCATCATGCTGGGCATCGGGGTGGAATCCGGCAGCCAGCGCATCATCGAGAACATGCACAAGCAGTACCACCCCCAACCCTGGCAGCAGCAGTGCCGGCGGGTCTTCGGCTGGACGCGGCAGCTCGGCATCGGAACCAATGCCTATTATGTCATCGGCAATCCCACCGAAACCCGGCAGGAAATCGAACAGACCATCCAGTTTGCCCTGCAGCTCAACTCCGACAGCATCCAGGTGCATTTTTACACCCCCTATCCGGGGTCGGCCGCCTGGGAGCTGTACAAGGACCGGTTTGCCGGCTATGACTCGACCCGGCTTTTTCACTATGCCACGCCCCTGTTCAGCCTGGCCCAGGTTTCGGTGCCCGAGCTGGTCAAGCTGCGGTCTAGATTCTACCGGCGCTATCTTTTTCGTCCCGGCTTTGCCATCGATCACCTGTGCAAGCACGCCGGGTTTTACTGGCACAATCCGGATGTTTTCCGGAGCCTGCTGGGTATCCGGAAAATACTTTGACCGTAATTGATCGCAGACAAAATGAAAAACAGTAAACTTTAAATAGGTTGCAATAAATGTCGCGCCGGTGGGACATTTTTCTCGCTCGGCGCTCAGTATGGCTTTTATTGCCAGAACTTTGAAAATTATCGATTCCTAAAAACCGACGTGAATTGGCCGGGGGATGGTGTTTTCTGGAAACCGGCATGATACTCAACGAGGCCTTATTTTCGCAGTGTTCCTTGTTTGGGATGCATGGCACGGGACCGATTCAAGCCAGCACTTGATTGGGCGGCGTCCCAAAACAAGGAACACGCTGCAACGGCATGGTTTCATACCGGTTGGAAGAAAATAGCATGCGCCGGTCAATTCACACCTTTTTGATCAACGTCGATGGCGCCCCAAATGGGCACTGGAAGCAACATCAAAATGCATATTGTGCGGCTCGACCGCATCTTTCTAAGTTGCATATCGATAAAAGGAGATCAATTTTATGGCACTCATCGGCTCTGTTCCGCGCAGATGTGTGAACCTGCCTCCCGGCAGCCTGTCGACCCTGATCGGCTGCGCGGTGCGCAACACGGTTCAAACCGGTCCGGCCAGCGAGGATTTTTGCCGCAAATTCGCCCAATGGCTGGGCACCGCCCATGTGCTGGGAACGGCTTCGGGCCGCTCGGCCTTTCAGCTGGCCTTGCAATCTCTGGACCTGGAGCCGGGAGCGGAAATCATCTTCCCGGTGTTCACCTTTCCCGTCATTCCCATGGTGGCCAAAATGATGGGCTATCAACCGGTGTTCTGCGAGGTGGACCCGCAGACCTATAATTCGGGACCCGAGCACGTGGCACCGAAAATCACTGCGCGCACCGGTGCGGTTCTGGCCACCCACCTTTTCGGCCAACCCTGCCCCATCCGCGAACTGGCGGAGATGACCCGCCAAAAGAACATCCGTCTGCTGGAAGACTGCGCCCATGCCTGCGGAGTGCGGATTGACGGCCGGCAGGTGGGCACTTTCGGGGACATCGGCATTTTCAGCTTTGCCGAGGGAAAGAACATGCCCTGTTTCGGCGGCGGGGCCATTGCAACCGCTGATGAGGACATTGCCCGCCGGGCCGCAGAAATTCTGTCCCGCTCACCGCTGCCGGGAAAAAAAGCGGTCCTGCAAAAGGCGGTTTCCATCTGGCTTAAATGGCTGCTGACCCGGCCCCTGGTTTTCGGCATCACAGCCTACCCGGCCCTGCGCTTCAAGCTCTGGCGGGGGCAGCCGCTGATGGATTCTTCTGTGGGGGATGAACTGCTGGAAGAATTTCAAAACTCGCACCCGCAAATCCAACGCCTGGCCCACCTGCAGGCGGCCATTGGGTTGCGGCAGCTCGACCACATCGACGCCTTTAACCAGGGGGCCCGCCAAAATGCCCGCATCCTGACGCAAAGCCTGGGCGCTGTGCCCGGCATGCGGGTCCCGGATACCAGCAGTGAAGCCCATGTTTTTGTCTATTATCCCCTGACGGTGGATGCGGCAAAACGCGATGACCTGCGCCACTTCCTGCTCAAAAAAGGATTTGACACCAAGGTTTCCGACATGTCGGATTGCACGGCCCTCAAAGCGTTTGCAAAAACCCGGTCCCCGCAAAACGATCCGGGCGGCACCCGGGAGGCTTCGATCCTGGAGATTTGCGTCTATCCCGTGATTGCCCCTGACCGGATGCGCCGCCTGGCAGGTGCCATCCGCAGCTGGGCGGGGCTGACTCCTTTGGCTTGACAAGAATTCCGGAGCCTGACTGCGCCATGACGGTGTTAAAAGACATACCCCTGGACCTGCCGCCGGATGCCATCCGCAAAAAACTGCGACTGCCGGCGGATTGCGAACCGGCCCTGCTGCGGCAGCTGACCGACGCCGCCCGGGAGCTGATCGATGCCCGGGCCCTGTACACCACCTGTTATGTTGAAAAAAGACAGGCTGATGCCGTGGTGGTCTCGGGGCAGCGCCTGCGCAGCCGGGTGCTGCGCAAAAACCTGGATCAGGTTCAGCGGATTTTTCCCTTTGTGATTACCCTTGGCAGGCGGCTGGATGAAAAAATAAGGCGCACTGAAGATCTTCTGAACCAGTACTACCTGGATGCCGTCGGCAACATGGCCCTGGAGGCGGCCCGGCGACATTTGAAAAAGCACCTGCAAGCGCGCTTTGCCCTGGAAAAAATGGCTTTCATGGCACCGGGCTCGCTGCCCGACTGGCCCCTGGAAGAGCAAAAGCCGCTGTTCGCGCTGCTCGGAGACGTTAAGGCCGCCATTGGCGTCGAACTGACCGACAGCTTATTGATGCTGCCGGCAAAGTCCATCTCCGGCATTTATTTTCCCACCCAAACTTCCTTTTTCAGCTGTCAGCTGTGTCCCCGGCAGCAGTGCGAGGGCCGCAAAGCGCGTTATGATGAAAAACTGGCTCAAAAATATGGAATTAAAAAATGATGCGCCCGTAAAAAGTAAATTTTCTCGCTTAAGCAAGCCTTTTCAGGAGCTGTTCAGGGTTGCGCTCTGCAAATTCCGCTATCGGCGGGCGTGAAAGCTTAAAACGATGAAAATCCTTGAAGTCAAACGCCATCTCAATAAACCGGATGAAACCTACCTTTGCGATCTGCTGTTGCGCGACAATGCCCATTTCATGGTGTTGAAGTATGTGAATGAACGCGCCGGCCGGGTCGGTGGCGTTTCTTTTGAGGTGGGAGCCGTTACCTACGCCTACTACAGGACCGGCTGCGGTTTTGTGCTCTGGAAAATGCTTGACGCCAGCGCAAACCTGAAGGGATACCTGTTCCATATCTGTCGTCATCTCAAACTGGGAGAAAATCGGGTCGAATACCTGGATATGCTGCTTGATATTTGGATTGATGATGAGGGCTGTATCAGCATCCTCGACAGAAATGAGGTGGAAGAGTGTGTGGCGGACGCAATTATCGGAAATGAAGAAGTGGCCTGGATTAACCGGCAAGAAAACAATATCCTTCAAAACTGGAAGCAAATAACCGCCGATTTTGACGCCCTTCTCATGCTCCATAAATTCGACTAAATTCGATGACACCGTTAAATTCGCAAATCCGGGGACAATTTATCCAAAAAATTAGAAAAACCACCTGCCGGCGAGCCGCAGCAGGCAAACCAGGGCCTTTATCGGAAAGCGGAATGAAGTATGGTCCCCGAAATCAAATTTTTTCGGGAGTATGGAATTTTTGCAGCAAAACCACCGTGGCCAGCAGCGCCAGGCCGACCCAGTCAGTCCAGTAGGTGGGCCAGAAAAGCCCGGCGGCGGCCAGCCAGAACAGCAGGGTTTCGACCCAGGTGGCGGGCCGCAAAAAAAAGCGCTCCAGCGCTGAGGCAAAGGCCACCAGCCCCAGGGTGGTGGTGATCATGGTAAGGGCCACCGGCCAGCTGAGCAGCTGGTAATCCTTGCCGATTCCCAGCAGCGGCCGGTAGGCCATGATCAGGGGGATGATGTAAAGCCCCTTGGCCAGCTTCCAGGAGGTAAAAGCGGTTCGCATGGGGTTGGCCCCGGCCACGCCGGCACCGGCAAAGCTGGCCAGGCTCACCGGGGGGGTGACGTTGGCATCCTGGGAATACCAGAACACGATCATGTGGGCCACCAGCAGGGGAACCCCCATGTCCATCAGGGCCGGACCGGCCAGGGTGGCCAGCACGATGTAACTGGCGGTGACCGGCAGTCCCATGCCGAGCACCAGCGAGGCGGCGCCGATGAGCAAAATGGCCAGGGCCTTGATGCCGAAGCTCAAATCCAGCACCAGGCTGGAAAACTTGAGACCCATGCCGGTCAGCGTCACCATGCCGACGATGATTCCGGCCGCGGCACAGGCAATGGAGACCATCAGGGCGTTGACCGCGCCTTTTTCCAGGGCGCCGATGATCATTTTCAATTCCCGCCAACCAAAAGCTGCCAGGCTTTCAGGCTGAGCACCGCCGCTGAAATTCCGGGTGCGTCGCAGCGTCCAGCGCACGCTGTCGGCGGCCAGGCTGGCGGCCAGGGTGCTCATAACGGCCACAAAGCCGGCCATCATGGGCGAGTAGTTGGCCACCAGGACGTAAATCAGAATCCCCACCGGAATGATAAAGTGCAGCCCTTCGCGCACCGTGTCCCAGATGCGGGGCAAATTTTCCCGGGGCTGTCCCTTGAGGCCGTATTTGCGGGCTTCGTAATGCACGAAAAACAGCACGGTGATGTAGTACATGATGGCCGGCACCAGGGCCACCTTGATGATGGTCAGGTAGCTGGTGTTGGTAAATTCAGCCATCAAAAAGGCACCGGCTCCCATGATGGGCGGCATCAGCTGCCCGCCGGTGGAGGCGGCCGCCTCGATGGCGCCCGCTACATGGGGCCGGTAGCCGACTTTTTTCATCATCGGAATGGTAAAGGATCCCGTGGCCACCACGTTGCCCACCGCCGAGCCCGAAACCGACCCCATGAAGCCCGAGGCCACCACCGCGGTTTTGGCCGGCCCGCCGGAAAAACGGCCGGTCAGCGCATAGGCCAGTTCAATGAAAAAATTTCCGCCGCCGGTGGATTCCAGAAAAGCGCCGAACAGCACGAAAACGAAGACGAAGGTGGCGGCCACCCCCAGGGGCAGGCCGAAAATGCCCTCGGTGGTCAGCCACAGGGTGGTGGCAATGCGCTCCACGCTGTATCCCTTATGGATGATCAGCTCGGGCATGTAAGGGCCGAAATAGGCATATAAAACGGCGGTGGCGCAAATGCCGGTCATCACCAGGCCGATCACCCGGCGGCAGGCCTCCATGACCAGCAGCGTGCCGATGATGCTCACCACCAGGTCGGCGGGCAGCCAGTCGCCCTGCCGTTCGAAGATGGCCGTCAGGTTGCTGCAGATGTAATAGGTGCAGTAAATCGATGCCAGCACCAGGATCCAGTCGAAGACCACCCAGAAGTTCAGGCGGTCCTTGCGCGCCCCCTTGAAAGGGGGTTTGAGCAGAAATGTCAAGCTAAAAATGGCGCCCAGGTGAATGGATCGCTGCACCAGGGCGGTCAGCGCGGCGATGCCCGCCGTGTAAAGCTGGTAAAGGCTCAGGGCGACGGCGATCACCATCACCACCCGGGCGGTGGTGGCTGCCAGGGCCGGCTGGGCATCATGCGGCACAGGATTTTTTTTCGATATCTGATTGTCGCCCATCTTTTTTTCAGGCATCAGCTGCTCCCGATGACCGGTGTGGCCGGGTGGGGAAAGATCCGCCGCCACCAGCAGTGCAGCAGGCTCACCGGGCGGGCGGAAAACCGCACCGCCACATGGGGGGCCACAGCGGACAGGTTTTTGCGCTGGCCGCGCCAGATCACCGTGTGATCGACCCCGGGGCTTCCCACCCGCAAAATAAAGTCTCCCGTGGGCAGGTGCATATCCTCGATGACTTCATAGGGACCGCGTTTGACCATGCGGCCTACACCGGGCATGCGGCCCATGCCGGCACCGAATTTCAAATAGCGCTCTTCTTCAATATAGATACGCCCCTTTTGATCCAGGCTGTGGACTTCCCAGATCGGGGCGTTTTCCACCGAATGGTAATAATGCACGGTAAAGCGCTCACCCGGCTTCATAGGCAGCACCAGCAGCGGCGCACCGTCCTTGACCGGCACGACCCGCAGCTCCAGCCCCCCGGGAATCAGCGCAGCGGCCAGGGCCAGAACGGCGACACAGCCGGCGGCGAAAAAAACCAGCCGGCGGCTGCGTCTGATCCGTCTTCCCATCTCAGGGCATCAGCCGGGCGGGCACGGCAATGCCTTTTTCCTTGAGGTATTTGATGGTGCCCGGATGCAGGGGGATGGGCGAATACTTGACCGCATTTTCCGGCGTGGTATAGGACGCCGAAGGATGTATTTTCAGCAGATAGTCCTGGTGCTCGTAAAGGGCTTTGACCAGGTTGTAGACCATATCCGTATCCAGGGACTTCTGGCAAATCATGACGTTCCATACCCCGATGGTGGGCACGGCCTGGTCAACCCCGCGGTATACACCGCCGGCCAGTTCCACCGCGGAATAGTTCTGGTTGGCCGCCAGGATCTTTTTGGTCTGCTCCGGGGTGAAGGCAATGATATGGATGTCATGGGTGGTGGCCAGATCCAGGATGGAGCTGGTGCCGGGTCCCACCGACCAGATGCCCACCTCGATGGTGCCGTCTCTCAGAGCGTTGGCGCTTTCGGTAAACGACAGGCGGCTGTCCTTGTATGAGTTCAAGGGAATGCCCAGGGCCTTGAAAACGTTTTCGGCCATGAAATTGGTGCCGCTGCCCGGGCTGCCGGTGCTGATATGACGGCCCTTGACCTGTTCGATGTTGGTGATGCCGCTTTTTTTCAGGGTGACGATCTGCAGCAGGTTGGGATACATGATGGCCATGGACAGAATGTTGTGTTTTTTGCCCTTGAATTTGCCGGTTCCCTTGTAGCCGGCCTCGGCCACATCGCCCATGACCTCACCGACCACAGTTTCCCCCTTGTGGGCCAGCTTGACGTTTTCCACGCTGGCGCCGGTCACCTCGGCCACGGCCTTGACGCCGGGAACGAATTTGGACCAGATTTCAGCCACGCCCCCGCCGTAGGGGTAATAAATGCCGCCGGTGCCTCCCGTGCCGATGGAGACAAACTGGGTGCGCGCCGACGCCGAGCCGGCAATCAACAGTGCACAGCACAACACTGCCATTGTAAGGAAAAGAATTTTTGTGCCCGTAGGTTTCATCTTGCAGCCCTCCTTGATGTCCGGAATGAATGTTTTGCGAGGCCCTCAAACTAGGAGCTGAACGCTTTGACAATCACCAGAATTTTCTTGGATTCCTTGCCGGTGCCGATAAAGGGAATTTTCACTGTCGCCCCTTTGCCGGGCTGAATCACCGGTGGTTTGCCCTTGCGCGGCACAAGATATCCGGCAGCCTTGTCCATGTCCTCCAGAAAGATATTGATCCGGTAGCGCAGCGGTTTAGCGGTGGGATTTTCAATCCCCACGGTGAAAATAAGTGACGGCTGGCCGCCATGCTTGCCCACCGCGCAGTCGAATTGGGTGAGTTTCGCCTCCCTGGCCACCTGCCAGGTGATCTTGGCATCGCAGTTGGTTTTTTCCGGGGCCCCCCTGCCGGCGCACCCGGCAAGCCAGAACACCCCCACCAGACATAAAGCCAGGATCGTCGTCATGGATGCCTTTTTTTGAAGTCTCATCCTCAAACCTCCTTTGCTAATGGTTCAAAGCGCCGCACACAAACCCCATCACAGCAAAACCCCGCTCTCACCAGTAGAGACAGGGTTTTGATGACCAATCCAGCCATGGGCGATCCTCATCGGGATACGAAATGCAGGGTTACAAATTTTGGATGCTTTTTTCCTTTAATGTGTTTTTCAATAGCAGCAATTCATTGATCAAGTCAAGCCATAGATAGGGACAGAACGACCACTCTCTCGTTTCCGCATTCCGATTTCCCCCTTCCGACTTCCAATCATTGTCCTGCGGCGGCCGCCGGCCATAGATAGTAAAATCCCGCCCGCAACGGGAGCAGCACATCGGAGAGATCAACCGAGATGACCGACAGTTCCCCCCCGCCATAGCGCGTCGAAGTATTGTAAATGTTGTCATCCGGGTATTCGGTGCGCCGGTAGACCACCACCTTGGCATCCGGCGGCAGGCCGGCCTGTTTTCTGGCCACTGCCAGCGCTTCGTCCAGGTACCCGACGCCGTCCACCAGGCCCAATGCGAGGGCTTCATTGGCCAGGTATACCCGGGCGGTGGCAATTTCAGCCGCGGCTTTTGGATCCAGGTGCCGGTATTTGGCGACCAGGTCCACAAAACGATCTCCCAGCCGGTCGGTGAGGTCCTGCAATATTTTTTCCTCCTGGGCGGTTGCGGCCCGAAAGGGAGATCCCATGTCCTTGAGTTTGCCGGATTTGTTGACCTGCACGCCGACGCCGATTTTGTGCATCAGCCCCGCCACCTGCGGCCGCACAAAAATAACGCCCACCGAACCGGTGACGGTGGTGGGATGGGCCAGAATATAATCCGCCGGCAGGGCAAGGTAATACCCCCCCGAGGCCGCCACTCCCATCATGGCCGCCACCACTTTGGCTCCGGTGCGTTTTTTGAAATTCCGGATCTCGTTAAAAAGGATATCGCTGGCCGTCACCGAGCCGCCCGGTGAGTTGATTTTTAAAATCACCGCCCGGACATCTTTATCCCTGGCCGCCAGGCGCAGCTGGGAGACCACCTCCTGCACCAGGCTGGGCCGGGTGCGGATAAAACCCTCCTTGGGGGCGTCGGAAATAATGCCCCGCACGGGAATCACGACAATCTTCTGATCCGCCTCGCCCGCCAGGGTGAACTCCTTGAGCGGATCGGCCTGGCTGGGAAAAAGCCGAATTTTAGGAGTCGTACAACCGGTGACCGAAAACAAAATGATCATCAAAGCAAACAACAGCAATTTACGCATATCGATATTCCTCGGCAGAAAAGTTGGCGGTGCTGGAAAATTGAAGAATTTTGAAACGCTCAATTCAAGTAAATATAATGAGGCCCTGCAGAAGTGTCAAGCAACCCCACATTGGCCTCGGATGGCCGCGCGCCCTGCCGGGAAAAACTGATTGAACGCCGCAATTAATATTGATATGTGCCAGGATTCAGGATATTAAAACATCGCTCCAGCAGCGCGAACAACCAGCAAACATCCAGTTTCCGGCTTCAGATCCATCCGCCGGCATTGACGGGGGACAGCAGCATGAAAATCAAGGAAGTGCCCCAGGATGACATCCGGACCTTCAAGGGCTATGGCACCAAGACGGTGTATGCCGTTGATGAAAATGGTCAATATACCCGGGTTGCCACCAGCGGCTGGGATGCCGAAGAAGTGGTGCTGCGCGATGTGGTCGACGATTTCGATAAACTGGCGCAGGACGCAAAGGCACGGGCAATCAAGGGCGAGACCGCACCCATCGAATATTTCATGCATAAATATTACATGGATGTCCCCGCCCTGGCCGCCGGTATGGGCCTGGCCCGCTGGCGGGTCAAACGCCACCTGAATCCCAGAGTGTTCAGCCGGTTAAACGACAGGCTGCTCCAACGATACGCGGACTTTTTTCAGGTGGATATCCGGACATTGAAAAATTTCAAGGAGACGATCTGAATTGGATCCCAGCGCCGATTTTGAACACCAGCATTTTGCCCATTGCGAAAGCGGCGTCATGGCGACGCTGCTAAAATACCATGGACTGCCGTTATCCGAGCCCATGGTTTTTGGTCTTAGCGGAACCCTGTGTTTTGCCTATCTGCCGTTTCTAAAAATGGGCAACCTGCCCGTGATTTCCTACCGCATGTTTCCCGGCTACATTGTCAAGAATCTGCCCGGGCTGCTGGGGGTGCAATACTTTCGCCGGACCTATCGGGACCCCGATCTGGCCATGGCGCAGCTGGATGAATTTGTGGCCGCCGGCCGGCTGGTGGGGCTTCAGACCTCGGTTTATTATTCCCCCTATTTTCCACCGGAAATGCGCTTCCAGTTCAACGCCCACAACATCATCATTGTCGGCCGGGACGCCGATGAATACCTGCTCAGCGATCCGGTTTTCGACCACCTGGAAAGAATAAAAGCCGCTGATTTGAAAAAGGCGCGTTTTGCCAGGGGATTCAGCGCCCCCAAAGGGCTGGCCCACTATCCGCTTGAGCATTCGCAAGCGCCGGATCTCGAAAAACTCATCCGCAAAGCGATCAAAAAAACAGTGCGCATGATGCTGTATGCCCCGCTTCCCTGGATCGGCATCAAGGGGATCAACCACCTGGCCCGCAGGGTCGCAAGGCTGTCAAGGGAAAGCGACGAGCGCTATGTGCGGCATTTTGTGGGCAACATCGTGCGCATGCAGGAAGAAATCGGAACCGGCGGCGGCGGGTTTCGATTCATGTACGCCGCCTTTTTGCAGGAAGCATACGGCATCCTCAACCTGCCGGTGTTAAAGGAAGCTTCGGTGCAGATGACCGCCGTCGGTGATGCCTGGCGTCAATTCGCGCTCCAGTGCGCCCGGGTGGTGAAAAATAAGCGCAGCGCCGGAGATATCGACCTTATCGCCCGGTCCTTGAGGCGCTGCGGTGAAAACGAAAAACAGGTTTACCGGATGCTCAAGGCGGTGAAATAAGAATCAAGCCTGACAGCCCCGTAAAAGGTCGTTTTCGAGCGCCATCAACCCTTCACCGCTCCCGAAAAGGCTTGCGAAGCGAGAAAATCAGAGTTTTTATGGGTTCATCAGGATTCAGTACTTTTCACCCACCACTACCATGAACCGGCCTCGAAGATCCTTGTTGACGTGCACCAGGCGGGCATCCGCCCAGCGATCCAGAAAGGCGCAAATCCCGCCGGCGGTAATGGAATCAAAATAACCGAGCTGGCTGATGGGGTCGAATTCAACCCCCTGGGGGACTGCCGCGGCAACGATTTTTTTTTCAGCAGGTTCCACCAGGATCCCGTAAGACAATACGGCAGGCTGTTTGAATTTCTGCTTCTTGAGCCAGCCTGCCGTCCGGTTCAATCCGTCGAAAGATTCAAGGGCGTGAATCTCGCCCACAGCCCCCCGGCTGTCGGCACCCATCAACAGCCAGCAGCTGCCCTCCACCTGGCGCTGCTCCCCAAGGGGCCGGTTCAGCCGGTCTCCAAACCGTGCCATTGAAGGGCAGGCTTCGTCCACGCCCCCCACCAGGGCCCGGGTGACAACCCCGGCGGCCAGATCGCAGCGCAGCAGCTCCAGCCCCCTTTCAAAGGAAAACTGCTGGCTGGAGAGGGTGAAATTGCGCCCATTTATTTCCAGGGTCTGGGCAACGTAAAATGCGGCCGTGTTGCTCATGGTATTGATAAAATTATAGGGCAGGGGAAACTCGTGCTTGTCGAAAATCTGTTCCAGCACGGTTTCGGTGCCCGCCATGGTGCCGTTTTCAGTGGTCAGATAAACGGCGGTGTCAGTTTTTAGGGCCTGCCTGTGGGCGCACCGGCAGGCCCCTGCCAGCGACAGCAATACAAACTTGCTGGCGCGCCGGAACTTCACGGCGCTGTAACGGCTGATTGCCCGCTTATACACTGCTAAATCGTCCACCGGTTGGCCGATGAAGGTACCGTGGTTGTAAATATACATAACGCTATCTCAAGTTTGAAACCACCAGGGCGACACAATTGCCCCCGAAGCCGAAATAATTCAGCAAAAACGTCCCGGACTCCACGGGCAGCGGCCGCCCGATCGGTTTGATATTCAATTGTTCGTCGACCTGTTCAAAACCCGGGGTAGCCGGCACAAACCCGCTTTTGACCGCTTCAGTAAACAGGATCAGCTCGATGGCCCCGCAGGCTCCCAGGGTGTGCCCGACAAAGGGCTTTAAGCCTGTCACGGGGGGGATCTGATTGTAAAACACCTGCCGGATACCGCTGGCCTCGGCAAGATCATTGTGATAGCTGCCGGTGGCATGGGCCTTGACGGCATCAATGTCCCCGGGATCGACGCCGGCATGGGCAAGCGCCTTGCCTATCACGACTGCAATCTGCCCGCCGTCATCATTGTGACCGGTGACACTGCTGACATCGCAGATATTGGCGCCGCCCAGGCAATAAAAATCGTTGGGTCCCTTACTTTTAGTATCCAGAATCAAGGCGCCGCTCCCCTCTCCCATGATGACCCCCTGCCGGTTTTTGTCAAACGGCCTGTACGGCGATGGGGAAATCAGTTTCAGCGACTCGAAGCCGTAAAATCCCAAATGGGTGAAAAGATCGTGCCCGACCACCAGGGCCCTTTTGATATAGCCCCCGGTGATCATGGCAGCTGCGCAAAGCATGGCGTTGGCGCTGGAAGTGCAGGCGGTGGTAAAGGTGTAGGCGGCAGCCTGGATGCCGAAGTGCCCGGCGACTTCGCTGACGATCCTGCCGTAACCGGCGGCAGACCGGGCAAAATCATTGGCGCCGGCACGCCAGGTGTCTTCGAAAATGGGCATGTCCATGGAGGTGGAGCCGAAAAACACCGGCAGGTCTTGAATTTCATCCGGTGTGAGCCCGGCATCGTCAATGGCCTTGGCAACGGTGCTGAAAAGAATATCGTAAAAGCACTGTTCAACCCCCCTGGCCGGGTTCAGGTTGTTTTCCGGCAGGCGAAAATAGGGCCGGCTGTAATCCTGGCCCAGCAGCTGCAAATCGACATCCGTCGCGTGAACCCGCCCGGTTTTCATCATGGCCACTGCTGGCTCGATTTCGTCGCCCAGGGCACAGGTGACGGCCTTGCCGCGGATATAGACCCTGTCATTGATCATGGATTATTCCGGCTGGAGAAAATCGGCGAAGGTGTTGACGGATTTCACGACCCGGCGCATCTGCTTGCTGTCGCGAATGGCGATGCCATAGGTGTTTTGAATGGCGATCGATATCTGCAGCGCATCGATGGAGTCAAGCCCCAACTCCGACTTCGGGGAAAAAAGCGGGCAGTCATCATCGATTTGATCGACTTCAATGTCCAGCTCGCAGCTTTCGATGATCAGGGCTTTGATCTCATTTTTCAGCTTTTGATCCAGCGATCCCCTCATAACCAAAGGCACGCTCCTGACAGAAAAAACGCCCCGGGTGCAACATGAATTCCACCGAGGCGAATGAATATTGTAAAACACTTAGAGCAGCATTTTCCTTTTCATGACCAGCGCGGTGATACCGAGCATCACCACACCGAAACCAAATAATAATAAGGATTCGGGCAGCACGTCAAGTACATTTGCATTTCTCAGAAATATATCCAGAAACCCCTCCAGCCCCCAGGACATGGGTGATACGACCGACAGCACCTGCATAAAGTGCGGCATCACGAATTTGGGGATCATGATGCCGCCGATGGCGGCCAGGATGATGTTCAACACCCCGCCGATGGTGGTGGCATGCTCGGTGGTTTTGGCAGCCGCGGCCACCAGCAGGGCCAGGGCAATGGAGCTGAAACTGACCGCCATGGTGATCAGCAACAGCCCGCCATAGGAATCTCCCATGGTCAGGGCATCGCCGCCGGCCAGGGGCACCAGGAAAACCCCCACCAGAATCATCAAAACGACCTGGATCAAATTGACGAGAAAAAAAGGCAGCAGCCGACCCGCCAGCAGCAGCCCCGGGGACACATTCATGCTCTGGAGACGCACCAGGGTGCCGTAGTTTCTTTCGGCGATAAACGTGTTGGACAGGGGGATGACCACGAAAAACATGGAAAAGACCAGCCAGGCCGGCACGCTTTGCTGCACGGCGGTGGGAATTTTAAATTTTTGTCGACCCTTATAGACATAGCGGGTTTCAATCAGGGCGTCCACCGGCTGCATGATCTGATCCAGGTCAATGCCGGCATAGGCCAGCAGGTCCGGCTGGTCTTTCATTAAAAATGCCAGCCGGGTTTTGGCCAGGTTGGCGGCAAAGGAATTTTTTAAAATCAGGTAGGTCTGCCGGTTGACCGTCGGGTTGACCAGCAGCGTCACCTGCCGCGCTGTGTTGGCCGCCGGACCCGAATTCGCCACCAGTGAAAAGCCTTTTTCGACCACCAGGGCAAACTTGACGTCATTGTCAAACATCCGGCGCCGGATCAGATCCAGGCTGCTGTCGGCTTCCAGGGGGTGCAAGGAAAATGTCCCCAGTTTTTCCAGGGCCCCAACAAAGGCCTTCGACTGCTCCCCCTGGTCCCGATTGACCACCAGGATTTTGATCTGCCGAACGGCATGGGAGGCGAACAGATCACGCATGGTCAGCGACATGATCAAGATAAAGGCCACCGGCATGATAAACAGGACCGCCAGGGAGTGGACATCCCTGCCCAGCACCAGAAACTCTTTTTTCAGGATATACAGGATTTTCAGCATGCGTCCCGGAGCCGTTTGCGGGTTAATTTTAAAAAGAACTCTTCCAGGGTCCTGTCGTTTTTTAAAATCGCCTGCTTGGCGTCATGCAGGATCAGACGGCCTTCATCCAGAATGGCAATCGTGTCGGAAACCTGTTCAATTTCTTCCATGTAATGGGAGGTGTAGATAATGGTGGTTTCCTGCTCACGGTTGATGTTTTTAATTGTCTCCAGGATGTAATTTCGCGACTGGGTATCCACGCCCACGGTGGGTTCATCCAGGTACAGGATGCGCGGGTTGTTCAGCAGACCGATGGCCAGGTTCAGCCTGCGCTGCATGCCCCCCGAAAACCGGCTGACCCGCTTGTCCAGAAAGGATTGCAGGCTGGCGATCTCGGTGCAATAGGCCATGCGCGCTTTTAATTTTGACCCCTTAAGACCCTGCAACGCCCCGAAGTATTCAAGATTCTCCCGGGCGCTGAGCATGGGATAGATGGCCAGGTTCTGGGGCACGATGCTGCAAATGGCCTGGATCGCACCCCGGTTTTCCTCCAGGCGACGCCCGTCGATGAAAACCTCTCCCCGGTCGGCGGCCACAACCCCGATCAGGATTGACACCAGGGTGGTCTTGCCGGCACCGTTGGGCCCCAGCAGACCGGTGATCCCCCCTTTTTCAATTGACAGGTTGATATCATCCAGGACCACCTGGTTGCCGTAGGATTTATAAAGGTGGCGGATTTGAATCATGAACCAACCAATCCGGGTGAAAGCGACACGAAAACCGTATTTTCAACATACGGCCGGATAAAAATTTTTGCTGCATGAATTATCAGTATCGCAAACCGAACAGGGTGTGTCAATATGACGCAAAAACCTTTCGTCACACCCGGTTTGCTTTTCAGCCCGCCTTGCTTACCAGGCAAAAAGCGGTTGAGCGGCGGGTGGGGAGAGAGAGAGGTTCCCTTCTTGACAAAATCATGGTTGTCCAACAATGCGGCCCCTGCAAGCGGCCATCCATTAAGACTAGAAAGTATGTCCTTCCTCGGGCACGATGCAGATAAAACGAAAACGGCCGGTGCCGGCATTTTTATACTGGTGCCGTACGCCGGCCGGCACGTAAGCATAGGAGCCGGCCTGCACCGGGGTGTCGCTGCCGTCCATGTGCAGGATCCCCTGGCCTTCCAGGATGTAATTGATGTGGGGCCAGTCATGGGTGTGTTTGGGGGTGTAGCCGTCGGCCCCCAGCTCGAAGACCCGCATGACATGGCCCTGCCAGCCCTGCTGCGGGGAGATCAGCACCCGCATGGCAACATTTTTGGCCTCCGGATTGTCGATGGCAATGGGGGGCAGATCCTTTTCGTTTCCAATGGTCATGGCATTGTCTCCTTTCAGACATTATCGTTTTTGTGGCGGCAACAGCCAGCACAGCAAAAAGGTAATCACCGATGTTGCCAGCGCAACCCAAAACACCCGGGAAACCCCCTGGACCATGGCGTCCATCAACACCGGTTTAATCTCCGGGGGCACCAGGGCCTGGACTTCCGGCCGAAACAGGTTTTCCAGACCATGCTCCAGCCGCTCTTTAAGAACCGGCGGTATTTTTGCCAGCACGCCGGCATTGACCAGGCCGTCCATGTTGGCTGCAAGCTTGGCGGTGACGATACTGCCGGCAATGCCGATGCCGACGGTTCCGCCCAGGGTCCTTGCAAACTGGTGCGAGGCGGTGGCCACCCCCAGGTCGGCAATGTCCAGGCTGTCCTGGACGATCAGCAGAGTGGGGATGGAAACAAAGCCCATGCCCAGCCCGATGATGCCGAAGACAACCGCACATTCCAGCAGTGAAGTCGATGTGCTGAACCTAACGGTCAGCGCGCAGCCCATCACCATTAACACCGCCCCGGTGAGGGCGAACGGTTTTTTGCGCAGCAGGTGCACCACCTGGCCGCAGAACAGGGCCCCCACCGACCACCCGAAACTGAGCCCCAGCATGGCCAGGCCCAGCTGCATGGGGGTTTTGCCCAGAGCGCCCTGGATAAACAGCGGGCTGAAGGCAAAAAGGGAAAAAATGGCAAAACTGCTCAAAAACGACGCCCCGTTGCCGACACTGAATGCCCGGGTTTTGAAAAAATCAAGGGCCAGGATGGGTTCGGGGGACCGCTTTTCAGCGTGGTACAAAGCGACGCTGAACCCGGCACAGGCCGCCAGCAGTCCCAGAACCCGGGGCGATGTCCATTGATCGCCGCGTCCGGCCAGCAGACAGGCGCTCAACAGGGACAAAATGGCCCCTGAAAGGGTGAGAATGCCGTAATAATCGATGTGCACCTGCTTTCTTTTGGGCCGGGTTTCCACCAGATACAGAAATATTCCCACCAGCGCCAAGCCGCCGAGGGGCACGTTGAAAAAAAAGATCCAGCGCCATGAAAAATAGGTGACAATCACCCCGCCGATGGTGGGCCCCGAGAGGCTGGCCAGCCCCCAGATGAAGCTGGCCATGGACATGGTTTTGCCGCGTTTTTCCGGCGACGAGATATCCGACAGCACAATATAGACCAGGGCAAAATTGCCCCCGGCACCGATGCCCTGCAAAACCCGGGATAAAATGAGCTGGATCATGGTTTGCGAAAGGCCGCAAAAAACCGAGCCGAGGACAAAAAGACCGATGGCAACCCCGTAAAGGATTTTATTGGAAAACAGGTCGGCCAGTTTGCCGAACAGGGGCAGGGACACCGCCCGGCTCAGCAGGTAGGCGGAAAAAACCCAGCTGTACAGGTTGACTCCGCCCAGATCCGACACGATGGTGGGCATGGCGGCACTCATCACCAGCGCATCCAGGGCCCCGAGAAAAAGTGTCAGCAGGGTAGCCCCGATGATCCAGTAGCGCTGGGTGGGGCTGATGCAGGCTGCGGGCGCGACTGCGGCAACCGGATCCCGGTTGTCGCTTGCCGCTGCTGTTTCTGGGTGCGGTTTTCGATTCAACGCGTTGCCTGGCTGTTGTTTTCGGACAAATTAGCTGTTTGCGTATCATAAGCCGTCTGAAGGCGATCGTAAACCCCTGCGCAGGATTCCAATCTTTATTTGTTGTTGATTGTGCCATTGGGTTGAAAATAAAATTCTTGACTTAAACAAAATAACTATAATATATTCTGTATATATGGAATTATAGAGAATGATTGATTCTATTAGTTTAAGAATACTGAAAATATTGCAAAAAACGGCCCGGATCCCCAACATCGAGATCGCACGGCAGGTGGGGCTGGCCCCTTCAGCGGTTTTAGAGCGCATCCGCAAGCTGGAGCGCCGGGACATCATCTCCGGCTATGAAGTGCGTCTGAACCCCGGGCACTTCGGCAAGGCCCTGGTGGCTTTTGTCACCGTCAAAATCGAAAAATCCGCCGGGGAAACCCGCCTGGGGGATCAACTGGCGGCCATCGCCGATGTGCAGGAGGTGCACTTCGTGGCCGGGGCCGATGCCTTTCTGGTCAAGATCCGCGGCCAGGACCCCCGGGCCCTGGGACAGCTGATCCGCGACCGGATCAAATCCCTGGCAGGGGTGCATTCCACCCGCACGGCCATCGTGCTGTCGACCTACAAGGAGACGGCCCGGATACCCATCGATTAGACGCCAGGATGAAGGTAAAAATTGCCGGCAGCTGGATTTCTGTTGTTGACCGTTGGGTATTTGTTTGCTTATATAAAAGTTTTATTCGAATCGGCATCCCGATCCTTATGAACCCGCAAAAAAGCTTTTTTAAGCGGTTTCTTGCGAAACTGACAATCCGCGCCCAGGAAAAAAAGATGATTAAAATCAATGAAAACTATCTCAAGCTGCAAGCCTCCTATCTGTTCGCCGAAATAAAAAACCGAACCGACGCTTTTGAGCAGGCCCATCCCGACCGGGAGATTATCAAGCTCGGCATCGGCGATGTCACCCGGCCCTTGCCGCCGGCCTGCATCGAAGCCTTTCACCGGGCGGTGGACGAAATGGCCGCGGATGCGACCTTTCGCGGCTATGGGCCGGAACAGGGCTACGGGTTTTTGCGAGAAAAAATCGCCGCCGAAGATTACCAGGCCCGGGGAGCCGATATCAGCGCCGATGAAATCTTTATCAGCGACGGCGCCAAATGCGACACCGGCAATATCCAGGAACTCTTTTCCACGGACATCACCATTGCCATTCCCGACCCGGTCTATCCGGTTTATGTGGACACCAATGTCATGGCCGGGCGCACCGGCCCCTTTGACCAGGGGCGTTATGGGAAAATCGTTTACCTGGAAGGCACCCGGCAAAACGGATTTATTCCCGAACTGCCGTCCGCCGGGGTGGATCTCATCTACCTGTGCTTTCCCAACAACCCCACCGGGGCGACGATTTCAAAAAGCCAGCTGCGCCAGTGGGTGGATTTCGCGCGCGAAAACAAGGCCCTGATCCTGTTCGATGCCGCCTATGAGGCGTTCATCCGCGATGAGGCGCTGCCCCGCACAATTTACGAAATCGAGGGGGCCCGGGAGGTGGCGGTGGAATTTCGCAGCTTTTCCAAAACCGCCGGGTTCACCGGCACCCGCTGCGCTTTTACGGTGGTGCCCAAGACCTGCACGGCCTACAATGCGGATGGCCAAAAGCAGTCTCTGCATGCGCTGTGGTACCGGCGCCAGTCGACCAAGTTCAACGGCGTCTCCTACCCGGTGCAGCGCGCGGCCGAGGCCGTCTACGGTCGCCAGGGCCGGGTGCAGACCAAAGAATTGATTGACTACTATCTTAAAAATGCCGCCGTGATCCGGCGGGAAATATCGGCCCTTGGCTTTGAGTGCATCGGCGGGGAAAATTCCCCCTATATCTGGGTGGACGGCGGCGGCGATTCCTGGGAATTTTTCGACTGCCTGCTGGAAAAAGCTGCTGTGGTCTGCACGCCGGGCGCCGGTTTCGGCCGCTGCGGCGAGGGATACATCCGCATCAGCGCCTTTAACAGCTTTGAAAATGTTCAAAAAGCCATGGCCCGCATCCGCGAGGCCCTTGGCAGCTGATCCCGGCGGCAGCGATTTTTATCCGCCTGCGGCCCATCGCCCGCCGCAGGCTGGAAGCCCCCGGCAATAACATACAAACCCATTTGAAAACGAAGGGAGACTGACCCCCATGTACGAGAAGAAAGTATCCGAGCTCGAACAGATCATCCAGAAACAGAACCGGTGGCGCGACAAATGCATCAACCTGATCGCCAGCGAAAACGTATTAAGCCACCGTGCCAGAAGCCAGGCCGGCTCGGATTTTGCCCATCGATACGCCGAGGGACATCCGGGGGAACGCTATTACCGCGGCACCGCCTACATTGATGAAATCGAAAGCCGGCTCAAGGCGAATCTAAAAGTTCTGTTCCAGTGCGCCCATTCCGAAGTGCGCTCCATCAGCGGCACCAATGCCAATGAGGCGGTTTTCAGCCATTTCATCAAACCCAATGACGTGGTGATGGTCAACTCGACACCGGCCGGCGGCCACATCAGCCACCACCGGGAAGGTGCGGTCGGCAAATTCACCCGCAACATCATCAATATTCCCGTGACGCCCGACGGCTATCACATGGACGTCGACAAGACCATCTACCTGATTGAAAAAACGCGCCCCTCGGTGATTGTGGTGGGCAAAAGCCTTTTTCTGTTTCCCGAACCGGTGGCTGAAATTGCCGAGGCCTGCGACACCTACAAGGTGCGCATCATTTATGATGCCGCCCACGTGCTGGGCCTGATCGCCGGCAAGCAATTTCAGCGGCCCTTGAAAGAAGGGGCCTTTCTGATGACCGCCAGCACCCACAAAACCTATTTCGGCAGCCAGCGGGGCATTATTTTAAGCAACATGGACGACACCGAGTGGCGCCAAATCGACCGCGGCGCCTTTCCGGGATCTTCGAGCAATCACCATCTCGACACCCTGGCCCAGATGGCCATTGCCACCTTCGAAATGATGGAATTCGGCGAACAGTATGCCATCGATACCATCAACAACGCCCAGGTGCTGGCCGCCGAGCTGGACCGGCTCGGGTTTGACGTCCAGGGCAAGGACTTCGGCTACACCCAAACCCACCAAGTTGCCGTCAACATGGCCGCTTTTCACGGCGGAGAAAAAATCTCGCGGCTGCTGGAGCACAACGACATCATCCTGAACATGAACATGCTGCCCCATGAGCCGCTCAACCACCACGCCCACCCGGACGGCATCCGCATCGGTGTGCAGGAGATGACCCGCTTCGGCATGGGGGAACAGGAAATGGGCCGCATTGCCGAGCTGATCAAGGAATGCGTCATGGACAAAAAAGAGGTCAAAGAGGAGGTCAACCGCTTTCGCGCCAAGTACCGCAAGGTCAAGTACAGCTACGACGCGCGCGCGGAAAAGCCGTCTTTACCGGCCAAGGCAAAGGCCAAAAAAACCAAAAAATAAAGCCCCCGTGGCCCAGGATTGTTTGCGCATGCACCTTAAACAGATCAACCTGCACCCCGAGCGCTACCCGACAACCGAGCACTACCCGTTTAACCTGCAAATCCTGCGCACCACCAAAAGCCTGCGCTTTGATCGCCCGGTGACCTTTTTTATCGGTGAAAACGGGTCCGGCAAATCCACCCTGCTCGATGCCATCACCCGCAGGTGCGGGATCATGATGTGGCAGGGGGTGCAGCGGGCGCGTTACCGGGCCAGCCCCTACGAAAAAGACCTGTACCGCGCCATTGACGCCCAGTGGTATGACAAACGGGTGCCGGGCTCTTTTTTCGGCTCCCACATTTTTCAGAATTTTGCCCAGCTCTGGGACGAATGGCTGACCATGGATCCGGGTCTGATCGATTACATGGGCGGAAAATCCTTGATGTCCCAATCCCACGGCCAGTCGCTGATGGCTTTTTTCACCTCGCGCTTCAGGATCAAGGGCATCTATTTTCTGGATGAGCCCGAAACCGCCCTGTCACCCAAAAGCCAGCTGGAACTGCTCAACCTGCTCGAAGACCTGGGCCGCACCGGCAACGCCCAGTTTATCATCGCCACCCATTCACCGATTTTGCTGGCCTGCCGCAATGCCACCATCCTGAATTTCGACGCCAGTCCAATCAAGGCGGTCAAATACGAGGACACTGATCATTACCGCATCTACCGCGATTTCATGGCCGATCCATCCAACTACCTCAAATCAAATTAGGCCCCAGCCATAAATGAAAAGAAAATGGGATATCAAGATTTCCCAGTCGGTAAACGATAAGAGATCTTTTTGAAACAGGAGCAAGGGCTTCCGTCAAACATGTGCGATGGCGGTGTGGTTTGAAATTTCGCTGTTGGTAGTGCACAGATCCGACAACGCAAGTCCATGCACATCGTTGTTACCGGTCAATCTGGCAAAATCTTTTAGCTCTTCGGTGCAAACCCGCAGGAAGTTTTCAAGCTTTCTGGCGGCCGCATCTATGTCCAGGCGACGGCGCAGGTCAGGATCCTGGGTGGCGATTCCCACCGGGCATTTACCTGTGTTGCACACCCGGTACTGCTGACAACCGATGGCGATCAAGGCTGAAGTACTGATGGCCACGGCATCCGCTCCCAATGCCAGCGCCTTGGCAAAATCCGAGGAAATCCTCAGCCCTCCGGTAATCGCAAGACTGATATCGGAAGCGGCATTTTCGTCCAGATATTTTCGAGCCCGATAAATCGCAAACAGGGTGGGTATGGAAGTGCTGGCCTTGATAAATTTGGGGGCCGATCCGGTTGCCCCTGCTCTTCCATCTATTGTGATAAAATCCGGTCCTGCATAAACTGCAAATTCAAGGTCAGCCTTGATGTCCCCGGCCGCCAGCTTAATGCCTATCGGCCTTCCGGCGGATGTCTCTCTCAGCCAATCCACCCGGTTTTTTAAGCCCTCCATAGAACGGATATCCTTAAAATGCGACGGACTGATAATATCTTTCCCCTCTTTGAATCCCCGGATCCGGGCGATCTCCGCTGTCACCTTCTTTCCGGGCAGGTGCCCCCCCAGCCCCGGTTTGGCGGACTGCCCGATCTTGATCTCAATTGCATCCACCTTTTTTAAGTTTTCTTCGGTGACACTATATTGATTGGGAACATACTCAAATATATATCGGTAGGCGGCATCGAATTCTTCCGGCAGAATGCCGCCTTCACCCGAGCAAATGAGCGTTTTTACGGCTGCGCTGCCTTTGGCCAGCGCGATTTTCGCCTCCTTCGACAGGGCGCCGAAGGACATGTGCGAAATGTATATCGGTGTTTCGATTTCCAGTGGTTTCTCGGCTCGGGGACCGATAATGGTTTTTGTGTTTACCGGCTCATCGTGGTTAAGCGGAATCTTGGCCAGCTGGGCCCCTTTGATGAGGATTTCATCCCACGAGATCACCGGCTCTTTCGTGCGCATGGGTTCATCCATGGTCCGGCGGCTGCGGGCAATTTCTTGAATATCGGCAAAATATGGCTCGGCCTCAGCCATGGTTTTCTGAAGATCGATGGGAACGGGAGCATCCGCCTCTTTTGCGGCCCTGTCGTTGAGGGGCGCAGGCGCGGACTCGGCCGCATCCATCTTTGAAAAATAACTTTTGGGAGATTCACAGACCGGGCACACCCAGTCGTCGGGAAGGTCATCCCACGTTTGGCCGGTTTTTTCTTCATCATGGATATATTCACAGACACTGCATATGTATTTTGCCATATTTCCCCCTAGACATCCAGGTTGGCCGGTTCGTAATACTCCCGCGGGTGCTTGCAGTAAGGACACCTTTTGGGCGGCTCAAGACCTTCATGCGCATAACCGCAAATGCTGCACTTCCACTTGATGGGGGCATCCCGTTTAAACACTTTTCCTGCTTGCACCATTTCAAGCAGCTTTTTAAAGCGGTCGTGATGCTGCCTTTCAATCCTGGTAATCTGCCGAAACAGAACCGTGGCGGCCCGGTTGCCTTCCACTTCAGCCTCTGTGGCAAACCGGGGATACATCTCTTCGGATTCATACAGCTCACCGGCGACTGCCTCCTTAAGATTTGTCAGGGTATCCCGATCCCCCATCAAAAGCCTGAGCTCTTCCATGGCATGGTATTTTTCATTTTCGGCAATTTCTTCAAGAATCTTGGCGATATATCGATATCCTTCTTTTTTGGCCATTTCCGCGAAATACGAATACCGGTTGCGGGCAAGAGATTCACCCGCAACCGCGGCCTTCAGATTTTCGTCGGTTTTGCTCATAAAATCCATCTCCTTATCTGTTTTTCATTTTCGGCCGTTTCTTAAAAAATTTTGGCAACGTTACATCTGTCCCGCCACCCGGCGCATTAGACCTGCTGGAAGTCGTTCCATTTTTCCGGAGCATCAAAAAAATCTGACTCCCTATACTAACGCATGGTTTGTATTTTAGATACAAATTATTGTGCCTAAAAACGAAAAAATTTCTTTATATGATTATGGATGTTTTGTGGCTTTGCGAGACCTGCGATACCGCTGTGGGGACGTTGTTCACCCGCTAGGTGTGAAAATCATTTTTGTTAGGACCGCTGGCATTTAATTTTAATCCGGCAACGGGGTTCTTGAAGCTGCAGGGCATCAGGGCAGTGCATTTGCCGCAGACATGGGTGGATGCGGGCAGATCCGCAAAGCCGTCCAACACCCGGTAGTTCTCGTTGAGCCGCTGCCAGCAGCGCTGCCGGTCAAATCCGTCTGCGGCCAGCGCGTCCACCGGGCAGGCCTCGATGCATTTGCCGCACTGCATCCCGGCTTTGAGCAGGCAGGCCTCGGCGGTTTTGATCAGGGGGTGCTCGCCCAGCTCGGCTGCGGTCACCAGGCTGCCCAGCCGCCCGGTGCAGCCTGCCGGCGTGATCAGCAGGTGATGGGTACCGAAGCGTCCCAGGTTTACCAGGTAGGCCAGGTGTTTGTGGGACCAGCGCGCCATCAGCCGCACGGGGTCAAAGTTGTGGGTCGCCGGTGTCAGGCCCGAGGCAAAACCGGCCGCAGTCAGCAAATCCTTGATAACCAGGCTCACCCGCCCGATGAGCTCGTTGGTCTGAACATAGGCCAGGGCCCAGCTGCGGCAGGGGCGCGCTCCGGGTTTGTTTTCCTTGACCAGCTGCGCTTTGAAGGGAATGTAAAACACGATCACGGTACGCGCCGCAGGCAGAAGGTCGGTGGGATGCAAATGATCGGCGGCGGCCATGCGCGGCAACCGGTCAAAGCGGGAATCAACGGGAGCGGCGGCCAGCAACGGGGGCTGCCACCAGCCATCCGTTCCCAGCCGGGCGGGTTCTTCGGCCACGCAGGTTGCAGCGGCTTTTCTCAAATCATCGATGGTGAGCATTGTGAAACTCCAGGATCGCCGACCGCCTGCAACCGGGTCCGCCATGAACGGGCGCTTCAGCTAAGGGCGTCTTCCAGCAGCGCATCGATGCCGGCGAAAATCTGTTCATCGGTGCTGTGTTTCAGGGTGATGGCCCGCGCCGGGCATTCGGCCACGCAGATGCCGCAGCCGCGGCAGGCCGACGCCGGGATCTCGGACACCCCCTCCGGGTTGATAAACGGGGCGTTGAAGGGGCACTCCCGCACACAGACCAGGCAGGCGGCGCACTTGTCAGGATCCACCTCGGCCACGGTGGCCGGGGTGGTCATCTGCTCGCGGCACAGTATTTTCAGCGCCTGCTGGGCCGCACTTTTGGCCATGGTGATGCTCTCTTCGATAAAGCGCGGGCTGTGGGCCAGGCCGGCCAGAAAGATGCCGGCAGTGGCAAACTCCACCGGCTTGAGCTTGACGTGGGCTTCCAGAAAAAACCCCTGCTCCCCGCGGGCCAGCTTGAGAAGCCGGGCCAGCCGGTTGGCATTTTGGTTGGGCCGGATCCCGCTGCTGAGCACCACCGCATCCGGCTCGATGCGAAAATCCTGATGGGAGCTGCGATCGGTGAAATCCACCACCAGCTTTCCGTTTTCATCATAGACCTGCGGGCTTTCTTCGGGAATGTAGCGGAAAAACAGCACCCCCAGGCGGCGCGCCTGAAGATAATAAAGCTCTTTAAAGCCGAAGGTGCGCACATCACGGTAGAGCACGACCACCTGGGCCGCCGGATTCAACTCCTTGATCCGGATGCTGTTTTTGACGGCCGCCGAGCAGCACACCCGGCTGCAGTATGAAAACTCCTCGTTGCGCGAACCCACGCACTGGATCATCACCACCCGGTTCAACTGCTGCGCCCAGCGCGGCTCGCGGTGCATGCGCCGGGCCAGCTCCACCTGGGTGCAGACCCGCTCGTCGGTGCCGTAAAGGTATTCCTGCGGTTCGTAGGCCTGGCCGCCGGTGGCCACCACCACCGCCCCGTAGCGCACCGGATGCTCTTTGTCTGCCGTGCGGATGGTGCCCTCGAACGCGCCCATCTGCCCACCGTGGGCTGTCAACTCACTTTGCAGGTAAAGGGTGATGTTGGGATGCCGGCTGACCCGTTCTTCAAAAAAACGCAGTGTTTTGTGGGGCGACTCGCCTTCCAGGGTCTCGGTAAGGTTGTGGGCAAACCCGCCCAGCCGATCGCTTTTTTCCACCAGGTGCACTGCCATCCCCTGGTCGGCGATGCTCAAGGCCGCCGCCATGCCGCTGAGCCCGCCGCCGATCACCAGCGCCTCGTTGACCACCGGGTAGCTGTTGTCCGTCAGGGGCTCCAGAAGAGCTGCCCGGGCCACGGCCCCCCGGATGATGTCCTTGGATTTTTCGGTGGCCACGTCCGGCTGGTCGCCGTGAACCCAGGAGCACTGCTCGCGGATGCTGGCCAGTTCAAACATGTAGGGGTTGAGCCCCGCCTGGCGCAAGGTGTCCTGGAACAAGGGCTCATGGGTTTTGGGTGAACAGGCCGCCACCACCACGCGGTTTAAGCGCTGCTCGGTGATGGTATCGATGATGGTCTGCTGGGTTTCCGTGGCGCAGGTAAACATGAAATCGGTGGCATAGGCCACCTGGGGAAGTGTTTTTACGTAATCAAGCACTTTTTCGATGGCCACCACCCCGGCGATATTGGTCCCGCAGTGGCACACGAAAACCCCGATGCGGGGCTGCGGGTCAATGGGCTTTTCCTCCGGCTGGGCCTGGCTGATGGTGGCACTGTCGCGGGCCTCATTGAGCAGCATCGACACCTGGGCGGCGGCCGCCCCGGCCTGGATGACGGTCTCGGGGATATCCTTGGGCCCTTCGATGCCGCCGCAGACATAGATCCCTTCCCGGGAAGTGGCGACCGGCTCGTCGAAATCGGTGCTTAAAAAGCCGAAGGCGTTGGTCGCCAGCCCCAACCGTTCGACCAAGTCCGCAAAATCGGGGGCCGGCTTGAACCCGCTGGACAGCACCACCAGGTCGTATTCTTCTTCTATTTTGCGATTGGCGTGGTGATCGAAGGTTTCAATGACCAGGTTGTCGTTGACCGGGTTCAGGTAGACCTGGGAAATCATGGAACGGCGGTATTCCACGCCGTGCTGGTAGCGGGCGCGGTCGATGTAGTCGTCAAACCCCTTGCCCTGGGCCCGGATGTCCATGAAATAAATCGTGGCCCGGCAATCCGGCTCGTGGCTGAGGGTCATCACCGCCTGCTTGGCCGCATGCATGCAGCAGACGCTCGAGCAAAACGGCCGGTTGCGGGCGGCATCGCGCGACATCACGCACTGAAGCCAGGCCACTTTCTGCGGCACCCGCCCGTCGGAGGGCCGCCGCAGGTGGCCTTCATAGGGGCCGGTGGCCGACAGCATGCGTTCGTACTGCAGAGAGGTGACCACGTTTTTATAGCGCCCGTAGCCGAATTCCCCCTCCCGGGTGGTCAGCGCCAGCTCAAAGCCGGTGGAAATCACCACCGCCCCGGCCTCGATATCGATGACTTCCGGCTGCTGGTCGAACTCGATGGCATCGGCCGGGCATATCTTCTGGCACACGCCGCATTTTTTCTTCTGCAGATAAATGCAGTTGTCGGCGTCCAGGGCATATTTGAGGGGCACCGCCTGGGGAAACATCAAAAAGGCGGCCTTGCGCATGGCCAGCCCTTCGTTGAAGGCATCGGGCACCTTCTTGGGGCATTTTTCCGCGCACTGGCCGCAGGAAATGCACTTTTCTTCATTCACGTAGCGCGGCTGCTTTTCAATGCGGGCGGTAAAATTGCCGGCAGTTCCCTGCAAATCAAGCAGGCAGGCGCCGGTGAGAATCTCGATGTTGGCATGGCCGGCCACCTGGACCAGTTTGGGCGAAAACATGCAGGTGGAGCAGTCATTGGTGGGAAAGGTTTTGTCCAGCCGGGCCATGGTGCCGCCCAGGCTGGGTGATTTTTCCACCAGGTAGACGAAAAAGCCGGTGTCGGCAAGATCCAGGGCCGCCTGGATGCCGCCGATCCCGCCGCCGATAACCAGAGCTTTTCCCACTGCAGGGCCGCGCGAAGATTCCATGTCCAATTCTATCCTTGCTCCATTCTACCGTAATTCTGCCAAAAAGACTGCCTCAACACATGAGCGGTTCAAGGTTCGAAAACTCCAAGCTAAGCCGGCGGGCAACCTTCAAGTCTTGAACCCTGAACCTTGAACCCTATTTATCCCAGCAGTCCTTTTTGGGACAGCAGGACCACCGGGTCGGCAATGTGCCAGCGAAACTGCTTCGGGTCACCGCCGGGCCCAAATGCCAGCTGCAGCAGTTCGGTAAAATAAAAAACCGGCATGGCGCGCTCACGGCTGTTATGCTGGATCAGGTCCAGGTTGGTCTGGCACAGGGGACACGATACCACGATGGCGTCAGCCCCGGTCAGCCGCGCTTTTTGCAAGATCCGGGCGGTGAGCGATTCCTGGATTTCCCTGCGCCCGATCCCGATGCTGGCCCCGCAGCAGGTGGCTTTGAACGACCAGTCAATCACCTGCGAGCCCACTGCAGCGGCAATGTTGTCCAGGGTCTGGGGGTTTTCATAGTCCGTAAAACCCGTGATTTTGGGCGGCCGCACCATCTGGCAGCCGTAATAGCTGATGACGCTCAAGCCGTTGAGCGGCTTTGCCACCCGCTGGGCGATGCGCTGCAGGTTTTCGGGCTGGGCCAGAAAACGGGTCATGTCGTATACCTGCAGCTCCCCGGTCACCGGCCAGGGAATGTCGAAGATTTTTTTCTGGATCATGCGCTGGGAAAACCGCAGGCGGTTGAAGCAGTTGGCACAAGGGGAGACAATGTCCAGGCCTTGTTTTTCCGCCAGGGAAAGGTTGCGCGCCGGCAGCGTGACGGCCATCATCTCGCTTAGACTGTGGGCCGCCGTGGCTCCGCAGCACGACCAGTCTTCAAGCTCCACCAGCTCGATGTCGAGATCCTTGAAGACCGCTGCGATGGAGCGGCCGTAGTCCCGGGCCATGCCCTCCAGGGAGCAGCCCGGATAAAATGACAGTTGCATCAGCTGACTTCTCCTTCCTTATCTTCTGTGTTGCCAGGGGCTCGCGGTAGATGACTACAGCTTCGCCCCTGAACGCCTTGAAGCTGGGGCACCCTCGGCCTTCGATTAATCAAGGCCCAAGCTTGCGGCGAAACACTTTTCTTAAATCCTTGATGGCCTTTGAGCGGCCGGGAAGCAATCCGAGCCGGCCCTTCTTCCAGAGGGTCAACCCCATGAGAAGTTCCTCTTTGAACAGACCGGACTTGAGCTTTTCCGAAAATATTCCCGGTTTCAGGTTATAGGCATTCATCAGCCAGAATTCGTTGACCCGGCCGTGGCGTTCGAGCACATCCAGAAATGTCTGGTGAAAAACCGCCAGCTGTCTTTCCTTGGGCGGAATCGATGAATGGGCGGCCATGTTGCGCAGGTAATTGATGCTTTCGGCCACCCCGACCTCGTTGGGGCAGTAAGTCGAACACATTTCGCAGGAAAGGCAAACCCAGATCGTGGAAGAGCGCAGCAGCTCCTCGCGCCAGCCCAGCTGGATAAAACGCATGGCCTGGTGAGGCTTGATGTCCATGTAGTGGGCCACCGGACAGGCATTGGTGCACCGTTCGCACTGGTAGCAGGCCGATACATTGGTCCCGGTCTCCCCCTCGAAGCGGTTCAAAAAATAACTGCCCCGCTCACCGATCAATTTCCGCTCTTTTTTATCGTCCTGCGGCGGCAAGTCTTCAATAGCGGCCGCGCTGGTTGGCTGTGACATAGACGGTTCCTTTAAAATCCCGCCCGAAGTGCTGAACGCTGGAATTCATCTTTATTGCAGATTCGTCGGCAGGAAGGATCATCCGTTGTGGAAAGGCTTGATCCAAAAACCGGTTGACGAACGCCGATGGAAAAAAGCGGCGGTGCGGGCGAGCGTTATGGTTGCTGGTTACGAATGCTGCTGACATCTATCTCCCACTTTGTAGCAGTTGCACAAAAAAAGTCAACCTGGTACACAATATAAGCGTTCAGGATCGAATGGCAATGGCCTCCCCGGCGCCGATCATCACCCCGGCGGCCGGAGGCCCCGCACGGATTATTTTTTTCGATCCTGCATGGCCCGCCGTTCGGCGGCCAGTTCCGTCAGCAAATCCCGCAGGCTCCAGGTTTCCGATGTCGGCGTCAGGGTGGCCCACAGGGCCGGTTTCATCTTCGCCTGGCGGCAGCCGCCCATGAGCCGGTGCAGCTCATTCTGACTGATGCCGGCCATAATCACGGCCCGCGGCAGGGACGATGACTGTCCGGCACCCTCACCGTCGGCAAGCTGCGCCAGCTGCCCGACCCGCAGGCCCGCCTGTTCGTCTGCCACCCAGACCCTGGGGATCTCCGACAGGCCGATGGCCTCCAGCAAAGCCTCGAACTTGGGCTGGGCTTCGGCCGCAAACCCGCACAGCAGCAGTTTGCGCGGACCGTACAATGGCTGATCGGATTCAGAAACCTTCTCAAATTTTGCATCGCTCATAATCACCCTCCCGGGATCAATGGGGCCAAAAAAATGTCTCGGCTGCACGGCGCAGGCCGCAATTTTTTGAGAAATTGCGGCATCAGGGGTTGACCACCGGATGCAACAATCCCTCCACATGCACGGATTTTGTAATCAGCTTTTGCTCCAGCATGATCTGCTCGGTCTGCTTCCAGGCCGCCACATCGATTTTGCCGAACACAAAATCCGCGGCCGGCAGCATCAGGCGGCGGGTGACCGGCAGCTGCCGGCGCACAATATCTGCGGGCGTTTCCCGGTTGAACTTCAAAACCACGGCTATGGCCTTTTGCCGGTTGGCTGGATCCAGCGCTTCACGCCAGGCTTCCAGCAACGCCTCCATGAAACGTCCGACGGTCTGGGGGTGCTGCTGAAGCATTTTCTGGCTGGTCACCACGGAATTGGCCACAAACCGGATGCCCAGCTGCGACGGGTCCAGGAAGGCATACCGCTCGCCGGCCTTGCGCAGCTTCTCCCCGATAATCGGCGCCTGGGCATTGCGGTACAGGGGCCACAGGTCCACCTTGCCCCGGTAAAAGGGCGTGTAGTCATATCGCACGCTGTAAAGGCGCACCTCGTCTTCGCGGATATGATGCCTAGCCAGCAGGGCGCGCATGATGGCCTCATCGTTGCCGCCGTAAGTGATGCCGATGGTTTTGCCTTTTAAATCCTGGGCGGTTTTGATCGGCGTGCGCCCCGGCCGGTAAATCCACTGCAGCGGGTTGACCTGAAACAGCTGGGCCAGCACCACCACGCGGGCCCCCTTGGAGACCGCCCGGATCACCTGGTCGGCTGAGGCCACTCCGAACTGGGCACGGCCCAGCTCAAGCTCCTTGATGGCGTCGCGCTCCGGACCGCCGGGTTTGACGGTCACCTTCAATCCCCGGCGGGCGAAATTGCAGTTGACATCGGCCCAGAGGTCGCCCACCACGCTGATGTTGAACAGCCACTTCAAACGATAGGTGACCTCCGTGACCGGAGTCCCGTCGGCAAAGGCTCCGCCGGTAAAAAAACAAAACCACCCCACGGCAAGACACAGGTGCAATGTTCTTGTCAATGCCCGGATTTTCATTTTAGACCTCCTTCGGGGATTTCCCACCGTTGGCGGATCCGGTACCCGATCCATTCCAGCAAGACCAGGTACAGCGAAGTGCAGATGCCGATCAGAAAAAGCGCCACCAGGATTTTTGCCAGGTCACTCTGATACAGGGCAATGCGGATGCTGTACCCGATGCCGGCATCGGCCGCAATAAATTCCGCCACGATGGTGCCCACCATGGCCAGGGTGGCGCTGCCCACCACCACCGTGATCAGTTTGTGAATGTTTTCAAAAGCCCGGATCCTGATCTGCAGGCGCCAGTTCATGCGCCGGGTGGCTTCGAAAAAGTGCTCGATTTCAGGTACCGGTTCGGAAAAAATCCCGATAAACGACAGCAACAGGGGAAAATAGCAGATCATGGCGGCAATCAGCAGCCGCGACGACAGTCCGTCGCCGAGCAGGATGAAAATGATCGGCGCCACCGCGACAATGGGATAGGCCTGGATGTTGTAAGCGGCCACCCGGATAAAAGAGCCGATCCAGGCGGTCAAGCGCCCGATGATGCCGATGACCGTTGCCATGACAATGGCCAGGATGTGGCCCAGGATCGCCACTGCCAGGGTGTTGAGCACGTTGAGCAAATAAGCGCCGGACACCCGCAGTCCCGTTGTCGCGATTTCCGGCGGACCCGGAATGACGTAGTCGGAAAGCTGCAGGCCGTATTTGATCGCCATCAGGCTCGCCAGGCCCAGAAAATAGATGATGAAAAACTGGTATAAGCGCCTATAGAGCATTGACGATCTCCAGCATGCTATGCTCCAGCTTTTTTTTGTCCACCGCTGGGCCCCCGGTGTAGTCCTGGCCTTCAAGCACCAGCGCCTGGGGCGATTTGCGAAAATTGCGCAGCACAAAGATCTGTTTGCAGAATTTGGCGACCTCCACCACGTTGTGGGAAATGTATAAAAAACTACGATCCGGAAACATGGCCTTGATTTTGAGAATGATCCTTTCCTTGGTGCCCTCGTCCACGTTGGCCAGGCTCTCGTCCATGACCAGCAGATCAAAGTCCTGCAGCAGGTAGCGCACCAGGTTGGTGCGGTTTTGCTGTCCCAGGGACAACTGGCTGAAACGGGACTCCATGCAGCCCGCAAGGCCGAAGGAGGCGATCAGTTCTTCCACCCGGTGACGGCTGGAAGCCGGCGTGTTTAATTCCAGGTGCTCCCCAACGCTCGACCAGCCGGGCAGCCGCTCCAGGTTATAGGTGTACAGGATGCGCTCCAGTCCGTTGGTGATCAACTGCCCGCTGAAATCCTTGATTTCGCCGCCGATCATCCGCGCCAGGGTGGTCTTTCCCACGCCCGAAGGACCGAACAGGGCATGAAACCCCGCATCGGCAACTTGGCCGTTTAAATCTCGAAAAACTTCCGTATCGGAGCCGGGATATCGATAGTTTATGTTTTTGCATTCAAGCAGCATCTCACCCCGGGCACCGGTACGGGTTGATTCGAAGGCCGGCGCTACTTCTAAGTAATTGATATTCCAGTGCAGGTAAGTTTCGTAAAACATATAGCCCAAACCGTGGCCTGGAGTCAACCGCCCGGGGGGATTGCAAGCCAGGCCCTTGATTAGCCAGAGCGGATAAGGAAAACGAGGGGGCAGCCCCTTTTGCGCACCGCAGCATGGATACTTTTTACCCGCTCTGGGATACCTGCAATCTACTAATGGTTACTTTTTACGCACTTTTGAAGCTGTTCTGAATCAACTCCCGGCCATTTCGTTTCCCTTCCCAAACGCAAACAGATTTATTCATCCGTATTATCAGTTAGTTAAACTTCAACACGGGCACCGCCTGATGGGTTGGCACGGGGCTTGTAATATATCATTTTCAAAACCGATTAACGTGCTTATCGTATGGAACAGCAAACCCTCAACAATTCATAAGGAGGAAAAAATGGAATTCCGACACTTCAAATTGAAAATTGCACTGATGGCAGCCATCACGATCTTGTTTGCGGGCACTTACACGTCTGCCCAGATGGGCATGGGATACGGCGGCCAACAGGGCTGGGGCGGTGGTTATGGCGGCTGGTGTGCACAGGCGGCCAACCTGAGCTCAGATGATCTCAAGAAACTGGACGAGGCGCGCACCGCATTTTTTGAGGGCACCCGAGAGCTGCGGCAGAGCATTTATCAGAAACGGCTCGAACTTGGCAGCGAGCTGGCCAAACAATCGCCGGATCCCAAAAAAGCTGCGGCGTTACAAAAAGAAATATCCGACCTCAGGAACCAGATTGCCCAGAAACGCCTCGAATTTGTCCTGCAGGCAAAAAAAATTAACCCCAGCCTCGGAATGGGATTTATGGGGGCTGGAGGAGGCATGATGGGCGGCGGCATGATGGGTCCGGGAATGATGCATGGCGGCATGATGGGCGGCGGCATGATGGGCCCGGGAATGATGCATGGCGGCATGATGGGCGGCGGCATGATGGGCCCGGGAATGA
>CAZGNV010000013.1:0-2696 GCA_964527835.1 uncultured Desulfosarcinaceae bacterium | reverse complement strand
TGCATGGCGGCATGATGGGCCCGGGTGGCGGTTATGGCATGGGACCCCGTGGTGGCTACGGTATGGGCCGCGGTATGATGATGGGACCTGGAGCCGGCCGTGGCATGGGGCCCGGTGGTGGCATGGGCCCCGGCATGATGGGTGGCGGCATGATGGGTGGCGGCATGATGGGACCGCGCGGTGGCTATGGCATGGGACCGGGGGGAGCCGCCGGCAGCGGATACCAGCAGCCCTATCGCGGCAGCCAGAGCCCTTTGAAGGAAAAAGAGGCCCTCACCGTCGTGGAAAATTATCTTAAATCCACCCGCAACCCCAATCTGAAGCCCGGCAAGGTCAAAGATGCTGGCAATGCCTTCGAGGTGGAAATTCTTACCAAGGACAACTCCCTGGTGGACAAGGTGCTGGTGGATAAAAGCAGCGGCTGGATCCGGTCGGCGTACTAGACCGGACCCGTAGATCGGAATGATCCAGGCTGCGCTTTTTCAAGCGGGAAGCCGGGCCGGTACCTAAATGAACAAGAGGGATCGGCCCGGAAAGATAAGGAGCAATAAAATGAAACCGGTTAAATGGTTGTTAAAAACAATCTCTGCGGTGCTGGCAACCCTGTTTGTGCTTGTTGCCCCGCACCAGGCACTGGCCCAGCAGGGCGGATACGGCGGCTGGCACATGGGTCCCGGCATGATGGGGGGTGGCTGGGGGATGGGATGGTTTGGAGGTATCTTTATGATGATCTTCTGGATTTTGATACTGGTCGGCCTGGTGTTTCTCATCAAGTGGCTGGTTCAGTCCACCAGCCGGACAAAGCTGGAAGCCGGCGGTAGCGCCGGCCGGGCATTGGACATTCTTAAAGAGCGCTATGCGCGTGGAGAAATCGACAAGGCGGAATTTGAAACCAAAAAAGCCGATCTATCGAACTGATTCGCCATGGAATTCATCAAGTTGTGGCTGGATTTGAGCGCTTGTCGAGGTTTATCCGCCTCCGGCGGGTTGCCGCAGATACAAGGAATTCATTGAAAATAAAACTCTATATTATTAAATTTGAAACGCTCAACCAAGGAGCCTGACATGATCAGCAGACGACAGTTTTTGCACCTGACCGGCGCCGTGGGCACCGGCCTGATCACCGGCGGCCTGGGCGCTTTGCTCCATGTTCCCCCGGCGGCCGCCCAGGCGGCAGCCAACGCCGGGTTTGACGCTGATCTGGACATTGCCCTCAAAGCCGGGGCGGGGCAGGTGCCGATTTTTCCGGGCAACCCCACCCGCGTGTGGCAGTTTCAGGGACAGGTGCTCGATGGCGATCCGAATGCCTTGCTTGCGCCGGAAGGCAGTTATCTCGGGCCGCTGATTAGGGTGCACCGCGGTCAGAAAGTTCGCATCCGCTTTACCAACGACATCCCCGAGCCAAGCATTGTCCACTGGCACGGACTGCATGTCCCCGCCCTGATGGACGGCCATCCGCGGCTGGTGATTCCCCGGGGAGAAACCTTTATCTATGAATTTGAAGTCCGCAACCGGGCCGGGACCTACTGGTATCATCCCCATCCTCACGGACGCACCGGTCCCCAGGTTTACGGCGGTATGGCCGGCTTGTTTCTGGTCACCGACGACGAAGAAAAAGCTGCCGGGCTGCCGGCCGGCCCCCATGATATCCCGCTGGTCATCCAGGACCGCAGCTTTGACCGGGACAACCAGCTGGTCTATCTTTCCGGACACCCCATGGAGCGCATGAACGGCTTTCTGGGGGACTGGATCCTGGTCAACGGACAGCCGGATTTCAGCCTGCCGGTCGCCACCCGCCCCTACCGGCTGCGTCTATTAAACGGCTCCAACTCACGCATCTACCGACTGGCCTGGCAGGACGGCAGCCCGCTGGTGGTCATCGGCAATGACGGCGGCCTGCTGGAAAAACCGGTCTATCGCCCTTACGTCATGCTGGCTCCGGGCGAGCGCCTGGAGCTGTGGGCGGATTTCAGCCGCTATCCCGTTGGAACCCAAACCGCCCTGGTCAGCCTGCCCTTTGACGCCGGGATGACGGGCGGGCATATGATGGGCCGGGGGATGATGATGGGCGGCGGGGCCGCGCTTGCCAACGGCGCCGGCTTTGAGGTGCTGCGGGTGCAGGTCAAGCGCCGGGAAAAAGGCGGCCAGGCCCTGCCCCAACGGCTTTCGACCATTAAACCATACGCGGCCGCGGAGGCGGTGAACTCCTCTGATCCGAAACGTTTCCGGCTTTTCATGCGCCGCATGACCTGGACCATCAACGGGCGCACCTTTCAAATGGAAGCCACCACCCCCGATGAGCGGGTGAAGATGAACAGCCTGGAGGTATGGGAATTCATCAATGAAGGCAGCGGCGGCATGGGCATGATGGGCGGCATGATGAACATGCCCCATCCCATTCACCTGCACGGCAAGCAGTTCCAGGTGCTGGCCCGCAGCGGCGTCAGGCATGAAGGCTACGTGGATGAAGGCTGGAAGGACACCGTGCTGCTGATGCCCGGCGAGCGCATCCGGATCCTGGTAAAATTCGGTGAGTTTGCGGGGCTTTTCCTCTATCACTGCCACAACCTGGAGCACGAGGACATGGGCATGATGCGCAATTACCTGATAGAAGATTCTCCGGCTTCAATTTAAATCCTAACTGTCAAATGCCAGGACATCGATGACCCAAGTCTAACGGTAAAAAATGCCAGGAC
>CAZGNV010000012.1:0-86599 GCA_964527835.1 uncultured Desulfosarcinaceae bacterium | reverse complement strand
AGTTCGTTGTTCATAGGTTGCCGCTAGCGGCCTAAACAAGCTTTTTACGGCACCGTCATTCTTCCCTGGCTCCGACACCGGCTGCAGCCGCGGCCGGCAAAATCAGCTGAGCACATTTTCAAGAGCCCGGGTCAGCGCTTCTTCGGATTGCAGGCCGATGAACCGCTGGATTTCCCGTCCCTCTTTAAAAAGAATCAGGGTCGGGATGCTGTGGATGCCCAGCTTGAGGGCGACTTCCCGGTTTTCGTCAATGTCGATGGCGGTAACGGTTGCCTGGCCTTGAAATTTTTCGGCCAGTTTTTCAATGATGGGGCCCTGGGTGCGACAGGGTGCGCACCAGGGGGCATTAAAATCCACCAGGGCAACGCCTTTTTCAATCCGGCTGATAAATTTGCTTGGTTCGGATGATTCTTTTATTTCCATGCAACACACCTCCGCTGCTGTAATCATCAAAGTCGTCAAGCGGAAAGGATCTCTATGCCCTTACTTACTGCGCCTGGCGGCCGAAAATGTTGTCACAATAGCGCTGACACCCTGTACTTACCAGCAGCGGTACCCAGGACCGCTGCCGGTACGAAACCGGTGATGCCCGCAAACCGGACGTATATTCGATCAGCCGCCAAAATTGCCGGCGCCCAGGTACTGCATGGCGTCTTCGCTTTTGACACGCAGCGATGCCAGGTGCTTGTCAAATTCTTCTCTTTCAGTCTTGATGTCATCAATGCCGGTTTCCGGGGTGCATTTGTCGCGAATTTCCTCGATTCTCTCATCCATTTCTTCGATCATGATGTGGATGTCTTCAATGTTGGGAAGGATTTTTTCCTTTGCGCCACCCGGCAATTTTTCCATCTTGCGGACGATGTCATAGATGATGGCTTTCCAGGCGGTCAGTTCCATTTCCATTGTTTTACAGCAATTTCTGGCTTTCATAATTCTCTCCTTTGGTTGAGGTTGATAAAATCAGGTTTGCCGTCAGATTTTTTCCCAGACGTTATTGCCAGGGGAACTTTTATCGTTATCTAAATCAAACCCCGTGCCATTGATGCCTGGTGAACACCCAAAAAAATTGTTGACAGGAATAACGATCTGAAAAAATAAGAAAAAATTTGTAGAATAATTTTGCATGCTGTCGGGTGGAGGCGACTTTTTTTAATGTTGACAAACCTGGGGTGCGTTACTATATGTTAACAGTAACGAAAAGTAACGCTTAGGTTGCGCACAGCAATGAAATTGCCTGGAGGTTAAGCCATGGCCGGTGAAACCCATGAAATCTGGAATCTTCGTTTTGTGAATCAGATCCTGCAGTCCATGGCTGACGGGGTGTTTACCCTGGATGCCCGGGGACGCATTACCTCCTGGAATCCTTCCATGGAGCAGATCACGGGGTATTCCGCTGGAGAGGCAATGGGCAAACCCTGCGGCTTTTTGAATTTTAACCGCTGTTTTGGCAAGACATGTCCCGCCAGCTTGCAGGAATGCGGGATTTACGATCAGCCAAAGGCGGAGCTCAGCGAATGCTTCCTGCATCACAAGGACGGCCGGGAGATTCCCGTGATCAAAAATGCCCGGGTGGTTCGGGATGAAAACGGAGAGGTCATTGGAGTGGTGGAAACCGTCACCGATCTGACCGAACTGACCAAGGCCCGCTTTTTGGCGGCTGAAGCCACCCGCCGTTTGATCAAGATGCACCGGCTGGGCAATATCATCGGCAAGAGCAATGCCATGCAGCAGGTTTTTACGGCCATCAAAGCCGCTGCCTCAAGCAACGCCACCGTCCTGGTCCAGGGAGAGAGCGGCACCGGAAAAGAGCTGGTGGCCGGAGCGATTCATTATAACAGTGATCTGGCCCGCCAACCCTTTGTCACCGTGAATTGCTCCGCCCTATCCGAATCGTTGCTGGAAAGCGAGCTGTTTGGCCACGTGAAGGGGGCCTTTACCGGGGCCGTCAGGGATCGTGCCGGGCGTTTTGAGGAAGCAGACGGAGGCACTGTTTTTCTGGATGAAATCGGTGAGATCAGCCCGTTTATCCAGGTCAAGCTGTTGCGGGTGCTTCAGGAAAGGGAAATCGAGCGGGTGGGGGAATCCCGCCGGCGCAAGATCAACATCCGGGTGATTGCCGCAACCCACCAGGAGCTGTTCGATCTTGTGCGCCGGGGACATTTCAGGGAGGATCTCTACTACCGGTTGAAGGTGTTTCCAATTTTTGTTCCTCCCTTGCGCCAGCGCAAAGAAGACATCCCCTTGCTGGTCAATCATTTCATCGAGCGCTACAATGAAAAAGCCGACAAAAATATTCAGGGACTCACCCAGCATGCCATGCGGCTTTTTCTGGACTATCACTGGCCGGGCAATGTGCGCGAACTGGAAAATGCCATCGAGCATGCCTTTGTGCTGTGTGATGCCGGCCAGATCGACGTGTCCGACCTGCCCGTTGAAATCCGGCAGCTGCAGTCCGGCCGGACTCCAGCTGCTGCCAGCCAGCGTGTATCGTCGCCCAACGATCTTCCCGGGCAGAAGCTGACTGCCCAAAGGCTGATCACCCTGCTGGAGGAATGTGACTGGAATAAAGCCGAGGTTGCACGCCGCATCGGGCTGAGCCGCACGGCGGTATGGAAGTACATGAAAAAGTGGGATATTCCGTTGCAGCGCGCTTTCTGAAAAGACAGCCGCCGGTGCAACCGCAATGCGCTGGTTTTTCTTTGTGCTTTAAATGATATTTCTGTAAAAAGCCGCTCCTCAAAGACTTTTTATGACTTTGTTTTTCAATGGACCTTGACAAACGGGCTGAATTCGCTTATTTTGTTTTGAGCATATACTCACAAGAAGGGCTTTTGACAATGCAACCGGAAGGAGACTCAGTCATGAAAATCGCTGTGAGTTCAACCGGAGACAGCCTGGAATCCCGGCTGGACCCCCATTTTGGCAGGTGCAGTTATTTTGTTATCGTCGATCCGGACGATATGAGCTACGAGGCCTTTGACAATGAAAGCGGCCGATTGGGGGGTGGGGCCGGTATCCAGGCGGCCCAGTTTGTGGCCTCAAAAGGCGCCGGGGCGGTGCTGACAGGAAGCTGCGGCCCCAATGCCATGCAGACCCTGTCGGCGGCCGGCATTAAAGTCTATGCCGGGCTGTCGGGCACCGTCCGGGAGGCCGTGGAAAAATACAAAAGCGGTCAGCTCAAGCCGGAAACCGAGGCCACCGGTCCGGCGCACGCCGGAATGGGGCGTGTGGGCGGTGGTGGTGGAGGCCGGGGAATGGGCCGTGGTGCTGGCATGGGCCGAGGCGGCGGCATGGGCGGCGGACGACGGACGGGCCGCTGACCGAAAAGGGACTTTTTACGGTTCCATCAGGTTTAAAGGAGTTATCTGATGATTATCAGCATTGCCAGCGGCAAGGGCGGCACCGGTAAAACCACCGTGGCCACCAACCTGGCGTTTGCCTTGGGTTCGGGGGTCCAGTTGCTGGACTGTGACGTTGAGGAACCCAATGCCCATCTGTTCATGCGGCCTGTGTTTGAACATACCCGCACCGTGACCACCCCGGTTCCCGAGATCGACATGGACAAGTGCACCCTGTGCGGCAAATGCGGTGAGATCTGCCAGTTCAAGGCCATTGTGGTGATTGGTGAAACCGTCTTGCCATTTGAAGAACTTTGCCACAGCTGCGGCGGCTGCATGGCGGTCTGCCCTGAAAATGCCATCGCCGAAAAGCAGCGTGAGCTGGGGATCCTCCAGCAAGGCCACCGCAACGGCATCGAGTTTGTCCACGGTAAACTGAGGGTGGGAGAGGCCATGTCACCGCCGTTGATCAAAGAGGTGCTGGCCTGTGCGGATCCGGACCGGCTGACGATTGTTGATGCGCCTCCGGGAACATCCTGCCCGGTCATTGAATCCATGAAGCCGGCCGATTTTGTTTTGCTGGTGACCGAACCGACGCCCTTTGGATTGTACGACCTGAAACTGGCCGTGGGGGCCGTCAAAATCCTCGGCATTCCATGCGGACTGGTAATTAACCGCTCGGATATTGGTGACAATAAGGTCAGGGAATTTGCGTTGGCAGAGGACTTGCCAATTTTGCTGGAAATTCCTTTTGATCGCAAGATTGCGGAAGCCTATTCGCGGGGAGCGTCCATTGTGGAGGTTATGCCCGAATGGAAAACGCGTTTTTTGAAACTGCACGAAAAAATCAAGGGGCTGGTAAATTGAAAGAATTGATTGTCATCAGCGGCAAAGGCGGGACCGGAAAAACCAGTTTGATGGCCGCCTTTGCTTCCCTGGCGGAAAACAAGATTTTATGCGATGCCGATGTGGATGCCGCTGATCTGCACCTGATCATGGATCCGGCCATCATTGAGCGCACTGATTTTCAATCGGGTAACACCGCCCATATCAACCGACAGCAATGCACTGAGTGCGGCACGTGCCGTGAGATGTGCCGCTGGGACGCCATCAGTGAAGATTTCGTGGTCAATCCCATCAGCTGCGAGGGCTGCGGGGTCTGTGTATATTTTTGTCCTGAAAAGGCCATTGATTTTCCGGTGGATACCTGCGGGGAATGGTTTATTTCCGAGACTCGCTTTGGCCCCATGGTTCACGCCCGCCTGGGAATTGCCGAGGAAAATTCCGGTAAACTGGTCACCCTGGTGCGCCAGCAGGCCAGCCAGCTGGGCGAAGCCAAGAACCTGGATTTAATTCTGACCGACGGTCCACCGGGAGTGGGCTGTCCGGTGATTGCCTCCATCGGCGGCGCCAGTGCGGTGCTGATTGTCACCGAACCCACGGTTTCCGGCAGCCATGACATGCAGCGGGTGGTGGAGCTGGCCGCGCATTTCAAAGTGCCCGCCATGATCTGCGTCAACAAGTTTGATTTGAACCCGCAGCTGAGCCGGGAAATCGAAGATTATGCAGCCGGCCGGGGACTGCCGTGTCTGGGGCGCATTCCCTTTGACCCGGTGATCACCCGGGCCATGGTGGAAGGCAAGACGATTTTTGAATATGACGGTCACTCGCCGGCGGCCGAGGCCATTCGCGCCGTCTGGCAGCAATTGTCGGAAAAGCTTTATATTGGATGACATGAATTAAATGAACATAATTTTTAAGGAGGTTTTTGCTATGAAGTTTGCGATACCGTTGGCAGAAGGAAAATTGACCGCCCATTTCGGCCATTGCCAGGAATTTGCCCTGGTGGAGGTCGAAAACAACGAGATTAAGAACAAGGAGATCCTCGTACCGCCGCCCCATGAACCGGGCGTTCTGCCGAAATGGCTCCATGAGCTGGGCACCAATGTGATTATTGCCGGCGGCATGGGCAACATGGCAATGAATATGTTCGCCCAAAACGGCATTCAGGTGATGACCGGTGCTCCGTCGCTGTCACCGGAGGAGCTTGTCCAGCAGTACCTGGACAATGCCCTGACCACAGGTGATAACCTTTGCGATCACTAAGTAGCATAAGGTTTGTTGCCGGTTGTGAGCCGCAAAAAGTGAAATGAGCGGCAGCCGTTTTAACAATGTCAGCTGATTTTGAGGTTCAAATTTCTTTTTAAATTATCAAATTCTCAATGAGTTAGGCCAATCTGTTGCCAATCGAGCGCAATCGGTGTTTTGGTTGAGCGTCATTGTCCATTTGGGGAAAAAGCCAGCGGATTGGTGGGCGTTAAAAATTGCAAGCTGTCCGAGGCGCTTGCGCCGAGTTCTTGCAATTTAGCCCACCGATGCGCTGGCGCCCCAAATGGACACAGAAAGCGAGCCCAAAATGCCGATTGCGCGGCGCTGACCACAACTTTTTGCGAGATTAAATTTTTTCCCGAGAAGTAAATGGAAGAAAAAAAAATTGATTTCTGGCAGGATCATTCCCGGAATTACCTGGAAATGGCATTTCGCAGCGACCGCCGGGAAAAAATTGAACACCCGGATGGTTACGGGAAACGCACGGGAGACTGCGGCGATACCGTCGAGATGTATCTGACCGTGCGCGACGGGCGCATTGAGTCGGTTTGTTTTGAAACCGACGGGTGCCTGAACACCAACGCCTGCGCCAACGCGGTGGCCGAGCTGACAGAGGGCAAAAAAGTGGAAGATGCCTGGGAGATCACCCCGGAAGACGTGATTGCTTTTCTCGAGACGCTGCCGCCCCAGGATGCCCACTGCGCGGAGCTGGCGGTGGGAGCGTTTTACCTGGCGTTGGCCAATTACCGGGAAATGCAGCGCCATCCCTGGAAAAAAATTTATCAGGGCCATTAATCCGTCCAGCCCGGAGTTTCAATTCCGGTTTTCACAGGGAGACAGTCAAATGCCGATTTATGAATACCGTTGCCATGATTGCGGTGCTATTTCCGAAATTTTAGTCGGCTCCAGCCGGACAGATGCGACCGTCCGCTGCCAGAACTGCGGCGGTCATAACCTAGACAAGATCATGTCGGCAGCCTCGTTTGTCGGTACGGCCAACAGCCGGCCTGCCGGGCACACCTGCTGCGGACGTGAAGAACGCTGTGACACGCCGCCATGCTCTGCGGGGGGTGGCGGTGGTGGGTGTGGCCGCCATTATTAAATCTGCAAACTGCCGTCAGCCCCGTTTGAACAACCCGCGGCTGACGGCAGTCTGTTATATAAACGCTGCTATTTTGCAGCGGGACTGATCCGGGGCCGGATCAGGCGGCGGCCATCATGGCCTCAACGTCGGCCTGGACCTCGCCGATGGGTTTGATGTCAAATTTTTCGACCAGCACCTTGGCGACGTTGGGCGACAGAAATGCAGGCAGGGTGGGCCCCAGCCGGATTCCCTTGACTCCCAGGAAAAGCAATGCCAGCAGCACGGCCACGGCTTTTTGCTCATACCATCCAATGTCATAGGAAATCGGCAGATCGTTGATGTCGTCCAGCTCAAAGACTTCCTTCAATTTCAAGGCGATGACCGCCAGCGAGTAGGAATCGTTGCACTGTCCGGCATCCAGAATGCGCGGAATTCCGCCGATATCCCCCAGGTCCAGCTTGTTGTAGCGATACTTGGCACATCCCGCGGTCAAAATAACGGAATCTTTGGGAAGCGATTCGGCCACGTCGGTATAGTACTGCCGGGATTTCTGGCGCCCGTCGCAGCCGGCCATGACCACAAACCGCTTGATGGCACCGGATTTTACCGCCTCGACGACCTTGTCGGCCAGTGCCAGCACCTGGTGGTGGGCAAATCCGCCGACGATCTTGCCGGTTTCAAGTTCCACGGGGGGGGCGCATTTTTTGGCCCGTTCGATGAGCGGCGAAAAATTCTTGGCACCGCCTGCGGGCCGGTCCGGGATGTGGGTTGCTCCCGGATAGCCGGTCATGCCGGTGGTGAAAAGCCGGTCCAGATAGGTGTTGTTCTTTTTCAGGGGCACGACACAGTTGGTGGTCATCAGGATGGGTCCGTTGAAGGATTCGAATTCCTTGGTCTGATGCCACCAGGAGCCGCCGTAATTGCCCACGAAATGGTCATATTTCTTGAAAGCCGGGTAATAGTGGGCCGGCAGCATCTCGCCGTGGGTGTACACGTCCACCCCGGTGCCTTCGGTCTGCTTGAGCAGCTCTTCCATGTCCTTCAGATCATGGCCGCTGATCAGGATTCCGGGGTTGGTTCCCACCCCGAGGTTGACCTCCGTGATTTCCGGGTTGCCGTAGGCGGTGGTGTTGGCCTCGTCCAGGGTGGCCATGGTGGTGACCGCCACCTCGCCGGCTTTCATCACCATGGTGATCATGTCATCCACCGAAAGCTCTTTGGTGGTGGATGCCAGGGCTTCCATCAAAAAATCGTAAATTTCCTCTTTTTCAAATCCCAGCAGGGCGGCATGGTCCGCATAGGCGGCAATCCCTTTTAAACCAATGATCAGCAGCTCTCTTAAGGAGCGCACATCTTCATCGGCGGTGGACAACACCCCCACCGACTTGGCCTTCTCATGAAACTCGACAACATCATCGGAAAACCAGGTGGCCGCTTCCGGCAGCGGTTCATCGAAATCACGGCCGTGCTTTTCTTTGTAAGCAGCCAGAAACTTTTCTTTCAGCGCATCTCTGCGCTGCAATGCCTCTTTGATCAGTTCAACAAAGCGGTCATTGTCCCAGTTGGCATTGGTAATGGTGGTAAACAGCGCCTGGGCCGCAAACAGGCCGTTTTCCTGGTTTGAAATCCCAACTTCCTTGGCTTTTTCCCCGTAGACGGCAATTCCTTTCAAAACAAAGATTAACAGGTCCTGGAGGTTGGCGGTGTCTTCGGGTTTGCCGCAAACTCCTTTGACCGTACAGCCTTTGTTTTTAGCTGTTTCCTGACATTGAAAACAAAACATGGTCTTTCTCCTTTCTTACAATACGGGTTATGAAATTTAAATTAACTTCCAATTTGTAGCACCGTGAAATTCACAAGATGAATTATACGAGCCTAATTTGTGAGCTTAACGATTCTGCCTTTATTTCCTGTCACCGGCCATGACATTGACTTCCGGATTTTTTTCGCCGAACTTTTCCATCAGCTCACCCATTATCGTTTCCCGGTCCAGGCCTTTGTGCTCACCGGTTTTGATGAGTTGATAGGCGCCGAACAGGGGGGAGGGTCCGATCTCGGAAGCAAAAGTGCCGACACCGCCGTTCCAGACAAACATGGAAAAAAGTTCATCCAGTTCGGCCACGGTAACGCCCAGGGCATAGGCCTTTACCAGTTCGCGGGTTGCCTGGCGCAAGCGCCCGGCCCCGACGCCATTTGCCAGTGATAAAAGCAGCTTTGTTTTTTGATCAATGGCGGGCTGTTCCTGGCCCCAGATCAGGTTCCAAAAATTAACAATAATATCTGCCAGGGAATTGTCAATGTTCTTGAAATTAACGATGGCCGTCGGCTTCAGGGGCATATCGCCGGCGCCGCTAAAATCCGCCTCAATTTTTTCAACCCGGTAAAAATAGACCCGATACTCACTGTCCGCCGCTTTTTCGGTGCTATGTTCAAACCCCAAATCTGCCATGGCGGAATACAGCGGGATCGGCTCAAAGCTTTGCACCACGCACAGGCCTTCGCCTACTTCCAGTTGGGCGGCCCTTTTGAGAAGGCCCGGCAAAAAATTTCCGCTCAGTTTGCGGACATCCACCACGGTAAATTCATCTTTTTTATTTTCCCATTCCTTAGACATGTGTAACCTCCGGTTTTAGGTCCAATCATTAATTTTAAGCTATTTTTACCTTGTCCGGAGTTGGTTTGCCTTGATATAGATTAAGAACCGCAAAAATTTTTAAAAAGGACAGGAAAAAATGAAAAACATACGGAACATTCTTGCTGGGATTCCCAGTTTCCATGACCTTTCCGAGGACCAGTTGAACGCGATCCAGCAAATTGTCATCAGTAGACAGTTTACCCGGGCAGAGCTTATTTTTTCAGAAGGAGATCAGGGTGACGGATTTTACGTGGTGGCAGCCGGAATGGTAAAAATTTTCAAGCTCTCCGTTGACGGCAAGGAGCACATCATGCGCATTGTGGGGCCCGGGCAGGCCTTCGGCCAGGTCAGCGTGTACGCCGGGCGCACATTTCCCGCCAGTGCCCAGGCCATTGCTCAAAGTCACCTGCTTTTTTTGCCCCGCAAGGCCTTTGTGGAACTGATCACCGGCAATGCTTCGCTGGCTTTGAGCATGCTGGCCAGCCTGTCCACGCGGCTGCGTGAATTTACGGTCCATGTGGAACGGCTGGCCTTAAAAGAGGTGCCCGGCCGGCTGGCCGCCTATTTGATGCATTTACTGGATGAGCAGCAAAACGGACAGCAAATCGTTTCCCTGAATATTTCCAAGGTCCAGCTTGCCAGCCTGCTGGGCACAACCCCGGAAACCTTATCGCGCATATTATCCCAGATGACGGACCGGGGGCTGATTGAGATGGAAAAACGGGATTTTCGCATTCTGGACATCCCGGGCCTCGAGGCGCTTGCCGAGCATGGCAAAGACATCGCTGGATGAATGGGGGCAGGATTCATTGTCCTAGAGGATGGTTATTTTCATCTAGGGGTGGCCTTTCGCTGGGTGTGCCAAAGGGCGGCCCTGGGCCGCCCCTTGGCATCCGACGTTAACGGCAGCCTCCCACTGCTGCCGCCGGATCAGGATTCTTCAGCGGGAGTTTTTTTACCCAGCTCATCGATGCGCCGATTGACGGCGTCCAGCGAGCTTTTCAGGTAATCGGCCTGGGCCTTGAGCATGTCGATTTCAGCGGGAGTTTCCGCCGGAACGCCCGCCGCCGGCGGATACCAGCCGTATGCTCTGCCGTATCCTCGACCACAGCCCATGCCGGGCGCATAGCCACCCCGGAATCCGCGTCTTAATCCCAGACCGCGACCATGCCCGTAACCGGCGCCATAGGCCGGAATGGTTCGAGCCGTTGCCGGGTTGCAGCGACCTCGGGCACCACCGGTCATGGGGCCGGCTCCCATGGGACCTGTTCTGTCAAATCCAGGCATATGATCACCTCCTTCAATTGTCGTTGAATGGTTGATTTGTTATTAACGCCTGCTGCGGCCTTTTCCGCTACCTTGGCCGCCACCTTGACCTGCTCCCTGGCCTTGGCCGCCGCCGGCACCTCTGCCTATCCCCCGGCCTTGTCCTCTGCCAAGTCCACGGCCGGCTCCCATACCACCCCGGCTTCCGGGTGTGGGGGGCGTGTTGTCAGGGTTGCATTTTCCCTGGCCTCTTCCCGTTTTCGGTCCCCGGCCCTGGGGTCCTGTTCCATCTCCTTTGGGCATGTGGTTCACCTCCTTCCATTGTCGTTGATTAGATCAATGGTTGATTGATTGACTGGTCAAGCCCACCTGCCGCGGCCCTGCCCTCCGCCTCTTCTGCGGCGACGCCGGCCCATGCCGCGCAGTTCGTAGGTTCCGCCTTCGATCTTTAATACCTTGGCGGTTACCAGAGCTTCTGCCACGCGGCTGCGGGCATTGCCCAGGATCCTGCCGTAGGTATGGCGGGACACCTCCATCATGCTGGCGGCCGTTTCCTGATCCAGGTGTTCGAAATCGCTGAGCCGGATGGCCTCCAGTTCTTCCACGGACAGCAAAACCTCCCCGCTGGCACTTCGTCCCTGGGGGACAAAGGCCTCGATGATCGGATAGGCCGAGACACAGCGGGGTATTTTGGGTCGGGGCATGGCACACATTCTCCTATTATGCTCGTTTGATCATAATATATAGACAGAATGCTAACATGTCAAGAGAAAAATTGCTCAAAAGAGCGAAATTAATGAAATGTTGTTGAGCGTTTTGACAGCGAAAGCCGTAATGTGATTGAAGCTCCCCGCAGCCCCGAAAGCGGGATCCTCCAATGGCGGAAAAATTTCCGCTTCGCTACAACAAGTTGGGGGGATCCGCTCGCAAGCTGGTTCAGTTAGGAAATGCCGGACACTGCGCTTGGCTGGTAAAAAAACCCCCGCTGCTGTCTTACCACGCTGATTTTTCCGCTGGCTTCCAGCACATCCAGATATTTATTGATTTCATTGATATGCAGGCCGAGGATGGCACTCAAATCAGCCAGTGTGCAGGGACGCCGGGCGATGGTCTCCAGGATGGCCGATTCGATATCCTGGCGAAAAGAAAGCATTTTTTTACGATCGGGTGCCTTGGCGATGATTTCCGCATTCGGGAGGTTCCATAAAGCGAGGATGTCTTTCAGCTCCGCGGGGCTGGGCGGACGGATGGAGGCTACGGTTCCGGGTCTGTCCAAGGTGTTGAGTTGGATGCGATCCGGAGCGATTTTTTCAATAGCCGCTTTCAGCGCCTGAAGTTCAGCGGGCGTATCATTCATCCCGGGGATGATAAACACCTCCAGCCAGATCTGGCCGCGGTATTGGCGGCGAAATTGGCAAAGACCGCCAATAATTTTTTCTATCTCCAAATCCCGGTGGGGCCGGTTGATCTTCCTGAATACGGTGGCTGTGGCCGCATCCAATGACGGCATCACCACGTCGGCGGCTTTGATGTCATCACGTAGCTGCTGATCACAAAGCAACGTGCCGTTGGTCAGAACCGCCACCGGGATTTTTTCAGCACGTGATTTAATATGCTGCAAAACATCACCGATCCTTGAATTCAAGGTGGGTTCCCCTGATCCTGAGAAAGTAATGTAATCCGGTTTGGGATTGTTCGACCGGTAATGGTCAAACTCAGTTTTAACGGCTTCCAAAGGGACGTATTCCCGGCGTTCTAGACAAAGGTCGGTTGTCTTGCCGCATTCGCAATAAATGCAGTTCAGGGTGCAGGTTTTCAACGGCACCAGATCGATGCCCAGGGAAATCCCCAGTCGTCGCGAAGGCACAGGGCCGAATAGATACCGATACATGATTATTCCGGTTAGCGGTTCGTTTTTTTGTCAGGCCTGGATATCTGTCCCACCACCCGGTAGGATCCCTGGGGCTTTACCTGTCAGGTAGGGCAGCTGCCGCCGGACATGGCGGATTTTTCCGCGCCTTGTTTCAGCCAGTTGAGGAATCGGGTCGGCCAGCCCTGCTTTTTGGGGGGGTCAGTTTTCATTTGCTGAAAATAACGCTTTCCACCGCCCGGGTCAATGCTGAATATGAAATGAAACCGGCCCCGCAGGCCTATCCCGCAGAGCCGATTTCATTTGGAGGAGACAATTGGCATCATAAATGCCAACAAGAACGCTTTGTTTTAAAGCAAATCCTGTGCCAGAACATGCAGTCAAGCGCTCAGGTCATGATGCCGGTCGATTTTGCGGGGTCCAGGGAACCGGTCGCTTTGGCCCGCAGCTTGGGTTTTATCACTTCCTTGATAAACTGCAGGGCTTCGGCGGCATCATTGTCCATGAGGATGGCTTCGATCCGCATGACATCATGATCGGAAATTTCGATAACCGTTGAACTCATTTGCCCACTCAACGAAAAATGCCCTGAATACAGGGCACGCAGGGATGGTCTCGGATTGGAGAAGAGGAAATCGGCCCTTGCGGCCCATTCCGCAGGGCCGATTTCCCGCTTCAGGGGTATTAGGTGCAAATGGAGGTAAATGCCAAGTTAAAACCCCTCTGGTAAAAGTAATAAAGCAAATCTCATGCCACTTTTTGCACGCCGGCATTTCGATTGACGGTAATTCCATACCGTTTCATTCGATTCCAGACCGTGACCCGGGAAATCCCCAGCATTTCCGCAGCCCGGGACTGGTTGCCGCCACACTTTTCAAGGGCATCGACAAGTTCGCTTTTTTGGGTCACTTCACGATCCAACTTATTGATTTTTAAAGGTACTTTTGGGATTTTGCCGTGAAAGATAGTGGGCGGCAGATGGTAGGGCTGAATCATGGATTGCTGGCAGGAGACAAACGCGTACTCGAAAGCGCTTTTCAATTCCCGGACATTGCCGGGCCAGGGATAGGTCATCAGCTGTTCCATGGCTTCGTTGGATATCCCCTTGATTTTTTTATCGCTTTTCAGTCGGATGCGGTGGAAAAAGGATTCCGCCAGCAGCGGAATGTCCCCCACCCGCTGCCGCAGCGGCGGGACATAAATGGGGATCACGTTGATGCGATAAAAAAGATCCTCCCGGAAGGTTCCCTGCTCAACCAGCTTTTTCAAATCCCGGTTGGTGGCTGAGATGATGCGCACGTCGATGTGGATGGGGCGGTTGTCTCCCACCCGTTCGACCACTTTTTCCTCCAGCACCCGCAGCAGCTTGACCTGGGTGGTAAGGGGCAAGTCCCCGATTTCATCAAGGAAAATATCGCCGCCGTGGGCGGCCTCAAACCGCCCCTCCCGACTGCGAAAGGCCCCGGTAAAAGCCCCTTTGACATGGCCGAACAGTTCACTTTCCAGCAGGGATTCCGTCAGGGCCGCGCAATTGACCTTGACATAGGGTTTTTTTCTGCGGGCACCGCCTTCGTGGATGGCCCTGGCAACCAGTTCCTTGCCGGTGCCGCTTTCACCGAAAATAATCACCGGGGCATCAGAGTGGGCGGCATTGGTAATTAAATCAAATACCTGCTGCATGGGGGCCGAGGCCCCCAGAATGCCGTGAAAGGTGTCCTCGGAACGCAGTTCCCGGCGGAAGGCCTCGATCTGGGTATCCTTTTCAATCAGTTCAGTGATATCCGTCATGGTTTCCACCGCTCCCATCACCTGTTGGCGGGAGTCATGCAGCACGGATGCGTTTTTCAATACATGGATATAATTTCCGTCCTTGCGCATCAGGACGCATTTTTGCTGTTTCATCTCGCCCTTGCGGAACAGGTGGCACCAATGGTGTCCTTCCTTGTTGCGTGCGGCTTCACAGACATTGCAGTTGAAAACCGAGCAGGATTGCCCGATGATTTCATCCTGGCTGTAGCCGGTGATGACGGTCAGGGCCTTGTTGACGGAGATGATGGTCCCCCCCGTATCCACAATCATCACCCCGTCCTGGATGGTGTCCACCACCGTCTTCCAATATTCGTTTAATTCCTGTTCAAACATTGGCAGCTCCATGTTAAAAATTAACATATGTTAAAAAATTGATACTTAACACTTTAACACTTCAATGGCAAGCAAAAAATAGCAGAGCGTGCAAAAAAATCCCGGGGTTCGAAGTGAACTCCCCTGAATTGACCTCCCGGGAGAGAGCAACGGTCAAAAAAATAACCGGTGCCCGTTCGAGGGCCGGATGCGCCCTGCCGCTGGTTGTGGCATATTCATTGCAGAAAGAGGCAGCGAAACTGTTAAAAAGGGTGTTCAATTGGGTAAAAAAATTAAACACAAGCTGGATCTTCGAGGTTTGCTCATACCGCTTACCCTGCTGAAAGTAACCCAGACCTTTCGGGAACTTAAGCCCGGCGAAACCCTGGAAATACTGTGGAGCGGTTCTCAAGCGCCCGAAGGTTTGTTCAAAGTATTGCCGGCAGCATCTTACGAACTGCTGTCAGTGGATGAAATGGGAAAGGCCAGCCCTTACTACCGGCTGCGCCTGGAGAAAAAAGCGGTCATCAAGACCGCCTGATCATCGCACTGCCCGCGGGCAGTGGCAACAGGAGTTGGGATTAATACTTAACCAAGGAGGCTAAAATGACAGAAATAGATTTAAGTTCAGTGGAAGTTGCCAATACCGTGGATGCCAGGGGTTCTGCCTGTCCCGGTCCGCTGCTGGAAGCCAAAAAGGGCATCGGCAAAGTCAAGGTGGGCGAGATCCTGGAAATTTTTTCCAGTGACGCCGGTACCCGCAATGACATTCCGGCCTGGTCCAAAAAGGTCGGGCATGAATATCTCGGTATGCTGGAAGTCGACGGTTATGACAAACATTATGTCAAGAGAATGAAATAGGCGGAACTGCTATGTCAACCCAGACAACTGGTGAATATGCGGGCAAAATTCTGATCCTGGCCACCGAAAGCTGTGCCTACCCCGGCGCTAATTCGGTCGGCCAGGCGCATTCGACCTATCCGGCCAACACATACATTCTTCGGGTGCGGGCCCCCGCCTTGTTTCCGGAAAAGTTCTACCTGGACTGCTTCGAAAAGGGAATCGGCGGCATTATCATTATGGCCTGCGGGGAGGAATGCCCGTACGAGGGCGCCTATAACGCCCTGGCCAAGCGGATTGACCGGGTTTACCAGCTGATGAAAGAACGCGGCTATGATCTGCGCCGGCTTCGCCTGACGGCCATTTGCACGGTCTGCAACCGGGCTTTCTTAAAGGAAGTCAACCAGATGAATGAATTGGTCCAGGAACTCGGGGCGCCGTCCAATGATGTTGCAGCAGCCGCCGCCCAGGCGGCATCGTGAGCCGCCGGGCAGACGGTGAAACTTGCAGCGCAGATGCCCGGGCGGCAGTATTCACTGCCCGTTCCGGGTGGGAGCGGGGCTTGCGCTTTTAGCTCGGAGCAGGGAATCTTCCGGTCAACACCGGTGATTCGGTCCTGCGGACAAGCGGGGCAGGGGAAAAATAAGGAAAAAAACAAATGGATACCGATCAAGTGATGAAATTTGATGCTCTGGTTGTGGGCGGTGGAATCGGCGGCCTGCAGGCCGCACTGGATCTGGCGGACCAGAACTTTAAAGTGGCGGTGGTGGAAAAAGACGCGACCATCGGCGGCAAGATGATTCTGCTTTCAAAGGTCTTTCCCACCCTTGATTGCGCCAGCTGTATCACAACCCCCAAAATGGCGGCCGCCGCCCACCATGACAATATAACACTTTTTACCTACTGCGATCTCAAAGCGCTGGATCGCGATGCAGACGGGATTACGGCCGCCGTCACCCAGCGTCCCCGCTACGTTGATCCGGACAAGTGCATCGGCTGCCGGCAGTGTGAATATGGGTGCCCGGTGTACGTTTCCGACGAAGTGCAGGGCGGATTTTCCCTGCGCAAGGCGATCTATATTCCTTTTTCCACCGCCATTCCCCAGATTGCCCTGATGGATGTGGAAAACTGCTCGCTTTGCGGCAAATGCGCCCGGGTCTGTCCCACCGAGGCCATCGATTATTTCCAGCAGCCCGAGGATTTTGTGATCCAGGCCCAAACGGCCATTCTGGCCACCGGTTTCAAATTGACGCCGCTGGATCAGAAGAAAGAGTACGGCCGGGGGGAAATTGAGAATGTGATTACTTCATTGCAGATGGAGCGGCTGCTGGCACCCAACGGTCCCTATCAGCGCGTGATTCGACCATCGGACGGCAAGGAGCCAGATTCCATTGCCTACGTGCAGTGTGCCGGATCGCGGGATAAAAGCCTTGGCATTCCTTACTGTTCACGGGTCTGCTGCATGTATGCCATCAAGCAGGCCATGCTGCTTTCCGGCTCGCTGCCCCTGGCCGATATCACCATCTATTATATGGACATCAGGGCTTTCGGCAAGGGCTATGAGCAATTTTTCCAGAATGCCAAAGCCATGGGCATTGAATTTGTCAAGGCCAAGGTGGCCAAAATTACACCCGGTGAAAATCAGGCCGTGGTCATCCGCTATGAGGACCAGGAGGGCTCCGGCGCAGTGCTGACCCGCGAGCATGACCTTGTGGTTCTGTCCTCGGGAATGGTTCCCGACTGGAATCCCATGGGGGTCTGCCCGGTATCCACCGAGGAAGATGCTTTTATCAAAAGCGTGATGCCGAAAACAGCACCGACTTTGACGGATCTGCCGGGCGTCTTCGTCGCCGGGGTGGCCGCCGGGCCCAAAGACATCGTGGACACGATTGCCGAAGCCGGGGCGGCGGCCATGGCGGCATCGAATTATTTGAATGCTCAAAAGCGAAAACAGGCGGCATAATTGGCAAAACAGGGGCTGGCAGGCGGAAAAGTGAATCAGGCGAAGGTAGAAGCGGAATGGAGCCGGACTTTGAACTGCGAACGGAACCGCCGGTCCGCCTGCCGGCCCCTGACATTTGAATTTTGAAAATCAGGAGAACAGGGTAATGGCGTCAGACAACGAGAAGAAGGAAACCGAACAGGAAACCGGGGAAGAAAAAGTCGGCGTATATATCTGCCACTGCGGCGGGAACATTTCCGACCATGTGGATGTTCAAAAAGTCAGGGACAATATTGCCAACCTTCCCGGGGTGGTAACGGCCCATACCAATGTATTCATGTGTTCCGACCCGGGCCAGGAGTTGATTCAGCAGGACATCAAGGACGGCAAGATCAACCGTGTCGTGGTGGCTTCCTGTGCTCCCAGCTTGCATGAACTGACGTTTCGCGGTGCCATTAAAAGGGCGGGCATGAATCCCTACCTCTACGAACACGCCAATATCCGGGAGCAGGTCAGCTGGGTGCATGACGGTGAAGCGGCGACTGCCAAGGCCACCAGCCTGGTCGCCGCCGCCATCGCCAAAACGAAAAATCAGGAACCGCTGGACCCCATCCGGGTGGAGGCCAGGAATCACACGGTGGTCATCGGAGGCGGAATTGCCGGTCTGCGGGCGGCTCACGATCTTTCCGTCAGGGGCATCAAAGTGGCGCTGGTGGAAAAATCTCCCTTTCTGGGTGGTCAGACGGCGATGCTGGAGCGGCTGGTTCCCACCGGCGAGAAAGCCGGCGGTCTGATCGAAGAACTCGCCCGGCAGGTGCTGGATGATGAAAACATTGCGGTTTATACCTGCACCGAGGTCATTCGTTATGAAGGCTACGTGGGCAATTTTAAACTGACCCTGAAAAATGCCCCGCCCGAATCAAAAGCGGATCTTGAAAAAATGGCCCGCCTGCCAGACAAAAATAAAGCCGGCCGCGGGTTTGTCCCTTTTGCGGGCATTTATCCTGCGCCCGTGCCTGAGAATTCCGAAGAGATGGTCCTGGACACGGGAGCCATTGTTTTCGCCACCGGTTTTCAGCTCTATACGCCCCGGGAGGGGGAATACGGGTTCCAGACCAACCCGGAGGTCATCACCCTGCCGGATTTGATTCGCCACCTGGCTGAAAATCCCACCAGCGGGCCCGAGCTGGAAATCGGCGGCCGCAAGATCGAGCGGGTGGCCCTGATCCATTGCGTGGGCAGCCGACAGATCCCGGGCATCCATGAACCCGACGCGGATGGCAACTTGAACGAATACTGCTCCAGAACGTGTTGCAGTGCCACCCTGCAGGCCGCCAACCATATCCGGGAAAGGCATCCCGCCACCCACGTGTTTGAATACTACCGCGACATCAGGACCTACGGCCGCGGGCATGAAGAGTATTATGAGCGCGCTTCGGAAAACAATGTGATGTTTTTTCGTTTCGAACCCGAAGATCCGCCGGTTGTGGAGCGCAGCGACGGCGGGCGGCATCCGCTGAAGGTGACCGTCAAAGACACCCTGACCTTCGGCGAGCAGCTGGAAGCCGAAGTTGACCTGGTGGTGCTTTCCGTCGGCATGGAACCCAGCAATATCAAGAATCTGGTGGAAATGATGAAACTGCCGGTGGGCGCCGATCGGTTCCTGCAGGAAGTGCACCCCAAACTGCGGCCGGTGGAAGTGGCCAACACGGGGATTTTGCTGGCCGGTACCTGCCAGGCCCCGATGGATGTGGGGGAGGCCTGCAACGCGGCCCAGGCGGCTGCCGTCAAGGCCTCCATCCTGCTCACCAAGGGATACGTGGAGCTGGATCCCTTCGTGGCCGAGGTGGATTCGGAAAAATGCGCCGGCCACGGCCTGTGTGCCGAGGCCTGCCCCATCGAGGGGGCGATTCAAATGCAGGCTGAAGGACAATCGGGCAAACGCGCTGAGGTCATTCCGGCACTGTGTACCGGCTGCGGGATATGCGTGGCCGTGTGCCCGGAAAATGCCATCGACATCAAAGGCTGGACGCTAAAGGAGTATGAAGACATGGTGGATGCGATTGTGGCCGTCTAAATCCGGCAAAGCCCGCTTTGATGCCGGCCTGCGGGTCAACTGGCCCACCGGGCGCGACCATCTGCCGACAGGAGCACATCATGAGCGAGAAGAAAAAGATTGACAAAGAAGCATTAAAAGAGCTTCGGCAGGCACGCCAAGCCAGTATCAAGCGTGCCAAGGAAGCAATTAAAATCCAGAATCAGGACATTAAAAAAATCAAGGAACAGCTAAAGGACGGTGGCAAAACAGTACCCCAGATTGCCGCGGCCATTAAGATGCCCACATCCAAGGTGTTGTTATATATCACCGCCCTGCGCAAGTTCGGTGTGTTGGCCGAAGGCGCCAAGGAAGAAGATTATTTTAAATATGAACTGGCCGGCTGACTTGAACGTGGCGGCCAGCGATCGGTTCGGCTGGACCATTTAAGAAATAAGATCAATTAAAAAATCAAACGGGAGTTAAACCATGAGTGCGCAGGTCAACCCTGATTTACTGCTCAATCTGAAGGAATTCGGTGTCGAAGATGCCCGTACCTGCTTTAACTGCGGCAACTGCACGGCCATCTGTTCGCTTTCAACCGAGTCCACCCCTTTTCCGCGCAAAATCATCCGCTATCTGCAGCTGGGACTCGATGAGAAGATCATCCAGAGCCCGGAGCCCTGGATCTGCTATTACTGCGGGGATTGCTCCGACACCTGTCCGCGCCAGGCCAACCCCGGCGAGGTCATGATGGGCATTCGCCGCTACCTGACCTCGAAATACGACTGGACCGGGATTTCACGGTTGTTTTACACCTCAAAAGTTTTTGAAGTCGCCGCGATCCTGGTGGTCGCGGCCCTCGTGGGACTGGGCTTTTACGCTTTTCACGGCCCCATGCTGACCGACCGCGTGGCGCTGAACGTGTTCGCGCCCAACCGGGTGATCGAAATTCTGGACCTGATCATGCTGGCGGTACTGTCCTTTTTTCTGCTGAGCAATGCCGGGCGCATGACCCTGGCCGTGATGAAATCTGACAAGGCCGGCGGACAAAACGATCCGGCCGGCGGGGGGATTTTCGGCATCCCAGCGGCTGTTTACCTGCGTGAGGCCAAGGAATTTGTGCTGCATTTTTTTACCCAGAAGCAGTTTAACGCCTGCGGCACCCGTTCCCAACGCATTCAGTGGATCAATCACCTGTTGATCATGACCGGCTATTCCATCGTGTTTTTGCTGGTGGTGGTGGGAATCCGCTGGTTTCAGCGCGATGAAATTTATGCCGTCTACAACCCGATCCGACTGCTGGGCTATTACTCCACCTTTGCCATTCTATACGGAGTGACTTATGCCATGATCGGACGGATCAAGAAGACCAAAGCCGTCTACGAACACTCGCATTCATCGGACTGGGTTTTTTTGATCATGCTCTGGCTGACAACCTTTACCGGGATCCTGATCCATTTTACCCGGCTGTTGGGGCTGCCCCTGGCGACTTATTACATCTACGTGATCCACCTGATGATCGCCGTTCCCATGCTGGTTATCGAGGTGCCGTTTGCCAAGTGGACGCACCAGCTTTACCGGCCGCTGATTTTGTACCTGATGAAGGTCAAACAGAGCTCCCGGCAGGCTGCGACCTGACAACATCAACTCACCATTTAAAGGGAGGATAAAGATAATGGCCGATAACGAAGAAAAAATCATGTACATCTGCACCTGCGGTGCGGAAAATGCGGAAAAGGCGCATGTGCCCTTTGTGCTGGCCAATGCGGCCCTGGCCATGGATATCAAAGCCGTCATCGTTTTGCAGGGCAACAGTGTTTACATGGCCAAAGAGGGATACATCAACTACATGCCGGCCGGCGGGGAGTTCCCGCCGCTCAAGGAACTGTTTGAAACTTTTCTGGAACTCGGCGGGGAGCTGAGGGTGTGCGGTCCCTGCATCAAGGAGCGCCACATCGATGAATCCGAGCTGGTGGAAGGCGCCCAGATCACTGCCGCCGGGGCGTTGAACCTCGAGGCCATGGAATGCAAGGCCGTCTTTACTTACTAGGCGGAATTGCCATATCGGCCGCGAATCCAATCAAACGTGAGGCCCACAATGAAAACAAAGCAAAGTAATCTTCCCCCAAGGCGTATTACGGACCTGGTGGAACTGAAGCAGGGCGGTGCGCAAGTGACCTGCCAGCCCTCTTTTGAAGTGTTGCCGGTGGATTTTGCCCATCGCGAGCATCAGTTTCAGGCCTATATCTTTCTGTGCCGCTTTGAGGGCCAGGTCAACGGCGGTGAATATGCGTTTCGCAAGTGCTACTCCCGGGGATGTCCGAACAACCTGTGTCCCCACGTGTCCCAGGCCGTGCTGATCGCCAACCGTTACCTGCAGCGCGACTTGAGGAGGCTCCAGGATGCGGGAATCGCCGTTGAAAACAAGCTCTTCACCCTGGATGACATGGTGGTGAAATTCGAAAAACTGCATGCGGACAAGGGACCTTTGATGACCATCGATGATTTCATCCATCTTGCCGGAGAGGGCAATGAGGTCGCGGTTGAAATCGAGCTGGAATATGTTCCGGCGGTGGAGCATTTTTCCAATTACACCAATGCCCAGACTTTTTTGATGTGTGATTTTACCTTCAACACCCTGGGCCAGGCCAGTGAGTGCCAGCGGTGTTTTGCCTGCTACCAGACCGACAAGGCTAACGGGGAGAAGCAACAGGCTGTTGAAGTGGCCAATGCCCGGCTGGCGCTTTTATATGACCGATTCGATCAGGTGGCGATTAAATATTTGAAGCGGTTTTTTTGATTAAGCGGCAATGATTTTTCTTTTGCCTGGAAAGGAGATGCATGTATGTACGCACTGATTTATGATGAACACGATCTCGCCAAACCGTTTAAACGGGTCATTTCCGTTCACAAGACCCGTGAGACGGCCGAAAAAGCCCTGAAAAAACGTCAGGACAAACTGGGCCGCAGGGTCTGGGAATGCAACACCCGCATCGTGTGGGCCAAGCAGACAGTCAAAGCGGGAGGCACGATTTCCACGACGGATTTTTCCACCTGGCGCCCGGGTGAAAAAATTCCCGAGGGAGAGATACATTCCGATACGGATTAAGGAGCCCCACGGCGCAAAGATAACCGCACCCCATGGCAGGTCTGCAGGTGCGGTTTTTTTAAGCGGATTAATAGAGATGAACCCGTAAAATTGACAGTCCCCAAAAAAGTTATTTTCGAGCGCCATCAACCCTTTTCGGGGAGAGAGCCGTGAGGGGTTGAGCGTTAAGAATCGCAGGCCTTAATGGAAATAAAAGTATAACCCAACAGGAGGTGCTGGAATGCACGCAACCATTCAAAAGCCCATTGAAGAAATCGTTAAATTCATTAAACCCGGCGAAAAGGTGTTTGTTGTCGGGTGCAATAACTGCGCCTGGAAATGCCATTCCGGCGGCGAGGATGAAACCGAAAACATGGCCAAGCGCCTGGAAAAAAGAGGCATCGAGGTGGTCGGCTACACCGTGCCGGGACCCCAGGGGATGTCCCTGTGCAAACTGGATCACACTACCAAGGTCCTGAAAGAGGATTATGGCGAGCAGGTGAAAAAGGCCGATTCTTTCCTGGTGCTGGGTTGCGGCCAGGGGGTTCACACGGTGATCGATGCCACTGACGGCGGCATGGTGCATCCAGGATGTGACACCATCTTTGGCGGTGAGACCGTATCGGAATCCGAAATCAACGAATACTGTTCCCTGTGCGGCGATTGCATTATCGAATACACCGGGGGACTGTGCCCGATGACCCTGTGCGCCAAGGGCCTGTTGAACGGGCCCTGCGGGGGTGCGGAAAACGGCATGTGCGAAGTGGACAGCGACCGGGAATGCGGCTGGGTGCTCATCTATGAGAGACTTAAGAAACTGGGCCGCCTTGATTTGATGGAACCCTACCAGGCGCCCAAAAATTATGCCAAGTGGAGCCGGCCGCGCAGCCTCAAGGTCAGTCCTTTCGAGGCCACCTTCTGCTCCCAGGGCGGTGAGGTTACCGTCAGCAACATTGATTAGCCAATGATCCGGCGCAAAGGCGCTCAAGGATACCAAGGAGAATGATCCATGAAATTAAGCGAACTGTTTGATAAAGGACAATTTGTTGTCACCGGGGAGGTCGGCCCGGTCAAGGGGGCGATTCCCCGGGATAAAGATTTTGTTCCCACCTGTGTCAAGGAAGCCGGACATCTCAACGGCCGGGTGCACGCCATCAACGTCACGGACAACCAGAGTGCCGTGATGAGACTCGGGTCCCTGGCGGCCTCCATCCAGTTGAAAAATGCCGGCTATGAACCGATTTATCAGATCACCTGCCGGGACCGGAACCGCATCGCCCTGCAGTCGGAAATTTTGACCGCCTTTTCCCTGGGGGTCGACAACATGCTGCTTTTGACCGGTGATCACACCAACCTCGGGGACCATAAGGAAGCCAAACCGGTCTTTGATCTGGATTCGGTGCAGCTGGTCAAAATCGCCGCCCAGCTGCAGGCGGGCCGGGACATGGTCGGCAATGAGCTGGCCAATGCACCGGATATTTTTATCGGGGCGGTGGTCAATCCCAATTTTCAACCCCTTGATCTGCAGTTGATGAAAATGGGAAAAAAAATAGACGCCGGGGCCCAGTTTTTCCAGACCCAGGCGGTGTATGAAGATCGGGCGGTGGATGAATTTGTCGAGAAGGCCCGGGCTTTCAACCGTCCGGTCCAGCTGGGGGTGGTGCTGCTCAAGTCCCCCCAGATGGGCAATTTTATGAATAAATACGTTTCCGGCATCAGTGTCCCCCAGCAGTGGATCGATGAAATCGGCTCGGTTGACAAAGCGGATCGCAAGAAAAAGGCGGCCGAGATGATGGGCCGGTTCATTAAAAAGCACAAGGACAAGTTTCAGGGCGTGCACATCATGCCCCTGGGATGGACCGACATCATTCCGGATATCCTCGAGCAGGCCGAGATCAAGGGCAACGGGGCTGGCAAATAGATCGTCCATAAAAATCACCCCCGGCGATTGAAAAATAAAAAAAAATGGGCTATTGTGCGGCTTTACTGACTTGACGATCGCCGTCTCGCCATGGGGGATCGCATTTTTATCAAGACAGGCAGCTTGAAGTATCGGTATCCAGACCGCAAAGAGGGGTTTTAAGAGATATGACGGATAAAACGGTGGCCGTAATCGGTGGGGGGGTGGCCGGCCTTGCGGCGGCCCTGGAGTTGGCGCGGTTCAATATCCAGGTGCAGGTGGTCGAAAAATCCGACTTTGCCGGCGGCCATGCCATCCGCTATGCCTGCAAGGCGACGGATCAATGCGTCAAATGCGGTGCCTGCGTGGTGGAAGAAAAACTGGAGCAAGCCCTGGAAAATCCGCACATCCGGCTTTTAACGGGCAGCCGTATTGAAAGCATTTCCAAGAACGGCCGTTTTCGCATTAATCTGGCCCGCAAGCCCAGCTATATCGATCCCGGCAAATGTACGGCCTGCGGGGTCTGCCTTGAGCGGTGCCCGCAGCCGGGAGCCATTGTCCAGGGGACTTCCAAAAACCACGTGCCTTTTTACGCCCTGGCTGAAGAAAATTGTCTGTACATCGCTGATCAATCCTGCACCCGCTGTCAGGACGCCTGCCCGGAAAAGGCCATTACACTGGATGCCGGGTCAACCGAAGCCACCACCGAAGCCGATGCCGTGATCCTGGCGACCGGCTTCGAAACCTTTGATCCCCGTCACAAGCCATACGGATACGGACGCTATCCAAATGTGGTCACCAACCTGGAACTGGATGAAATCGTCCGTCGGCAGGGAGGGGCGCTCAAGCCTTCGGACGGCCGGCCGGCCCGCAAAATCGGGTTTGTCCAGTGTGTGGGCAGCCGGGATGCCAAGGTCCACCACCTGTGGTGCTCCCGGATCTGCTGCGGAACATCGCTGCGCATGGCGCGGCTGATCCGATCCCGCGAACCGGAAACCGAAGTCACCTTTTTTTACATCGACGTGCAGACCTTCGGCCGGGATTTTGAGCCTTTTTACAGCCAGGTGACCGAAGAGGTCCGCATGATCCGGGCCATTCCCGGGGATATCCTGCAGATGCAAGACGGTCAACTGAAGGTGACTGTGCTCGACAGCCAAACCCACGAAACCGTAGAGGAGCTTTTCGACATGATCGTGCTGGCCGTGGGGCTGCAGCCCTGCCAGCAAAACCATGAGCTGGCCAGGTGGGTGAACCTGAAAACCGATTTCAACGGGTTTATCGCACCTTCACCGGGTGCTGCCCACGAAACGGCAGGTGACGGTGTTTTTTGCGCCGGCACGGTCAGCGGACCCATGGGCATTGCCGAAAGCGTTGCCAGCGCCGGTGAGGCGGCGTTGAATACTTTGAGATATTTGAAAAGATGAGAGGAATACCATTGAGCGGAAAAACCTTGCTGATCGGACAGGGGGCCTGCGCCCGGCGGATTGTGCAGGACCTGACTTCTGAGCAGACCGATATCATTATTGCCACCCCGGCCGACGGTTTCGATATGCCGGACGGCCAGGGGGCAATAAAAGCCGCTGTCTACCCGGGGACCCGGGTGCTTTCCTGCCGCGGCGCGGCGGGCGAGTTTGAGGTGGCCCTGGATTGCGATGGGCAGAAGCGCCCGGTTGATGTAGATCGGATTGTGATCGCCGACGACGATCAGCGGCGGCCGGAATTTTCCCGCTACGGCTTGACGCCCGGTGAGCGGGTGATGGATATTTCCGGGCTGACTGCCCGGCTGCAGGCGTCTGCTGGTAACGGCGATGTTTTTGACGGGATCCAAACGGTGGTTTTGATCTGCGGTCTGAATGCGGAGAGCAATCCGGTCATGGCCGCCGAAGTCATGCAGGCCGCTTTTCAGCTGCAGGCCGACTTTGGTCTGAAAACTTACCTCCTGACCGGAAACCTGAAAGTCGCCGCCGAGGGCCTGGAAAAGCTGTACCGGGAATCACGGGGGGCGGGTGTGGTTTATCTCAAGTTCACCGACACCCGGCCGGACATCCAGCCCGGTGACGACGGCAGGGTGAGTTTCGAATTCACCGATGAAATCACCGGCAGCCCCTGCCGGCTGACGGCGGATTTGACGGTTGTCGATGAGAGGATCGCCCCCTCGGATTACACCCGCGAGCTGATGCGGATTTTCGAACTGGAGTGCGACCTGAACGGCTTTGCCCAGGGGGACAATGTCCACCGCTTGACGGTATTGACCAACCGCAGGGGGATTGTGGTTGCCGGCGCCAGCCGCAATGTGCTCGCACCGGCCGACCAGGCCATCGATGCGGACAACGCCGCGCTGTCCATGCTCGAAGCGTCCGGACCCGCTGCCGATGCCGAGACCAAGGCTCAAATCGACACCGGCCGGTGCGTGCGCTGCCTGACCTGCTTTCGACTGTGCCCCTACCGGGCGATCCGGGTGGGCAGCCACGTGACGGTGACGGCCGAGGCCTGCGAACGGTGTGGCATCTGCGTGGCGGAATGCCCCCGCGGGGCCATTAGTTTCGGGCCGCCGCCGGGCACGGCGGTCGTTTCCATTCCGCCGGGGAGTGGAAAACCCGAACCGGCCGAAAATGATTTTATTCCAACGATTACGGCCTTTTGCTGCCGCCGGTCCGCGGCCCGCGCCGGGCAGCTGGCCGCCTGCCTGGGCCACCGACTGCCCGCCGGCCTGCAGGTCGTCGAGGTCACCTGCGGCGGCAGCGTTTCGCTGGATCATCTTTTAACGGCTTTTCAAAACGGGGCCGACGGGGTGATGCTGCTGACCTGCCACGAAGGCAACTGCCACTCCGAGCGGGGCAACATTCATGCCCGGTGGCGGCTGGAGCAGATTTCAGAGCTGATGGAACCCATGGGTCTGGAAAGCAGCCGGCTGGCGATGCAAACCCTGGCCTCCAACATGGGGGTAGAGTTTGCCGGCCGGTTGACGGAATTTGAAAAACAGCTGCAGGCATTGGGGCCGAGCCGCTTGAAAGTGCCGCAGCACAGTTGAGGTGAAAAATATGTCCGCTACAGCTGAAGTGATTGATTTAAACGCCCTAGATCAGCAAAAATTCAAAAGTTGGCCTTATTCCCAGGATTACTGCATTACCTGTGGCCTGTGCGCCAGCTCATGCCCCGCATCGGGTGTCGACGGGTTTGATCCACGCAAGCTGATCCGCATGATTTCCCTGGGACTCGAAGAGGCCCTGGTGGAGTCGCGCTGGCCCTGGATCTGCACCATGTGCGGCAAATGCGAAAATGTCTGCCCCATGGAAATTGACATTGCCGATGCGGTGCGCACCATTCGCGGCCTGCGGGAACGGGAGAAAGTACCGGGAATTTTGCATCAGGGCCTCAGAGCCGCCCTGGAGACCGGCAACAACCTGCGGCTGCCCAAAGAGGATTTTATCTTCATCCTGGAGGATGTCGCCGAAGAGATTGTTGAAGAAGATCCCCGCTTTGAAGGCCTCAAGGTGGAGGTGGACAAAAAGGGCGCCAATATCCTGACTACCATTCACAACAAGCTGGTCAACACCCACACGGAGGATCTCAAGCACTGGTGGAAGATATTTCACGTGGCCGGCGAGGACTGGACCGTGGCTTCGGAAAACTGGGAGGGCACCAACTGGGGATATTTTACCGGTGACGATGAAGCCATGAAAACCATGGCCGGGCGGATATATGAAAACATGCAAAAGCTGGGCGTCAAAAACCTCCTGTGGCCCGAATGAGGGCATGCCTATCTGGCGACCCGGTCGGGGTTCGAAAAATATTTTCCCCAGGTGTTTGAGGAATTCGGTTTTTTCACTGTTTTTGACCTGCTGATCAAATACATCAAAGAAGGTCGCATCAAGCTGGACCGCTCACGCTTTGACGTGCTGGCCACCTATCACGATCCCTGCAACTACGGCCGCAAGGCCGAGCGGCGTTTCGGCCACGGTTTTTTCGACGAACCGCGCTGGATTCTGGATCAGTGCATGGCCAACTGGGTGGATCTTTACCCCACCCGCATGGACCAGATCTGCTGCGGGGGCGGCGGCGGAACGCTGGTCACCGGCTACGATGAGGAACGCATTTTCTATGCCCGCAAAAAAATTGATCAGATCAAGGCCACCGGCGCGAAGATGCTGGTGGTTCCCTGCCACAGCTGCCATGGCCAGTTTAACAAGATCAAAAAAGAATACGAGATGGAAGACCTCGAGGTCAAGTACCTGTGGGAACTGGTGGCCGACTGCCTGGTGCTGTAGCTTTTTTCCTCATAGGATGCGTTTTGAAGGAACCCGGCCGGGGAAACCAAGGGGGGATCAAGTTGATTCGGTTGCCTCAATCTTGATGATTACCAGGGTCAGGTCGTCCTCCTGTTCCTGGAGCCCGCGAAATTCAGTGACCCCGTTTACGATTGCCAGGGCGATTTGCCTGGCGGATGCCCCGGCGTTTTGGCGGATGATCTGTTTGAGCCGGTCTTTGCCGAACATATCCCCCTGCGGGTTGCGGGTTTCCCAGATGCCGTCGGTTCCCATGAAAATGATCTGCCCCGCTTTGATCGCCCGTGTCGACTCCTGGTAAACCGAATCTGTCGCCACTCCCAGCGGCAATCCTCCGTTTGCATTCAAAGGGCTGAAGGCATCGGTGGCGGCATCGTACAGGATGGCCGGATCATGGCCGGCGCGCACCCATTGGATATGGTTGCGTTCGCGATCGATGCGCGCGATAAACAGGGTCATGAAGCGGCTGGAAGCTTCGACCTCCCTGCAAAATTCGCGGTTTACATCTCCGACAATCTCTTTCAAGCTGCCCGCCAGGGTTGCACGCAGGCGCAAAAAAGCGCTGGCGGTGGCCATCAGAAGGGCCGCCGGAATCCCGTGTCCGGTCACATCGCCCACCACCACGCACAACTTTGGCGGTTCCTTTTTGGTAACGCACAGGTAGTCGTAATAATCGCCGCCGGTTTTTTCGCTGAACAGGGTCATCCCGTGAATATCCAGCCCGGCAAGCTCGGGCGGGGATTCGGGCAGCAGGCTTTGCTGAATTTCCATGGCCAAATCAAGGGAGCGCCGCATTTTATAGCGTTCTTTGAGCTGGGGGCCGATCTCGTTGAAGATTTTGCCCAGTTCGGCGAATTCATCCCGGGATTTGATGGTCACCGTGGTCTCAAAATTGCCGGCGGCCAGTTTTTTGGCGGCAGTGGCTAAAAGCTCCAGTGGCCGGGTAACCGTGCGGGAAAACCAAAGTGCCAGCAAGACAGCCAGGGCGACCAGAACAACCAGGAAAGCGGCGGTGTACAATTCAACCCGGCTGACGCGCGCGCGGATGAGTTCGATGGCCGGCAGGTTCTGTTTCAGGATTTCATTCCGCGGTATGACGAAGACAAAAGCGGTGCCGTGATGCAGCAAAGGACCATAGGCCCAGTAGCTCATGCGTTCGTTGAAAGGCATCTGGCGAATATGGTAGCGGCGCCGCGCGAAATCTTCCAGCAGTTGCCGCATTTGAATCTTGTCTGCTGACACCAGCCACTGGTGCCCGGGGTCCGCGTCCTTCCCGCTGGCAGATGTTTCCGGCGGGTTCCGGACGGCAACAATTTTCGCACCGGCCTTGCCGGTGGCAGGGTCAATGGCCAGGGTGCACAAAAACGAGTGGGTCCCCGACGGAATTTCAAAAATTGAAAGCGCCGGGTCGATGAGATTGTTCAGGGGCACCAGCAGGCTGCCGACCCCGATGACACTTTCATCTTCCCGGGTGACGGGCAGGGAAACCGCCATGACGGTTCGTCCGCTGAGCGGATCCGTATACGGCCTGGACCAGGCGGTCAGGCTTTCTTCAAAGGCGGATCGGTACCATGTCTGATTCCTGGCATCTAATCTCATTCGTGTTTCATGGCGGCAGGGATAAACACTGAACATGCCGTTTTCAAAGGCGCTGTATTGCCTGAGCACCAGGTCCCCCAGGTACTGCTCGACTGCCTGGTACACGGGGAGCATCATTTGCAGGGCGGCCATGGCGGCCCGGGCCTGTTTTTCCGCGACCCGCGGCGGAATTGAAAAGCACTGGCTTGAGTCGAACCCCGACGCCAGCGGCACGTCTTGCACGGCTGGCAGCGTCCCCCGGGTGCGATGGCCCTGCCCCTTTTCCTCCGGAAGAGGTGAAAGCAAGTGGTTGTCAATGGTGTCTGCCGGTTGCCACAGTACTTCGTTTTTCAGGAGCCTTGACATCCCGAAGGTTTGGAAATACAGCGCCATCTCGGCTTTTTCACGGATGGTTTCAAGGGCCCTGGAATAATCCTGGATGAGCAGATGCAGCTTGGCGGCAACCTCATCTTCCTGCTTTTGCCGGTTGCGGTCGATAAGCGCTTCGGCCATCAGGCGGACATTGTGGATGCCGAAGGTCCTCAAGCTAACGACCGGGACAATTGAAATGCAGAGCAGCAGGATCAGCAGTTTCCAGCGGTATTTCATTTGCATTCCTTGTTTGCTGTTTTTGTAAGTACAGTTGCTGCCGCAGCTGTTCAACAGACGATAATGAGCATATGCTTATAACTTAAAATGGATCGCTTCCCTTGGATTGTCAAGGAAAAAAGAGAACAGTGCTGATGTAATGGGCAAATTGTGGCCGGTGGCATCAGGCCGACAAAACCCGTTTTAAATCAATGCCGTATTTTTTCATGCGGTTCCAGACCGTGACGCGATTGATGCCCAGAATGCGCGCGGCCTGGGACTGGTTGCCGTTGGTCTGACGCAGGGCGGCAATCAGCGCTGTTTTTTCAGCGGGTTCTTCGGAGTGGTATCCCGGCGGCAGGCGGTGCCCGGAATTCGGCAATTGGGCGGCTGCCGGTGAGGCGGGTTGCACTTCGATGGGTTTCAACCGGGATTCTGTAATCTTCGGGGGCAGCTGGTCGAGATCAATCAAGCCGCTTTCAGCGATGACAAAGGCAAATTCCAGGGCGCTTTTCAGTTCCCGGACATTGCCGGGCCAGAGGTATTCCATAAAACACTCCATGGCGGCAGCGGTCAGCCCGGATATTTTTTTCCCGGTCCTGGAGCGCAGCCGTTGCACGAAGGTGTTGACCAGCAGGGGGATGTCCTCGAGGCGGTCGCGCAGCGGGGGCAGGTGGATCGGGAAAACATTGATGCGAAAGAAAAGATCCTCGCGGAATTGCTTGCGGGCAATCAGCTCTTCAAGGTTTTTGTTGGTCGCGGTGATGATGCGCACGTCCACCGAAATGGGCCGGTGGTCGCCCACATGTTCAAACTGCTTGGTCTCCAGCACCCGCAGCAGCTTGACCTGGATGGACAGGGGGACATCGCCGATTTCGTCCAGGAAAATATCGCCGCCGTTGGCGGCCTCGAAACGGCCCTGCCGATGGCGGTAAGCCCCGGTAAAGGCGCCTTTGATGTGTCCGAACAGCTCACTTTCCAGCAGCGCTTCGTTCAGAGCGGCACAGTTGAACTGCACAAAGGGCCCTTTTTTTCTGCGTCCCAGCTGGTGAATGGCGCGGGCCGCCAGCTCCTTGCCGGTGCCGCTTTCACCGTAGATGATCACCGGAGCTTCACTGCCGGCCGCCTTCTGAATCACGTCCAGGACTTTTTGCATGGCCGGGGACTTGCCGATCAGCCCATGAAACCCCTCTTCGCTGTCCAGGCGCCGTGAAAGCTGTTCCACCTGCTCGTCCAGGCGGTCCAATTCGGAAAGGTCGGTCAAAATTTCCACCGCACCCAAGGGAGTGCCGTCGTCGTCCTTCAAAACGGCCGCGTTTTTAAGCGCCGGCACATAGGAGCCTTGCTTGTTCAAAATGTGGCAGCGGCATTTGATGACCTCGCCTTTTTCAAACAACCGGCACCATTTGTGCTCCGAGGCCCTCATAGTGCCCTCGCAGGCGTCACACTCCAGCAAAGTGCACGGCCTGCCAATGACCTCGGCGGCCGTATATCCGGTAAGCTGTTCAAAGGCCTCATTGACAGAGACGATGGTTCCGTCCAGCCCCACTAGCATCAACCCCTCACTCATGGTGTTGACGATTTTTTTCCAGTAGCGGTTGATTTCCCGTTCGTTCATGTTGTTGTCCTCTCAACACCTGTTTAACTGTTTAAGCATGTGTTTAAATAACACAGCAGTGACGATGGTTGCAAGGAAAATTTAAAAAATTTATTTAGTATTTATTACATATAGTTACATAATTTTGAACAATATGGGCCACCGAGGCATGACTGTTGCATTAAGCCTGACGATAATATCAATATGGAACCATTTTCCAGGAATCCAGATGGCTTCAAAGTCGGAACTGAATCTTACCGGAGTTGCATGGCCGGTGTGTTTGCTCAAGTTCAATCAGGCGCTGAACAGTCTGTGCGCCCATGATGTGCTGGAGGTGGTCGCTGGAGATCCCGATGTGGTCGACAACATCCTGATGATTGTCAATCGTTCCGCGGACCGGGTGGTCAATCAGCGCAGGGAAGGTGAAATATACCGCATATCCATTGAAAAAACAGGGTGAAGCGGCAGGCTCTGAAAATCGGACTTTTACGATTTCATTAATTTTGATGATCCCGTAAAAAGTTCAATTTTTCGCCCCGCAAGCCTTTTCGGGAGCTGTATCAGGGTTACCCTAAATCCCAAGAACTCGTCGCCAGCTCCTCAAACAGCTTGTGATTTTTAACGCGCAACCCTTCACAGCTCTTTTTCCGAAAAGGGTTGATGTCGCTCAAAATTGAATTTTTACGATTGTGTCAATTTTATCTTAATCAACAAAATGCGGGGAATCGCCATGGAAATCAATCGACGGCATTTTCTAAAACTAACAGGAGCGCTGGCGGCAGCCCCCCTGGCCAGCAAGAACAAAACAGCGCAGGCGTCCAAGACGCCCGAAGCGGCGGCCGACAGTTACGGGTGTCTGGTGGACACCACTCTGTGTGTCGGGTGCCGCAAGTGTGAGCAGGCCTGCAATGAGCGCAATCACCTGCCCAAACCCAAAACGTCCTTTGAGGAGTTGACGGTGCTGGAAAACGAGCGGCGCATGGACGAGACTTCCTATACCGTGGTTAACAAGTACTACCCGCAGCAGATCGGCTCGTTGACCTGGCGCAAGCGCCCGACGTTTGTCAAGTTCCAGTGCATGCATTGCAACGATCCTTCCTGTGTCTCGGCCTGTATCGTGGGCGCTCTGACCAAGCAGCCCAACGGAGCGGTGATTTATGACGTCAAAAAGTGCATCGGATGCCGCTACTGCATGGTGGCCTGCCCCTTCCAGGTGCCGGCTTACGAGTATCATAACGCCCTGACACCCGAGGTTCGAAAATGCACTTTCTGCTTCAACGAAATCAAAGACGGGGGACTGCCCGCCTGCGCCCAGGTCTGCCCGCGGGAGGTCATTACCTTTGGCAAGAAATCCGAGCTGCTGCGGCTGGCCCGCTGGAAGATGAAAAACAACCCCGGCAAATACGTCGACCACATCTATGGGGAGCATGAAGTGGGGGGAACCTCCTGGCTGTACCTGGCGGCCGAGCCTTTCCAACGCATCGGCTTTCCAAAGCTGGGCACCAAGGCACCGCCCCGGCTGACCGAAGCCATCCAGCACGGCCTGTTTCAGTATTTTGCCGCGCCCATCGGCCTGTTTGTGGTCCTGGGCGGCGTCATGTGGGCCACAGGCTACCTGAAAGGCAGCGAAAAAGGCCCTCAAAAAGAGTCTGAAGAGAAAGGAGACGCCTGATGAACATGCATCATGATGCAGTGCCGCTTGAAAAAGAGGAAAAGTTCCTGACGCCCGGAGTCATGGTGCTGCTGGCCCTGATGGCCGTGGGCCTGGCTTTTATGATGGCGCGTTTTCTTTTCGGCATCGGCAAGGTGGCCAACCTGAACAATCAATTTCCCTGGGGCATCTGGATCGGGATCGACGTGGCTTCCGGCGTGGCCCTGGCGGCCGGTGGATTTACCACGGGCGCCATTGCCTACGTGTTCAACCGGGACCAGTACCATGCCGTTATCCGGCCCGCCTTGCTGACCGCCATGCTGGGTTACACATTCGTGGTGCTGGGTTTGCTGGTGGACATCGGGCGCTACTGGAACATCACCAGTCCCATCTTCAATCACAACGGCAACTCGGTGCTGTTTGAAGTGGCCATGTGCGTGATGATTTACCTGCATGTACTGTACATCGAATTTATCCCCATCGTCATCGAACGCTTCAAGGGGCGGGTGCGGCTGCCCGGGCCCCTGTCGGCCCTAAACGGTGCCGTGGAAGGGTTGCTTGCCATCGCTGACAGGATTCTTGGCAAGGTGATGTTTTTTTTCATCATTGCCGGCATTGTGCTGTCCTGTCTGCATCAGTCGAGTCTGGGATCGCTGATGCTTATCGCCCCGTACAAGGTCCACCCCCTGTGGTACACCCCCATCTTGCCGCTGCTGTTTTTACTGTCGGCTTTTGCCGCCGGTTACCCCATGGTGACCTTTGAATCCATTGTCGTGGCCAAGTCCTTCAACCGGCGGCCGGAAATGGAGGTGCTCACCCCGCTGGCCAAATTCATGCCGCTTTTGATGGGCATTTACCTGGTGTTCAAGATTGGGGACATGATCGTGCGCGGCACATACGTCTACCTGCTCGACGGCACTTTCCAGACCAATGCCTTTGTGGTGGAAGTGCTTTTCGGCGCTATCCTGCCCTTTGTGCTGCTGCTGTTCAGACGGGTGCGCGAATCCGCCGGCTGGCTGTTTTTCGCCTCCACAATCTGGGTGCTGGGCATTTTGCTCAACCGCATCAACGTTTTTGTCACCAGCTACACTCCGCCGTACATGATTGAACAATACTTCCCGGCCCTGGGCGAGGTGTTCATCACCGTGGGGCTGATCGCCACCCTCATGTTTTTGTACCGGGTGTTCGTGTTCATTTTTCCGGTGCTCGGAGCGCAGCCCAAGAAGATGTCCACCACCGTGCTGGCCCTGTTCGCCCTGGCGGTGACCTTTGGCTGGCATGGCCGGGTGGATGCAGCCCAGAGCGCTGCAGAGACTGTCAAAACCCCGCTGCCGGTTTTTGAAGAGGTGGTGCCGTCCATTGACGATGCGCCCAAGCTGCGGATTCTCAACAGCGCGGTGGTCAATCGCTACAGCGACATTTACGAAGCGGTGCGGTTCATGCACGGCAAGCATGCCAATGTGCTGCGGGACTGCAGCATCTGCCATCACCGAATGCCGCGCGAAGAGGGGGATAAATACGGCGAACCAGTGACCATGGCCCTGCTGCAGCAAAAACAGGAGGTGCCGGTCAGCTGTTCGGTCTGCCACGATCGTCCCTTCAACCCCAAGCAGCTGAACACCCCCGGGCTCAAGGGCGCCTATCATCAGTTGTGCATGGACTGCCACCAGGAGGCCGAGCAGGTGCCACATATCCGGGGCCCGGTGATTTACAGCGCCATGGTGCGCGGTCCCATCGCCCGGACCCTGGACACCCGGGCCCCCACGGATTGTCTGGCCTGCCATGCCAAGAAGGTTCCCGATCACCAGCAACTGGTCCAGCTGGACGGGGAGGTGGATGCCCTGGCGGTAACCGCCAACTGCCTTTCCTGTCACCCCAACGAGGGTCATGCGATTCTGAAAACCGCCCACTGGAAGTGGCAGGGGCCTTCGCCTTACACGGTGGGCCAGGAAAAACGCATTGATCTCGGCAAGCGCAGCAATACCATCAATAATTTCTGTATTAACCTTAACGGCAACTGGCCCCGGTGCACCAGCTGTCATATCGGCTACGGCTGGAAGGACGCTGATTTCGATTTCAACGACATGGGCCGTATCGACTGCCTGGTCTGCCACGATACCACCGGAACCTATAAGAAAGCCCCTCCCGGGGCCGGTTTTCCCAAAAAGAACGTCGATCTGGTCATGGTGGCTAAAAATGTGGGACGGCCCAGCCGGGCGACCTGCGGGATGAACTGTCATTTCCGCGGCGGCGGCGGCGATTCGATCAAGCACGGGGATATGAATTCGGCCCTGCTGGATCCCAGCGGTGACCATGATGTCCACATGGGGGTCGATGAAAAAGGAATGGATTTCAGGTGTCAGTATTGCCACAAGACGCGCAACCACATGATCTCGGGGCGCAGTGTTTCCGTGGCGGCCGTGGAAGGCGATCTGTCCTGCGAGTACTGTCACACGGACAGACCCCACATCGGAGCGGAACTGGTGGATTTTCACCTCAACCGGCACACCAAGCACGTGGCCTGTCAGACCTGCCACATCCCGCTGTACGCCAAAAGCAAGCCCACCAAGGTCTACTGGGACTGGTCGACGGCCGGTCAGGACATCAAGCCCGGCAGGGACAAGTATGGCATGCCCACCTACAATAAGAAGAAGGGCAGCTTTCGCTGGAAGGAAGCCGTCAAGCCCACCTATGCCTGGTACAACGGCACGGTCAAGCGCTACCTGCTGGGCGATCGCATCAACGAAAACGGGGTTACTGATTTGACCAAGCCGGTGGGCAGCCTGGAGGATCCGGCGGCCCGGATTTATCCCTTTAAAATTCACGGCGGCAAGCAGATCAGCGACGCCGTTTACAAGTACCTGATCGCCCCCAAGCTGTGGGGAGGGTACTGGAAGCACTGGGACTGGAACAAGGCCGCCGAAGAGGGCATGCAGGCCGCCGGGCTGGAGTACAGCGGCCAATACGAGTTTGTTGAAACCCGGATGTACTGGGGGCTGACCCACGAGGTGATGCCCAAGCAATACGCCCTTTCCTGTGCGGAGTGCCACCCGACCCTGGCCAAGGAACCGTCCTGCGGCCGCTGCCACCAGCAAAAACCCGGCGTGGATTTCAGCGCTCTGGCCCATAAGGGCATTGATTTCAGGGTGATGGCCGCTCACGGCAGTGACGTTCAGGAACTGACCGGCAAGAGCAACTACATTGACTTCAAGGCCTTGGGGTATGCCGGTGACCCCATTGAAACAGGCGGACGATTTACCAAACTGTTGTTTGGGAAAAAATAATAAAAGGAGGATTTCTCATGTTCAAACGTATCGGTTCCATATTAATTGTGCTGATTTTCGTTTTCGGTTTCATCGGTCTGACCCTGGCCGGCGGCAAGGGCAATGCCCGCAAGGGGAAATACCTGTACCGCAAGAACTGCCGCACCTGTCACGTTGAAAACGGCAGCGCCAAACCCCTGAGCCCCATCGATAAGACCCAGGCTCAGTGGGAGGAAGTTTTCAACAATATCGATAAGCTGCCGTGCAAACAGGAATGGGCCAAACTGTCGGAAAAAGACAGAACCGATATTTATGCCCATCTGTGGGGGCACGCTTTTGACTCCCCCTCGCCGGCGAAGTGCCAGTGATTGGAATTTGGAAGTCGGAATGCGGAAGGTGGAAGCTGAAAGTCGGAAATCGGAATGTGGAAGTGGGAAGTGGGAAGGCGGAATGTGGAATGCGGATTTGAATTGCGCTTTCCGTGATGGGCTGCAATTTTGTCAACAAATCAGCTGGAGAATTGGATATGCCGGTTAAAATCAATGGTTCAATGACCCGCCGCAAGTTTTTGCAGGTTTCCGCCGGGGCGACGGCCGCGGCCGCGGTCGGGGGGGCCCGGATTTTAAGCGCTCTGGTTCCGGCCGGCCAAAAGACCGGGGATGCCGGGGTGCAAAAGTTTTATTCAGTCTGTGACATGTGTTTTAACAAGTGCGGACTGATCGCCCGTGTGGAAGGCGGTGTGGTGAAAAAGCTGGATCCCAACCCCAAGTTTTTAAAATCCCGGGGCATGCTCTGCGCCCGGGGAAATGCGGGCATCGCACAGCTCTATGACCCGGATCGCCTCAAATACCCGCTGCTCAGAAAAGGCGCCCGGGGGGAGGGCAAGTGGCAGCGGCTGACCTGGGACCAGGCCCTGGACCATGCGGCCGAAAAACTGCAGAAAATTGCCGACCAGTATACCCGCTGCGGGGTGCTTTTCATGGCCGGCACCGATCTGCAGTCCCGGTTTGTTCACCGGTTTGCCGAAGTCTTCGGTTCCTACAATGTCATTTCCCACGAGTCCAACTGCCTGCTCAGCCGCAATCGGGCTTTTCTGGACACCTTCGGGGAAGTGCCCCATCCGGACATGCTCCACTGCAAATATGTGATCATGGCCGGTGCCAACCGCTTTGAAGCCCTGGTCACCCCGGACAGCATCGATATGATGACGGCCATGCGCAAGGGCTGCAAGCTGGTGGTTCTGGATCCCCGGTTTACCAAAACCGCCGCCCTGGCCGACGAGTGGCATCCCATCAAGCCCGGCACCGACATGGCCTTTTTCCTGGCCATCGCCCATGTGATCATCAATGAAAAGCTTTACGATGCCAAGTTTATCGCTGAAAAAACCCATGGTTTCGACCGCCTCAAAGCGCATGTTCAGTCCTACACGCCGGAATGGGCGGCGGCGGAATGCGAGATCGCGGCCAAGGACATTCGGCGCATCGCCCGCGAACTGGCCGCGGCCGCTCCGGCTGCCATGGTCTATCCGGGGCGCAGAAGCTCAGACTACGAGGATTCCACCCAGATCCGCCGCAGCTTTGCCATTGTCAACGCCCTGCTGGCAAACTGGGATCGCCCGGGAGGAATGACCGCGGCCCGCAAGGTGGGCCTCAAGTCACCAGGCGTGGAAGCGCCGTGGTATGACGATAATCCGGAGGAACGGGTGGATGCCGGCATGGCGAAGATGATGTTCGACGAAGAGGGTTCTTTCAAGCTGACGCGGGACGCTGTCATCGAGGGCAAACCCTATCCCATTAAGGGCTGGTTTACCTATAAAACCAATCCCCTGCAGACCGGCGCCAACCGACGCAAAACCATCGAGATGATCGACAAGCTGGATTTCATGATGACGGTGGATATCACCATGAGCGACACGGCCTGGATGGCGGATCTGGTGCTGCCGGCCCCCAGTTACCTGGAGCGGCAGGATCCGGCCTCCGGGCTGCAGGGATCCTCGGCCTGCGCCTGCGTGGTGACCCGCGACCCGGTGGTACCGCCCCTGTTTGAATCCCGGCCGATGCTGGAGATCGTGACCGGGCTGGCCCAACGGTTGAACCTGGGGGAGTTTTTTGATTTTACCATGGAAGAGTACCGGCGGCAGCAGCTCAAGACGTTGCCGGAGGCCATGGCGGCCCTCAAAAAAGACGGGGTTTACTATAAACACGATAAACTCTACGGCGTCTATGAGGGCAAGGTGTTTAAAACCATGTCCAAGAAGATCGAACTGTACAACAAGCGCTATGCGGACATGGGCCTCGACCCCATGCCGGTCTATCGGCCGCCCCGGGAAGTTCCCCAGGGCAAGTTCCGGCTGGTGGTGGGCCGCGACGCCTATATTACCCAGGGTTCGACCACTAACAATGCCCTGCTGTTCGAATTGGAGCCGGAAAACACCCTGTGGCTGCATCCGGCAGCCGCTGCCAGGCTGTCGATTCGACCGGGCGACCAGGTGGAGGTGGCAAGCTCCGCGGGCAAAGGCAAGCTGAAAGTGCGCCTGACAAAAGAAACCCGTCCGGATACGGTATACATGGCCACCGGGTTTGGCGTGCTCTCCCGGGGGCTGTCCAGAGTTTACGGCCAGGGTGCCTGCATTGCGGAAGTCCTGGAGGATTACAGCGACGAAATTTCCGGCAACATGGCCATGCATCAAACCATGGTGACGGTAAAAAAGCTCACCGCTCACAGCTGACAGCCCGCAGTGCGGGTCTATCCGTATTTTGTTTGCTGCTTTGAGTTAAATGTGCATTTAAGAGGAAAAACCATGACACAGAGTCAAACACCGAACTATGGCATCGTGATCGACACCTTCAAATGCTTTGACTGCAAGGCCTGCATGATTGCCTGCAAGGTGGAAAACGACGTGCCCGAAGGCTTCTGGCGCAACTGGGTCAGACACACCGGCGGTCTGGAGGGCCGGCGGACCCAGTTTCAACCGGGCCAGTGCATGCAGTGCGAGGAGCCTTCCTGCGTGGCAGCCTGCCCGGTGGGGGCCACCTACAAACAGGCCGACGGCCTGGTGGTCATCGACCCGCTCAAATGCATCGGCTGCGGCAACTGCGTGACGGCCTGCCCGTACGAGGCGCGCTATCGCAATCCAGCCACCCGCCGGGCCGACAAATGCGATTTTTGTGAACACCGGATCAAACGCGGTGAAGAGCCGGCCTGCGTGGAGACCTGCCCCACCAGGGCACGGGTTTTCGGCGATCTCAATGACCCGGCCAGCAAAGTCAGTCAGCTGCTTGAAAAAGAAAAACTGGTACGGGTGGTCAACCCCCGGGTGAACACCAAGCCCCAGATCTACTACAGCCAGGGAACGTTGCCCCTGGACTGGCCCCGGGAGCCGACCCTGCCGGGCGGGGAGCACATGGCGCCGGAATACTGGAAAACATTCGGCTAAGAAAAGCCGTCAACCACCAACCAAAGGAGGTAATGCATGATTGGATTTAACAAAAGGCTGTGGCTGCCGACGCTGATGGTGCTGGTTCTGGCCCTGGTGTTGGGCTGTGCCGGCACCCAGAAGGCGGCCGCGCCGGCCAAGGCCGACTGGCAGTTCCACGACATCGTCGATGTGGCCTTCGTGCAGCAGTACGCCAAGGTGCCCCAGCCGGCAGGGGTGATGATTATTGATGCGCGGCCGTACAAGCCCAAGTATGTCAAGGGGCACATTCCCACGGCGGTGAGTATTCCGGACAGCCAGTTTGCCAAGCTGACGGACAAGCTGCCTGAAGATAAAAACAGCCTGCTGATTTTTTACTGCGGCGGGCCCACTTGAAAGCTGAGTCACAAATCCGCCTGGAAGGCGGAAAAACTCGGCTATACCAACGTCAAGGTGTTTGCCGCCGGTTTTCCGGCCTGGATGAAGACCAAGGGCAATTACGCAGCGGTCGCCGTGGAATACGTGGCCGAACACATTGACAAAAATGACATGGTGCTTGTCGACTCCCGGCCCAAAAAGCCGAAATACGACAAGGGCCACATTCCCACCGCCATCAGCATCCCGGACAGCCAGTTCGAGGCCTTGAAAGGCAAACTTCCCGCTGACAAGAACACCCTGCTGGTGTTTTACTGCGGCGGTTATACCTGAAAGCTCAGCCACAAAGCCGCCCGGAGGGCGGTACAGCTGGGATACACCAATGTCAAGGTGTTTGCTGCCGGTTATCCGGCCTGGAAAAAAGCCTATGGCGCCGCACCGGCAGCCGTCGCGGTAAAGGCCGGCAAGGAAGAAGGCTCCATTGACATTGCGACTTTCAAGAAAATCATAAAGGAAAACCCGAACAGCATCTACCTGGTGGATGTGCGCGACCCGGATGAATTTGCAGCCGGTCATTTCAAAACCGCGGTCAATATTCCCGTGGATCAGCTGGAGAAAAAAATTGACAGCCTGCCGACGGACAAGCCCATCGTGTTTGTCTGCGCCACAGGGGCCCGCAGCGGGGAGTCCTACTACATGCTCCTTGACATGAAGCCGGAGCTCAAAAAAGTATATTACCTGGAAGCCGAAGTGGAATTTACCAAGGACGGGCAGTACACAATCAAGGCCCCTTAGGGGGTATTTCAACGGATACAAGAGCGTTCGGTCTGCCTGCAATTTTGTGTTGCCGGCAGACCTTCCCGAAGCACCTCCTTGACTACGAGAAACCGCGTTTCGCATTACGGCTGGCGATTTGTTGCTTTGCACCTCGCACCCCACGCTCTTTTATCACGCGCCCCGACCCTCCTGCCTCGCGGGGGTCGGGGCGCTCATTTTTGACGGTGCCGCATAAAGTCATTTTCGAGCGGCATCAACCCTTTTCGGTTTCATCATTTATTATTCCCCATAAAAAACACTTGACAGGGGAATTTTTTTGATTAAGTTCTTGCTATGAACCAAATAAGCGGCAAAGACGGTAAGGATACGGACGAAATCTCGGATTTTCAGCTGGCGAACTTCCAACAGCTGATCACCAAACTGTTCCAGTGCTGCCAGGAGCGTCAGCAGTACCAGTGCGAGCGCTTTGGGCTGCCGGACGCGGAACTTCGGTGCCTGATGCTTTTCGGTGAACAACGCTACCTGACGGCCAAGAACATCGCCCACCAGATGAACGTGGTCAAAAGCCGCGTTTCAAAAATCATTGAGGGTTTGATGCAAAAAAAATTGGTTCAACGCATCAAGGATCCTGAAGATTCCAGGGTCAATTTACTGAGTCTGACAGCGCTTGGACAAAATAAGGTCAATGAAATCCAGGAGTTTCTTGACCACATCCATGCCCAGGTGCTCAGCCGGATGGAACCCGACCAGCGCCAGGCAATGCTGACCAATCTGGATATTTTGAAGGCCTCCATGGAGTCGGTAAAGGAATTGATGGTTTAAAGCCGTCAAGGCCGGCACAGGAACAGGTTGAAAAGACAATGGCAAAGCCAAATGATATTCATCAATTCGGACAGCTGAAAAAAATTTTGCGCTTAAGGTTCATGATATGTACGAAAAAAGGCGCTATTTGGCAGAACTACTTGATTTATAAAACAAATTAAGGTTGTTAGTATCAATAAAAGGAGGATGTCATGGATATGCAAAACTTAGAAGAGCAGTTTAAAACCCTTCAAGCCCAGGTGGATGCGCTGAACAAAAAAACACCCGACAACAAACTGGCCATGATTGTTTTCAGCGGCGAACTGGACAAGGTGCTGGCCGCCTTTGTCATCGCCACCGGTGCGGTGGCCATGGGAATGGAGGTCGTGATGTTTTTCACCTTCTGGGGCACACCGGTGCTGCGGGATGCCAAGAAGAAAGCCGGCGGCAAGGACCTGATGGGCAAAATGTTTGGTGCCATGTTGCCCAAGGGAACCGGGGCGGTAAAGCTTTCCAACATGAATATGGGAGGGATGGGCACGGCCATGATGAAGTCGCTCATGAAAAAGAAAAACGTGGCTTCTCTGGAGGAAATGCTGGCCTTGGCCGAGGAGCTGGAAGTGCGCATCTTTGTCTGTGAGATGTCAATGGACCTGATGGGCTTCAAGCGCGAGGAGTTCATTGACTATAAGGGGCTAGATTTTGCAGGGGTGGCGACCTTTTTGCAGGAGGCCCAGAACAGTAAGGTCCAGTTGTTCATTTAAATATTTTTTACAATTGACGGTGCCGTAAAATGTTACTTTTTACGGCTTCATCACAATTAAGAGGAGGAAAAAAATGAGTGAAAACATTGAAGTCGCCAAGGTATTTGATCTTAAAGGCCTGGCCTGCCCCATGCCGGTGGTCAAGGTCAGCAAGGGAATCAAGGAGGTGGAAATCGGGCAGATCATCGAGGCCCAGACCACCGACCCCGGTTCCATGTCCGATTTTCCGGCTTGGGCCAAAACAAGCGGCAATGAAATCGTCAAGACCGAGCAGGAAGACAAGCTGATCAAGTTTTACATCAAACGCCTAGTATAGAAAGTTTTAGGGAGCAAACAGAACCATGAAAAAAGTAGCCGTCCTGATCAGGGACCCCGAACAACAGTATGAGGGACTGCGTTCCAGCCTTGGCATGCTGCTTTATGAAACCGAAGTGCAGATGTTCGTGCTGGACCACGAAATTGCCGACATGAATGAGGCTTACCATGACAACATGGAATTTCTCGACGAGATGGAAGGCGAGCGGTTTTCGAACAACCGGGTCAACGTCGAAAAATACGGCTTCCAGTATGCCGACATCGAACAGATCGGCGAGCTGTTGCAGCGCGCCGACCTGGTGATTCCATTTTAGGGGGAAGAGAAGATGAAAGTCCTGCATATTTATCGATCCAAACCGGACGAAAATATCAAAGATCTGGTTGAAGTTTCCACCAACGGAGACCGGACCAAGGTTGCCGAACTGTATCAAGACGATATCGACTGGCGGGCCCTCGTGGATGATATTTTCGACCATGATAAGATCATCTGCTGGTGGTAACTAAAAATTGGAGGAAATTTTCAAGATGGCAGAAAAACTGGGCATACTGGTAAGCTCCGATAAATATCTTGATTATGTCGTCAACCTGGCCGAAGCGGCCTGTGACAAGGGGAAGGAAGTTGAAATCTTTTTTACCGGCCAGGGGGTTCTTCTCACCCAGCGGCCGGAAATCAGCCGGCTGATCGGCAAAGCCAAAATGTCGTTGTGCGATGTCAGCTTCCGGGCCCTGGGCCTGGAAGGAGATGTGCCGGGTTTTGGTTTCAAAGATTTTGCCACCCAGGCGAAAAATGCAGAAATAATTAAAAAATCCGACCGCTATATCGTCATGTAACTCCCCGCTGAGGCAATTTCATGCAGGTGCAATGGGAAAGGCGCAAATTGGCGCACCCGTCCAGGGCTACGCCCTCCTATCGGTTAGAGGCGGTTTTGGTGGGTGTGTCCGTCCGCAACGGAAAAAGACAACTGAAACCCATTGCGCTTCTGGGCAGCATCGAAGAAAAATTTTTATTCACCCGGGCCAGGGATATCCGCGCATTTCACCAGGGCCTGTTTTGGATTGGGGTTGATCAAAAACTGGCCCATCTCAACCTGGATAAAGAAGTCAAGGGCAGAATAGAGGCGGGCCTCTCGGAAAAAGTGCCGCGCCCAAATCCCGATTGGGAGTTATGGGCCGTGACCTGCATCCCGAAGCTGGACTGATGATGCTTCAGGCCAAAGGTTTCAGGCGCCCGAGGTTGGCCAGCATCGATACCAGAATGGAAGTGACCAGGGGGTAGAACCGGCATTTTTTTTCATTGGCCAGTCTGATGTTTAAAGCCGATACCCATGGCTGCATCACCTCAGCGGCAAAAACGGCCGCTTCGTCCAGCAATTTGCGCTCTTGCCCGCGCCAGCCTTTTTCCAGCAGAAAATAAAGGTATTCCAGCTCGATGGAAATGTGATCCGGCGGCTCGCGGACATCATTTCCCAGCGACACCCCCTGGCTCTCAAATCGCTTTTTCATTTCTACGGCAGCCGGTCCCATCAGCGGAGCGCTGGCTTCGTTTGTTTGGCCCCCGGCATGGCAGGACGCATACAGCGGGATGATCCCCCCGGTGCGGTTGTTGATGAAAAGACGGATATAAGCCGCCTCGAGGTGTTCAAACAACGCGTCGGCATCCTCAAAGCGTGTCAGGTCGGCTTTCAGCTCTTCCAGTAGGCCGGCGGGATTGTACTCCAGCAAGTCGCCAAGAACTTCCAGTGGTTCCAGGAAGGTTCCCGCCAGTAGTTGTCCGCAGCTTTCAGGATCGGGGCCCCAATAGATTCTGGCAAACAGGGCAATGGCATTCAGCATGTATGCCTGCTGACTTTTGGCAAGTAATAAATGCGAATTCATCCTGGGTTTCCTTCTGCCCCCGTCCTTTGTGTTTATCTCAGGTCATAGCAGTCCGGATCGTTGACACCGCAAGGGGCGCTGACGATTCGCTGCAGCTTGCCATTTAAAAAACCCAGATAGTACATGAACTTGGAAGCGCCAAACTGGTAGATCCAGATATCGTAGGAATCCGAATCCCTTCGGGTGACGGCCAGCGGATCGCCGCATTTGTCACGCACCGAGCGGTCCACATCGCCCACGGCGACGATTCCTCCCGAGCAGCGCAGCGATGACTGGTCGGAGGTAAAGTCGATATCAATGGCGGTCGACTCGGCGGTCAAAGCGAGCATGACCAGCAGCAGGAGGGCTGTCAGAATTGTTCCTGATTTCATTTTTACTCCTGTAACGTCCGGCCAATTTATGAATGATCAGCGGCGGCCAGCAGTTTTTTTATTCTATCCGCCAGTTCCTGGAGCGAAAACGGCTTTTGGATAAATCCGTCGCAGCCGCGATTCATTATATCCCTGGCGCGGCCTTCCAGGCTGTAGCCGCTTGACAGCAGAACCCTGGCGCTGGGGTTGATTTTCCTGATTTCATCAAAGGCCTGTCCGCCGTCCATGATCGGCATGATCATATCCAGGATAACCAGGTCGATGGTGTCGCTGTTTTTTTGGTAAATTTCAACGGCTTCCTTCCCGTTTCTGGCGGCCACGGTTTTGTAGCCCAGCCTGTCAAGCAATTTGACGGCCACGTCCAGAACAAATTCTTCATCGTCGACAACCAGGATTTTTATTCCCCCTTTTTCAACCGCCCGCACCGGCGATGGAGCTTGTGGCGCCGGACGGCCGGCGGCCGGAAGAAAAACACTGAAGGTGGTTCCTTTTCCCGGCCGGGAGTGCACATCGATATAGCCGCCGTGGTTTTTGACGATGCCGTAGACCGAAGCCAGCCCGAGTCCCTTGGCCTTGCCGGTCTTTTTGGTGGTAAAGAAAGGATCGAATAATTGCCGGCAGGTGTCGGCATCCATTCCAATGCCCGTGTCGGTGACCGTCAGCAGGACGTAGCGGCCGGATTTGGGGTCATACAGTTTTGCCGGGATCCGGTCATGGGTGACATTGAAAGTTTCCAGTACCAGCTTGCCGCCCAGAGGCATGGCATCGGCGGCATTGATCAGAAGATTCAGCAGGACCAGTTCCATCTGGTTGCGGTCAGCCGCAATTGCCTGCAGGTCGGCGGACAGTTCAAAGTCGATGACGATGTCCTTGCGGGTGCGCCCGAGGGTGTCGGCAGCCTCCTTTACGAGCTGATTGAGATCCAGCCTGCGGACCTCATATTTTCCCTTGCGCGCATAGGCCAGGAGCTGACGGGTCAGCCGGGCGCCGCTTTTGATGGCTTTTTCAATGATTGCCAACCGTTGATAGCCGGGGTGTTCACGCTCCGTATCCTGCAGCAGCAGAGAAATATTGCCCTGGATGGTCATCAGCAGGTTGTTGAAGTCATGGGCGACGCCGCCCGCCAGGGTGCCGATGGCTTCCATCCTCTGGGCATGGAGCAGCTGGGCCTCCAGGTTTTTCTGCCGGGTGATGTCCACAAAAAAACCGATGATTTCCATCAGCCTGCCCTGGGAGTTGAAAATGCCAACGGTGTTTTCGATGATGTGGATGGGGGTGCCGTCAATGCGCTGCAGGATGGACTCGTAATTTTCAAGCTTTTTCTCGCGCAGCAGCCGCTTCAATAATTTTGCCCGGTCACGCAGGTCTTTGTAAAAACGCTGGGCACGGGAAGCCAGGACCTGCTCAACCGACGGGAAGCCGAACATGCGCGCAAAGGCGCGATTGCAGGCCAGGATGCGTCCGTCCGGTCGGGTAATGAAGGTGCCGGAGAGGTCCTCTTCGAAAAACCTTCGGTAGCGTTCCTCGCTCTCGCGCAGGGCGTGCTCTGTTTTTTTTCGCTCGGTGATGTCCCGAATGATGATGAGGTCTGCCGTGCGGCCTTTAAAGTTTACTTTGTCGTTATGGGTTTCGATCCATTTTATAGCGCCATCCACGGTGACGGCCTTGTATTCGGCCAGAAATCCACCCTGTCCCCGTTTCACCCGTTCCAGGTCTTCGACCACCTTCTCCAAAGAATCGGGGTGGATGAAATTGGCCATGTTGACTCCCAGGGCCTCATCAAGGGATTTGAGCCCCACCAGCTCAATCCCCGCCTTGTTTGTAAAAAGAACCGTGCCCTCCCAGTCGATGATAATGACCGCATCGAGCATGTTTTCCATCAGCAGTCGGAACAGTTCCTCAATTTCAACACCTGCAAGACCGCTGACCGCTGTTGCGCTTTTCAAACCGCTCGCGGTCTGATCCGGTGCCTTGGCCGGGGGTTTGGTGGCGGGCATTGGATATATCCCCATGAAAGCATTAACGAATACGACTACTATAATACAAATTCGCCTTTTTTGAAACAGCGATTTCGCAGCCAGAAACCAACAGCCATTGATGAATCGCGGGGGGACAAAACGTATGCGGACAGCGGTGATGATGACGGCAGCTTAATGGCTGGACCGGTCAGAAGCGAATGGACATGCAGGTCAGCCCGCCGTCCATTTTTCGCACCTCGCTGGTGTCCAGCTCGATAATCTCCAGGCTCAGGGTTTCAAGCTTTTTGCGGGTGTGGGGGTAGCCGGCGGGCATCAGCAGATGGTCATTGATCAGCAGGGTATTGGCTGCATAGGCTTCACGGTGGTCAACGACAATCTTGCCGTATCCGCGAAATTGTTCATGGCCGGCAAAATCTTCGGCCACCAGCAGCGTGTTTTGGCCCACATAGTTGACGCTGGATTTAAGATGCAGTCCGGCGCCCACCGCGACCGTGGACCAGGTATAGCCATAGGCGCTTAAAATTCGTCCCAGTTGATCGGCTCCTGCCGGATTGGTTCGTTCGGAAACCCCGATAAAAAAATTCCTGCCCACCTGCAAAACATCCCCCCCGTCGACAGTGCCGGGTGAGCGGATGCGTTCAACTTTGCGAAAGCGGGCCAGCACCGGGGCGATGGTTTGTTCTTCGCCCCGGCGCGTCGGTGCTCCCGGATTTGTGACCACCGCCACATCTGCCGCCACCACGGCGGTATCTTCGACGAAATAGGCGTCGGGATGATCCGGCAAGGCATCGAGCAGGATCAGTTCAAGACCGAGGGATTCCAGGGTGTTTAGATAGGCGGCATGCTGATTGACTAGCTTTTGGTAGCTGGCCGGCGCATCATTTGTAGTCGTCGTGAGACCCTGGGCAAAATTTTTTCCCGGTTTGCGGACAATGGCGCGGGTAAACATTATCTGACCTTTGTTTCCTTTTCCAGGTGATTTCCCCCCTGTTGCGTTGTTCGCTAACAGGAAAAGGCAGTATCAGCCTGATCCGCGGGAGATTTTAGCCGGGCAGCTCTCATTTTTGGGCCAGCTGCGCACAATCTGCAATATTTCGCGAACATAAGCGCATTCACAATGAGCCGTGCAGGGTTGAAGAATGTCATCATGCAGGCAGTAGCCGGGGCATGAATCGGAGTCGGTCAGGCGCTCGGCGAAAACCGGGCCGCTGTATAGGTCTGCGAAGCGGGCGGCGGCAATCGCAATGGTGGACTGGCAGGCCAGGTGGTTGAAAAGGAAATAGCCCAGTTGCAGGTTGCCATAGTTTACCTGGTAGCCGACAAGCTCCAGTTCGGGGTCATGCAAAAACTCCTCCCGGGAACGCCAGGGAAACTCGCAGCAGGTGCATCGCTTAAACACGTTTGTGGATGATTTTATTTTCATGTTCGGTTTCATCATTTTTTAAGCTTAGCATTCAATCCAGGCAAGATCAAGATCCGCCTTGACGCTGCACCTCCAAACAACGATTTTACGTTCTCCTTAAATCCGGCCTTGCAAATAGCGCTGTCTTCGGGGTTCCGGAAATTTTTCGATGGCATAGCGCAGCATGGTGCGCGGCATGGACCGGTAGTGTTTTTTTAAAAAGGCTTCTTCGGTTTCGCGGCGGCGTTTGCCGATTTCGCGCAGCATCCATCCGACGGCCTTGTGGATCAGGTCGTGGGCGTCTGCCAGCAGCATTTCTGAAATGACAAGGGTTTCGTCAAAGGCGTTGCGTTTGATGTAGTGGAAAGTCGACAGGATCGCTATTCGGCGCTCCCACAGATCATTTGAGCGCGCCAGCCGGTGCAGCGGGGCGCGGTTCTTATCCCACAGGTAGGCCCCGACGACATGTTCGGCGGAACAGTCCACCAGGTCCCAGTTGTTGACAAAGGCGGTGTTTTTCAAATAGGCGTGGTAAATGTTTTTTTTCATGGCACCGTCGCCGACCGTAAATTTGCGCACCATCAGCAGCAGTGCCAGCATGCGCTCCTCGTGGATCGGGGATTGCAGCAGGCGGACAATCTCCGGCAGGGGCCGCTGGAAATATTCGGGCACCAGCTTTCTGATCGTCGGCACCCGGACGCCGATAAAGATGTCCCCTTCGCCGTATTGTCCCGGCCCGGTTTTAAAAAACCGCCGGCTGACCGCTGCGTATTCCCGATTGGCGAGGGCGCGGAGTCGTTTTTGGATGTCATCGATTGGCATATGGCGTCGATTCCCAACTGCGGATCACTGTCTGGTCATGGTCTGGATGAACGTAGTGGCTTTCTAAATCACCAGGGCGGCCATGTCGCGGCCGAACAGACCGATGCGATCACCGGATGCAACCGGCACTGTCAAGTCCCAGTCAAGAGGATCCGGTCCGGCCCGACGGTGGCCAATCCAGGCAGCCATTTTGCTGCGGGCGGCCAGCAATTTGGCATTGAGAAAAATGGAGTAGATCTCTTCGATGGGTATCTGCAGGCGCTTTAAAAGTGTTTCCAACGTTTCGCCAGGCTCCGGGTGCATCCGGATAGCAGTACCCTTTTCGATCAATGTTTCCGGCGCATAGCGTCGAAGTTTGCCGTAGAGATGAATTTCAATCATGGCCTTGCCTGCCTGTTAAAAAAACACGTCAATGATTCGCCCGTCAGTGAGCTGGCAGATGCCGGCGCCCCCGGCGGAAAGCCCGATGATGACGTCTGTGAGCCGGAAACGGCATTTCATGAAATTGCCCCGGTCGCCGGCCAGCACCGCCTCCGCGTTCGCATTGAGCTCATCAACGGCCGGGAAATTCAAGGATGCGGCGCCGGCGTTAGCCCCTGCCAGAGATTCCGGGTCCCCGGGTTTTGCCAGTTTGCCTTCAAAGCGTTCTCCGTCAGGCAGCACGGTTTGCAACTGGCCGACTCCCACCGTGGCGTCCGTATAGGTAATCTGGATTCTGATCGCATCCCGTCGAATCACCCCTTTCATGGTGCCCGAACATCCCGACAGGACAGCCAGCAGCAACACCGTGGTCAACAATTCGACATGTCGTTTCATCATTGTTCCTCTGTTTGCAAAGCTATTGATGGGGAGCCGGCAGCGGCGCAATTCCCACCACATTCGGAATGGGTGGAGCAAAAAGCGCCGTGCTGTTTTGCCGGTGATCCAACTGGAAGGCGCCGCTGAATTCATATTCGTGCTGCCCGCTTTTTATATAAAGCTGTGCCTGGGGTCCGCCTTCGGTATACATGGCCCGGGAAATATCAAGGGGCAATGCCTTGAGGATATTGATCAGGTCATGGGTGCTGTATGGCGATCCGCAATGGATAAACAGCACCCGGTCGCCTTGATCGGTGGCGATGGCCGCAGTGCTCCATTTTCCGGCCTGTTGACGCCAGACGTTTTTGCCGGTGCAGGAAATCATGCGAATGCTTTGAATCAGGGTGCTGTATTTGCGCTGCCAGATTGTGAAATCATCGCACTGGCGGTCAATGATTTTAACCTCAGGAATTTCGGACCCGAGTCTGTCAAAGGCCAGTATGGTCATATCTTTTTCGCGAAGTCTTGGATTGTTCACGTGGCCCCGGGTGCGCATCAGGGAGACACTGGCTCTATAATCCGCCTGGTACATGCTGGCATTGATGGCGGCGGTCAGACCGCAGCGTCGGCTCCAATCCCGGGCCGAAAGGGGTTTGCCGTTTTTAATGGCCGAGGCGTTGAGCAGTCTGAATTTGTAGAACTGTGGATCGATCCGCAGTACCCGCACGAGGGAATCGCCCATTTCAGAAGGCTGCGGCGAACGGAAAAACCCCAGTTCAAGCCCCGGCGCAAGCCGCAGCCACCCGGCCGCGGATTCTGCAGCTGTTGCGGCATCCCGGTTGTTGGGATCGGCGGAGCCTGTGACTGGCAGCAGGACGGCCAGCAGGCAGAATATGAGCGCTTGCTTCAGGGGTTTCTTGTTTTCTGAAATCATATCAGATCCGATGGCTGGTTTCCCTAAATGGGCAACGACGCTCAACCAAAATACATATTGAGCTCAATGGGTAGTAAATTCGCCCGGCTTCCATCCCGCTTAGACTTTCTTATAGAACAACTGGCCATGCTTTGTAAAGGGGCAGGGGATGTTCAGATTGGAGCACTGGGGGATGCGTCAATCCCATGGTGGGATTCGATGCCGCTTGCCAACGGAAACGACCTGGGATAATAATCGAATCTGATAAACGCCTAATAAACGAAAGGTTGGCGACCATGCAGGATGAAACGTTCAAAAAGGATCAAAGTCCCACAGGCAGGCTGGGAACACGGGATACCCTCAACGAAAAAATCGGGGTGCTCACCCGGCGGGAGGTCGAAGCGCGCATTCTGGCGCCCATGCTGGAAGCCTTGGGCTGCCAATTCGGGCGCGGGCAGGTGCTGGAGGTGATGCGCCGCACCATCGTCGAGATTGCCGAACAGCAGGGGGCCGAGCTGGCGGCCCTTATGGGGGGGAATTCCCTTGAGAAATTTGTGCAGTCTTTGCAGTTCTGGACCATGGACAATGCCCTGGAAATCGAGGTGCTCGAACAAAGCGATCAAGTGCTGTCTTTTAACGTCACGCGCTGCCGCTATGCGGAACTTTACGAGGCGCTGGGAATCCGCGAGTTCGGCCTGACCCTGTCATGCGCCCGCGATTTTTCGCTGATCCACGGGTTTAACCCGGAGGTGTTACTGGAAAGGACCCAAACCATCATGGAGGGTGCGTCCCACTGTGATTTCCGCTATCGTATGCAATTCTGAGCTGAATGGAGTGTCCGGCCATGCGTCGGCATCAGGATGTTTTTATCAGCGGCAGTGGGCGGCCGTCTTTCAGATTCACCAACCCTTCTTCGCAGATCCTCAGATAGGGAATCGCCGCTCCGGTCAGGGTGATCAGGGTCAGCAGGGGATTGGGAAAGGTGACTCCCAGCCCGGCGGCGGTTTTGGTAATCTCATCGAGCTTGTGGGCGATGGCTTCAAGCGACAGATCCGACATGATTCCAAAAACCGGCAGGGCCAGCTCCGCCAGGATTTTTCCGTTTTCGCAGATCACCGCCGCCCCGTGAAGGGCATGCACGCGGTTGACGGCGGCCGCCATGTCGCTGTCATCGACGCCGACGACGATGATGTCCGAGGTGTCCCAGGCGGCGCTGCAGGCCATGGCGCCGGATTTGATGCCAAAGCCCTTGATCAGGCCGGCCTGCATTTTGCCGGGCTGGTGGGTGCGGTCAATGGCGGCAACCTTGACAATGTCCTGCGCTACATCGACTTGGAGCTGTCCTTCGACGACCGGCCATTTCATGTCTGACTGGGTGGTCACCAGGTCAGTGACCATGTGGATGATCCGCACTTGTACTTCAGCCGGGCTGCCTTCGGCAGTAATGATAAAATCCGCCGGTTCCAGGTCCCGGGGCAATTTGACGCTGTTGAGGTTTGCGGCACTGAATGCGTGGCGCCGTGGCGTCACTTCCAGCTGACCGTCGCGGGCCACTACCGTGCCGTTGCTGATGACCACCCGGGCGTCGATGGTTCGAATGTCGGGAATAATGACCATGTCGGCAAAGCGCCCGGGGGCAATGCCTCCGATCATTCCGTCCAGGGAAAAATGTTCGGCCACGTTCAAGGTGGCCATCTGAACCGCGGCCACGGGATCGAAGCCGTAGTCAATGGCCTTTTGCAGCACGTGTTCCAGGTAGCCTTTTTCCAGCAGATCTCCGGGCTCCACTCCATCGGTGGACAGGATCAGGCGCCGCAGATCGACGCCTGAATTTCTGATTGCGGCGATTTCCTCCAGGTCCCGGCGGATGCTGCCTTCACGGACCATAATGTGCAGCCCCAGCCGCAGTCGTTCCAGCACCTGTTCGGCGGTGATCGGCTCATGGCAGGAAGAAATGCCCGCAGCCACATAGGCGGCCAGTTTCCTGTCCCGGGCGCCGGCGGAATGCCCCTCCAGGGTTTTGCCGGCTGCCAGGCTCTGTTCATAGCGGGGCAGGATGCGGTCAGGATATTGCAGAATGGACTGCCAGTAGCTTTCGCCCAGGCCGATGACATCGTCTCTTTCCAGGATTGTGGCCAGGTCTTTCCGGCTGATGCCGCAGATGGCTCTGCTGATGGAAACCATGGCCGGAGCGGTGGCCAGAATCTTAATGGGCTGGTCCTTCAGGGCGTCGAGGAAATCAATCACCCCGTCGATTCCGCAAACCGCGTAAGGTTCCAGGGTTTCGGTGACCACCGTGGTGGTGCCTCCTGGGATGGCATGCCCTAAAAATTCCCCCGGCGTAAACATCCAGGCAATATGGGTGTGGCCGTCGATCAGACCGGGGATGACGGTCTGGCCGCCGGCATCGATGATCTCGGTGCCGGGGCCGACACTGCTCTGCCAGTCTTTGCCCACATAGGCAATCCATTTCCCCTTGACGGCGATGCTGTGATCGGCCAGGACTTCGCCGGTGTAAACATTGACCACCCGTGCATTGGTGACCACCAGGTCGGCTTTTTCCTCACCCAGCGCAACATTGATCAGTTGCCGCATTTCATGGGGAGTTTTTGGTTTGAGAATTCCGGTCTTCGGCATTTTGATGCGATTCCTTTCAACATACAAACACTTCCACCGGTACTTTGCTGATCAGCTGGGCGCCGGTTTCCGTGACCGCAAAAACGCTTTCAATGCCCGCGGCAAATTGGTTTTCGAACACCATTTTGGGTTCCAGGGCAAGGACCATCCCCGCTTCAAGGCGCTCTTTGCGGTTGCGGGCGATGATGGGGGGTTCGATCAACTCAAGGCCGATTCCGTGGCCGATAAAGTTCACCTTGTGCCCCGAAATTCCCAGGTACTGCGACTCGTATCCCATGGATTTGGCCAGTTTCAGTGCGCAATCAAAGATTTCCTCCACCCGGATCCCGGGAGCGGCCTTTTCAATGACCCGATTGTGGATTTCAATGGTCGCCAGGCTGGCCTCCATGGCGTGCCGGGGCATGGATCCCACGGCAAACATGCGCGTTTCATCCATGTGATAGCCGTTCAAGACGGATCCCAGGTCCACCATCACCGGTTCGTCAACCTGGATTTTTTTTTGACCGGCGCCCACCGGAAAAGCCGCCGAGGTTCCTTCACCGCTGGCCGGAGAATCCAGCAGTCCCACCAGGGAACCGCTTTTGCCGCTCAGCACATGCCAGGGGTAGCCTTCGGTCAGGTAGTGCCGGACCCGCAAATGAGACGCATGACCCAGCCGACGGGCGTAGGTTTCAAAGATGCCGGCAAATTCCATTTCTGTAAGCCCGGGCCGCAGGGCGGTGCGCATGAATTCAAAAGTCCTGGCGGTCATGGCGGCCGTGTTTTGCAGCTGCTGGATTTCCCATCCGGACTTGATCTGCCTGACCCGCAAAATATGGGCGGAAGCATCCACGCATTTCTTAGCGGGCAAAAGACCCTGGTAAAAAACAAAATCGTTGACCGGCACGACATCGAGTTCAAACCCGAGCACTTCGGGAAATCCACCGTAAAAGTCCGTGATCAGTCCCGGCACTTCCTTGATCGATGCAATTTTTACAATATCGGCAATGCTGGCTTCGCGCTCGGCGCGGGGCAGGTATTGCTTGATGAATAAAAGCGGCGACCCTTCGGCCGGAATATACAAAAAGCCGTTCTGGGCGGTTCCGGAAAAATAGAACAGGTCCACCCGCTGCACAATGAACAGCCCGTCGATTTTTTCCCGTTGCAGCGCACGCTGGATTTTCAGGGTGCGGGCCTGAATTTCAGCCGGCGGGACCTTGAAGTGATCTTCCAATTCCATGAATCGTGGCGATACCTTAATGTTGTAAAAGTCGGAGGGCTTCAGAGCCAAGGCACCAAGGGTGAAGCTGTATTCTGATACCGCGAACCCCTGGCAACACAGGATCTGAAGTCCTGCGGCTTTCCCGGAGGGGAAACAACATGGCATAAAAAGATCCCATCCTTGAATTCACCCGCTGGGATATTCTCAAGAAGGTGCCTTTAGTATTATTTTTGTTGGAATGTCGGATCATTAGATAGTGTTTGCCATGTTGTTTATGCAACGTTGAGGTATACTATCGGAAGAATGGATTGTCCAGCGCAAAATGCGCTGCGGCTTTTGTTGACTCGCAAGGCGGAAAAAGATAACCTGCTTAACAGCATCAAACCAGAACCGGGGGGTCGAAATCCCGCCGTGGGGCGGCCCTTTTTTTGAAGTGCGCAACCATCCGCAAGAGGGGCGGACAAAAACCCGGCCAGGGGACAGGATCGCCAGATGACCGCTGCTGACTTGAAAAAAATTACGCACCAGGTCCTTTATAATTGTGACATTTCCGATGCCCACCATGCCGGAATGTTTTCAATCTGCGGGCTGGCCCTGCGGCTGCGCGATCTTTACAAATGGGAAAACAAACTGCCGCCATGGGAAGAACGGGATTCCGCCGAGGTCCTGGAATGGATCGAAGTCCGCGAAAACAGGTGGGAGCAGTACAGTCAAAAAGATTTTGTGGAATTGAGCATTGACGGGAAAAAATTTGATCCTTTCGACACCATCGGCATCAACAAGCTGCTGGAACCAAAGCATTTGTATTACGGGGCCGGCTATGCCCGCAGCCTCAAGCCGACTTTTTTTCTGGCCGCCATCGGCGAAAAGACCACCATTGACGGCAACACCGTCTATATCCTGGAGCGTGAAATGGCACGTGATCTGCTGACGATTCCGGCCCTAACCCAGGACGGCTGTGTGCTTTTGCGCCAGGAAACGGCCCGCTTTTTTATCTGGGATAAAATTTTCTACATAAATAAATCCGCCCGCCCGGCTCTGCGTTTTGCGCTGCAGCGCTGGGGGTTGGGGGACTTGCAACCTGAAGCGGTGCGCCAGCACCTGACCGGCATTGTGGCCGCGCAAAAAGAAATTTACATTTACCACGAGATCGGTGAACTGCATGATACCGTCTTTGAGGGCGACACCTGGCGGCAGATCATCGCCGCTTTTCCCGCTTCGCCGGTGGAGCACCTGGCCCGGGCAGTGAAAGACCTGGCCGCCGACACGAATGCCTTCGGAACCCTTCAGTATATCGTCAAAAATCGCCAGGCTGTGATGCTGGCGTTTTACGTTGCCTTTCTTGAAGGCCTGGTCAAGGAGTTTTTCCCTGAACTGCCGGTGGCGTTTCAACAGTTTATGCAGACAGGAGACTGGGAGGTCATCGAGCACGCCGTTGCCGGCGGTTACAGGACCGCCACGGACCATGCGCGGCTGATCACCGAAATTTATCAGACCGGGGTGCGCAAAAAAGACCTGGCATCGGCGGCAAAACAGATCCAGCAGCGGCTGCTGGGAAAATATATGCAGCATTGAGTTTGACGGCCCCGTAAAAAGTCTTTTGTGAGCGATTTTGAGTATTTTGGGATCAAGATGGCCGGGAGCCTGAGCGTTAAGAAATTCAAACTGTTTGAGGGCGTCAGCCCGAGTTTTTGAATTTCAGCGAAGGGTTCCGGCCATCCCCAAAATACTCACGAAGCGAACAAAAGGAACTTTTTACGAAACCATCAAGTTCGGCTGCCGTGTGCCCTCAGGCTGAACCGGTTGTCAGCAATCGTGAGAGACGGTTTAGCGAGGGCTTTTTCGTGGCTTAGACAGGCAAGACATGCAGTATCTGAGATGGCGGTGGAGCAGGGCAGGAGGGTACCGGGAAGTATTGGCGGTGGCCATACCGTTGGTTTTAAGCACGGCAACCTGGTCGGTGCAGCACTTCGTGGACCGCATGTTTCTGACCTGGTATTCGCCGGAGGCCATTGCGGCGGCCATGCCGGCGGGGATGCTCTATTTTTCCATTGTCAGCATCTTCATGGGCACGGCGGGCTACGCGACGACCTTTGTGGCCCAGTATTACGGCGCCGGGCGCTATCAGCGCATCGGCCCCGCATTGTGGCAGGGCGTTTACGTCTCCCTGCTGGGCGGGCTGGTGTTGCTGGGGGCCGTGCCCTTTGCCCGTTCTATTTTCAGCCTGGTGGGCCACAGCGTGGCGGTGCAGCAAAACGAGGTGGCTTATTTCGAAATTCTGTGCCTGGGCGGCGGCGTTTACGTCGCGTCCTACGCCCTTTCCGGGTTTTTCAGCGGCCGGGGCAAGACCTGGCCCGTGATGTGGGTCAATGTTTTTACCACGGGGGTCAACCTGATCCTGGACTATGCCCTGATTTTCGGCCACTGGGGGTTTCCCGCGCTTGGAATCCGGGGGGCGGCCATTGCCACGGTGGCCGCCGGCGTGTTTTCCCTGCTGGTTTTTTTCGTCCTGCTGAGCAGCAGGAAAATTGACAACACTTACCACACCCTGCGGGGATGGCGCCTGCAAAAAGACCTCCTATGGCGCCTGCTGCGTTTCGGTTTTCCTTCCGGGGTGCAGTTTTTCCTGGAAATGGCCGCTTTTACCGGGTTTGTCCTGGTGGTGGGACGGTTGGGGACTGCCAGCCTGGCCGCCACCAATATCGCTTTCAACATCAACACCCTGGCATTTATGCCCATGATCGGATGCGGCATCGCCATATCGGTGCTCGTGGGGCAATACCTGGGGGCCAACCAACCGGAGCTGGCCCAGGCGGCGGCTTATTCGGGCTTTCACCTGACTTTTGCTTACATGGCCAGCATTGCGGCGGCCTATGTGCTGGTGCCCGACGTGTTTGTAGCGCCCTTCGCCCTGCAGGCGGACCCACGGGATTTTGGGGAGATTTATCGTTACAGCGTCGTTTTGTTGCGTTTTGTGGCGGTATATTCCATATTTGACACCATGAACATCATCTTTTGCTCGGCCATCAAGGGAGCCGGTGACACCCGCTATGTGATGCTGGTAACCGTTGCTCTGTCGCTGTTTGTCCTGATCGTTCCGGTGTACCTTGCGGTGGTGGTGTTCAAATCCGGCCTGCTGGTGGCCTGGGTGTTTGCCACCGCCTATGTCACTTTGCTGGGGACGACTTTTTTTCTTCGTTTTCTCGGAGGCAAGTGGAAGGCCATGCGGGTGATCGAGCGCCGGGTGCCGGTGGCCAAACCCGGTCCGACGAAACTGGGCCGGGCGGTGGACTGAAAGCACATCAGCCTTCAGGTTTCTTTGCGGCGCTGTTCCTCGCTGCGAATTTCGCGGCGCAGCAGTTTGCCGACCTTGGACTTGGGCAGCATGTCCCGGAACTCGATGTAATGCGGCACCTTGTAGGACACCAGGGTCTGCCGGCACCATTTGATAAGCTCGTAACCGGTGATGCCCTTGATGTCTTCCTTGAGCACCACGTAAGCCTTGATGCGCTCGCCCACCTTTTCGTCGGGCACTCCGACCACGCAGGAGGCGATGACCGCCGGATGCTCCTGGAGCACGGATTCGATCTCTGAGGCCGAAATGCGGTAGCCTTTGTGTTTGATGGTGTCCACCGTGCGGTCCACGAAATACAGGTAGCCGTCTTCATCCATGGACATGATGTCAGCGGTGCGGTACCATTTTTTCCCATCCAGTTCGACAAAGGCGGCGGCGGTTTCTTCGGGCTTGTTCAGGTAGGCGCTGACCATGTGCGCCGATGAGACCAGCAGCTCCCCGGGTTGTCCCGTCGCCACCGGCTCAAGGGTGGCCGGGTCGACGATTTTGACCTGCTTGCTGGCCACGATGCGCCCCACGCTTTTGGGGGGATTTTCCACGTCCACCGGACACATGGCCACGCCGCCGCAGGTTTCGGTGGCCCCGTATCCCTGGTAGATGGGATGGCCGAACTTTTCCCGCCAGCGCTTGCCCACCTCCACCGGCAGGACATCACCGCCGCAAAAACAATATTGCAGCGAACTGAGGTCATACTGGTCCAGGCGGACGTGTTCCAGGATCATGCGGTAAAGAGCGGGCACGCCGATCATGGTTTTTGCTCTGAAACGCGCGATGGCGTCAAAGGTGGCGTCCAGGTTGATGCGCGGCTGCAAAATCAGGCTGCCGCCCACCAGCAGCGTGGCCAGGCTGCAGGTTTGCCCCAGGATGTGAAACAGGGGGGCATTGCCCATGATCACGTTTTGATCGGCGGCAAACAGCGGTTCGCTGATGCGGATCTGCTCGTCGGCGGAAACCAGAAACAGCTCGGCGCTGAATGGGACGGCCTTGGGAAACTTGGTGGTCCCGCCGGTGTACAGGATCTGGGCCAGGGCGCCGTTCTTGCAGCGTTCCCCCGTTGTGGGGTGGCTGCGGGGGCGGCCCCTGGCCAAAAGCGATTTAAAAGCAAAAGTTTGGGGTCCAAGGGCAAACTTGCCGCGGGGAACCACGTCGAACAGGTAGCCGAAAAAGCGTTTGGCCCACGGCAGCAGATCGGCCGCGTTGGTCACGATCACCCGCTTGAGATTCGTTTGCGGCAGAACACCCGTCACGTAGCCAAAATTGGTGTCCGCGCAGACAATGGTCTGCGCGCCGCTGTCATTGGCGATGTAGGTGATGTCGTGGGGAGTGTAGATGGGCGTGATGGGCACGCACACCGCTCCGATTTTCTGGATGCCCAGCCAGGCGATGACCCATTGGATGCTGTTGGGGATATACAGCATGACTTTCTGGCCGGGCACAACGCCGATGTCAACCAAACCGTCGGCAAACCGTTCGGCCAGCTGCCTGAGGCGTTGATAGGAAAATCCGGTTCCCAGGTAAATGACAGCCGGATGATCGCCGCGTCGACGGGCGGTCTCCGCAAAGGCGGCATAAATTGTATTTTCAGCAGTCGATGTCATGCACTGGGGCCTCATATGCCGAAATAGGCGGATTTGATTTCGGGGTTTGCCATCAACTCTTGACCGCTGCCGGAAAGCGACAGCATGCCGTTTTCGACCACGTACCCCCGGTCAATGACCGGCAATACGGGCCGGGCGAACTGTTCGCTGAGCACCACGGTAATGTCGGAATTTTCCTTCAGCCCCACGATGGCCTCCATGACCACCTGCTGCATCATGGGGCTCAGGCCCAGCAGGGGTTCATCGAGCAGCAGCAGTTTGGGGCGCACCACCAGGGCCATGCCGATGGCCAGCATCTGCTGCTCGCCGCCGCTTAAAAAGCCGGCCTTGCGTGATTTTAGCTTGGACAGCGCCGGAAAGATGTCGAAAACAGTTTCAATGGACTCGCGGATTTGCCGTCTTTTCTTCAGGTAGCCGGCGATTTTCAAATTTTCCACGACACTGCTTTCGGGAAACACCGGGTGCCGCTCCCGGCACAGCACGATACCCTTTTTGACCCGTTCGCTGGGTTTGGTGGCCGTGATGTCCTCGCCGTTGTAAATGATGTGGCCGTAAACGGTGATGCGCTCTCCGCCGCGGCGTTTTTCCTTGATGCGCATGTCAATGATCAGCCCGGAAAGGGCGTTCATCAAGGTGGTCTTGCCGGCGCTGTTGGATCCGATGATCCCGACGATTTCCCCGGCCTGCACCTGCAGGCTCAGATCGTTGATGGCCAGCGCGTTTTCAAAAAAAACCATCAGGTTTTTTACTTCCAGCATTAAAAAACAACTCCTCGATTTAGTTGATGGCGCATTGCAGACAGCTAATAGTCTTGGGTGGAGCAAATCATTTTAGCCATTAACTATGAGCCAAGAGCTATTCTATGCTTCCGCGCCCAGGTAAGCTTTTTTCACGGCATCGCTTTCCATGACTTCATTGGCCAGGCCTTCGGCGATTTTTTCTCCAAAATTGAGCACCACCACCCGGTCGGCAATCCGGAACAGTTCCTTGAGGCGGTGCTCAATCATGATGATGGTCTTGCCTTCCTGGCGCAGCTTTTCAATAATCGGCAGCATACCGGCCACTTCGGCCAGGCTCAGCCCCGAAAACAACTCGTCGAGGATCATGAGATCCGGCTGCAGGGCGATGGCCTTGGCCAGTTCCAGGCGTTTGAGATATCCCTGGGGCAGCACACTGGCGCTTTTGTAAGCCACAAAAGCATCGCGCTCAAACCCGACTTCTTCCAGCAGGTCCAGTGCCACCGCATCCCGGTCGCCGTATTTTCCGCCGGCCAGCTGCTTGACCCGGGGCGAATACAGGGGGATGATCATGTTTTTATAGGCCGGCAGCTGGTAGAAGGGTTTGACCATCTGAAAGGTGCGGGCGATTCCCAGGCGCACGATTTTGTGGGGAGCCAGGCCGGTGATGTTGCGGCCGCGAAAAAAAATCTCTCCTTCCGAGGGTTTGACAAAGCCGGTAATCAGGTTGACCGCCGTGGTTTTGCCCGAGCCGTTGGGGCCGATCAGGCCCAGCAGTTCACCCGGTGCCAGCTCGAAGCTCAGGTCGAAAACCGCCTGTACCCCGCCGAAATTCTTATGGACCCCGGCGACTTTCAGCAACGTCGAAGGAGCCATTATTCCACCTCCACCCATCTTTCAAATTGATGGTATTTGCGCTGCACAAACTGGAAAATGCCCTCGGGCAGCGCCACGATGAAAACGACCAGAAACAGACCATACAGCACAATGCGCAGTCCTCCGATGCCGCGCAGAATTTCCGACATCGGCACCAGGATAAACGCGCCCAGGGTGGCGCCGGCCAGGGTGCCGGGGCCGCCGACCACCGCCGCGGCAATGGGCAGAATCGAATAGTCCAGGGCGAATACGGGCATGCCCGCAAACATGTACACATGGGTCATGAAGGCCCCGGCAAAGGCGCCGATGCTAGCGGAAACAAACAGCGCCTGGGCCTTAAACCAGTAAATGTTGATGCCGGCGTTGATGACCGAGCGGTCATTGTCATTGATGGCCTTTAAAACCAGGCCGTAATCCGAATCCATCATGCGCCGGAAACCGAAAAGGGCGGCGGCCAGCACGCCCATGATCAGGTAGAGCTCGATCCACTTGGAGCTCAGCGCATCGATTCCCGTCAGCCCCTCGGTTCCTCCGAAAATCCGGGTGGCTTCGATGATACGCACCAGCATCAGCGGAATGATCAGGGTGACCATGGAAAAATAGATGCCGCGCAACCGCAGCACGGGCAGCAGAAACAGGGTGCACAGCAGCCCCCCGGCGATGGTGGCCACGGCCAGCGAGATCATCGGGTGCCAGTGCCAGTAGTAATTGAAGATGCCGGCGGCGTAGGCTCCCGTGCCGAAAAACAGCGCCTGGCCCAGGGAGATCATGCCGCTTTGGGCCAGGATGTCCCAGCTGATGGCCAGCAGGGCGAATACGGCCACCGACAACAGGACTTTTTGCCAGTAGTTGCCCAGGACCAGCGGCAGCACCACAAACCCGACAATGGGAAGCACACGGGGAGCGGCCAGGTAAAGCATCTCGCGCCACGAGCTCAGAGCAAAGATATCTTCGGAGCGGGCCTTGATTCCCCGGTCGATTCTTTCTTTACGCTTTTGCATAATTGCACCTTATTCTTCCAACTTCCCCCTTCCGCATTCCGACTTCCCCCTTCTACTAGATTCTTTCTTCCAGCTCTTTTTGCTTGCCGAACAAACCGGAGGGCCTGGCGATCAGGACAATGAGGATGGCCGCCAGGCTGACGATCATGGTCCAGTGCGAGCCGATATAGGAATCGGTAAAACGTTCGGCAAAACCGATGATAAAGCTGGCCACGATCACCCCGCCGGTGCTGCCCAACCCGCCGATAATGCACACTGCCAGCGCTTTGATCAAAACATCATAGCCCTCGCCGGGAGAGATGCTGCCCAGGGGAATGATAAGGGTGGCCGCCAAAGCCGCCAGCCCGGCCCCAAAGGAGACACTGAGGGTGGCGATCCAGTCCGAATCGATGCCCAGGCTCAGGGCCGTGCGCTCATCCTGGGCAATGCCCCGGAAGGCCAGACCCACCGCCGTGTGGTGGGTGAAAAGCCACAGGGCAACCACGATCAGGACCCCGGCAATGACAATCACAATCCGCTGCATGTCGACATAGGCCCCGACAATGAAAAAGCTGCGGTCGATAAAAACCGGCAGGGTATATTCAAACCCCACAAAGCCCAGGTAGCGGAACAATTCCAGGATGGCCAGACCGATGCCGAAGGTGGCGATGACCTCCGACAGCACCTGACCGCGCACCCGCAGTAAAATGAAGCGGTACATCAATGCTCCGAGCAGGGTGGTCAGCAGGATGGAGATCGCAGCGGCTGCAAAATAGGGGAGGTGCAGCAGGTTCATCAACATCCAGCTGGTGTAAGCGGCAAAGATATACAGCGCCCCGTAGGCGAAGTTGGCCACCCCGCTGATGCCGAAAGTCAGGTTAAAGCCGATGGCCATCAGGGCCAGAATAACGCTGTTGATCAGCGCATATACGATGGTGCCCAGAAACATTGCGGAACAGATCTCCTCTGCCGATACGGCAGCAAACATGGATCCCCTGCGGGAAAAAAACAGTGGGAGCGATCTTCCAGTGGCGATATGCAATATCAGCTTGCTGGGTCATATCGCGGCTGAAAACCGCCCCCACAAGTAAATATTCTCAGATGCAGCCTGCCGCCGGGCGGCGGTTGAAGCCGGCTGCGCCTGTTTTTTATTTCAAGGACTTCAGCCCCGGCGGAAGCTGGATTTTGGCTTCGGCAACGGACTGGGGAAAGACAATTTTGCGCTTGCCGTCCTCGGTCCATTGAAACACAACGCCCACAGCGGTCTGCTGGGGGTCGGAGCCGAAAATGGCCTGATGCCCCTTGTCATAGCGCACGCGTCCCATGACACCCACCCGGTCGGTTTTTTCGATTTCAGCCACAATGGCATCCGCATCGAGGCTGCCGGCGCGTTCAATGGCTTCAGCCAGAATATAGACGGATTCATAGGCCGGGGCAGGGCCGTGGCCGGCCTGCAGGGATTTTTTGTAAACCCTTTTGTACTTATTGATAAAGGCAACGGACAGTGGGACCTTGGAGGAGCCGATGGCACTGCCCAGCTCGAAGATGCTGTTCATGGCCCCGCCGATTTTACCGCCGAAGGTTTTCCAGGCGTCGGAGCCGGCCAGCGGGGAAATGAAACCGGCCATCAACGCCGGGATGCGCATGGCTTTCCACTGTTTGACCAGGATTCCGCTCTGGGGCATGTCAAAAATCGGCATGATTACCTGCGCGCCCTTGGCGCGGGCTTTCATCAAAGCCGATGAGAAATCCGAGGTCCCCGTGGGATAAGCTTCGACTCCCAGCACTTCCCAGCCGGCCTTGTCAAAATACACCTTTTTAACAAAGCCCGCCGTGGCCCGGGCCCAGGCCACATCCTGATGCATGACGTATACTTTATTGAACCCGAATTGCTTGTTGATCAGGGCCATGTTGCCGGCCAGGTATTTGACCAGGTGAATCGCATTCAGGCAGGTCCGGAAAATGTATTTGTACTTTTCCGGGTTTTGTTTGAGTTTTTTTTCGGAGCCGGGGCTCATGGCGATGGTGCCCAGCATGGGGGTTTTGTACTTGGCGATGATATCCATGCCGGCGATCAGGGCTTCGGAACGGAACGGCCCCACCACAATGGCCGTCGGCTTTTTTTCAAGGATGATCTTTTCGAGTCCCAGCAGCGCTTCGGGAACCGGAACGCCGGGGGCCGCATCCCGCAGATCGGCAGCCACGACTTTCAGGAGCCTTCTGGTGCCGGCGACATTGACCCCGCCTTTGGCATTGATTTCACTGACCGCCATCTGGACCACCTTGTGAGACTCCTTGCCTTCCAGAAACCCCAGGGATGTCGGCACGCCGATGACGATGGGTTCGGCGGCATGGGCGGCTGGAATGGTGATCAGCAATGCCAGGGCGGCAAACAGGACAAGACTGGAAAAAAATAAATTCCGTTTCATGCGATCCTCCTTTTCTGGTTTGATCATTTGATGGTGGCCGTTGAAAAAAGGCGACAATTGTGACCAAAGGGGATTGCGGCGTTTGGGCTGTGCCGCGGGCGAACTTATCAGCGACGAGAATGGCCTTTCCTAATGGAATTCATATGATATTAAGGCCTTGAAAAATCAGACCCCGAATTGAATTTTTCGTTGATTCGGTCCATTCTGAGCAGCTATATGATAGCTACATTAACCGTCTCCTCAAGTCAAGCAATTTGTACCACAACGTAAACCAATTTGGACGGCGCGCGGTCGAAATAAAATCTGCAGAATAGAGGGTCAATGCCCGACACAGGGCGCAAGGTGCCGGGAATATGCCAGCCGTTAAAGGTCGCACGCCAGCAAGGCGCGTGCTTTTAGGTTCACATGGTTCATGATACTGAACATTCAATTATTTGAAATGTCAGCTTGTAAAGGGAGACCGATGCATGAATAAGCAAATTGACTAATTCACTTGACAAATAAACATTTCATGGTAAAATTACGACCGACTCAATGTTCATCTAAATGAACAAATTGGAGGTTTTTTTGAAAATCCAGGTAGAATCTCTCGGGCTGCCGACCCTGTCCAAATTAATCGGCAAGACAACCCAGTTGGAATTGCCGGCAGGCACGGTGGCCGATCTTGTGGCAAAAATCGTGGCCCGCCATGGCCGCCCGGCGGCCAAGATTTTGCTTGACTCGCAAGGACAGCTGGACATGGCGATCCAGGTGATGATCAACGATGAAGGGTTTTTGCCCCGAAACGAATATTCACAGCGCATTCTCAAGGACGGGGATGTGGTCAAGTTTATGCTGTTGGTTGGCGGAGGCTAGATGTCTTACTTTCGGGTCAATGAAAACTGCAACGGGTGCCTGTCCTGCGTCGAAAATTGTCCGGCGTCGGCTTTAAGTTATATGGATCAGGACAATCAACGCACGCTGCAGCACAACATGACCAAGTGCGCCCGCTGCGGCCAATGCTGGCGGGTCTGCCCCCAAAAAGCCATCGAGTTTGAATATCTGCTGGCCGGCCAATGGGATGATGTGGTGACCATGGAGCTGGTCCGCTGCCAGGTCTGCGGTCAGCCGCTTTATTCGGCTGCTTACCAGCAAAAGGTGATCGGGGGGGTGAATACGACTCAGGACCCCCTCTGCCCGCAGCACCGGCAGCGGCAGGCCGCTTCGAAGTGGCCGCTATTAAGGCCTGGCAGAACCCGGATAAACGTGGGGGAAAAATGATTGTCGGTGATTTGAAACCGCTGGCGGAAATTGTTGCCGCGGTCGAACAATATAGAAAGGTACTGGTTCTGGGCTGCGGCAGCTGTGTCACCGTCTGCCTGTCGGGCGGTGAAAAGGAGGCCCAGCACCTGTGCCACGAACTTTCTCAGATAAGGCATTATAAAGGCACGCCACCCAAATTTGAGGTGGGTGCCATCCTCAGGCAGTGTGAGCAGGACCTGGTGGTGGAATACCAGAAAATTCCGGAGGGAACCGATGCCATCCTGTCGCTGGCCTGCGGCGCCGGGGTTCAGACCCTGGGCGACGCCCATGACCCGCTGCCCGTCATTCCGGCGCTCAACACCACTTTTTTAGGGGCTTCGGCCAAGCCGGGCATCTGGACGGAAATGTGCCGGGGCTGCGGCGATTGTGTGCTGGCCTTTACCGGCGGCATCTGTCCGGTGGCCCGTTGCGCCAAGAGCCTGTTTAACGGGCCCTGCGGCGGGTCGCAAAACGGCAGCTGCGAGGTCGGCTTTGACACCCCCTGCGCCTGGGCGATGATTTACCTGCGACTCAAAAGACAGAACAAACTGCATTTGATAAAACAGCTGCATGTCCCCAAGGACTGGCGACCGGCCGGAGGGGCAGGCCCGCGCAAGCGGGTGCGAATTGGTTTGGGCGATGGAAGTAAATGAAATAGAAATCCTTTCGGTGGGTGTTGATGTCGGCAGCTCGACCAGCCACCTGGTTTTTTCCAACCTGGTTCTCAGAAGAGATCCGCGTTCGGTCACCCGGCGGTTCAACATCCGCCAGAGAGACATCATCTATGAAGGCCGCATCGTCCACACCCCGTTGCTGGATGATAAAACCATCGACATCGACCGGCTGACCGGTTTTTTCAGGCAGGAATATCAGCGCGCCGGCATTGACCCGGCCGACATCCAGACCGGGGCGGTGATTGTCACCGGCGAGTCGGCCCGCAAAAAAAATGCCAGGCAAATCGCCGCAGCCCTGTCCAGTGATGCCGGCAAATTTGTGGCCGCCACCGCAGGGCCCAATTTCGAAAGCCTGCTGGCAGCCATGGGCTCGGGGGCGGTGGCGCGCTCCAGGGATGATGCCAAAATCATCCTGTCGTGCGATATCGGCGGCGGGACCTCCAACATCGCCATTTCCCGCAATGGAGAGGTTGTCTCCACCAGCTGTATTTCCGTCGGCGGGCGGTTGCTGGGCGTTGATTCCAAAGGCAGAATCTGGCGTCTGGATGAACCGGCGGCCCTGGTGATGGAAGATCTCGGGATTGACTGGAAAGTCGGCGATCGGATTTGCCGGGCAGATATTGAAAGGGTCGCTGCAAAATTTGCGGAGGTGTTGTTCGAGGTCATCACGGGACCGGCAACATCGCGTCTGGCCAGAAAGCTGATGCTGACCGGCGACCTGGATTTTCCCGGCCGCATTGATGAATATGCGTTTTCCGGCGGAGTGGCCGAGTTGATGTACGGAGGGTTGAACAATTTTGACGATATCGGGCACATCCTGGCCGGCAAACTAAAATTGATGACCCCTGAACTGAGTGCGCCGGTCATCGAGGTGCCCAATAAAATCAGGGCCACCGTCATTGGCGCCGGGGCCTACTCATTGTCCATTTCCGGCTCATCGGGTTTCAGTGACAGCACCATATCCTTTCCGATCCGCAATGTTCCCGTCATCCGCGTGGATGTGGACCAATCCCGGTTAAGCCCGGAGCATGTGATGGCGCAAGTCAATGCCGCCTTTCGCAGATTTGACATCACCGAGGGCCATGAGGTGGTGGCGCTGTATTTCAAGGACCCGGTCCGGGTCTTTTATCCCCACCTGGAATTGTTTGCCAAATCCATTGAGCGCGCCCTTGCCGATACGGTCAGCAATCAGCTGCCGGTCATCCTGGTCTTTGGGACCGATATTGCCTGCAGCGTGGGCAATGTGATTCGCCGTGAAACGCGGTTGAAGACCAACCTGCTGGCCATCGACGAACTGAAATTGAAAGAAGGAGACTGGATTGATATCGGAGAGCCCCTGGTGGCCGGGCAGGTATACCCGGTGACGGTCAAATCCCTGGTGTTCCACGAAGGGGTGGATGCTTGATGTTTTAGCCCACCAGCTGTTGCTGAATCCGCCGGCTGATGGTCTGGGCGGCCCTGTGGGTTTCTCCGACGAGAGCCCTCATCTTTTTTTCATCCAGGTTGGCCTTGAAGCCGACGGCCCAGATGGCGGATCGCAGTTGCCCCAAACCCGTCAGCGGGGAGGCCACGGCGCGAACACCGATAATATATTCCTCGTCATCCACGGCATAGCCCTGTGCCCGGACGCGCTGTAATTCTTTGAAATACAAATTCACATCGACAATGGAGTTGTTCGTAAACCGTGGCAGCCCCTTTGATTTGATAATTCTGGCCGCCTGTTGCTCGGGCATGGAAGCCAGAAAGACCTTGCCCACCGCACCGGCCAACAGGGGGACGGTTGAGCCCACCGGGGCGGTGATATGAAGTTCCTGTCTGGACTCGACGATGTCCAGGATGGTGACCTGGTCCCAGTTCAGGATGCCCAGAAAAACCGATGTGCGGGTCTTTTCCATCAACTTTTCGGTCACCGGCCGGGCCGAGGTTTCCAGGTCGATGCGGGAATAGGCGGAGCGGCCGATTTCCAGCAGGGTGAAGCCCAGTTTGTATTTTTTGGTCAGCGGGTCCCGCATGACGGCCCCCAGCTCTTCCAGGGCCGAGGTCATGCCGTGGACCGTGCTTTTGGCCATTTTGAGTTTTTTGGCCAGATCACTCACTCCCATTCCGTTTTTTGATGCTGAAATCGCACTGAGAATGGCAAAGGCTTTTTTTACCGAAGGGGCGCCATACTTTTTCATCATTACCTGTCGTTCTCTATAATAAACTTTTTTGCAGGATATAACCTGGTGCCGTGTTTGTCAACAATCATTTTAAATCTTCATTTAAATTCAGATGTTATATTAAAATGATAAAAATCGATATTTTCCCTTGATCAAAAAAGATTCGTTGTGGTATAGAGATACAGGATCAATGAGTTCATGATGATGAACTCAATCGAAGCCAGCAAACACAAAGGAGGCGAACATGGCGAGTGTATCCAAAGGCCAGTCAACGGCCGAAAGCCTGCGCAAGAAGCGGACCTATGGCAGATTCAGATGCCATAATCCCAGTTGCATGGAAAGAATTCAACCCGAGAAGGGGGCCCGGACCGCCAAATGCCCGACCTGCGGCATGGAATACCGCATCCATTGGGTCAACCCCACCCTGCCCCGCATCCGGGGACCGGTCTGGGAAGTCAACCGCAAACTGGCGGAAGAAAAATTAAGAGAGAAGGGGGTACTGTAAGATGGCATTAAACAGGAAAATCGCATATATTGATCTGACCACCGGCGATATCCAGACCAAACCGATTCCGCTGGAGATCCGAAAAAAGTTTCTGGGCGGCCGGGGTCTGGATGCCTACCTGCTATACAACCATACCAAGAAGGGGTGCGACCCCCTGGGGCCCGGCAATGCCCTTATCATCAGCGCTGGAATTCTGACCGCCACCTGTGCTTCGGCCACCGCCCGAACCCACATCATGGCCAAATCCCCGCTGACCAACATGCTAGGCAGCACCAATATGGGCGGGTTTTTCGCCCCCGAGTTGGCCTGGGCCGGTTTTCACCATCTGGTCATCAAGGGCAAGGCCAAAAAGCCGATTTACCTCTATATCCACAATGGCGAAATCGAGATCCGGGATGCCGGCGATGTCTGGGGCCTGTCGGTCACCGACTCCCAGTGGGCCATCCGCCAGGAGCTGGGAGACGAGGAAGTCAAAAGCTGCGTCATCGGACCGGCCGGAGAAAACCTGGTGCGGTTTGCCAACGTGATGACAGGCATTAAAAATTCGGGCGGCCGCACCGGGATGGGATGCGTGATGGGCTCCAAGAATCTCAAGGCCGTGGCGGCCCGCGGCACCATGGATATCCAGATCGCCCACCCCAAGGAAGCCCTGGAATACAACAAGCGTTTCATCGACCAGATCACCAGCGCCAAGGTCAATCAAACCCAGGGCGTGCTGGGGACTCCTTTTATCTGGGGGGCCACCAACTCCTGGGGGGGAGTGAGGACCCGCAATTTTCAATACAATCAGTGTGAATATGCCGATGATATCGAACCCGAGCGCATTGACGAGATTTGCGAAGAAACCATGGGGCCCCACCACATGACAGGCTGCTTCGGCTGCCAGGTGCACTGCCGGGCCCAGTACAAAATTCCGGCAGGCCCCCTTGCAGGACAATATGACGAAGGTCCGGAATACACCTCGCTGGGAGCCTTTGGCGGGGAGACGGACACCCCCCGGGCGGTGACGGTGCTGACCGGCAATCATCTCGTCAATAAGTACGGGATGGACAACCTGGAGACCGGCAGCCTGATTTCCTGGGCCATGGAACTCTACGAGCTGGGCATTATCACCGATAAACAGACCGATGGGCTGGATTTGAGCTGGGGCAATGACGACGCGGTCATCGAGATGATCGAGCGCATCGCTTTTCGTAAAGGCTGGCTGGGAGATGTCCTGGCCGACGGCGGGATTCCGGCCGCCAAAAAGATCGGCAAAAAGTCCTTTGACTATCTGGTCCAGGTCAAGGGGATGAGCAACCTGCATTCAGACGAGCGGGCCACCCCCGCCCTGGCGCTCAATGTCGCCACGGCCTCCCGGGGCTCGGACCACTTGAGAAGCCGGCCGGCCATCGATCTTTATCACCTGCCCGAGGAGGTCTTAAGAAAAATCTACGGCAATCCGATTGCCTACGAAGGACCGTTGAGCTCCGAGCACACCGAATACATCGGCAAGCCGTGGCAGGTTTTCTGGCAGGAAAACCTGTACATGGGGGTGGACTGCCTGGGGATCTGCAAGTATCATACGGTTTTTCTCGGCGCCACGCTGCCGAGTTTCGAGGATTGGTCGAAAGTGCTTTACTACAACACCGGTCTTGAAATGACGCCCGAAGAGATCTGGAATATCGCCCGGCGCTGCAACCTGATTGAAAGACTGTTCAATTTAAGGGAAGGGCTGAAAAGAAACGACCTGGAAAAAGGCGACATGCTCAACCATCGCTATTTCGATGAGCCCTGCCGCAGGGGTGCCATCGATGTCGTCGGCACAACCATTGACAAGAAGAAATTTATCAAGATGGTCGACGAGCTGTACGAGCACCAGGGGCTGGATAAAAACGGCGTTCCGAAACCGGAGACCCTGGAAAGCTTCGGCCTGGAAAATGAACCGTCCCATTTGCTTTAATTATATTAGAGGAGAAAATAAATGGCAAAAGTACTCTATATCGATCATGAGAAATGCACCGGCTGCAGGCTGTGCGAGCTTGTGTGCGCAGTCTCCCACGATGGCGTGTCCAATCCGACCCGCAGCCGGATCCGGGTGCTCAAATGGGAGGCCGAAGGCGTTTATATCCCCATGACCTGCCAGCAGTGCCAGGATGCACCCTGTCTGAATGTCTGCCCGGTCAGTGCCATCTCCCGCGATGAGCAGCTGGGCCGCGTCAGTGTTGACTATGATGCCTGCATTGGCTGCCGTTCGTGCGTCAGCGTCTGTCCCTTCGGGGCCATGCATTTTAATTCCATTGACCGCCGGGTCCTCAAATGCGATGTCTGCGACGGTGATCCGCAATGCGTCCGGTTCTGTGAAGTCAAGGCCGTTACTTTTGTCGAAGCCGATGATGTGGCCCTGTTGAAAAGCCGCAAGGCTGCCAACCGGGTATCGGTTGCGGGCAAGCAGGCTGCCGGTCTGGAGGCGCAGATCTGATCGGCTCCACCATGCCTTTGCAATTCAGTCAAGGGGAGGTTTCTGTTTAACGCGACAGCCTCCCTTTTTTTATTGGCAAGGAATGCGATTTTATTAAAGAAGGTTTGGCATGCAATCCCGCACCCGTAAAAAAATGGTCATCATCACCAGTTTTTTCAAAGATGAGACCTATGGACTGCTGGGGCCGCAGCTGGCCGCCACCATCATCCAGGAACACACTGCCAGTGAGTGCATCGTCATCGCGGTTACAAGAGAGTATGACCGGGCGGTGTTTAAAAGTTTTTTAGAAGATTATTTTGGTCCCGCCAGGCCGCTGATCGGGTTTTCCGCTTTAAGTGGCCGCGAGGACCTGTTTTCCCTGGCCAGAAAGCTCAGGGAGGAGGGCGCGGTGACGATCCTGGCAGGACCCCAGGCGGATGTTGATTTCCGGGGAGAAAAGAATTGGCAGCACCATCCCCATCGATTCAAGGGGCTTTCAGAAAATTTCAACTTCGCTCTTCGCGGGCCGGCGGAACAGGCCATCGGGTTGATAGAAAACCTTGACGGCGGTGACTGGCTACAAATTCCAGGCCTTTTGTATCTCGACCGCAGTGGCAGCGTCTCGCAGAATCCGGCCGCCGGGTGGAACAGTCAGTATTTGCGCAGGGTGCGCTGGGACAATCTGTACATCGCCGGCGAGCATCCGGTTGCCCCTTTAACGGTCACCACAGGCCAGGTCCTGCAGCACATCGGCTGTCCCCATGCGGCCAGGGCAACCAACCCGCAGATCGACTACCCGGTTAGCCTGGACGAGGGCCGGCAGCAGCGAATCAAACTGTATTTGCAGGGATGCAGTTTTTGCGATGTGGCTGCTGACAAGGGGTTTTTCGGCAAACTGGATCAGGAGACGGTGATCAGCCAGATCCAGTGTCTGCCGGATAGCGGCGATGGCCGCAAGATCCCTTTTGAACTCATCAATGAAAGCCCGCTGCCGGGGCTGGCCGCATTGCTGCGCGAAACCCATCAGCGCAAGATTGCACTTTCACAGATCAATCTTACCCTGAGGGCCGACTGGCTGGTTGCCGGAATTGAGCATTTGAAAACGGCGCTGCAGCTGGCGGCCGATTACGGGATTTACGTGCTGGTCAGTTCGATCGGGTTTGAATCCTTTGACGACGGCATATTGAAAAATCTCAACAAGGGGCTGGATGTTGCAACCAATCTGCAGGCCATTCGCCTGATCCGGCAGTTGAAGAAAGATTTTCCCCTTGAGCTGGGATACTCGCGCGCAGAGGGCGCCATCCATGGATTCATCCATCCCACCCCCTGGGACACCCGCCAAACGGAGGCCAACATTCAGAAGACCATTCATCTCTATGGTCTGCAAAATGACATCCTGCCCCCGCACAGCACCCCTTTGATCATCCACCACGCCTCAGGTCTGGGTGGCTGGATCCGGGAAATCGAGCGCCGGGAAAATGTCTGCTTCAAACGCCATGGTTCGATTATCGCCTGGTGGGAGACACCCATGGCAACAAATAGCAGCTGAAGTAAAAAGGATTCAATCCTTTTCAATCATGCAACAGCGCCAAAACCGTCAGCTGTCAGGAGTATGATCGATGGCGAGGTTTTTGATTGACAAACCTTTTCCAATGGGTCTATATGGGTATCAATTGATTCTGATTTGCCCTTATCAAATTGACCTGACACGGTTCTCCATTTTCAGAATCGAATTCTGCCTCTCACTCGATTTTTTCATGCCTTCAAATATATCCTCTTCTGGGCTGATTTCAAAAATGGCACACAAGGAGGACAAGATGGCCATTGGGGTTTTAATAAGGCGGGTAACCAAGCATGGAGATAATGCGAAGATACTTCTACTCTCTTTAATCCGCAGGAGATAGATAATGCAAATCACCACGATTTTGGGCAGTGCCAAAAAGAAAGGAAATACTGCAACTGTTCTGAGTTGGGTAGAAGGAGAGCTCAAATCACTGGGCCATGATGTGGAACGCATCTACCTCAACAACAAGTCTATCGGAGGCTGTTTGGGGTGTGCCAAATGCCGGGAAAATCCCGATGAGATTGCCTGCGTCCAAAAGGATGACGCTATCAATATTTTGGAACAAATGATTTCATCCGAGGGGGTCCTGCTCGCTTCGCCGATTTATTTCTGGGGTTTTTCGTCCCAAATCAAGACGCTCATCGATCGGAGCTACTCTCTGGTTACCAATTACCACAAACCCGGACATACCTCTCTGATGAAAGGGAAACGCATCGGACTATTGGTTACAGGAGCCGACGCCTATGAGGAAAATGCCGAATGCATTTTTACATCCTTCGATCGGATTGTGGACTTTTTGTTGGCCAGAAAATCTGGTGAATTGTACGTGGGCGAGTGTAATGTCCCTGCCGAATTATCGGACGAGGTTAAGGATAGAGCTTTAGAACTGGCTCGATCCCTGGTGGGTTGATATATTGCATCAAAGGGTTCGTTCGAGGTTGATGGTTTTGGAAGGGACAAACCGGTTGGCGCTGAAAAAATGGATCAGTTTGGAATTGTTCCAGTCGACCAGGGTGTTTAATTTCTGGACGCCGACTTTTTTCAGGTGGTCCATGAATTCATTGATCAGCTGCTTGCCGATGCCATGGTGCTGGTAATCGGGATTTACGCCGATGGTATCCAGGGTGGCTTCCTCCTGGAAAATTCCATATTCTCCCATGTAGATTTCCCCCATGACAAACCCCACCACCGTTGAATCTTCTTTCTCAGCAACCAGCGAGACGGGCAGATAGTCTTTGGATTTAAAAAGTTTTTCAAACTTCATTTCATAGTACTCGAGCCGGGAGGTCTTGAGCACTTTTTCGTCGATCGCAACCACGGCGTCAAAATCCTCGGCCTTCATGAGTCTGATTTTAATTGGATTCTCATTCATGGCGACTCCTTTATCTTCAGGGGCATGTCTTGAGCATAGCTGAAACGCACCAAATTTTGCTACCCTGTAATTCTCCTGCTTTCAGATTTTAAAGTACTTTCAGTGGTACGTCATTGCTGTCAGAATTTTTATTTTCTTCCCCCCAGCGCCTGAAAAGATGGTGTTCGATGCCCAGGTAGTCGAAAATTTTGCCAATGGTCTGGTCAATGATATCTTCAATGGTCTTGGGCTGGTGATAAAAGGAGGGCGCCGGCGGCAGGATGTGCGCGCCCATGTCCGCGGCCTGGGTCATCAAGCGCAGATGTCCCTTGTGCAGCGGCGTTTCTCTGACCACCAGCACCAGCTTGCGCTTTTCCTTGAGAGTGACGTCGGCGGTCCTGACCAGCAGGTTCTCGTTGTAGGAATTGGCAATGCCCGACAGGGTCTTGATGGTGCACGGCACCACCACCATGCCGGCGGTCAAAAACGATCCGCTGGCAAGGGCAGCGGCCATGTCCTTGTCATCATAGACCCGGTCAGCCATGGCGGCGACTTCATCCGGGTTGTGATCGGTTTCGATGGTGATGTTCAACTTGCCGGCCCTGGAAATGATCAGGTGGGTTTCGTAGTCGGTCTCCTTGAGCAGGTCCAGCAGCCTGACGCCGTAAGTTACGCCGCTGGCGCCCGATATTCCGACAACAATGCGCTTGGTCATAACATCCTCTTTTACTTGTCTTTATTTTGTTGGAAAGCAGGCTCGGAGGCGATGCGCTTTAAAATCGCAGCCACCAGTTTCTCGCTGTTGGCAATCACCTGCTGAATTTCATCTGCCTCGAGGTTGTCCCAGTGAATGCCGGCGGTGACCACCACCCGCGCTTCAAAGGCCGCCGCCAGCACCTCGGCGGCGGTTTTGGCCAGCTGATCCTCCTTGTGCCCGACGTAGCAGAACACCGACGCCGTGGCGCTGGTGACGGCGGGATCTTTCAGGCTCGGCCGCGGCTGGGCCATGGCGATCGCCCCGATGTGGGGCTTTTCCCCGCCCCAGATGGCCACCAACAGGTCTTCGCCGATCCGCCGGACACTGGCCGACAGGTCAAAAGAACCCTCATGGGTACGGAGTGTAAATTCGGGTGTCGTCATGGCGGTTGCTAGTCAAACAATCCCATTTCCACGGCCAGCTGGTGCGCCAGGGACTTGGCCGTGGGCGTTTTAAACCAGGAGTTCAGGCCCTCCAGGGCGCGCAGGGTGTGCTCCCAATCCCCGTTGCGCCCTTGAAGCAGTATCGGCCGGACGATCTCTTGTAAGCGTTTTTCCTCTGCCGGGCCCATTAAAATATTTCCCCGGCGGCAGCGATCACCGCCGCGGCAAAGGCGGGATCTTCCATGTTGGCGTCAACTTCCACGATTTTGATTTCAGGCTTTAATTTCTCACGCAGCACCTGGACAAACAACCGGTCTTCATCCGGATCATGGGTTTCGTTGCCGGGCAGATCCGCCGCAGACCAGCCATTTAAGGGAATCATCACGATGACCGGACCGCGGGCCTGGTTCAATTTTTCGGCAAAGACGGCGGCCACCTGCTTGAGTTCTTCGGGTGACAGCCGGATCCAGGTGCGCAGTTTGTCCAGATCGAACTTGCGGCGTTGATGATATTCCGGTTTATACTTCGATCTTGAAGGGGTCATGTGGTTGACGCTGCAAGTCGAGATGATCTGGGGGATGCCTGCCTTGCCGGCGTTTTCCAGGCGCTGGGGTCCGGCATCACGCATGAAGCCGAAAAGATGCTCACCAACGCCTCCCGGGGCCAGGTCGATCACCCCCTGGAAAAGGCCGGCGGCGATCATGTCCTCCATGGCGCGGTCCCCGATGCCGGCCGCCGAAAAACCGATGACCTGGAAGCCCTTTTTTTCAAGTTCGACTCTTACGGTGCTGGCACACTTTTCACAGGGACCCAGCATGGTCAGGGCAATGGCCTTGCCTTTTTGCGCCCGGGGCGATGCGATGTCATCGGCGGTCATGCCGGCCAGGGCATAGGCTGCGCGGTCCATGACGTTTTTGAGCAGATTGGAGATGCCCGCTATTTCAACCACCGAGTGGAAAAGGGCGATGTCACCGGTTCCGATGTAGCGGGTGGAAAGACCGGGCAGCGCGGCGGTGGATGAAATCAACACCTTGGGAATCCCAAAGGGCAGCGATCTCATCACCTCGCTGGCCATCAAGGATCCGGTGGATCCCCCCAGGGCGATCACCCCGTCCAGCTTGTTCTGGGCCAGCAGTTCCGTGGCGATGCGGGCGCCGCCGGCCATCATGATGTTGGTGATGCGGGTGCGGTCCCGGGAGGCCTGGATTTCTTTAAAATCGCCGCCGCCGGCCGCCGCCACCCGTTCGGCGGGGATGTCGATTTCAGCAATATCGCTTCCCCTGCCGGAGATATCCATCAGCAGCGGCGCCAGGCCGATCTGTTTTAATTTGGCTTTTAAATACAGAGTCTCCTGCCCCTTGGTGTCCAGGGTGGAGATGATCAATACCGATTTGAGCATCGCCGATCCTTTACTTCATGCACCTTGGGCCACTTTTGCGGCGATTTCTTTTTTCAACACTTCCTTGTTGATTTTACCGGAATCGCCGACAGCCGGAAACTCGTCGACGACTTCCAGCCGCTCGGGCAGCTTGAACATGGCCAGATTTTTCTTTTTCAAAAAATCCACCATTTCATCAAAGGTAAAAGCCTGACCAGCCTTGGGGATCACGTAAGCGCAGGCGCGCTCGCCCATTTCCCGGTCCGGATATCCCACGATGGCCACCGAGGCCACCTTGGGGTGCTCGTTGAGCAGGCCTTCGATTTCCGCCGGGTAGATGTTCTGACCGCCGCGGATGATCATGTCCTTGGCGCGTCCGAGGATCCACAGGCATTGTTGGTCGAATTTGACGATGTCGCCGGTGGTGGTCCAGCCGTCCGGGTCAAAGACGGTGGCGGTCAACTCCTCATCCCGGTAGTAGCCGGCCGGCGCATGGGGTCCGCGAAAATAAAGAATGCCGGGTTCTCCGTCGGGCACCTCGTTGCCGTCTTCGTCGAGCAGACGCACCTGGTTGCCCGGCAGCATGCGCCCCACGGTGCGCCGCCGCAGCTCCTTGGAGTCTTCCACCCGGCAGCCGGAAACCGATCCCATGTCCTGGGTGCCCAGGTCGCTGGTGATCACCGCGCCGAAGGCGGCCTCGGCCTCCTCGGCCACCTGGGGAGAAAGATACCCGCCGGCCGAGCGGATAAAGCGCAGGGAACTCAGGTCATATTTTGAAGTGTCAACCTCCAGCATGCGCACCAGGTGGGTGGGCACCACGCCGATGGCGGTGGCGCGTTCCTTTTCAATTAAAGCCAGGGCCGCTTCGGGTTCAAATTCTTCCAGCATCACGGTTTTGGCGCCGGCCAGCGGTGCGGCAAAGTAGGTCAGGGTGCCGGCCGCCCCGCCGGCATGGGGGGCGATGGCCATGGTGATGTCGTTTTTGTTCAGCCCCCAGATATCGACCCGTCCCTTGGAGGTGCACACCCGGGGGGCGGTGGGCCATTCCACCAGTTTCGGCAGCCCGGTGGTTCCGGAGGTGGTGGTCAGCAGGGCCACGTTCCAGATGGGATCCAGCCGCCGGGCTTTAAGGGCGGCTTCATCCACGCTGCCGGTGGCCGCCTGCTGCGCCAGCTGGGTGATGGAATAGGTTTCAGGCGGGGCGGATTGCGGCACCTCGTCGTCGAACAGAAAGATCTTTTTCAGGTGACTGAAGCGGTTTTGAAGCTCCTTGTACATTTCAAGATAATTGAAATTGCGGTATTCATGGGGAATGACCACCGCGGCGGCCTCGGTGCGCTCCAGCATGTATTCCAGCTCCCGCTGCCGAAGATAGGGATAGACGGTCAGCGATATGAGCCCGGCCCTTTCGGCGGCGATGCGGGTCAGAAAACCGTAAACACTGTTGGGCGACTGGATGATGATGCGCGCAAACTTCGGAATGTCCATCTGCACCCAGGTGTAAGCGATGGCATCGACCAGGCGTTTGGCCTCGGCCCAGGTGACCCGGTAGCGCGAATCCACCAGCGCTTCCCGGTCACCGTCTTCGCGGGCGTTGCGCTCCCAGAAGTCGAAAAACAACTCCTGGGTCCAGTAGCCCTTGGCAACGAATTCATCCACCATTTTCTGCGTATATCGAATCGGTTTCACAAAAACTCTCCTCTATTCTTTTTTCTTGGATTTTGCATTTCTGGCTTTGATGCTGGCACGAAACCTTTCCCAGAATTCCCGGTCGTTATCCTGCCAGGCGGCCCCGAAGCGCCTTTCAAAATAGGAGGGGGGCAGCCGCTGCTGCCAGGCCGCCCACGGGTTTTCTCCTTTATCCTTGGCCTTTAGCACATCTTCCAGAAAGGCGGCGATGCGCGACAGCTCCTCTTTGGGGATATAGGAGGCCGCACCTTCCTTGATGGAGCGAACCACATTGTCCGGCGTGAAGGCGTAAGCGGTCAGCATGACGGCAGTCACGTTTTTGCGCCGGGCGATGTCCAGCAGGCCGTAGCCGTCAACCCCCATGATATCCAGGATGGCCATGTCGAAATTCTGGGCTTCCAGCAATTCTTTGGCAGCCTCGAAACTGGTCGCCCGGACCAGCTCGCACATGGGCAGCAAATCTTCCAGCGTGTCCAGAACGTCGGGTTCGTCATCCACAATGAGGATTTTTTTGCCGTCCAGCATGCTTGCGTCTGACATAATCATGTTTCCTTGTCTATGGGTTCTATCGTTGCTGAAATATCCACGATGCTACAACCCCAGCTCCGACCAGCGGGCCTGTACTTTTTGCACCACTTCCGGATCCAGTTCGATGGGAATCGGTTTTTCCTTCCAGTCATAGGGAATGGTGGCGTCCAACAAAAGCCGGCCGGTGATTTCCCGGGCGTTGATGGGCAGGGATGGATCCAGCGGCGTGGACCGGCCGCGTTTGATGACCTGAGAGCGGTTGGGCTGAAACCGAAAACTCAGGGCATACATGACCCGCGGGATATCCCAGGGGTCGATGTCCTCGTCCACCACGATGACCGTTTTCAGACCATAGGCGCCCATTTCCGTCGAGATGGCGGCGGTGAGCACCTGGTCGGCATGGCCGGGGTACATCTGCTTGATGGAGATGATGGCCAGAAAGCGCCCGGAGCCTTCCGGCGGGCAGTAAACGGCTTTCAGACCCGGTATTTTCATGGCCAGCAGCTGCTGCCACAAAGTCGCCCCGTAAGACAGCGCCATGGTCATGTGGGTGTCGGTGACGGCGCGGCCCACGGTGGTTCCCCATAAAATGGGGTTGTTGCGATGGGTGACGCACTTGACGTCGATAAAATTGCGCGGATCCGTGCCGACGCCTGAATAATAGCCGGTGTACTCGCCAAACGGTCCTTCTTCCATGAACTTGTCCGCGTCCACCTCGCCTTCGATGACGATTTCCGCATGGGCCGGGATGGGCAGGTCCACGGTCTCGCCCTGGACGACTTCCACGGGCTCGCCGCGCAGCGCACCGGCGACATCGTATTCGGACGTAAAAGCCGAAATGCGGGCCGCCCCGAGGATAAACAGCAAGGGATCGCAGCCGATTACCGAGGCCACCGGCATGGGCTTGCCGAGGGCCTGGTATTTTTTTAGCATGATGTCGGCATGCTTGCCCTTGATGAACTGGGTGCCCATCTTGTCCTTGCCCAGCAGCTGGCTGCGGTAGGTGCCCAGGTTCACCCAGCCGGTCTCTGGGTCCTTGCTGATGATGAAATGGGCAGTGCCGATATAGCGCCCGCCGTCCAGGGGATACCACTGGGGCACCGGGAACTTGTAAAGGTCGATGTCATCGCCGGTCAAGATGTTTTCCTTGCAAGGTGCGCTGGCTGCATCGACAATCTTCGGTGGTTTCAGATCTTCGCCAAGTTTGGCCCATTCCTTGTACAGATCCACCAGGGTGGACTCAAGGGGCATGCCCATGATCAGCGCCAGTCGCTGGGTGGTGGTGCAGACACTGGTGATGACCGGCGTTTGATAGTCTTTTACGTTTTCAAAAAGCAGCGCCGGCCCGCTTTGCTCCTCGTTGAGCTTGGCGATGTGCGACAGCTCCAGGTTCCAGTCCACCTCGGCGGTGATCCGTTTGCACAGACCGGTCTCTTCACCTCTGGCGATAAAATCCCTCATGTCTTTCATTTTGATGTTCTTCTCCTCTCTTAAGTCGATGTTACGGTGAATATTGAGTTACATCTCAACTTTTACATATCCGGGCTGAACGCCAAATACGACAATTTCCGACTTCCGCATTCCCCCTTCCAAATTCATAACTTTTACCCCGGAAGTTTGATCCGTTTCATGGCCTGCTCCATCAGCAGCTGACGTCCCGTCTTGCCGCCGATCTTGGGCTCGACCTTTTTCTGGCTCCAGACGGTTTCCGGGCGTGCCTGAACGATGAAGATGTTTTCCGGAAATGGGAAGTCCTTGTCGATGGCCCACTCGATATCCATGGCGCGGTCGTAATGGGATTCGATGCTCTTGGCTGTTTTTACCAGCTCCTTGATCTCCATGTCTTCAAGGCAGCACTTGCACTGCATCTCTTCGTCAACGTCGGCATCGACAACCTCGCCTTTTTCAACATCAAAGATGCACTCGATGTGCTTGGTGGAGATGGCCCGTTCGTTGATTTCCATCATCACCTTGTCGACCACGAATTTATCCGGGTTGACCGACCCCGAGACCACTGTTTCGCCCAAGCCCCAGCTGCCTTCGATCACGACCTTGGAAATATCGCCGTTGGTCGGGTTGATGGTAAACATCACGCCTGCGGCCTTGGAGTTGACCATTTTCTGGACTCCGACGCTGATCAGAACTTTTTCATGGGGAAAGTTGTTTTTGACCCGGTAGCTGATGGCCCGGGCGGTAAAGAGGCTGGCCCAGCACTTTCTGACATTCTCCACTACCCGGTCCGTACCCATCACCCACAGGTAGGTGTCCTGTTGTCCGGCAAAACTGGCCGTGGGCAGATCTTCAGCGGTGGCGCTGGAGCGCACCGCCACGGCCACCGGGTCAACCGCACACCGCTTGCAGAGATTGGTATAGGCTTGCGAGATGGCGGTTTGGATGTCTTCGGGAATGGCGGCGGTCAGGATCAACTCCTGAATGCCGGCCGCTGCCTGATTGAGCGTCTCCATGTTATCTGGATCCAGGTTGGAAAGCCAGTCGAAAATCCGGGCCTTGATTCCCGCCTTATCGATGAATGCCGAATAGCTTTGGGTGGTCACGGCAAATCCGGGCGGCACCCGGATGCCGGCTTTGATCATTTCCCCCAGGCTGGCATTTTTGCCTCCCACTGCCGGAAGTGAATTTTTATCCAGTTCGCTGAAATCCAGGATCCATTGCATTGCTGTTTCTCCCCAAAAATTTCATTTCTTTCCCGCGCCCCTTCCCCGGAAGGGGAAGGGGCCAGGGCCGGTTATTCTTCAAACCGGGCCGCTTTGGAAAAGCGGTCGCTGCGCTGCTTGCTAGGCTCTTTTAACGATGGTCACCACACCGGTGTCACCGTCGACCTTGACGATGTCTCCGGTCTTGATGACCGACGTGGCCACGCCGGTGCCGGTGACCGAGGGCACACCGTATTCCCGGCACACAATGGCCGCATGGCTGGTCAAGCCGCCGATATCGGTGACCGCGGCCTTGATGTTGGTAAACACCGGCGCCCAGGATGGATTGGTGGAGGGGCACACCAGCACCTCACCGGGCTGCAGGTCCACGATGTCCTTGAGCATTTTGAGCACTCGCGCCGGGCCTTCCACCACGCCGGCCGAAGAGGCAAAGCCCTTGATTTCGGAAACATCCGTGTCGGCGGTGGCATCGACGCCTTTGAGCCATTCCTTGACCTTGTCAGTGGTGATGCCCCACAGCATGATGGTAAAAGGCTCGGCCACTTCTTCGGGTGGTACGCCCAGGGCCGGGGTGGGGTTCCATTTGCCGGCGGCCTCGAGAATCTTTTTGCGTTTGGCGGCCGTGGCTTTGTAGTAGCTGCTGCGCATGGGAATATCCACTCCCAGGGCCCAGCCGGTGGCCACCTCGGTCAAAAGCTGCGGGATTTCATAGCGGTTGAACATGAAGATGTCGTCGACCTCGTCCAACATGCCGTTGTTGACCAGCAGGGTGCCGATTTCCCGGATCTTGGAAAACCAGATGGTGTGAAACCAGTGCTCAACCCAGAACAGATGGTCTTCGGCGTAGCGGTAGATGGTTCGAATGGTGTTGTAGGCATCATCGAAGGCCTTGCGGTCTTCATCGGTTTTGATCAGCTTGCGGTACTCGGTGACGATCTCATCGCGCTGCTTGTCGATGTTTTCCAGGGAGCGCTCGATGGTCTCCCCTTTTTCCAGCCTTTCCACGTATCCCTTGATATAGCCATAGGGAATTTCCGGATGGGTCAGCCAGCTGCCTTCGTGGTGGAACCAGCCGCTGCCGCAGGATACGTAAAACCAGGGATCTCTGGCTTTTTCATATTCATCGAGCCAGTTTTTGCCTTCCTGGGTTTGCTGCAGGGCGGCGATTTTTTCATCCACCGATTTGTCGCTTTTGAGAATCTGGGCGACACCGTCCGAGGAGACCGCCAGCCGCGACAGCCGGCAGAGCTCTTCTTCGGGCTTGAACATGGAAACGTAGGCCCCGGCGACCATCTTGCCGATGGCGCTTTCACTGATGCCCGGAAACAGCTTGCGGGTCACGTCGCCGAACATGAGATAGGCCAGGTAGGTCAGGTTCAGCATTTCGAAGTGGTACTGCCAGCCCTTGAACATCTGGTTGACCAGTTTGTCGAAGGCTTCGATCAGGTTGTAACTGTCATAGTAGCCCGTGGGAGCCGGCAGAACCTGATCTTCGGGCACGAACTTGGGAAGTTCGGCCGGGACCTTGACCGCCAGCATTTCATTGCCCAGGGCCTTGAACTTGGTCAGCCACTTGTCCCACAATTCCTCGTAATGTTCGAACACGTAAAACACGCGCTTTTCAAACAAGGCGGCCTTTTCGCCGATGATTTCGTCGGGCGGCGGTGCGATGGCGCAGATGTACAGGTAGCAGCCCACCACGCGCTGGGCGATTCCCTGGGCCGGAGGGATGCAGAACACCCGGGTGGTGTACTGCGATAAAGAGATCTGCCATGCCTCCTGGAAGATGTGATCCAGGGGCGGCAAGGGCTCGGGAGCATGGATTTTGTCCTGGTACCAGAATTGAGCGCTTTCCCATTCCCCCCGGTCCTGGGAAAACAGGTGATGGGAGGGATACATCTCTTGCCAGCCTTCAAGTTCGGGGGGAACCTGAAACTCGTGCGGATCCGGAAATCTTCCTTGGTCGTCTGCCATTTTCAGTCTCCTTTTTTTGGGGGTTAACAACTATTTGCATGAGCCATGACGGGCTCGTTCGAGAGAGCTGAAGGTATTTGCAGTTGGGTTAAAAAAAGCGTTGCACCGGAAAGCGAAAACGAGATCAGGAGCATCAGGACGGCAGCGCCCAACATTATTGCAGGATCATAAACTGGATAAATCCTGTTCAGATTTTATGCAGCATTAAAAAATCCCTGTCAATCCATTTAAATTTATGTTATTCATAAGTACAGCTTATGCATCGATAGGAAATATAAGTTTTTTTTTAGAAGCAGGATTAACGCTGGATATTTGACACTCGTCACTTCTGACGACTTCATCACTTCTCACTTGCATCCAAAACCTGCTGTCGGGAGGTGCAATGCTGAACTTCAACCAATTGCGGGTATTTTACCAGGCCGCCAAGCATTTGAATTTTACCGTGGCTGCCGGCAAGCTTTTTATCACCCAGCCGGCGGTCACCGCCCAGGTCAAGGCCTTTGAAGAGTTCTGCAGTTTGAAACTGTTTAAAAAACGCGGGCGGCGCGTTTTTCTTACCGATGAGGGACAGACCCTTTTCGAATATGCGCGCACCATTTTTCAATACGAAAAGCAGATCGAAAATGCCATTGATGAAATGAGGCAGCTCAAACGCGGCGTTTTGCGGCTGGGCACCACCAAGACCTATGCGCGCTATTTCATGCCGTTTATGATTTCAGGCTTTCACCGCGCCTATCCCCGCATCCGGATTCATCTGGATGAAGGCAGCTCCCTGGACATGATCCACAGCCTGCTGGAGCTGCAAAACGAAGTCGCCGTCATCGCCCGGGTGACGGACGATCCGGCAGTGCATTTTATTCCCTTCAGCAAAGAAGAGATGGTGATCATCACCGCCCCCGACCACCCCCTGACGCGCAAGGGTGCGATCACCTTCAAAGACCTGGCCGGCGAGCCTTTTATCATGAAAGAAACCGGTTCCGGCACGCGCAAGCTGGTCGAACAGTTGTTTGAGCGCGACAACGCGGTTGCCGATGTGCTGATGGAAACCAGCAACACCGAGTTTATCAAACAGCTGGTCATGCGCGCCGAGGGGGTCTCCTTTCTGGTGCGCGAGGCGGTGGCTGTCGAAATCAAGGAGAAAAAGCTGGCCACCGTGCCCTTGAAAGGGCCCAAAGTTTTTATGGATGTCAGCATCGCCTATCTGAAAGGCCAACAGTTGTCTCCGCCGGCCAGGGCTTTTGTGGATACTCTGGCACAATTGAAAGCCGAAGCCATTGATCCCATGGGCATCGGTTCCATGATGATCAAAATATTGGCCCAGCGAAGAAAATCGTCCTCATAAAACCACGGTTAAAGTCCTGCCCCTTCAATAAGGTCAATGTAGTACTTTAAAATAATTTCTTGACAGCGATAAAGAATCAGAGTAATTTTACGACAAATTTCGTGATCAACAATCGCATGCGGAATGAACGCGCAACCTGAGGATCCAACCGCTCTTGCTACCTGCGGAGTGCTTTCTGAGCTAAATATCATCCTGCTTTCAATTCAAATCGCTGGTAACTTTTCATTCTATTTTTGTAAGCGTCAAATAAAGTGCACCACCGGCCGACCTTTATCCGGCAAGGAA
>CAZGNV010000011.1:0-89045 GCA_964527835.1 uncultured Desulfosarcinaceae bacterium | reverse complement strand
ATTGCAAGCTGTTTGAGGCGCAACGCGCCGAGTTCTTGCAATTTAGCCCACCGATGCGCTGGCGCCCCAAATGGACACCGGCAGCGAGGCCAAAATTCATGTTGCACTCATTTAATAGCGGGTTCACCGAATCGGCAGTACGCCGCAGCAACAACGGAATGGAGCGCAACGCGGAAGTTCGGCTTTTTGCGAAGCCGTGGCCGTCATCTTTTTACGATCAGTGCGACAGCTTCGCCCCCCCCCAGGCACAAAGACGCCAGGCCCGTTTTCTTGTCCTGCTTGATCATCTCATGCAGCAGGGTGACCAGCACCCGGCAGCCGCTGGCGCCGATGGGATGGCCCAGCGCGACGCTGCCGCCGTTGACGTTGACCTTGGCCGGATCCAGGCCCAACTCTTTGAGCACCGCCACCGTTGATCCGCTGAAGGCCTCGTTGATTTCGTACAGGTCGATATCCTCGATGGCCAGGCCTTCTTTTTGAAGGCATTTTGGAATGGCCAGGATGGGGGCCACCAGGACGTATTTCATGTCCAGCGCGGCGGAAGCCTGGGCGCCGATGGTGGCCATGATGGTGCATCCGAGCGCTTCGGCCTTCTGGCGGGACATCACCACCACGGCCGCCGCCCCATCGCTGATGATGGAAGCGTTGCCGGCGGTGGCAAACCCATCCTTTTGAAAGGCCGGTCTCATTTTGGCCAGGGTTTCATAGTCGGTTTCCCGCGGGCATTCATCGCGGTTGAAGACTAGCGGATCGCCTTTGCGCCGGGGAACCTGCACGGGCATGATCTCATCATCAAAACGTCCGGCATTGACGGCGGCCACTGTCCGGCGGTAGGATTCGGCCGCGTAGCGGTCCTGATCCTCCCGGCTGACGCCGTATTTTTCGGAGCACAGATCGTTGGAAATTCCCATGTGAAAATCATTGACGATGTCCCACAGACCGTCATGCACCATGTGATCCTGCAGGCTGCCGGGTCCCATGCGATACCCGAAGCGCGCTTTTTCCAGGTAATAGGGGGCCATGCTCATGTTTTCCATGCCCCCGGCCACCACGACCTCGGCATCTTCGAGGGCAATCGCCTGGGCTGCCAGCATCACGGATTTCAAGGCCGAACCGCAGACCTTGTTGATCGTGAGACATTCGACTTCCCAGGGCATTCGGGCTTTGACCGCGGCCTGTTTGGCAGGGTTCTGCCCGTAGCCGCAGGGCAGCACCTGGCCCATTATGACTTCATTGACCGCCGATTTTTCAATGCCGGCTCTTTTGACGGCCTCTTCAATGACCAGCGCGCCCAGGTCGGTGGCGCCCACAGAGCCCAGCGAACCATTGAACCCGCCCAGCGGCGTTCTGACTGCACTTACTATCACTGCTTCCTGCATAAGAATTCTCCTTGCGATGAATGGCCCTTTTTCCGCTGCGTCCCGCTGATTGCGGGATTCTCCACGGGTTTCAGGCTTCGATGTACAAACTATAAGAATGGATCTCTTGGCATTATTTTTACCTGTGTTTCCATTTCCTAAAGGAGGGATTTTTTTGATGGGCAAGGCCGCACAAGGATTTTTGGCCGAGGCGTACATCAGGTACGTCGAGGTCAAAAATCCGCGGAGAACGCCGCCCAGCGAAAAAAGAACCCTTTAGGAAATGGAAACTACATGTTGCGACGATATTTACCTCCGACATCGTATAAGGCCTGGGTGATCTGGCCCAGGCTGCACACGCGCACCGTGTCCATCAGTTCGGCGAAGATGTTGCCGCCGGCAAGCGCCGTGTGCTGCAGCCGTTCCAGGGCCGCGGGCGCCTGGTCGGCGTGGCGTTTTTTGAAATCCGCCAGGCGTTTGAGCTGGGACTGCTTTTCCTCTTCGGTGGCCCGGGCCAGCTCGAGGCCTTCGCTGAGGTTTTCTTCAGCAGCATCCGGGTCCCGGAAGGTGTTCACCCCGATGATGGGCAGCTTGCCGGTGTGTTTAAGGGTTTCGTAGTACAGGGATTCCTCCTGGATGCGGCTTCGCTGGTAGCCGGTTTCCATGGCTCCCAGCACGCCGCCGCGTTCGGTGATGCGGTCGAATTCCATCAGCACCGCTTCTTCCACCAGCCGGGTCAGCTGCTCGAAAATGAAGCTGCCCTGGTTCATGTTTTCGTTGGTGGCCAGCCCCCACTCGCGGTTGATGATCAGCTGGATGGCCAGGGCGCGGCGCACCGATTCCGCGCTGGGGGTGGTGATCGCCTCGTCAAAGGCGTTGGTGTGCAGGCTGTTGCAGTTGTCATAAATCGCGCACAGGGCCTGCAGGGTGGTGCGGATGTCATTGAACTGGATATCCTGGCTGTGCAGGGAGCGCCCCGAGGTCTGGATGTGATACTTGAGCATCTGGCTGCGCTTGGAGCCGCCGTATTTGTGGCGCATGGCAATGGCCCAGATGCGCCGGGCCACCCGGCCGATGACGTTGTATTCGGGATCCATGCCGTTGGAAAAGAAAAAGGACAGGTTCGGTGCGAAGCTGTCAATGGGCATGCCGCGCGACAGGTAGTACTCCACGTAGGTAAATCCGTTGGCCAGGGTGAGCGCCAGCTGCGTGATGGGGTTGGCGCCGGCCTCGGCGATGTGGTACCCGGAAATGGACACCGAATAAAAATTGCGCACGTGGTTTTCGATGAAGTACTGCTGGATGTCCCCCATCATCTTCAGGGCAAAGTCGATGGAAAAAATACAGGTGTTCTGCCCCTGGTCTTCTTTGAGGATGTCCGCCTGGACCGTCCCGCGCACATTGGACAGCACGTCGGCGCGGATCTGTTCACGTTGCTGGCTGGAGGGGGCTTTTCCGTTCTCAGCGCTGAATTTGTCGATCTGCTGATCGATGGCGGTGTTTAAAAACATGGCCAGGATGATCGGCGCCGGCCCGTTGATGGTCATGGAAACCGAGGTGCTGGGGGCGCACAGTTCAAAGCCGTCGTAGAGCACCTTCATGTCATCCAGGGTGCAGATGCTCACCCCCGAAGTGCCCACCTTGCCGTAAATGTCCGGCCGGATGTCCGGGTCATAGCCGTATAAGGTGACCGAGTCAAAGGCGGTTGAAAGGCGCTTGGCTTCATAATTGGCCGACAGCATTTTGAATCGGCGGTTGGTGCGGGCCGGGTCGCCTTCGCCGGCGAACATGCGCGTGGGGTCCTCATCGACCCGCTTGAGTGGAAATACTCCGGCGGTGAAGGGAAAACGGCCGGGCACGTTTTCTTCGCGCATCCAGCGGTAAAGCTCTCCCGGGTCTTTGAACCGGGGCAGGGCAATTTTTGGAATCTGTGAGTGCGCCAGGGATTCGGTGACCAGCGGCACCGTGATTTCGCGCTCTCGCACGCGGTAGGTCATCTGGTCGCGGGTGTATGTCTGACGGATCTTTTCCCATTCGTCGAGCAGTTCGAAGGTTTGTTCCTCCACGGCGTCCCTGGCTTTTTGCACTTCGGTTTTCAACACGGCCAGCAGCTTTTCGGAATCACCGGTCATTTTGCCGCCATCGAGCTTTGCCGCGGCTTCTTCCAGGTGCCAGAAGGCCCGCAGGGCCTCTGACTGTCGGGCGGTTTTCTGGTGGTATTGCCGGATGGCTTCGGAAATTTCACTTAGATAGCGGGTGCGCTCGGGCGGGATGATAATCGTCTTGGAAGAAGAGGTCTTCGTCTCCGGCCGGGGCAGCCGGGGCTCGAATTTTACCCCGGTTTTGGCGGCGATGGTGTCGAGCAGGGCATGGTAAAGGGCCGTCACCCCGTCGTCGTTGAACTTGGAGGCAATCGTTCCAAAGACGGGCATGTCCGCCGGATCCCGGTCAAAAGCCTTGCGGTTGCGCTGTACCTGCTTGCGCACGTCGCGCACCGCATCCTCGCCGCCGCGTTTTTCAAATTTATTGACCGCCACCAGGTCGGCAAAGTCGAGCATGTCAATTTTTTCCAGCTGGGAGGCCGCCCCGAATTCACTGGTCATCACGTAAAGGGCCACATCCACCAGATCGACAATGCTCGAGTCGCCCTGTCCGATGCCCGCTGTTTCGGTAATCACCAGGTCGAAACCGGCGGCCTTGACCGCATTGATGGCGTCGGGCAGGATCTCGGGGATTTCCGTCGGGGATTTGCGGGTGGCCAGCGAGCGCAGGTACACCCGGGGATTGCCGATGGCGTTCATGCGGATGCGGTCGCCCAGCAGCGCTCCACCGGTTTTGCGCCGGGAGGGATCGCAGCTGATGATGGCCACGTGGACATCCTTGAGGTCGTGCAGCAGGCGCAGGATCACCTCATCGGTCAACGATGATTTTCCGGCACCGCCGGTGCCGGTAATGCCGATGACCGGAGTTTTGCGGGTTCCGATTTTTTTGGCCAGTTCTTGGCGCAGGGCGGCCAGGTGACCATTTTGTTGGGCTTTGGCCTGCTCAGCCGCCGTGATCAGTCGCGCCACGGCCAGTTTGTTTTCCGGGGAAAGCCCGTCGATGGCCACCTGGTCGGCCGTCACCGTGGCAAAATCCATGTGGCGCACCATGTGGTTGATCATGCCCTGCAGCCCCATGGTGGCTCCGTCTTCGGGTGAATAGATCCGGGTGACGCCATAGGCGTGCAACTCCTTTATTTCCTCAGGGACAATCACACCGCCGCCGCCGCCGAACACCCGGATGTGGGGTGCGCCGCTTTCTTGCAACAGATCCACCAGGTATTTGAAAAATTCAATGTGCCCCCCCTGGTAGCTGGAGATCGCCACTCCCTGGGCATCTTCTTCGATGGCGGCATCCACGATTTCCTTGACGGACCGGTTGTGTCCCAGGTGAATGACTTCCACCCCGGTATCCTGCAGGATGCGACGCATGATATTGATGGCCGCATCGTGGCCGTCGAACAGGGATGTGGCGGTGACCACCCGGACGGGATGCTGCGGTTGGTAAACTTCGACCTCGGCCTCGGACATGAGCCCTCCTTGAGCATTCATTTGGTGCACATTTTCAAAATAAATTCGGTCTGCCGCTGGATATAATCATCCAGGCTGTAGTGGCGGGACAGATACCAGCGCCTGAAGGTCCACATGTGTCCCAGGACCACAATATTGTGAGCGGCGAGTTCGATGTCCTGCTCGTTGAGATCCGGCAGTTCACCCGCAGCCCGGATGCGCGCCAGCACTTCGACGAACAGGGCGGTGATGCGCAGTTCGTTTTCCAGGACCCGTTTTTGCCACTGGGAAGGCAAGGACTGGGTTTCCTGGTAAATCAGCAGGATAAAATCACTCATCCGGTCGCAGACTTCAAAGTACTTGCGGATGACCCAGGCCAGGGCCTCCCGGTTGCCGGCCGCGCGGGACAGGGCTTCGCTGATGCCGCGCTCCACCTCGGCATGGATGGATTCGCACACCATGTAAAGAATATCTTCTTTTGAAGCGAAATATTCATACAAAGAGCCGATGGAAGATCCCGCAGCGCGGGCAATCTGGCGTGTGGTGGTCTTGTGAAAACCATTGTCGATGAATAGCTGCACCGCGGCATCGGCGATTCGCCGCCGCCGGCGCTGAACGAGCTCCGGGTCCTTGACCTGGGTGGGGATGTCCCTGGTTCGATTCAGTTCTGCCATGATCATCTGGATCCTGTCGTGTTCACAGCCAAATTCGGAAAAGCCGCTTTAGCGGGGATGGTTCCGGATAGGCCTGAATTCTGAACGAGCGCTCACTCGTGTTTTTTAGCACAGTTCGAATTTTCTTGTCAAGGTTTTCTGTATCCAAGGTGCCGGAATGATCGATCGGGTGAAAAAAAGGGTTGACAAGGTACAGCCGTTTCGGTAAAAAGACTAGAAAGTGACTGAGCGCTCGCTCATAATTGATTTTATTGGCTGTTTACAAGAACAGGAGTCCATATTTCGCGCTCAAAGGAGGTTGCATGGCAGATGACGTCCTGCTGGTGGAAGAAGAATCCGGGGTGGCAACGTTGACTTTGAACCGCCCGGAGGTGATGAATTCTCTTAATTTTCCCCTGCTGCACGCGCTTAAGGACCAGATCGAGTCCTTTCGCTTCCGCCGGGATGTCCGGGTGATCATCATCACCGGCAGCGGCGACAGGGCTTTTTGTGCCGGTGCGGACCTGAAGGAACGCGCCACCCTCAGCCCGGACCAGGTGCGGGAATATATTTTCACCATCCGCAACCTGTTCACCACCATCGAGGAACTGAACAAGGCGGTGATTGCGGCGGTCAACGGCATTGCCCTGGGCGGTGGCACCGAACTGGCCCTGGCCAGCGACATCCGCATTGCCGGCACCAATGCCAGCATGGGACTGACCGAAACCCGGCTGGCGATTATTCCCGGGGCCGGTGGAACCCAGCGGCTGCCGCGGCTGGTCGGCCGGGGCAAGGCCAAGGAGCTAATTTTTACCGGCCAGCGGGTGGATGCCCGGGAGGCCCTGCGCATCGGACTGGTCAACAAGGTCTGCGAGCAGTCAGAGCTGCTGGCCGAATGCCGAAAAATGGCGGCCATGATCTGCGAGACCGGTCCGATTGCCATCGAACAGGCCAAGTATGCCATCAACTATGGCCTGGAGACCGACATTCACACCGGCCTGGCCATCGAATCCAATGCTTACTGGGTGTGCATCCCCACCGAAGACCGCCTGGAGGGGCTGGCGGCTTTCAGGGAAAAGAGAAAACCGGTGTACAAGGGCAAATAAATATGCCCCAAATGGACACCGGGAGCGAAATCAAAATGCATATTGCGCGGCTGATCGCAACTGTCAACAAGTTACATCCTTTTAATTTATGGAAAGGAGGCTCACAATCGTTATGAGCGAACATGATTATTGGAAAATTTTCCCCCGCATGCCGAAAAAAGTGACCATCGGAGACATCACCGTGCGCGATGGATTTCAACATGAGGAAAAATTCATCTCCACGGCCGCCAAGAAGTTTTACCTGGAAGAATTGATTTTTGCCGGCTGCCGTGACATCGAGGTGACCAACCTGGGCAACCCTTTTCTGATGCCGCAGTTCAGGGATGCCGAAGAGCTGCTGGCCCATGTGCGCAGCGATCGTTTCAAACAGCGCTGCCAGCGAAAAGGCGTCAATTATGATGACATCACCTTTACGGTCATCACCATCCGGGAGGGGGCCGTGGACCGGGCCATTGAACTGCGAAAAAGGGGCATCGGTCCGGACCGTTTGTTGATGATGGTGTCCACCGAGGAGGAGCATCATTTTGCCAACTCCGGCACCACCTTGCCGGATTACTGGAAGGAAGCCGAGCGCTGCATTAAAAAGTGCAATGATGCCGGCATGAAGATGTGCGGTACGGTCAGCACCATCTGGGGCAGCCCCATCGGCGGGGCCACCGATCTGAAAGACGCGGTGAAATTCACCAAGCGCTGGCTGGAAATCGGCGCCCATGATATCGAACATGCGGATCATGACGGCAGTGCGTCGGCAGCCGATGTTTACCGCTATTTTTCGATGATTCTCGACGAGATCCCCATTACCGATCTGCACATCGCCCATTTTCACGAGACCAAACGCGTCGCTTCGGCTTCGATTCTGGCAGCCCTGCAGGCCGGCATTACCCATTTCGAGGCCACCATGGGGGGGCTGGGCGGTCAGCCGGCCAATTTCCTGGACGACTGCCCCGTAAAAGGCACCGGGGACTATTATTATGAAGACCCGCGTTATGTAGGGCTGGTGACCCTGGAAGATACTCTGGTGCAGATCGATGAGATGGGCATCGAACACGGCTGGGATGTGGACCGCGTTTTGTGGCTGGGGCGGCAGATGGAAAAAACCATCGGCCGCCGGCTGCGCTCCGAGGCCATTATCAACGGCCGGACGCTGAAGGAGGGACACCCGCAGTTTGCGCGTCCCGGGCTCAAAAAGCGCAAGGAAAAACTGGGCGAGGCCCCGGGACAGTGCTGGCCGGCAGATTGGAATCCCGAACCCGAGCTGCCGGAAGCCTATCGGCCCTGAAAGAGCGGGCCATATTCACCGACATCCAGGCGGCCGCCGTCACATGACCGTGTGACGGCGGCCGCGTTGCGTCAGGGGTGCCTGAATAAAAATTTGACATCTGCCTTATATTGTTGGCATAATGTAAATATCAGGTGGATCGCTATACATTCACAGTGGCAGGTTGAAAGGAAGGTTTTTAAATGAAATCGCTGCGTGTCTGGATGCTTGTATGCCTGGTGGCCCTCGCTGTCGGCTGTGCCTCCCCCCGTCCTAGCGAGCACAGGGTTACCTTTGATTACGACGTGGATTTTGACTTCCAGCGGGTTCAAACCTATGACTGGGTGAGCATGCCCGGGACCTTGAATATTGAACGGTTCAACCGCATCAGGATCGAAGAAACGGTGGACAAACATTTGCAGGCCCGTGGATTGAGACGAACCTCCGAGCACCCCGATGTCTATTTTGTCATGTACGGGGGAAGGTATAAGCAGGCCGATCTGACAGTGCTGAAGGTCGATTACGAGGTCTATGAAGTCGGCCGACTGAAGCTGGCGGTCTATGATACCAAAACCAACGCAGAAGTCTGGTGGGGCGAAAGCCGGGCCGACCTGTTTCATCACATGACGCCCGAAGAAAAGCAGGATGTCATCATGATTGCCGTGCAGAGGATTCTTGACTTCTATCCTCCGCAGCCCTGACCCGCCTATTCTTCAATTAGCGCCTGTTGTCCGGATCACGGGCCCCCACCCCAAGTTCCCGTGCCTTTAGTGTGGCCGTCTGACCACGGCTGGCGACACCGCTGGCAGATCGAATGATGATTCGCTGCCGACACAGGAAGGTGAGAATGGAAAATCAGGAAAAGATCAAACGCATCATGGGCCAGGTCAGGGCTTTTCCGGGCATGCCGGCGACAGCGGCAAAATTGCTGCGTCTGCTGGATGACCCGGATTCATCGGCATTCCAGATCGAAGAGGTCTTGCGCTATGATCCGGGACTTACGGCCAACATCCTTAAACTGACCAACTCGGCCTATTTCGGCATCCCTTCCAAAGTCAGCTCCGTGCGGCAGGCGGTCATGATGCTGGGATGGAAGCGGTTGCTGCAGCTGGTAATGACCATGTGCATGAGTACGATGATGAAAAAGCCGGTACCCGGCTACGATCTTCCCGGCGGTGAACTGTGGCGGCATTCAATTGCGGCCTCGGTGGCCGCCGAGACCCTGGTCAAAACGTTGAAAATTTCCGAGGCCGAAGAGGTGTTCACCGCGGCCCTGCTGCATGACATCGGCAAACTGGTACTGGGTGGATTTGTCCAGGAGGACTTGCAGCAGATCCGACAGATGGTGGAAAAAGGCATTGCCTTTGAATTGGCCGAGTTTATTGTTCTGGGAATCGACCATGCCCAGATCGGGGCGCGCATACTGAAAAAATGGGCTTTTCCCGAAGATCTTGTCAACGCTGTCAGCTGGCATCACAACCCGGAAACCTGTGAACAGCATTGCACCCTGAGCGACATCGTCCACGTCGCCAATGTTCTGGTGCTGATGCTGGGCTTCGGCAAACTTGGGCAAGCCGTTGCCATCGAACCGGATGCGGCAGTAACCGACCGGCTTGAACTCAAACCCACCCATATCGAAGCTTTGGCTGAACAGACCCGCGAGGGCGTTGAAAAATTGGCCGATACCCTGATGTCCTGATGCCTGACGCAGCCATGGCTTTCAGGCGGCATCGCGCTCAATGAAGTCTTTCCATGCCCACTGGATGTGCCCGTCTTTTTCCCGATATTCCAAATACCCCCGGGCGAGTGCATTGCGAAGGGTTGCTTGCAGCCCATCCATATCGGCTCGCGGATTGCCGCCGATGCGGTCGAGCAGCCCGGCAATGGCTTCGCCGGGAGAAAGCGGCGGATTTTCAATGCGCCAGGTCCCTTTTTTTTCGATGGTCTCCTCCATCATCAGGTCATAGGTCGTTACAATGCGCTGCAGATTTTCGAGTTCCTGGACTTCCGACGGGGTGGCCTGGTTATGCGCCATGCGCTTTTCTATGTCCCCGAGCAGTTGATTGTATTCATTTTCCCAGGCGATCACGATTTCATCAAGCATCCGGCGGTTGACCGCTGCCGTTTCAACGATGGCGCGATTGGCGTGATACCGGGACCAGTCGTCGGTCAGGAGCCTGATTCCATAGTGCTCGCTTTTTTCGCGGACTTCGGTGCCCGGAAACGGCGCCAGCAGGTGAAACCCGTAGCCCAGGCCCAGGTCCTTGAGCCGTTTGCCGAAATCCATGGTTTCCCTTATGGTTTGCGGGGTTTCCCCCGGCAGACCGAGGATAAAGGAGGCATAGGGAGTAATTCCGGCTTCGGTGCACTGGGTGACCGCGCTGACCACCTGGTCCAGGGTGATGCCTTTTTTAATGGTTTTCAGAATTTGCGGGTTGGCTGATTCAATGCCGAAACTGACCGCCCGGCAGCCGGCGGCCTTCATGGCGGTCAGCAGTTCCTTTGAAACGGTGTCCACCCGGGCAAAAGATGTCCAGGTTACCTTCAGCCTGCGCCGGATGATTGCTTCGCAAACCGCCAGGCAGTGTCTGCGGTTGGCGGTAAAAAGATCATCGGCAATATTGATCTGGTGAAAATCCAGGCGGCTCAGATATTCAAGCTCATCGACCACCGCCACCGGATTGCGGTAGCGCACCCGGGCTCCCACCATTTTGCGGCCCACGCAGAAAATGCACTTGAACGGACAGCCGCGGCTGGTGGTCATGCTGACGGGCATCGACAATGCCCGGTATCTTCCCAGGGGCAGCAGATCCCGGGCCGGCAGCGGCAGTGCATCCAGGTTTTCGATGAACGGCCTTCTGGCGGTCACACAGATATGGGTCTGCCGGCGATAGGCGATGCCCCTGACCGGTGACAGGTCATGGCCCTTTTCTACCGCCCGGGCCAGCTCCACCAGGCTGTGCTCACCTTCGCCGAGCACGGCGATATCCAGCGAAGGGTGATCTTCAAGGGTCTGCCGTGCACAAAAGGTCACGTGGGGACCTCCCATCACCGTGACGATCCGGTCGTTGATTTCTTTTATATCCCGCAGGACGCCCATGGCGCTGTCAAAGGTCATGGTGACGGCGGTAATGCCCACCATCCGGGGATTGAAATCTTCAAGCAGGTCCTGCAGCAGGCAGCGGCGGTAGGGAAACACGACCAGGTCCAGGATTTTCACCTCGATGCCGGCCTGGCGCAGGGCGGCAGCCAGGTAGGCCAGCCCCAGTGGGGGGGAGGGGGTTTCGGAGATGGGATAGAAGGGGTTGATCAGTAAAACACGCATGACTAAGGTGCAGGGTTCAAGGTTCAAGGTGCATGGTTAAAGGAACACTCAAAATTGACTTTGTACGAGCCCATCACAATTTAATAGAAGCAAAATGCATTGAAAAAAAAAGGGGGACCGGATGAAAGATCCGGTCCCCACATGTTAGATACTTTGGACGGCTAGAACAGGCCGGTCACCTTGCCGGTTTCCACGTCCACGTCCACCCGTCTGAAGGCCGGGTTGGAACCGGTGCCGGGCATCAGGCTGATGGTGCCGGCACAGGGGCACAGAAACTTGGCGCCGGAATAGATCAGCACGTCTTGAATCGGCAGGGTCCAGCCCTTGGGAACCCCTTTGAGAACCGGATCATGGGTCAGGCTCAGATGGGTTTTGACCATCATGGTGGCAAAATCCGCATACTTGGGATCACTTTCCAGCATCTTGGCCTTGGCTTCCGCATTGGGAGTCCAGGTGACGCCGTCGGCGCCGTAGACTTCCTTGGCAATGAGCTCCACCCGGTCCCTGAGCTTCATTTCCAGGGGATACAGGAATTTGAAGTCGTTTTCTTCCTTGCAGGCATCGAGGACTGCATCGGCGAACTCCAGGGCCCCTTCACCGCCCAGTTCCCAGTGCTTGGACTCCGCACAACGGGCGCCGGCGGCTTCGGCGGCCTTTTTGACAATGGCCACTTCCGCATCGGTGTCGGTGTAAAAGCGGTTGACGCAGACCACCGGATTGATGCCGGCCTTGCGGATGGTGTTGATGTGATGGACCATGTTCTCGCAGCCCTTTTCCACCAGCTCCAGGTTTTCCTTGGTGTATTCTTCCGGCAGCGCGATGCCGGCAACCACCTTCGGTCCGCCGCCGTGCATTTTCAGCGCCCGGATGGTGCTGGTCAGAACGGAAACATGGGGTTTCAGGCCGCTGAAGCGGCATTTGACGTTCCAGAATTTTTCAAACCCGATGTCGGCGGCAAAACCGCTTTCGGTTACGTGGTAGTCGAACATCTTCAGTCCGATGCGATCGGCGATGATCGAAGACTGCCCCACGGCGATGTTGGCAAACGGCCCGGCATGCACCATGCAGGGGTTGTACTCGGCGGTGCACATCAGGGTCGGGTTGATGGTGTTGCGCATGAAGGCGGTCATGGCATTGCCAACTTCCAGGTCGCCGGTGGTGACCGCGTTGCCGCTTTTGTCAAAGGCCAGGGTGATTTCATTGAGCCGTTTTTTCAGGTCCGCCAGGTCCCGGATCACCGACAGGATGGCCATGCACTCGGAGCCCACGGCAATGCCGAATTTGGACTGCATGGTGAACCCGTCGAAACGGCCGCCCAATCCGATGACGATGTTGCGCAGGGCCTGGGCGCAAAAGTCCAGGATCCAGCCGAATTCCACCCGGGTGGGATCGATGTCGAGCCGGCGCATGCCGGTCAGACGCTGCAGCTGCTCGTCGTTGTAGTTGCGTTCGTGCTGCATGCGGGCGGTCAGGGCCACCATGGCCAGGTTGTGGGCGTTCATGATGTCATTGATGTCGCCGGTCAGGCCCAGGGAAAACTCGGTCATGGGGATCAGCAGGGAGTTGCCGCCGCCGGCCGCCGTGCCCTTGACGTTCATCGTGGGGCCGCCGGAAGGCTGCCTCAGGGCGCCGCCGACGTTCACGCCGCGTTTGCCGAGGCCTTCCATCAGGCCGCAGGAAGTGGTGCTTTTTCCTTCCCCCAGGGGAGTGGGGGTGATGGCGGTCACTTCGATGTATTTGCCATCGGGTTTGTCCTGCAGGCGGTTGATGATTTTCATAAAATCCAGTTTTGCCAACCGGCCCATGGGAAGAATTTCGTTTTTTTCCAGTCCCAGTTTTTCCCGCCATTCCTCAGGGGAAGGCATGTTTTTCTCCGCAGCTTCGGAAATCTGCCAGTCTTGCATGTTTACGGCATCATAAGGCATGGTCACATCCTCCTTTCAATAAAGTTTGCATGATTGCGCCTATCAGGCGATTTGTCCGCTTGCTGATCGGGTGACGGCCTTTGGCTGTATGTAACCTGATCAGCCGGTTTTTTGCTTGCAGCTGCGACATAAAAATGTGCAGTGAAGTGCATAAGTTGATACCCATAGCATTTGCTTTTGAATTTGGCAAGAAAATTTATTGCCCTTGCCGGCAGCCTGGAGCGTCCCCGCGGTTCAAGCCTCAACCACCGGTTCTGCCCCTGTCTGCCATTGGTGCAGCCGGAAATAAAATCCCTTTTGCTGCATCAGTTCGGTATGGGTGCCGCTTTCCACGATCCGGCCCCGGTTGATGACCAGGATGCGGTCGGCCCGGCGCACGGTTGACAGCCGGTGGGCGACAATGAGCGCGGTGCGGTTGTGCATCAGTTTCTCAAGGGCCTGCTGAATTCGCTGTTCCGTCTCGGAATCGACATAAGAGGTGGCCTCGTCAAACAGGATCAACTGGGGGCGCCGGGCAAAGGCCCTGGCAATCGCGATCAGCTGACGCTCCCCGCTGGAAATCGATGCCCCCCCCTCGGTCAGAATGGTATCCAGTCCGTCGGGCAGCCGGTCGATGAAGGGTTTGCAGTTGGAGGCCGCCAGAACTTCGTCTGCCAGCTGCTCGGTGAGGGGATGATCGGCGTCGAAGATGTTTTCCCGGATGGTTCCCGAAAACAAAAAAGGATCCTGCATCACCAGGGCCATGCGGGTGCGAAACGAAGAAGGCGCAAAGTCAGCCAGGCGGCGCCCGTTGAGCAGCACGCGTCCGGCGTCGGGGTCATAAAAGCGCACAATCAGGTTGATCAAAGATGTTTTGCCGGCCCCGGTGGGCCCCACCACCCCTACGGTTTCCCCGGAGCTGATCCGAAAGCTGACGTTTTTCAACACCGGCTGGTCGGCCGTATAGCTGAAGGAGACATTGTCAAAACGGATTTCTTCGATATGGCTGACCACCGGGACGCCGCGTCCCGCCGGGCCGGGCAGCTTGTCGGTGGTGTCCAGGATTAAAAAAATGCGTTCGGCGGATGCCATGGCGTTTTGGACGATGTTGTATTTTTCCGCCAGGTCGCGCATGGGACGGAAAAACATCCGGATGTAGGAAATAAACGCCACCAGGGCTCCCAGGCTGAGGCTGCCGCTGAGCACGCGCGAGCCGCCGTAATATATGACCAGGGCGGCGGTGACCACCCCCAGCAGCTCAATGAGCGGCATGAACACCGCCAGTACGTGGATCTGGCGCATGCCGGCCAGGTAGTTTTCATGATTGAGCTGCTGGAAGCGCCGATAATTGTTGGCTTCCTGGCGAAACAGCTGGATGATCCGGATGCCGCCGATGGTTTCCGAAAAACGGGTGTTGATCTCGGCGATTTTAACGCGCAGCTCCCGGAAAATATGGCGCGCGCGTCTGGAAAAGCTCAGCGAGGCTGCCAGGACCAGCGGCAGCACGGCAAAAGAGACCAGGGCCAGCTTCCAGTTCAGGACCAGCATCACTACGGCGATGCCGATCAGCAGAAACAGGTCCTTGAAAATCATGGACAGAACCGATGTGAACAGTTCGTGCATGTTTTGCACATCGTTGGTAACGCGGGTCACCAGCCGGCCCACCGGGTTGCGGGTAAAAAAGGCCAGGGAAAGATCCTGGATGTGCCTGAACAGCGCCATGCGCAGATCGTGCATGATCTGGTGGCCGGCGACTTCCATGATCATTTTCTGGATGAAATTGAATACAAAGTTGAATACCACCAGGGCCAGGAAAATCGCCGTGACAACCCCCAGGCCGGCAATGTCGTTTTTGCGCAGCGCTGCCAGGTCCTGCTTCGCCACATGCACCAGGTCCCCATAGGAAATGCGGGCCGTCTGGTCCGTGACGGTAAACAGGCGGCGGTATTGGCGGACGATTTTTGCCACCTCGGGATCAGCGGCGTCCACCTGCAGGTAGCGGATCTCGGAAGACGAGACCGATGTTCGCCGGGCGCCGGCGGCGGGGGCCGCCGGCACAATATAGCGGTCAATGGCGATCTTGGTGGCATAGGGCAGTGCCAGGTCCAAAACCGTGATCAGCAGCACCAGGCCGATAGAGACGGCCAGCATGCGCCGATAGGGCCTGACAAATGCAAAAAGGCGCTTGAATAGTTTGATATCCTGGGATTTTCCCAGCTGAGTTTCTTCAAAATAGCCGTAGTCAGGTCGCATTCAGATCTTCTTCCATTTCTTGCAGGCGAAATGTGCGGGCATAGTAGCCTCCGGTTTGCATCAGTTGCCGATGGGTGCCGGATTCCGTAATGCGGCCCCGTTCCAGGGTGATGATGGCATCGGCATGCCGGACGGCCGAAAGACGATGGGAGACGATGACAATGGTTTTGCGGCCGGCCATCCGGCGCAGGGTGGCAATGATCGTCCGGCCGGTTGCCAGATCGACCTGACTGATGGGATCATCCAAAAGCAAAATGGCACTGTCCTGCAGCAGGCAGCGGGCCAGGGCGATCCGCTGTTTCTGACCGCCGGACAGGATCACCCCTTTTTCTCCGACCACGGTATCAAAACCATCGCTAAAACCCATCACCGTATCGTAGAGGGCGGCATCCCGGGCGGCCTTTTCCAGCTGCGATTGGCTGACGGCGGGATTGTCAAAGGTGATATTTTCGCGAATGGTTCCGGCGAATAAAAACGGCTCCTGGGGGATGAACGAGATCTGCGAGCGCAAACTGCGGATTTGCAGTCTGCGAATATCGTGTCCATCCAGCAGGATGCGGCCCTGCCGGGGATCGTAAAGCCGGGGAATCAGGTTCAGCAGTGTGGATTTGCCGCCTCCCGGCGGACCCACAATGCCGAGCACGGATCCGGCATCGATGCACAGATCAATGCCGTGCAGCACGTCTTGCTTGTTGTCACCACTGTCGCCATGATAGCCGAAAAAAACGCTTTCAAAGACGATTTTTCCCCGGGGCTTTTCGAGGGGGCGGGCGTTTTGATGGTCCTTGATTTGCGGTTCGGTCTGCAGGATCCGGTCGATGCGCTCCAGGGATGCCCGGCCGCGCTGGATGAGGTTGGATACCCAGCCCAGGGCCATCATCGGCCAGGTCAAAAGCCCCAGGTAGCTGATGAAGGCCACGAAGTCTCCCGGGGTGATGGTCATCAGGATGGTCTTCCGGCCGCCCAGGTAAAGCACAATGGCCAGGCTCAGATTTGAAAAAAGCAGCATCATCGGAAAAAAAGCGCCGATAATTTTCACCAGGCGGATATTTTTATCGATGTATTGCCGGGAGGCCGCCTCCACCACGGCTGCAGACGGCCCTTCGCGGTGGTGGGCTTTGATGATGCGAATGCCCACAAAACGCTCCCGGATCGCTTCGGTCAGATCGGAAAATGATGCCTGGACCGCCTGGTAGCGGCGGTGCATTTTTTTGCTGAAAAAGCGGGTGCCGAAAACAATCAGCGGCATGGGAATGAGCACGAAGGCGGTCAGCGTCACATTGATGTAGGCCATAAATCCGATGGCCGCCAGCCCCAGCACAATGGCATCGTTCAAGGCCACCATGCCCATGCCGGTGGCCATCCGGATTTGCTGGATGTCATTGGTGGCATGGGCCATCAGGTCTCCGGTTTTGACCTGGTCGAAATAAGAGGCCGAAAGGCATTGGAGATGGGAAAAAAGCCGGTTGCGCAGCCCTTCCTCGATGCGCCGCGAGGTGCCCAGCAGGCAGCGGCGCCAGAGGTAGCGGAAAACGAAAATAAAAACGGCGATGCCGATCATGTAAAGCGCATAGGTCAGCAACTCCCGGCCGTCGATGGCAAAAGCCGTCAGGTCGTCCACCGCCCATTTGATCACCCGGGGGATAAAAAGCTGGAGCATGTCTACCGTGACCAGGCTCAACAGCCCGGCCAGAATGCGGTAGCGGTTTTCATAGAAGTAGGGTTTTATGAGGGCAGCAGCGGTTTTCATTTTTTTTACTATAAAATCAGTTGGGCAGAAGATGCAACCTTAATCGATTAAGCCTGCAAGCATTTTAAGGAAGGGCTCATCGGCCGGGGAACATTGACTTTAGTTTGAGCGGTTGTTATTGTATCAGGCATGGAATGCGGGAATATTGTTGAATATATCGATCGCCAGAAGATCCTGTGTGCGGTCATTTTGGAGATTAAAAACAAGCGGCTGCGGCTGTTGACGGAAAACAACCGGGAGGTCAAACTTTCAGCCAGCCGCCTGCTGCATAGGGATCATGTGCGTCTGGACCTCAGCCAGGGCCGGGACCGCATGGTGGATGCGCTCAAACAGGTCGCCGACAAGCGCCGGGCCCTGATCCGCCAGGTGGACGTGCACGATTTATGGGACGTTTTAAACACCGAGCAGGTCTGGATCGACCTGGAAACCATGACTGAATTCTGCTTTCCCGAAAACCCTTCCGGCGATCACGAATCGGCGGTCATCCGGGCGCTTTTTGACGATCGGCTTTATTTCAAGTTCAACCCCGATCGGTTTTTTCCTCATTCCGCCGACCAGGTTGAGCGTCTGCAGGCCCAGCAAAGGGAGCAGGCGCGCCGGGACCGGATTGTCGAGCGCGGCAGCCAGTGGCTCCGACAGGTGCTGGCGGGAAAACAACCGGCTGCCGGAACAAATGCTGCCGAAGCCCTCGAATATGTGAGGTTGTTGAAATCCTACTATCTTTTCGGCAAGGAAAGCCGGGAGCACGTACTGACCCGTACAATGCTGGCCCGGGCGGGAGTGGATGCAGCGGCGGACCTGTTTCCGGTGCTCGTGCGTCTGAAGGTCTTTGACGAGGATGAAAATATTGATCTGCTGCGCTACGAGATACCGGTGCAGTTCCCCGAACATGTCCTGGAACATGCGCGTAAAATGGTTGCCGCCGGGGTTGTAGATTCCATCGACGATGGGCGCCTGGATTTGACGCAGCTGCCGTTGATGACCATCGACGGGCAGGCCACCCTTGATTTTGATGATGCGCTGAGCATTGAATCCTTGCCGGATGGAGGGTGCCGGCTGGGGATCCACATCGCCGATGTGGGCCATTTTGTGCGCAAGGGTGATGAAATAGACGACCAGGCCCGTGAGCGGGGAAGCTCTATTTACATGCCGGACCAGAAAATTCCCATGCTGCCGCCTGATCTTGCCGAGGGGCTTTGCAGCCTGAGGGCCGGCGAGGTGAGACCCGCCATCAGCACCCTGGTCAGGCTGGATGCCTCGCTGGAAATCATGGACTGGGAAATTGCGCCCAGCCTGGTTTCTGTCAAAGACCAGCTGAACTATTACGATGTCAATCTGGTGATGGATCAAAACCCTGAACTGGCGATATTGTATAAAATAGCGCAAAAATTCCGCCAGCAGCGTTTTGATGCCGGGGCTGTTCAGATTTCGGTGCCGGAGATCAATGTCTGGCTGACAGGTGACGGCAGCATTAACGTCAATAAGATCAGCCGGGAAAGCCCGGCCCGGATGCTGGTTGCCGAGCTGATGATTCTGGCCAACTGGCTGATGGCAAAGTTTCTGGTCGACAAGGCGATTCCGGCTGTCTTCAGAACCCAGCCGGAACCCCGGGAGCGGCTTTACCGCAACGATGAGGGCAGTCTGTTTCAAAACTGGATGCAGCGGCGGCTGTTGAGCCGCTTTGTGCTGGACAATCGGCCGGGCAAGCACTCCGGGCTGGGAGTCGATGCCTATGTGACGGCGACCTCCCCCATCCGCAAATACTTTGACCTGGTTACCCAGCGGCAGGTAAGGGCCGCCCTGGGTCTTGAGCAGCCATACGGCACGGAGGACATAGACCAGATCATCCAGACCCTCGAACAACCCATGGGCAACGTGGCCCGGATTCAATACGGCCGGCACCGGTACTGGCTGCTGAAGTACCTGGAAGGGCACGTGGGAACCAAAGAGGAGGCCATTGTACTGGGCAAAAGGCGCAACGGGTACCAGATTCTGCTGACCGCGTACATGATCGAATGCGACCTGCCATCCGCCGGCGGGCTGACGCTCAAGCCCGAGGACCTCATCCAGGTGACGATTCAAAAGGTCAGCGCCCGCAACGACCAGTTGCTGGTGTTTATCGGGTAATCAACTTCTTGGCAGTCTTACAAAAGCATAGGAGCAGCCGTGAGAGTCCTGTTCTGGTATTGTGAGCATTTCAACTGGACGCCCGCCATGAAAACCCTTGAGGACGCACCGGAGGCCGCGGCGGCCCAAAATGACCGTTGCGTGGTCGCTTTTGTGCATATTGAACCGTCGGACGCCGAATCCGGCGGTTCGACCGAAACCAAACTGGTCAAGAATGCCAAGTGGCTGGCGCGCAAGTGGGATGTGAAAAAAATCATCCTGCATTCCTTCACCCACCTGGGGGAAAGCAAGGCCGAACCTGCTCAGGCCCGGGAATTGCTGCAGCGGGCCCACGCGAGACTGACCGGTGCCGGCTACGAAGTCATGCAGACGCCCTACGGATATTTTTTGGACCTTGCCATCCAGGCGCCGGGACATCCGCTGGCAAGGGTGTACAAGCAGTTTTGACGGTGCCGTAGTAAAGGTCATCGAGAAATGTGCAGGGCGCTTATTTTACCCTCGCAACCTCTCCGCTGGTTATTTTTCGAAGTTGCTCCGGGGTCAGCTTGAACAGCGACCGGGGAGTTCCCGCTGCCGCCCAGATTTCCTCGTATTGAAGCAGATCTTCGTCAATAAAGATCTTCAGGGTCTGAACATGGCCCACGGGTGGAACTCCCCCGATGGCAAATCCGGTTTTTTCCCGCACAAAGTCAGCATCAGCCATTGCTATGGGTTCGGAGAGCCGGCCGGCCAGTTGTTTTTCATTGACCCGATTGGCGCCGCTGGTGATTACCAGCACCGGCCGGCCGGTCTGCAGCCCCTTGAAAACCAACGACTTGGCAATTTGTTCGACCTGGCAGCCCACCGCCCGGGCTGCATCCCCAGCGGTGCGGGTGCTACCGGGCATTTCAACCACCCGGCAGGCCACCCCGCAAGCCTCAAGGGCAGTCTGCACTCTTTGGACACTGCGGCGCAAATTACTGGACATTTGGCAGTCCCCCCTTTTTTAGATTTTTCCCGATAGGTGTATGTATGCAGCAAACATCATACCGGCCCTATTGGAAAACAGCAGATACCGCCTGATTCATTCCCGCGCTTTTATTTCAGCAGGAAAAAGGATACGAAACCAGGATGATAATTTATGATGAATTCGATTTGTCTGTCAACAAGCGGAAGGGAAAAAGAATAATTATAGTTTAAATCATAAACTGAATATTTCTCTTGAAAAAATAAAAAAAATAAATTATAGGGTGATGCTGAAAATAAATAATATTCATGAGGAGAATGGCAATCATGGGAATCCAGGAACGCAAAGAAAGGGAAAAAGAGCGTCGGCGGCAGCAGATCATGGTGGCCGCCAAAAGGGTATTTTCCGAAAAAGGCTTTAACAAAGCGACCATGGAAGACATCGCCCAGGAGGCGGAATTGAGTCCTGGCACCCTTTACCTGTATTTCAAGAACAAGGAAGAACTGTATGCCTCTCTGTCTCTGAGAATCCTTCAATACCTCCTGATCCGGGTGGAACACGTCATCGATGAAAAGGATGCCGGTCCGGATGAGAAATTAAAGTTGTTGATGGAGGCCATGTATGATGTCTACGAATTCGACCCGCTCATTATTATCAACATGTTCCACCTGCAGTCGAGCGAAACGCTGAAAAACCTCTCCCCGGAGCTGATGGAGCAGATCAAGGACCTGTCACGCAAGTCACTGAGCCTGATTGCCACAATATTTCGTGACGGCGTTGAGCAGGACCTGTTTATTGATCGTCACGCCGTGGCCATGGCCGATACGTTCTGGTCGATGTTTTCCGGCGTTGTACTCTGGCTGACCAGTAAAAAGATTATTGATGAGCAAAAAGACTATCTTAAACAGACCCTTGAAATCGCCTTTGAAATTTTCGGCCGCGGTGTCAGGAAAAACTAAAAAAGCCGGGTAATTTCATCAACTTCGAAATGCGGCCAAGCATCCATCCGGCCTGCCCGGATGGCAGTGATTCCGCAGCCTTCTTCCATCACCTCTCCGATACAGGCAACCCGAATGCCGGCGGCGAGAATCGCATCTGTCAACGGCTGGCAACCGGTTTGCCGGCAGCAGATCAGCAAGGATCCTGAACCGATCAGCCCCAGGGGATTGATGTGCAGCAAACGGCAGACCCTGCGGGTTTGCTCAAAGACCGGAATAGCATCCAGATCGATTTTGAGCTTGTGCCGGCCGGCAATGCTCAGCTCCTCGATGGCCGTGGCCAGGCCGCCCTCGGTGACATCGTGCATGGCGCTGGTGGCCTTACTGGCGGCGGCAATTCGCGCTTCCGGAATGATGCTGATGTGGGACAAAAAATCGCGGCAATTTTCAATTTCGGCGGCATTCATGCCGGCCTTTTTCAATTGATCGCCAAATTCCCGGGCGATAATTGCGGTTCCCTCCACCGCGACAGCCTTGGTCAGCAATACCCGGTCGCCCGGCCGCATGTTGCGCTTGTCCACGAGGCGCTGCCGTGTGACGGTGCCGGCCATCATCCCGGTTACCACCGGCCGGGTGACCGCATCGGTGATTTCGGTATGCCCGCCGCACAGGGTGATTTCCCAGCGTCGGCAAAAGGCCTTCAGCTCGTCGATGACCCGGCGGATTTCAAGGGCCGTAATGCCGGGGGGAAACAGCAGGGTGGTCAGCAGCCAGCGGGGCCTGGCCCCCGAGGTGGCAATGTCATTGGCGTTGACCAGAACGGCATATTGGCCGATGGCGTCGGTGGCGAAGGTGATGGGGTCGGATTTCAGCACCAGCACCTGCTCGGGTTCGACGTCCACCGCGGCAGTGTCTTCCCCCACGGCCGGGTTGATGATGATGGACGGGTCGTCGAAGACAAACTGGTCAAGGAATTCACGCAGGAGGTCATTGGGCAGTTTGCCGGCCGGCAGCGGTAAAAGCTGCCGGACGACAGCTCGAAACCGTGACAGCCGGGAAATGTGAAATGTATTCTGCGTGCCGAGCGATTCGTCTGCAGCCGATGGATCGACGAGCACGGCGATGGCTCCGGCATGCCGGGCCTGGTTGAAAAGACCTTCATCGGCAGTCACCACTGCCAGGCCGCTTACGGCGACATCCAATTTTTCAGCGGCCAGCTTGACGGGGTCAACGCCAGGGCGGCTTTGCAGCAGATCCTGCCGGCACAGGATGCGGGTGAAAGCCGAGGGCACGATCGGTGACAGCGTGCGCAGCATTTTGCCGGTGGCGGCCGGTCCGTTGTGGCTGAAAACTGCCGCCTTGATATTTTTATCGGCCAGATACTTCATCAGCCCGCCGGCATCGGGTACAGGCGCGGTCCTGTCGGCGGCGGCCAGTTCGCGTTGTTCAAGGGTGGACAGGAGTTGCTTTTTGCGCTCGGAATCCTCAACGGTTCTAATAAACTCCGGCAGCGGTGTCTGTAGCGGGCATCCGATCGATCGCTTGCGTGCATTTTCGTCCAGCCGCAACGGTGTGCACAGCGTGCCTTCCAGGTGAAAAACAACGGCTTTGAGGAGCAGCGGGTTGGGTTGCATACTGATCGGGTCAAGGTTCCTTTCAAATTAATAAACCCCAGAATCCTTGACAGAAAGTTGCTCAAATGTCAAATTCTGACCGGTCAATAGCTGACGCAATTGTAAAAAGTCTAATTTTTCGCTCCGCAAGTCTTTTCGGGAGCTGTTTCGGGGTTTCACCAAATCCCAAGAACTCGTCGCCAGCTCCTCAAACAACTTGGGGTTTTAACGCGCAACCCCTCACAGCTCTTTTGCCGAAAAGGGTTGATGTCGCTCAAAATTAGATTTTTTACGGAGCCGCCGGTAGCTGAATCCTACATGAAAATAGTATTGATATATCCCTATTTTCTGGAAAGCCGGGTGCAGACCGTCGAGGACGTGCGCGCCGTGCCCCTGGGGCTGTATTACGTGGCGGCGGTGTTAAAGCAGAACGACTACGATGTGGAGATTTTGAACTGGCACCGCATCAATGAAACCCCCGCCCAGATCGGTGAGCTGCTGCGCGCCGCCAAGCCGGACGTGATCGGTTTTTCCATTGTGCATGCCAACCGCTGGGGAGCCATCGAGATCGCGCGGGTTGCCAAGCAGCTGGACCCCCGGGTCACCATCGTGCTGGGCGGCATCGGGGCCACCTTCCTGTGGGAGCACTTTTTAAACCACTTTGCCGAAGTTGACTTCGTCGTGCTCGGCGAGGGCGAATATCCATTTTTAAGCCTGGTGCGCCATCTTGAAGCCGATGGTCCACCCGCCGGGCTGGAATCGATTGCCGGCATTGCCTTGCGCAAAGACGGCCAGCCGGTCAAGACGGCAGCCCCGGCAGCGTTCGCCGATCTCGACAAACTGGCCAATCCGGCGCAATATTTTGACTACCAGCATATCGCTTTGACCCGGGGCTGTGCTGCCAACTGCAGCTTCTGCGGTTCACCGCGTTTCTGGGGACGCCGGGTGCGCTCCCACACGGCGGACTATTTCGTCAGCCAGCTTGAGCTCCTGGCTGGCCGGGGCCAGCGTTTTTTTTACGTCTGCGACGACACCTTCACCATGAATCGCAAGCGGGTGATCGACATTTGCCGCCAGATTGTCGATCGGAAAATGCACGTCAGCTGGACGGCGATTTCAAGGGTCGACCGCGTCGACGATGAACTGCTTTACTGGATGCGCAAAGCCGGCTGCATCCAGATCAGCTACGGGGTGGAAAGCGGTTCTGAAAAAATCCGCCGTTTCTTGAACAAAAATATCACCACCCGCCAGGTCGAAACGGCCTTTGAACTGACCCGCAAATACGGCATTCTGGCCCGGGCCTATTTCATTTACGGATGCCCGGGGGAAAACCGCGGGACCATTGCCGCAACCCTTGAACTGATCCGGCGCATCAAGCCGTTAAGTGTCATTTTTTACATCCTGGATATTTTCCCGGGCACCGCGCTGTATGATGATTTCAAACGCCGCCTGAAGCTCACTGACGATATCTGGCTCAATCGGCTCGAAGACATCATGTATTTTGAGAGCGATCCGAGTTTAACCCGGGAGATGATCCTGGAATTCGGGCAGACCCTGCGCACAGGCTTTTATCGTGACCTGCCCGAATTTGCAGACTCCCTGCGGCTGGTCGACGACCCCTCGTTGTACCGGCAGCACTCGGATTTCTATTCGCGGCTGGCCATGACCTTTGACCACGGGGATTACAGCCGGGTAGAGGCCATCGAAAACAAGCAGCAGCTGGCGGAAAAGCTGTACCTCCGGGCCCTGGACTATCACCCGGATGCCAGGGCCTGCCTGGGGCTGGGCATTTTGAACCAGAAAAAGGGCGACCACCGGCAGGCCGTGGATATTCTCGTGCAGGGACTGGCCCATTTTCCCGCGGACGTCCAGCTGAACATCTGCCTGGGCGTCAGCCTGATGAACCTGCAGCGCTTTGAACAGGCCCTGGCCTGTTTTGAAAAATTTCCCCATGTCAAAGAAGCCCTGCAGTTTGCCCTCAGCTGCTGCAAGGCCCTGGGGGATGAAAGGCGGGCCGCCGTTTTGGGTGCCAAGCTCGATGCACTGTAATATTTGACTTCCAACGAAGTCAACCCAAGTTCGTTGTTCATAGGTTGCCGCTCGCGGTATAAATAAGCTTTTTACGAGTTCATCATATTTGACGGTCCCGTAAAAAGTTATTTTCGAGTGACATCAACCCTTTTCGGAAAAAGAGCTGTGAAGGGTTGAGCGTCAAAATTTCAAGTTGTTTGAGGAGCTTGCGACGAGTTCTTGAAATTTAGCGAAACCCTGAACAGCTCCCGAAAAGGCTTGCGGAGCGAGAAAATTTACTTTTTACGGGTTCATCATAATATTTGGTTGATTTCAAATCCATCAGGAGAGACACATGGACACTGTCAAGGAGCAAACCGGAACATTTACGGGATCAGATAATGTTGAAATTTTTTACCGTCGCTTTGCGGCCCAGCCCGAACGGGCCCGCATGGTGATCGCCCATGGCCTGGGAGAGCATTCCGGCCGTTACGGCAACGTGGTCGAACGGCTTTTGGCCACAGGCGTCAGCGCCTGGGTGCCGGACCACCGGGGCCACGGCCGCAGCGGGGGCAAGCGTGGGCATGTGCTCAATTTTACGCAGTATGTAACGGATCTGCAGCTGATGGTCGAGCGCGCGCGCCGGGAAATGCCGGCGACTATGCCGTGCTTTGTCTTCGGGCACAGTCTGGGGGGGCTGATTACCCTTTATTTTGCCCAGCAGCTCTCCGGCCTGGTCGACGGGCTTGTGATTTCCTCCCCCGCCCTGGGGATGGTGATCGAGGTGCCGGCGGTCAAAAAGGCTGCCGGTTTGATCATGTCTGTTGTTTATCCTGGACTGAGCATGGGCAATGAGCTGGATGCCAGCAAGATCAGTCATGATCCGGAGACCGTCCGGGCTTACGAAAACGATCCTCTGGTGCATGACCGGGTCAGCGCGCGCTTTTTCACCGAGTTCATGTCGGCCATGCAAACAGTGAATCAACGGGCAGCAGACATCAAGGCGCCGCTGCTGCTTCAGCTGGCAGGAGACGACCACCTGGTCAATGCGACAGCGTCGCAGCGCTTTTTTGAAAACCTGGATATCGAAGACAAGACCCTGCATGTCTACGATGGGCTGTATCACGAGATCTACAACGAAACCGAAACCGAGCGCCAACGGGTGCTGCAGGATCTGTCCGCCTGGCTGGAAGCTCACATCGGTTGAGGATAGATTCCACCGTCACGAAGCATCGGGCTTTGTCGGCAGGTATTCAATTGTAGCAATCTCGACTGCTTGTTAGAAAATAAATTTCAACTGCGACGGCATCCATAAAAACCGGCGTGAATTGGCCGGGGGATGGTGTTTTCTGGAAACCGGTATGATACTCAACAGTTCCATATTTCGCAGTGTCCCTGGTTTGGGATGAATGGCACGGGACTGATTGAAGTTAGCAGATAATAGCGCTTCATCCCAAACAAGGGGCACGCAGCAAAGGCATAAATTCATACCGGTTGGAAGAAAATATCATGCCCCGTCCAATTCACACCTTCAATCCGAGCTTCATCTTTTCGCTCTTGTATTTTGTGGATAAAGGAGGTCAGCGATGACGGTTGCGCCGAAAAAAATCACCGCAGATCAGATTGCTGCCGTGATTGCAGAAAAATTCAAGCACCGGCAGGAGATTACCTGCTACGTGGGTTCCAACGCCGCCACGCCGACCGCCTCCCTGGAGGCCTTGACGGCTGCCATCAAGGCGCGCAGTCCACGGCTGCCGTTTATCAAGATGGTTCATCTGCTGCTGCAGGGACCGGTGCCGTACGTTGAGGAGGGGTTGCAGGACCGGGTGATGACCTATTCGATTTTTTCAGGCGGGGATGTGCGCCGGGCGGCCAATGAAGGCCGGGCCTATTACCTGCCCTGCACCCTGGCCAACCTGACCAGCTTGATCGGCAAGGGCCGCCGATACGAACCGGATGTCGTTTTTTTGAAGGTACGGCAAAACGAGCATACCGGCGAATACAGCCTGGGGCTTTCGGTGGAGGCCCTGCATACCGCCATCGATCATGCCGCGGTCGTGGTGGCGGAGCTGGACGGCAGCATGCCCTTTACCCAGGGGCAAAGCGTGGTGGACGCCCAGTCCATCGACTACATGATCAAAGAAGGCGTCAAGCCGGTCTACCACTTTGGCGGGCCGAACTTTGACAATCTGTCAGGGGCCGAAAGGCGAATTGGAGAGCTGATTGCCGCCCATTTTATTGCCGACGGCATCACCCTGCAGGTGGGGATCGGAAAGATTCCGGATGCGGTGGTGGGAACCATCCGGGATGCGGGCTACCGGGACCTCGGCGTCCAGACCGAGCTTTACGGCGATGGTTTGATGTTGCTGGAAAAAGAAGGCATTGTGACGAATCGCAAAAAGAAGGCCAATCTGGGGTACAGCACCACCAGCCTGATCATGGGTTCCGAGGAATTGTATGCTTTCGTCCACATGCGCACGGGAGTCCAGATGCGGCCGTCGGCTTACACCAACGCGGCGGAAACCGTGCGCCGCAACAGCCCGTTTGTTTCCGTCAACACGGCCATCGGGGTGGATTTGCTGGGCAATGTCTGGGCGGACTTTATCGATCCCCGTCGCTATTACAGCGGGGTGGGGGGGCAGCCGGATTTTATCCGGGCGTTAAACGATCGCACATACGGCCCGCCGATCATTGCCATGAAAAGCGTCACCGACAAGGGGGAGTCTAAAATCGTCAAAATGCATCCACCGGGAATCAGCCTGACGGCCAGCGCCTATGACGGTATTGTGCTGGTCACCGAATACGGCATCGCCGATTTGCGGGGGCTGACCTCCGGAGAAAAGGCCATGGCCATCGCCAGCATCGCCCATCCGAAGTTTCGCGATGATTTTTTGCACAGTGTCTACGAAGATCCCCTGTTTACCAAAGCGATCGGGTTTTATCTGGACAGAACACCGCCCGGGGTGAGGATGTATGCAGGCAGCATCGCACTGGATGAAGACGCAGCGCACAGAGCGCAGGGCGCAGAGCGCAAAGCGTAATAGCTGTAGCGGAGCGCAACGCTGAGCAAGAAGACCGGAGCACCGGGGGCAGGGCGCGGGGCACGGGCGGAAGAAAGAGAAGATGATGCGGTTAAAGGATTGGGCTGCGAAAACTTTTTTGCTGCTGTTTTTGCTGCTGCCGGCCGCCTGCGGGGGACAGCCGGCACTGCGGGTGGAGCCTCTGCCGTCCTATGATGCCCTGTTTGAAACCCACCGCGGCTGGACCGGCGCCGACGGAGCATACACGGTCAGGCTTTCGGACAGCGAAACCCTGTGGCTGTTCGGCGATACCTGGTGGGGGGACATCCGCGACGGGCGCCATGAAGATGCCACCATTGTCAACAACTCGGTTGCCATCCAAAGCGGGCTTTCACCCCCCGACGCCGTGGTCCGCTTTTATTGCGGCCGCGCACCGGACGGCAAGCCGCGGGCGTTTATTCAGCCGATGGATGGGCAGGGGTGGTTGTGGATTTACCACGGGGCATTGGCCCCCGACGGGCTGTATCTGTTTTTGATGCAGATGCAACGTACATTGAGCCCGGCGGCTTTCGGCTTTAAAACCACCGCTGTCTGGGTGGGTCACGTGGCCAACTATCGAGACCCGCCCGGTCAATGGCGCATTGTTCAGCACCGGTTGCCGTGGGTGGCGTTTTCTGCCGCCGGAAACACCTTTTTTGGCTCCTGGGTGCTGAAAAAAGATGGGTTTTTCTATGTATACGGCATCGCCGAGGAGAAGATCAACGGCCGTTCCCGAAAAAGCATGATTCTGGCGCGGACCCCGCAAAACGGTCTGACCGATTTTGATCAATGGCGCTTTTATGCCGCCGGCAAGTGGATATCGGATTTTACCGGCGCCGGGCATCTGTGTGAAAACATGGCCAACGAGTACTCGGTGTCTTTTGTGGCGGATTTGGGAAAATACGTCGCGGTGTATTCACAGGACGGGTTTTCGAAAAACATCATCGCCCGGTTTGCCCCCGCTCCCTGGGGACCCTGGTCAAAACCGGTCACCTTCTACCAGTGTCCGGAGGCTGCCGGGAACAAAGGCATCATCTGTTATGCCGCCAAGGGGCATCCCGGTCTTTCCATGGCCTCCGATGAACTGCTGATCACTTACGTGGCCAACTCCATTGATTTTTACATCATGGCTGCCAATGCGCGGCTGTACCGTCCAAGGTTTCTGAGGATCAGATTCACGCCTTTTTGACTTGTCCGGCAATCCAGTCCAAAAACGGCTCGTAGCCGCCGGTGACGGGCAGGCTCACGATGCAGGGACAGTCATAGCTGTGCAGGGATTTGACTTTTTCCACCAGCAGGGAGACCTGCGCTTCGGTGGTTTTGGCGATCATGACGACCTCCGTGTCATCCTGCAGCTGATCCTCCCACAGGTACAAGGAGTTCATGTTGTCCAGGATGTTCACGCAGGCCGCCAGGCCCGACGTCACCAGTTCCCTGCCGATTTTGCGGGCCTCCTCCCGGCTGTCGGCGGTCATGTAAACAAAGCTGACGGTCATTTTCCCTCGCTTTCATGAGTTGACGGCCTCGTAAAATGTTACTTTTTACGGCTTTATCATGATTTGATGCGAAAAACACCGGGATGCGGCTTCCAGGGACCCTTGCCGGCGGGTCTGCCAACGGTTTCATAGCATTCCACCAGGTCTCCAATTTTTGCCCGGTTCCAGCCCTTCAATTCCAGGCCCACCTGCTGGCCCGGTCTGGCACTTTTTACATCCTTGCGTTCCACCTGAAGGGAGGATACCCGGCCGGCATAAGCAGGTCCCATGGCGGTGATCACCCGAAATTTGCTGCCCATCGCAATCATCCCCTCCAGGACCTCGCAGCCGATGATGATTCCCTGGCGCCGGCTTTTGAACGTGGCGATCACTTTGGCCTTGCCGGTAATTTTTTCTTCGGGTGGCCTGCTGAGCAGGCTCTCGGCAATCCGGGTGACATCTCCGGTTAGCTGGTAAATGGTATCATACAGGCGGACCTCCACCGCGTTTTGCCTGATTTCCGGCTCCAGCCGGCCGGTGATGTCCACGTTAAAGCCGATCACCAGCCGGCTGCCGGTAAGGGCCATCAGGATGTCCGACCGGGAGACATGCCCCACGCCGGACTGGATGACGGCGATGGCGGCCCCCGCCACCCGGATGGCCTCCAGGCTGGAGCGGACCGCTTCTTCGGTTCCGGCGACATCGCATTTCAGCACCAGTTCCAGTTTTTTGACTTCCGACTCGCCCGGGGTCCGGGACGGGGGCGTTTTTTTCCGATCCATGGAGTTCTCCATTTGCCGCTTGCCAACACTATAATGCGATTTTTTTCTAAAATAAAGCACAATTCGGCCATCCGCTGCAATTCATCACCCAGTCCCCCGGCGTTTGCTGTCCTCGGTTTTCGGATCAAGGCGGCCCCCTGCAGGCGGTTTTTTTCAAATTCATCATTTTTTAGTTGAAATTTTCTTAAATTTAGCGCATTAATTTGCACTTAAATTTTATGAACCCGTAAAGAGTTTCATTATTTTAAAAATAGAAAACGATGTGAAGGGGGATGAGGATGAAAAAGCTTATTATTGGCGGTTTTTGTCTGCTGCTGGCGCTGGTTTTTGGCAATGCAATGATTGTTTCCGGTCAAAGCGATGAAGAGATGTCCGTCCCCATGGGCACCATAGAGCTCAGCGCCCCGGAATCCGTGGAAGCCGTACGACCGGCTGTCCCATTTCCCCATCCCACCCATTTCCGTTTCAACTGTCAAACCTGCCACCACCAATGGGAACTGGATGAACCCATTGTCGGTTGCACCACTTCCGGCTGTCATGACGGCACCGTCGCACCGACGCGATCCCAGAAGGGCGCCGTGGATGAGGATGAGGCTGTTGCTTATTACAAGACCGCTTTTCACAAAATGTGCATCGGCTGCCACAAAGAAATGAAAATTGCCAGGAAGCAACTGGAAATGTCCGGCCGGACGATCAAGGAAAAGCTGCCTGATACCGGCCCGACCCTGTGCCGGGGATGCCACCAGCCGGAAGAATAGGCCGGACTCAGGCATCTTCCAGGGTGAGCAGGTATCGCTGGCGCTGTGCGCGCTGTCCCCTTGCAAATACAGTCAGTTTCAGGCGCTGCCCTTTTTGTGACAGAAAAAAACCGGTGATCTGCCTGCTTTCAAGGTTGTAAACGAGCTGAGCCGGGCCTTCCGCGGCAGCGCCGGAGACGGATAAATCGGGCTGCCTGACATCCCCCTGCCCGAAAATTTTCTCTGCCGTTGCGGCTCCCAGGGACTCGATGGTTGCCGGGGCCCAGTTGCTGATCATTTTCTGAAATACCCGTTTCAGGGTGGCCGGCCTTGCAAAGCATCCGATGCCGACGACATGTTCCCCTTTCACTGTCAGCTCCTTTCCGATGATGTTGCCGGTTTTTTAATGAACCCCGCCGGAGGCGTTGAAAAATTCGGCGGCCTCTTCAACCGAGTCGAAAAGAATCCAGTCGCGCCAGATGACGATGCCATCCTGTTTGCGGGTCAGCTCAATGGTGGTGTTGCCATGGTACTCATAACAGTCGTCATAATCCGGATAAGTGCTGCAGGTTGTCATCATATTCCTCCTTTCTAAGAGATGCTTTCGGGTTTGATTTTTTGGTGTTGTCTTTTGCCGTCTGGTGGCTCTGCGGGTCATTGTTTTTCAGATTAACACAACCGATTGTCAGATCCGGACAAACCGGATTCAGTTTTTTAAAAAAAGAGTGTTGCCCTTGACTGGATTTGTGAAACGTTCTTTAATCAGCACGGGGATCTCAGGTAAGGGGCCCAGCGGTTCCTGTACCCCCAAGGAGGCTGTTGATGGCACGCGGAGACCAATTGGCCCGTCAGTGGAAAATCATTCAAACCCTGCTGGCCTCCCGCCAGGGCAAGTCCGCGGCGGAGTTGGCCACGGTTGTTGGATGCGGCTGGCGTACCGTGTATCGTGACCTTGAAGCGCTGCAGGCCGCTGGATTTCCCCTTTACACGGAAAAGACAGCCGGCAGAAGCACCTGGTCGCTGCTGGATACGGTTGGCAAAAACATCCCGCTGCCACTCAGCCCGACCGAGTTGATGGCGCTTTATTTCAGCCGCTCAATGATGGGGGTGCTGCGCGACACCGTCTTTTATGATTCCCTGGAATCACTGTTTGAAAAAATCAAGGCCACCCTGGCCCCCGAGTACCTTGCCTATCTGTCGCGTATCGAGCAAAGCCTGACGGTGATATCCAAACCTTACAGGCGGGTGGGTAAATTGCGGGATATGATCGAGCGCATCAGCCAGGCAGTGACGCAAAAAAAAACCATTCAAATTGCGTATTACACCATGAGCCGTAAAAAGCTGACCCGGCGCAAGGTGGCCCCTTATAAAATATGGTTTTTTGACGGCACATTCTACCTGATTGGAAATTGTGGCCTGCGGGAGGATATCCGGATATTTGCATTGGATCGCATCAAGGAGCTCGAGCAGACCGCTGAATCCTTCGAATTCCCTGTCGATTTCGACATTGATGACTTCATGAAAGCCAGTTTCGGTGTTTTTCAGGGCAAGCCGGTTACGGTTCGGGTGCGCTTTGCGCCGGAGGTTGCCGAATACATCAAGGAAAAGGTCTGGCATGCGAGCCAGCGCATCGAAACCCTGCCCGATGGTTCCCTCCTGTTTGAAGTCCAGGTGGCCGGCACCGCGGAGATCAAGTTCTGGCTGTTGAAGTGGGGCGCCCGGGCCGTGGTTTTAGCTCCGCCGTCGCTGCGCCGGGAAATGCGGCAGGAGGCCGAGGCGATGTTAAGCAATATGCAGGCAGTTTCCGATGTCTGATCAGCAGGAGGTTTTTAATTGAACGCCAACCGGCGAAACTCCATTTTGTGTCCCAGCTGCGGCAAGCTCATCAGCCGCGACGAACCCAAGTGTCCTTACTGTGGGACGGTGCGTCCGGGCTCCCGGCTTAAAAACAATTTCTGGATACGCGGTCTGCGCGACCCCAACCGGGTGGTCAATGCCATCATCGTTGTCAACGTGTCGATGTTCGTGCTTTCCATCCTGTTGAATCCCGGCAAAATCGGCCTGTCATTGAATCCCTTGACTTTTCTGTCGCCTTCCGGGCCGGCACTCGAGCTGCTGGGCGCCACCGGCACGGTTCCCATAAACCATTTTCACCGTTACTGGACCCTGGTTTCAGCCGGTTACCTGCACGGGGGGATATTGCATATCTTTTTCAACATGCTGGCCTTGCGGCAGCTGGCGCCGCTGGTCAACCGCGAATTCGGGGCCTGCCGGATGTTCATCATTTACAGCCTGGCCGGGATCGTCGGCTACCTGGTTTCCTACCTGGCCGGGGTGCACTGGACCATCGGTGCCTCGGCCTCTGTTTGCGGGCTGGTGGGCGCCATCCTGTTTTACGGCAAAAGCCGCGGTGGCGTGTACGGCAGGGCCCTGTACCGGCAGATTGCCGGCTGGGTGGTCTTCTTGTTTGTTTTCGGACTGCTGGTGCCGGGGATCAACAACTGGGCCCACGGCGGCGGAATTTTTTCGGGACTTGCCGGCGGCTGGCTGCTGGGGTACCGGGAAAAGAAAAATGAAACGTTATTGCATAAAATATTAGCCGCTGCCTGTGCGGCGCTGACATTGCTGGTGCTGTTGTGGGCTGTGGGCACGGCCACCTATTATATATGGTTTCAGCACCTCGTTTAGGGCCAAAATGGCGGGGAAATGAAATCTAATGAAGGTTTGAATTGGCCGGCGGATGGTGTTTTCTGTAAACCGGTATGATACTCCCCGGCTCCCTATTTTCGCAGTGTCCCTTGTTTGGGATGCATGGCACGGGACCCATTCAATTTAGCAGGAGATAGGGCCTCGTCCCAAACAAGGGACACGCAGCAATGGCTTAATTTCATACCGGTTGGAAGAAAATATCATGGGCGGGCCAATTCACGCCGGCTTTTATGGAGGCCGTTAGTGCGGTATTCAAGCAATGCCTGACAACCTGTCCGGACAAATAGAACGCATCACGTACACCAACGAGGAAAACGGGTTTACCATCGCCCGGGTGCGGGTGCGCGGTCGGCGGGACCTGGTGACGGTGGTCGGCACCCTGATGGCCCCCATGCCCGGTGAAATCCTCGACATGCACGGTCAGTGGACATTGCATCCCCGCTTCGGCGAGCAGTTCAAGATCAGCGAGTACCGGACCCGGGTTCCAGCCACGGTCGCCGGCATTCGCAAGTACCTCGGCTCGGGCCTGATCAAGGGATTGGGTCCGGTCATGGCTGGGCGCATTGTGCAGCGCTTCGGCAAGAACACCCTGGAGATCATCGAAAACCATATTCAGCGACTGGCTGAAGTCCAGGGAATCGGCAAAAAACGCATCGCCAGCATCGCGGCGGCCTGGCAGGCCCAGCGGGAAATACGTGACGTGATGCTTTTTTTGCAGGGCCACGGCGTCAGCTCAGGCTATGCCACCAAGATTTTTAAACAGTACGGCCAGCGCTCCATCGCGATCGTAAAAGAAAATCCCTACCGGCTGGCGACCGACATTTTCGGCATCGGGTTTGTGACCGCCGACCGGATTGCCGCCAAACTTGGCTTTGCCAGAGATTCGGCGGTCAGAATACAGGCCGGCATTCTTTATGTTCTCCAGCAGCTGTGCGACGAGGGTCATGTTTACTATCCATACGGGCTGCTGGTCGAAAAAAGTGTTGAGATTCTGGAAGTCGGGCGCGAACCTGTGACCCGGGCCCTTGCGGTCCTTGCACTGGAACGTAAAATCGTCATCGAGGATCTGAACGCGACTGACACAGACTTTGAAAAAAACAACAAGGCCGTATTTCTGGCAAAGTATCATCTGTGCGAAACCGGAATTTCCAGGAGCCTGAAAAAATTACTGCAGGCTCCCCGCTCGATTCGTGAAATCCAAATGGACAGGGCGGTCGCCTGGGTTCAGCGGCAGCTTGCCATCACCCTGGCCGACAACCAGGTCAGGGCCGTGCGCCAGGCCATTGAAAGCAAGTGCCTGGTGATCACCGGCGGCCCGGGTACCGGCAAGACCACCATCATTAACGCGGTGTTGAAGATATTTTCCAGGCTCACCCCCCGCATCCTGCTGGCCGCGCCGACCGGGCGGGCCGCCAAACGGATGAGCGAAACCACCGGCTTTGACGCCATGACCATTCACCGCCTGCTGGAATACAGCCTGCAGAAAGGCGGCTTCCAGCGCAACGCCGAACGGCCGTTGAAGTGCGACGTGCTCATTGTCGATGAAGCCTCGATGATCGACACGGTCTTGATGTATCATCTGCTCAGGGCGGTTCCGGCAACCGCCACCCTGATTCTGGTGGGCGATGTCCATCAACTGCCGTCGGTGGGCGCCGGCAATGTGCTCAACGACATCATCGCATCGGCCGTGGTGCCGGTGGTGACCCTTGACAGGATCTTCCGCCAGGCGCAGACCAGCCGAATCGTGGTCAACGCCCACAGGATCAACCAGGGCATTGTGCCGGCATTTGATGGCGGCGATGATGCCGATCCGCCCGCGGACTTTTATTTCATCGAGCAGGACGACCCTGACCGGGTGCTGGAGATCATCGTCCAGTTGTGTCGGCAGCGCATCCCGCGGCGGTTCGGACTTGATCCGGTCGAGGACATCCAGGTGCTGACCCCCATGCATCGGGGAGTGGTGGGCGCCGCCAACCTCAACCGCCGGCTGCAGCAGGCCTTGAATCCGGGGGAGGAAGGGGTGAGCCGGGCGGAACAGACCTTCCGGGTCGATGACAAGGTGATGCAGGTGCGCAATAACTACGAGCGGGAAGTTTTCAATGGTGATATCGGCCGCATCGCCGCCATCAATTGGGCGGAGCGGCAGGTGGTCATCAGTTTTGACGGTCGTCCGGTGGAGTATGATTTCAGTGATCTGGATGAGATCGTGGCCGCCTACGCGGTGTCGGTCCACAAATCCCAGGGGTCCGAATACCCCGCGGTGATCATCCCCCTTGTCACCCAGCACTATATCCTGCTGCAGCGCAACCTGCTTTACACGGCGGTTACCCGCGGCAAAGACCTGGTGGTGATCGTGGGAAGCAAAAAAGCCCTGGCCATCGCCGTCCACAACAACAAGACTCGCCGGCGCTTCACCATGCTGCGCTATCGGCTGCAACAACAAGGTTGATGGTCCCGCAAAGGCTTGCTTAAGCGAGAAAATCGACTTTTTACGATTTCATCAAGGTTCAATGAATTGATTGACGCCGGCGGTGGGCCATCATCCAGACCACAGCCTCGGCCATCGCCCCCCATTGCAGCACCACAGGAATCCAGGCGGCGCGATCGACCTGGGCAACGGTGATCAGATCGGTGGCGAGCAACAGCCCGATGAGCGCACGGCTGGCGATATAGGCGGCGAAAATGATCCAGCCGGGTTGCCGGCGCGCCTGCAGCAGCTGCGCGGCGCCGGGACACAGCCAGCCGAGCCCGGCAAGCGCCAATGCATTGGCCGTGGATGGTCGTGACCAGCGGGTGTCTGTTTGCAGCGGACCCCGGGCCAGGGCGTCGATGGCGGCCGCCACGGCAAAACAGCGCAGAAAAGCCTGCAGCAGTTTGCCGAAGCTGTAATTTGTCCGGGTGATCAGCCCGTGGATGATGTCGACAACCTCCAGGGGCCGGTCCGGCGACAGCTGGCCGCTTTTGACCAGCTCAACCATGTGCTGCACCAGGTGGACATAGGCCGGCACGGTCAGCAGGATGGCCAGGAAGTAGACGGCAAAGACAAGGTGGCCGAAGCGGCGCTCAGCGGTGTAAACCTGGCCGGCCCCGGGGCAGAACCAGGAAATGGCCGTCGCCCAGAAAGCGCTGGTCTGGGAGGGGGCGGAGGTTTGGCGCCGGTGCGCTGCGGCCACGTCAACGGCGTCGAGCATGGCCCATAGCCAGATAAAATACATTCCAAAAAAGGCAACCGCCAGCGAAATGAAGGATATCTGGGGCAGGGCCAGGGGCGTCATCTGGTTGAGGCTGCCGAAAATCCGGCTCATGATGCCGCCCATGATTTCGAATAGTCGCCAGCTGAACCAGGCGCAGAAGAAAACAAACACCACTGCCGTTGCCACCCCCCGCAGGCGGCGGCCGGCATAATATTGCCCCAACCCCGGTGCGCCGGCGCCATACAAAAACGCCCGGTGCACGCTGATGTCTTTTTCAGGGACAGGTGTCGGGTGGGGGGCGTTTTGGGGCAGTGGTGGGGGGATGTGATTTTTGGCCTTCATCATTTGGTATGCAGGCTTTTAACGATGTAGTGCGCCCTAAATAAAATTAATCATTTTCCAGCTTGCCGGATGACAATCCCCGATGTTGAGATGATTTTAGCACATTGAAATTCATAAGGCGATCAATTTTGATGAAGCCGTAAAAAGTTCAATTTTTCGCTTAAGCAAGCCTTTTCGGGAGCTGTTGCGGGGTTGCGCTAAATCCCAGGAACTCGTCGCCAGCTCCTCAAACAGCTTGGGATTTTTAACGCGCAACCCCTCACAGCTCTTTTTCCGAGAAGGGTTGATGTCGCTCAAAATTGACTTTTTACGATTGCGTCAGGATTGATGAGCGGGGCAACGCAGTTCGGGATGCGTCGCAGCCGGCTGCAGCGGGGGCGGTTTTGCAGGGGACCAAAAAAAGGCAACCGGCCGCTGGTTCTGGCCGGTTGCCCCGGTTATGGTTTATGCCGCTTGCGGCAGCGGGTTATGACAGGCTTATAATCCGCCGACCGCCACTTCCACCCGCCGGTTCTGCGCACGGCCTTCGGCGGTGGCATTGTCAGCGATCGGATTGGCTTCCCCGTACCAGTTGGTGACGATGCGATCCGGGGCGATGTTGAAGTTATCGGCCAGGTAGGTGGCGACGCTCTCGGCCCTGCGCTGACCCAGACCCAGGTTGTACTCCTCTGAGCCGACACTGTCGGTGTAGCCCACCAGCAGCACAAAGGTGTCGGGATGGGATTGCAGAAATTTACCCAGCTCATTGAGTTCGCTCTGGAACTGCGGCTCCACCACGGCGCTGTTGAATGCAAAGTTGATGTCGTTGATCTTGACGCCGGCAATGCGGGTTTCGGTCAGCGTCACGATCCGCTCGGTGGCTTTGACCGTGTACAGGGCACCGGTGGTGTATTCCGGGTTGTTGACAAACTGCTCAAACGGAATGAACCGTGAGCAGGCATTGGCCTTGGCCATGTCTTGAAGCCTTTTTTTGGCCGGGTAGGTCGAGGGCTGGCCGATCATGTAAAAACACACATTGTATTTGTCGGCAAATTCCCGGGTGTAATCTTCGGGCTCTTTTGTATCGGCGAGCTTGCTGTAAGTGCCGTCATTGAGGATGAACACCACGGTTTTGCCGGAAAGGCCTTTTAAAACCGGCTCGAGGTCCCTAAGCGCCTTGGGCAGAAAGGTGTTGCCGTGGGCGAGGGTGGTCAGGCCGTCGATGGCCCGGCCGTATTTCTGGGGATCAAACGGCCCCATGGGATAAGCGGCCTTGAAGGGGGAAAAGGTATACAAGCCGGCATTGTAGCCCAGGTCCGGAACCCGTTTGGCGGCATTTTGCAGGATTTCCTTGGCGATATCAAGCTTTGATTTTGTGGCTCCTTTTTTCCAGCGGTCCCCCATGGAGGCGGACGTGTCAAACAGGATGATAAAGTTGTCGGCCATCTTGATGAACTGATCTTCAACGACGGTCTTCTGGACGATGTCTTCGACGGTGATGATCTCGGCGGCTTGAACCGCGGCCGGGACGACCATTGCAATTGCCAGTAAAAATACAAAATACATTCTCTTCATAACGACACTCCTTTCTTGCTGTGCTTCGGGGCAGGACCTATTCCTCTGCCGAAGACTTTGGTTGATGCAAATAGTAATCAATAGCAGTTAAAATAAACACCAATTGATCGTTGTCTACCCCCCCCGGCAAAAAAAATTAAAACCCGAAGGGTAGCAAAAAAACTGCGGTGACAGTCGGCCGGCTGCAGGGGGAGTCCGATCTCTTCCATTGGCAGGCAGGGGGATGGATTTTAGGACTGCTGCCTGCTTTTATCCGCCGGCTTGACACACCCGCAGCCTTCGCCTATACTTTTGCGGTCGGATGCACATTTTTCCTCAATTTCATTCCAACAGATGGATATTATTATGAAATTTTCATCCCTCGAAGCCATCGGGCCGGTGGACGGCCGCTACCGGCGGATTACCGCAAAGCTGGCGGATTTCTTTTCCGAGGGGGCGCTGATCAAGTACCGGTTGCTGGTGGAAGTGGAATATTTCATCGCCCTGTGCGAACTTGGGCTGCCGCAGCTGAAAAAGTTTCCGCTAAAGCAGCTCGAACCCCTGAGGGAAGTCTACCGGCAGTTTTCTTCCGTCGATGCGAGCCGCGTCAAAGAAATCGAGAAGATCACCAACCATGATGTCAAAGCGGTGGAGTACTTTCTGAAGGAAAAATTCGATGTCCTGGGCCTGCAGGATTACAAGGAGTTTATCCATTTCGGGCTCACTTCCCAGGACATCAACAATACGGCCATGCCCCTGGCTCTTAAGCAGGGCTTTCGAGAGGTGATCCGGCCGGCGCTGCAGCAAGTCGTCGCCAGGCTGACCGACATGGCGCGCCAGTGGCAAGACGTTCCCATGCTGGCCCGCACCCACGGGCAGCCGGCTTCCCCCACCCGGCTGGGAAAAGAAATCTACGTGTTTGTCGACCGTCTGGAGGTGCAGCTGGCTCAGCTGGAGGCAGTCCCGTTTTCGGCCAAGTTCGGAGGGGCCACCGGCAATTTCAACGCCCACCACGTGGCCTATCCGGATGTTAACTGGGAGCAATTTGCAGATCAGCTGGTCAACGGCACCCTGGGACTTTCGCGCTGCCGGGTGACCACCCAGATTGAACATTATGACAACCTGGCGGCTTTGTGCGACAACCTGAAGCGGATCAATACCATCCTGATCGATCTGGACCGGGACCTGTGGACCTATATTTCCCTGGATTATTTCAAGCAGAAGATCAAAAAAGGCGAAGTGGGATCCTCGGCCATGCCCCACAAGGTCAATCCCATTGATTTTGAAAATTCCGAGGGCAACCTCGGGGTGGCCAATGCGCTTTTTGAACACCTGGCGGCCAAACTGCCGATCTCCAGGCTGCAGCGGGACCTGACCGACTCAACGGTGACCCGCAACATTGGCGTTCCCCTGGCCCACACCCTTGTCGGCTTGAAATCCCTGGAAAAAGGGCTCGGCAAACTGATTTTAAATCCCGACGTGATCAAAGCAGATCTGGAAAACAACTGGGCCGTGGTGGCCGAGGCCATCCAGACGATTCTGCGGCGCGAGGGCTATCCGGAGCCTTACGAAGCCTTGAAGGCCCTGACGCGCACCCATGCCGGCATCAACCGCCAGGCAATCGCTGAATTTATCGAGTCGCTGGATGTATCGGCCAGCGTGAAGGAAGAACTGCTGCAAATAACCCCGGAAACCTACACCGGCATTTTTACCATCGCTGGTCGAAAATAAAATAAATGCTAAAAACATCCCCCGGCACTTACCCAACAAGGGGCACGCTGCACTGGCATGGTTTCATGCCGGTTGGAAGAAAATATCATGCGCCGGGCAATTCACCCCTTCAACTTTATTCACTGACGTACTGGCACCCAAAATGGACATAAAAACCGAGGCCAAAATGCATATTGCGCGGCGCATAATGCAACTTTAAAGTGCTTACGCAAAGAGGAGAAAATGCAACCATGGAAAAATTCACCGTACTTATTGAGGCCCGGCCGTTTTGCGCTTTCGACAACAGCCCCATGGAGCAGTTGGAGCAGGCGGGCATGAAGCTCATCGATCTGCGCGGCTCAGGGGTGGAAGCCCCTGAATTCGTCAAAGCCCTGGGGCAGGCCGATGCCATTTTATGCGGCAATGACCTGCAAATCAACGACAAGGTGCTGGACATGGCCCCGCGGGTTAAGGCCATCGCCAAGATGGGCGCCGGGTTGGACACCGTTGACATCGATGCGGCCACCCGCCACCGGGCCGTTGTCTTTCACACGCCGGGGGCCAACAACCAGGCCGTTGCGGATCATACCTTTGCCCTGATGTTGAATGTGGCCCGCAAAATCATTTACTGCGACCGCAGTCTGCGTGAAAAACGCTGGGAGCACACCAAAATTATGGGCCTGGAGATCTGGCAAAAAACCCTCGGCCTGATCGGGCTGGGCGCCATCGGCCGTTGCGTGGCCTTGCGGGCCAGGGGCTTTGAGATGAAAGTGGTGGCCTATGATCCTTTCTGGCCGGAAGAATTCGCGCGGGAGCAGGGCATTGAGCAGATGCAAATCGAAACGCTGCTCAAGACGGCCGATATCGTCAGCCTGCATGTGCCCCTGATGGCTGAAACAAAGGGCCTCATTAATGCCAGAACCCTGGCAATCATGAAGCCCACGGCCATTTTGATCAATGCCGCCCGGGGAGGAATCGTCAATGAAGCCGACCTGTACGAGGCGCTGAAAAACGGCAAGATTGCCGGTGCCGGGCTGGACGTGTTTGAGGAGGAACCGCCGGGCCAATCCCCCCTGCTGGAACTCGACAACGTGGTGTTGACCCCCCATACGGCGGCGTTCACCTTTGAAGGCCTGCACAACATGAGTGCGGGGGTGGTCGAGCAGCTGATCGAGTTTCGTCGGGGCAACCGGCCGGCGCATCTGGTCAATGCCCAGGTGTGGGATGATCGCGGAGCTTAGGACGCGTTAAATTTTTTCAGATTAAATGGTCCGTTAACCTTGAACCTTGAACCCTGAACCGTTTTGTTCGGGATCAGATTCTTCAATGCGCAACTGCTGGGTGCGCTGCCGGAGGTATCCGGGGACCTCCATCTGGCATTTGGGACATATATGCGTTGAACGCTGGGCGACGATGATTCTTTCAATCGAAGACCGGCAGCGGGAACAGGCCAGGCCTGTCCGGCGAAAAACCTTCAGCTGGTCGCTGTTGCGCCCCCGGCGCCGGGAGATCGAATAAAAATTGGCCTTGCCGGTCCCCAGGGAAGTGCCGAGATTTTGCAAGCCCCTTTTGAGAACCCGCCGAATGGCGCGGTGCAGCGCTTTTGTTTCCGGCCATGTCAGGCTGGAAGACGGGCGGCAGGGATGTAGCCGGGCCTCCCACAGGGCCTCGTCTACATAGATGTTGCCCAGCCCGGCAACAAACGCCTGGTCCAGCAGCAGGGGTTTTAAAAGGCGCCGGCGTGTTTTCAACCCTTCCGCCAGGCGCCGGGCGGTAAACTCCGGTGACAGCGGTTCGGGCCCCAGGCAGCCTAGAATTTTCTGCGAATCTTCGAGCAGGTGCAACCGGCCGAATTTTCGCGGATCGTGAAAGCGCAGCTGCCGTCCATCGGCAAAGCGGATCACCACGTGTTCATGTTTGCTGCGCGGCGGATTTGCTCGCACCAGGTTCAGACGCCCGGACATCCGCAGATGCATCAGCAGGGTGGCGCCGTCATCGACATCGAACACCAGGTATTTGCCCCGGCGCCGGATGGCGGTAAATTTTCTGCCTTTTATGCGCCGGCAAAAGGCCTGTGCAGCAGGCGCGGCAATGGTGCGCGGCCAGAACACCCGGGCGCCGGCAATAAGGCGGCCGACCAGACCGGCGGCGTTCAGATCGTCAACAATGGTTTGCACTTCCGGCAATTCAGGCATAACGCAATTCCAGGTTTTGATTGACAATTAAGGGACCGGCGCCTATAAAATAAACCGCCACATCAAGGCAAGCCGGAACGGCCGCTACTATAGCATATCCATTGCAACCGGCAAAGGCCGGATTTAAGCCTGTGGAATCTGGCAGTCGAACTTTTTAAATCGCTAACGGCAACATAAGGAGTGACCATGGACTTCAGTCTTTCAACCGACCACGAAATCTTGCGGGAATCCGTGCGCAGCTTTGCGGAAAAAGAAATCAAGCCGGTGGCCCGGGAGCTGGATGAAAAAGAAATGTTTTCCTACGAAACCATGCAGAAAATGGCCGAGCTGGGCCTTTTCGGTGTTTTTGTTTCCGAAAAATACGGCGGCCAGGCCATGGACTACCTGTCCTATATCATTGCCGTTGAAGAGATTGCCCGGGTCGACGGGTCCCATGCCGCCACGGTGGCGGCCGAAAATTCCCTGGGCATCGGCCCGCTTTATTATTTCGGCAACGAGGAGCAAAAGAAAAAATACCTGCCCAAGCTGTGCAGCGGCGAGGCGTTGTGGGGGTTCGGACTGACCGAACCCAATGCCGGTTCGGATGCCGCCAACAGCGCGACCACGGCGGTGTTGGACGGTGATCAATGGGTGATCAATGGCAGCAAGATTTTTATAACCAACGCAGCCACGGATATCACCACGGGGGTGACGGTGCTGGCCCGCACCGGGGTTCGTGATGACGGCCGGCCCGAGCTGTCGTGCATCATCGTCGAGACGGGGACTCCGGGCTTTACCGCCAAGGTGATGCACGGCAAGATGATGTGGCGGGCTTCCAATACCAGTGAGCTCTATTTTGAGGACTGCCGCGTCCCCAAAGACAACCTGCTCGGTGAGCGCGGCCAGGGTTTTCACCAGATGATGCAGACCCTGGACGGGGGCCGCCTGTCCATCGGGGCCATGGGCCTGGGCGGAGCCCAGGGCTGTTTTGACAGGGCAATTAAATACAGCAACGAACGCGAGCAGTTCAACCGGCCAATTGCAACCTTTCAGGCCAATGCATTCAAGCTGGCCGACATGGCCATGGAAATCGAGTGCGCCCGCCTGCTGCTGTACAAGGCCTGCTGGCTGCGCGATAATGATCAGCCCTTTTCAAAGCAGGCGGCCATGGCCAAACTGTATTGCTCGGAGCTCATGTATCGCTGCGCCAATCATGCCGTCCAGCTTCACGGAGGCTACGGGCTGATGAAGGAGTACGATGTGGAGCGTTTTTACCGGGACCAGAAACTGCTGGACATCGGGGAAGGGACCTCCGAGGTGCAGCGCATCGTGATTGCCAGACATATCGGCGCCAAATGCCTATAGCAGCTGCTTGAGGAGCCTGCGACGAGTTCTTGAAATTTAGCGAAACCCTGAACAGCTCCCGAAAAGGCTTGCTTAAGCGAGAAAATGCTACTTTTTACGGCATCATCAATAACGGAGAGGAGATAAAATGGAAAAAAAGAACCGACCCCATCTGGATATTGACTTTTTTGAGAATCTGACCGGTGAGATTTCGTCGACACCTGCAAAAAGTGTGGATGACATCGGCCAGCGGGTGCGCAGGCTGAGGGAAGAAAAAGGGCTGTCCCTGGAAGAGTTGTCCAGGCTGACCGGGTTTGACGTGCCTTTTTTGGCGAGCATTGAAAAAGATGAGGCCCAGCCCCAGCTGGGCACCGTGATCAAGCTGTCAAAGGCATTGGACAGCGCCTTCGGGCGGCTGGTTTCCGGGGTGGGAGACAAGCTGTACTCGATCACCCGAAAAAATGAGCGCCGCACCGCATCCCGTTCAACCTCCCGCAAAGGGAAAAAGCAGCTTTATATTTACAAAAGCCTGGCACCGGACGTCAAGGGACGTCACATGGAGGCCCTGGTTGTGCAGCTGGAAGAAGATCCCGAAAAGGAAATCTCGGTGCACGAGGGCGAGGAGTTTATCTTTGTGCTCGACGGCGTGGTTGAACTGGACATCGGGGAGGACAGCTTTGAACTGGAGCCCGGCGACAGCGCCTACTACCTGTCCACGACCCCGCATCACATTGCAGCCAAAAGCGGCAAGGCCACGATCCTGGCAGTTTTGTACGAAGGTTGACGGTGACAGGCCGTTGCGTCCCTTGGCCGGCGGCATCCACCGGTCAAGGGATGGCCAAGATCCGTCTGGCCCCGGGGGTCAACTGCCCCACTCGTCGACCTGGATTTTCACCACCTTGCCATTGTCAAACGTCAATATGTATACCGGTTCTGACGGACCAAAGTCAAACTTCCACTGGTGCATTTCGTAATTGCGGCTTGAAGGCTCTCCACAGTTGGAAAAAACAGTTGCTTCCGTGTCTCCGATATTGACAGGACCTTCGTCGCAGGGCATCGACGGGACCTCCTCCATGGCCAGGCCGGGAGTGCCGCAAATCAGCAAAAGCGACACCAACATCAGCATTCCCAAAAATGCGGGCTTTTTTCGCATCATAGCCGATCTCCTTTTTTTACCGAGTCTATTCCATTCCATGTCTAGACCGTCGACTTGCAACCGTTGACTTCAAACTCACAGACCAGCGGGGCATGATCGGACAACTTGATCTTAGGGATATGAAAATCGGTGATGCGTATCTGGGGGCTGTGAAAAATGTAGTCCAACTGGCGGCGCGGCGCCCGGCTCGGGTGGGAGGGCTGCCCGTTGCGGTTGGCATTTTGCAGGCCGGTGGCAGCCAGAAACAACTGCAGTTCACGGTCTCCCCACAACACATTGAAGTCCCCGGCGACAATGACCGGTTTCGGGCAGTCTTTTATCATGGTATGCAGGTCCTGCAGCTGGTAGTGGCGATGACGGAATTTTATGGAAAGGTGTACCAGGAAAACATGGAAATCGGCCAGCTCCAGCTCGATCACCAGGCGTTTGACGCCCTGGCGGAAATAGTGCATTTTTTCAGCAATCACCGGTTGATTGGTCAAAATCGCATTGCCCTGCTTGTTGAGCAGGGGGACTTTCCGGGCCACCGAGGCGGAGCCGTACTTTGACCGGTAGACATGGTAGTGCTGCAGCTCCCAGGCAATGGATTCGGCCTGGTTGTTTTTCTCGGAGCGAAAAGAGCCGCTGTCGACTTCAATCATGCCGATGATATCCGGGTTCACCGATTTGATGAAATCCGCAATCTTTTTAAAATTTCCGTTGGTATGCTTGAAATAGCCGATGTAAGGTATGGGGAGGTGAAAATGTTTCCCGATGCCGGCGGCGTACCGTATGTTGTACAGCAAAAATCGCATGGTTTTTGTCGTTGTCGCTGGATTTGTATAGTTCAATTATAATCGCTTTGGGGCAAATGTAAAGCTTCAGCCGCAATAATTGATACCTGTTGCCGGCCGCGTTATCTTATTGGAACAAGATTGGCGGCTTTTAAAGCCCTGTCCACCGCCTGGCGGGCGTATTTGTTGATGATCGGCTCCAGTTTGTCCATTTCGGCCGGCGGGATGTTTTTCAAATCACCGGACAGTTCGATATTTTCAAGGGGATCTGCATCGATGGTGGGTTCGCCCGAACCGATATATTTCAGGGGGCTGGTTTTGAAAACGATGACGGCCAGGTTCGCATAGGCAAATGCGCGGTTGAAAAACAAAAATTGCCGGGTAAACAAACCGTATCCCTGCAAGATGAAACGATGTTTGTCCAATTTAAGCCGGCTGGGGCCTTTAAAGCTCTTGATAACGATGATGACATCCAATTTATGCCTGACCGCTATGGACTCCAGCAAAGCGGCGGCTTCCGGTATCACGGCCCCTGGCCCTGATACGCGGTCGATTATTTTGGAAATTGGATTTTCAACGCTGACCGGAATCACTTTATAACGGGGATCACCTTGCAGCCTCCGGGCTGCCTGGTCCTGCATATAACCCGGGAGATTCCAGTCGACTTGCACGGGTTTGATAAAATTGCGGATCCGGGCTTCGGAAAAATTCTGGTGAGTGGCGTAGGGTTCCAGCTGGTTGATGATGCCGACCCGGGTGCCGGCGGGAAAATCGAACCGGGGCGGCGGCTGGGTTGCGGCGCACCCCGCTAGGGCCATGACAGCCAGCAGCAATAGACAAACCGATCGGGTCATTATATGGGATCCTCCCCTTGCGGCCGCGCGGTGCGCGGCGTTGAAATTCCCCCTGACAGCGGCAAGGTCACAAAAGGGGGGCAAAAAGCTGGGCGGCATTTTCGCAGAAGCGCTCCCAGCCCGTTCGCCGGCGCCAGGTCTGAAAGTCCACCGCCACCGTGTCGGCCGCGTATTGCAGCTGCAATGCCCTCAGGCGGTCACCGAAATCCGCATCATAGATGCAAAGGGTGACCTCAAAATCCAGCCAGAAGCTGCGCATATCCAGGTTGACGGTTCCAAACAGCGCCACCTGGCCGTCAATGGTGATGCTCTTGGTGTGCAGCAAGCCTCCCTGGTAGCGCAGGATGTTCACACCGGCCGCCAGCAGTTCGTCAAAATATGAACGGCAGGCATAGCGCACCAGCAGCGAGTCAATTTTTTCCGGCAAAATGATGGTCACCGCCACCTGCTGCCGGGCCGCCGACAGCAACGCCGTCTGCAGGGCTTCATCGGGAACGAAATACGGGGTGGTCATGATCAGCTCCCGGCGGGCGGCATAGATGGTGGTCAGCAGCAGGCGATGAATGGCATGTTCTTCATAGCCGGGACCCGAAGGCACCACCTGGACCACCGCCTGTCCGGCCCGGGGCGGCGTCTTGAGGCTGCTTGAATTTTCCAGGGTCTTGATGCCGGCGCCGGTTTCAATTTCCCAGTCCCATATAAAAATAATCCCCAGCACCTCAACGGCCGGCCCTTCGACGCGCACCATGGCATCGATCCATTGTCCCACACCGGCTTCCTGTTTGAAAAAACGCGGGTCCACCAGGTTGAGGCTGCCGGTATAGGCCACCTGGCCGTCAATGACGACGATTTTGCGGTGCAGTCGCAAATCAAGGCGCACAAAAGCAGCCCTCAGGGGGCCCACCGGCAGCGCTGCGGCCAGCTCGACGCCGCCTTCGCGCAGCCGCGAAGGAAATTCACTTTTCAAAAACCGGGCACTGCCCACCGCATCCACCAAAACCCGGCAGGTGACGCCTCTGCCGGCAGCGCGGATCAGGGCTTCGGCAACCCGGTCGGCCAGGCCCCCCGGGTTCCAGATGTAAAATTCCAGGTGGCAGGTGTGCTGCGCGCGGTCAATATCCTCGATAATGGCCTGCAGGATGGACTCGGCCCCGTTGAACAGCTGGAGTCGGTTTCCGGTCAATGCCGGAATGCCGACGACGGCCTGGGCCAACCGGCTGATGGGCACCGCCGGCGGGGCCAGGGTGGAGCCGGCCACGAAATTTTCCTGAGGCAGTCCCCGGTGCCATTTTTTATAGGGTTCCAGCAGGGCGGCGGCACGGGCGGCGCGGTGTTTTCCCAGGCGGCGTTCCCCGATGAACAGGTAGAGCAAGGCGCCGGCCAGCGGCAGGATGAAGATCAGGACCAGCCAGGCCAGGGATACCCCCACCGGCCGGCGTTTCATAATGACCCGCACGGATAGAGCACCGATTATGGTGATATGGATAACCATTAAAAGGGTATCCAGATGCGTGCTGAGCTGCATGTTCGTTCAGTCCGTTTTCCGTAATGAAAACTCAGGCCCTTCGAAAAATGCGGGCAGCTTCCAGGTGAAGCAACCGACCGCTGCGCCTACCAGTCATCGCGAAAACGCCATTGACCCCAGTCGAGACCCCTTGCCCGGTCTCTCTTTTCATTGGTCCGTTTTTCTTGTGCCAACTGGTCATCGAGCACCAGTTGCTGGTAGCGCTCATATTCCTCCCGGCCGCCCTTGAACAGGCATCGGCAGTGATGGGCATCGGCATAAATATAGTATTCGATGCCGGCGTCTGTGCGCGTAAACAGTTTTAGCTGGGGCAATTCCTTGAGCCGCTCGAGTTTTTCCGGGGTGTCGGCCGGATAGCGTTTGAAACCGGCGGCCGCCAGCATTTTTTCATTGGCAATTATCTTTTTTTGCTGGGTGGACGCACATCCGGCAAAAACGAGTATGCAAAGCAGCACTGTGATCGCCGCGGTGGATGGTAAGACTTTTTGAGTCCTCATTCGCAGGGTCCTCCCTTTGTACTAGCCCCCTTGCAGCATTCTGTTGATCATGCGGTATTCCATTTCGGTCCCGTCATAGTCGTAGGTGGCTTCCTCGCCGTGCATGGGAATCAATTCAAGGCGGCCCCTGAAAAATTCAGAAACGATGTTGGCCACCTCATTGACGCTCAAATCCCGGCGCAGAAAATACTTGGAATAGATGTTGGGGTAGCCCAGACTGCGCGTGATGCGAAACAATTTGAGCTGGATGTTGGGATTCAGACATTTGCGCAGGCTGTAAGCCGTGTTGGCGGTGTTGATATCAAAACGGTGCGGATTGGCGACGATCAGCGAGGAAAGCCGGAATCCCTGCCGGCCGTACGGGTCCTTTGGACCGGAAAGCTGAAAACGCGAATCGTTGCGCAGCCACAGGGGGATGCGCCCGAGCCGGTCTCTTTTGCCTTCAATGAGAACCGCCGGCAAAAAGATGGCAGCCGCCTGCAGGATGGGGGTGGTGGTCTGCAGAAAGCGGTTGACGAATTCGTTGGTGGTCAACGGAGAGTCCGAGGCGACAAACAGGGCATGCGCTTTGTTTGCATCGGCTTTGCTGGCGACGTAGGCCTTTATCAAATTGCCGGCGATGGAGTTGTGTTTAACCTTGCGCCTGGCGATGTTAAAGCGGCGTTTCACATCTTCCGGGATCCTGGCATTCTGGTTGACGATGCGGCAGGGCTTGCCGTGCTGGTTGATAAAGTCGCCCAGACGCTGTTCGAGAAGCATCTGGTGGCCGACGATGACGATTTCATCGATCCGATCATTGTCGAAAAGCTGCTCAAGGCTGTATTGGATCAGCGGTTTGCTGACGGTTTTGCCGTTTTGAACGGTGGTGAATTCCCGCAGGGGCTTGTAGCCGGTTTCAATAAAGCGCTGACTGTAATTTTCCGCCACAATCCGGCTGTATTTTTTAACCTCCCGCTTGTTGTTGTAGCCTGCCATGAGAATTGCGCTGATCATTTCGCCATTATACCCGAAGTTTGTCATTTAAGCCAACCATAACATTTTGCGCAGTGGGTCTCAACGTCGCATAAACAACACCCGGTGACGTCTTGGCTCTGAAGCCCTCCGCCTTTTGCAACATTAAGGTGAATTAAAAATTCCAATTTTTCTGAAGGGATCAACGTGTTTAAATCTATGACTTTTATCCTGGCTGTCAATTACAGATGCTCATTTTGGGCCCGGTATTCTGAAAAATGCCGGCGCCAGGGTTGAAAATCGTCTGTCCGGCAATTATACTTGTTCGTTAAAACCATCTGAAGCCAGGTGCAATATCCAGTCATTTTGCTGTCCGCCAACCTGTGCAGGAGGCTCAATCGATGCGTACGATAAAATTCCTTTTTTTGACACTGGCTCTGTTGGTGCTTTCCGCAGGGATTGCCGCAGCTGCCTCGACTGACGATATCCAAATCGACGTCAAGCACTTTCAACTGAAAAATGGGATGCTGTTTCTGGTGGTCAACCGCCCGGCCGCTGCCCAGGTGGCATGCCGCCTGGCGATCCGGGCGGGTTCGGCCCTTGAAGACAGGGGTAAAACCGGAATCGCCCACCTGCTGGAACACATGATGTTCAAAGGCACCAAGAATTTCGGCTCCCTTGACTTTCGCAAAGACGAAGATCTTCAGGCCAGGATTGAAGCGGCCTACCAGCTGGTGCTGGCCGAACAGCGCAAACGTCATCCGGATAAAGAGCTGATCGATAAAAAACTGGCCGAGATGGAGCAGCTGCGCCTGGAGGTCCAGAAAATATACGTGCCCCAGGCCTTTTCATCCCAGCTGGGCAAAAACGGTGCGGTAGGGGTCAACGCATACACGACCAAAGATCAGACTCAATATATGGCTTCGGTGCCGGCGGACATGCTCGAGCAGTGGTTTTCGATCGTCAGCGAGCAGCTTTTTGAACCGGCCTGGCGCGAATTTTATGTTGAAAAGCAGGTCGTGCAGCGCGAGTGGGCCTTTCGCTATGTCAACAGTCCCGGCGGTGCCGCCTGGCTGGATCTCGACGCTGCGGCTTACACGGCGCATCCCTACCACAACCCGACCATCGGCTGGAAGGCCGACATGGAAAAATTCAACACTGCCGATGCCATGGCCTTTCACAAAAAATATTACAATCCCGCCAATGCCGTCTGTGTGCTGGTGGGAGACGTAACGGTTGAAGATGCCCGCCGGCTGGCCGAGACTTATTTTGCCCGCTATCCGAAAGGTGTGCGGGCCCCGGAAACGGTGACCCGCGAGCCGGTGCAAAACGGGCCGCGGCGCAGCATTCGTTATCTGAAAGGCGCGCGCACTCCGCTGGTTCGAATCGGTTTTCACGCAGCCGCCATGGGCAGCGCGGACTTTTATGCCCTGGATGCCCTGACCATGATTCTGAGCAGCGGCCGCAGCGCCCGCCTGACCAGGGATCTCGTCAACCGGGGCAAGGCGGTGGAGGCCTGGGCCTACAATCCGGACAACCGCTATGGCGGCATGGTGATCCTGGGGGGCTCACCCAATGAGCCGCCGCTGGTCAAAAAGCAGGGTGTCAGCGCTGCCGAAAAACGCCGCGCCTATCTCGAGGCCTGTGAAGCTTTGCAGAAAATGCTGCTGGCGGAAGTTGAAAAATTGAAGACCGAACTGGTTGCGGCCGGTGAGCTGGAGCGGATCAAGAAGCTCAGCCGCCGGGATTTTATCGACCGGCTGCGCAGCAATGAAAGCCTCGCCGGGACCCTGGCCACTTTCGAGGTCCAGGTGGGCTGGCAGTACCTGAAAAGCTACCTGGAAAAACTGGAGGCCGTCACGGCCGAAGACATCCGCCGGGTTGCCGGAAAGTACCTGGTGGTTGACAACCAGACTACCGTGTTCGTCATCCCCGGCGGTCGGCCGGAGCATCCCCCCGAACGATACGCGGAAACGCGCTCCGTCTCTGGGGCTGCCGCCATGCGGGTACCGCAGCCGACGGATTTAAGCAACCACTCCATCTATCCGACACCGGCCGGCTGGAAGCATCCGCTTTCGTTCAAACGCCGGCCGGAAAAAATCGAATACCCCCGGGCCGCCGACATGCAGGTGGCCGGCTCCCGGGTGTTTTTCCTGCCGGACCGGGAACTGCCCCTGGTGGATTTGACACTGCTGGTCAAAGCCGGTTCCGTGGATGTACCGCCATCATTAATCGGTCTGGCCGATCTGCTCAGCGAGAGCATCATCCGCGGCGGAACGGCAAGCTATTCGCCGGACGAGCTGGCCCGGGTGCTGGATGAAAAAGCGATTAGGATCAGCATTGACGTGGGCGAGGAACAAACCACCATTTATCTTTCGGTGCTCAAAGACGATTGGGACAGCGGCCTGAACCTGCTGCGGGAAATTTTGACCCGCCCCCGGTTTGATCCCCAGATCGTTGAGATGGTCAAAAACCGGCTGTTGACCGGCCTGAAACGGCAGGCCGGCAACGCCCGGGCGGTGGCCGGGCGTGAACTGGAGATCTGGCATTTCAAAGGTCATCCCTATGGCCGGGATCCGCTGGCGGGGCTGACCACCATCGAAGGTGTCACCCGCGAAGATCTGAAGCGCTTTTTAGCGGCTTATTTCGTGCCGTCCAACATGGTGGCCGCGGTGGCCGGCGATGTTGATAAAAACGAGGTGCGCCAGGGCCTTGCGCAATTGTTCAAATCCCTGCCCCAGACCCGGGCCCCCCGGCGCAAACTGAAAGACCCCGAGCCGACCCCCCCGGTGCTGGCACTGATCCACAAACCCGGACAAGTGCAATCCCAGGTGGCCATGAGCCTGCCCGGTGTCAAGCGCACTGACCCGGCTTATTGGAAATTGAACCTTTTGATGTCCGTTTTCGGCGGCAGCGATTCCATGCTGTACACCCGCCTGCGCGATGACCTCGGCTTGGTGTATAGCGCCGGATTCTATGAAACTTACAAGTGGAAGGCAGGGATGCTGTACGGTTATATCGGCTGCCAGGGCGATAAAACGGTCCCGGCCATCGATGAGACCATCAATGTCATGGGCAAGCTGCGCCATGGGGTCCCCCGGCAGTTGCTTGAACAAAAGCGCCTGGATGCTCTCAACAGCTTTGTGTTCAATGTGGACACGCCGGCGGACCTGGTCAAAGTCTATGCCCAGTATGCCCTGCGCAACGAGCCGTTGGATACCCTGGACAAAATCCAGGAGGCTTTTTTTAGCGCCAGCCGACCGGAACTTCAGCGGCTGGCCATCGAATACCTGGACCCGGCAAAGCTTCAGGTTTTTGTGGTCGCCGACAAGCTGATCGAAGTTGATGATGGGCACGGCAATCAAGAAACCCTTGAAGCCAACCTGAAAAAACTGGCCCGCAAACGGGGCCTGCCCTTCCGCGAACTGCCCCTGCGTTAAGTGAAATCACCGTGGCGGCCGGCGCCTTTGACAAAACACCGGGCGCCGGCCGGGGCTGCTTCCCCTCAATTGCTTTTGCTGTCAGTATTGCTGCAGGCTTCGATAAATTCCGGAATGAACGTCGTGAGGTCTTCGACCACACAGACATCGGACACCTGGAAAATCGCGGCGGCCGGGTCCTTGTTAATGGCGACGATAAACTGCGCGCCGCGCATGCCGGAGACATGCTGCAGGGCCCCGGATATGCCGCAGGCAATATAGAGTCGGGGGGCGACAGTGGCGCCGGTGACCCCTACCTGGCAGCTGTAATCGAGCCAGCCGCGGTCACAGACAATACGGGAGCCGGCCACCGCGGACCTGGCGAACAGCGAAGCCAGTTTCCTGATCAGTCCGAGGTTATCCTGCTTGCCGATTCCCTGCCCGGCGGCAATAATGACGTCAGCCTCGGCGATGCCCGCAGTGTCCACCCGGCTTTGTTTGAGGCCCAGCGATTTTGAGCCCCTGGGCTCGCAGGCAACAAATCTGTCGGTCACCTTTCCGGGTGCCGGTGGACAGGCGTTTTCCAACTTGAAGACCCCGGGCTGGATTGTCAGCACGGCGGTTTCAGATGACGGGTAGATGCGGGCTGCAATCTTGCCGCCATAAAGCGGGCGTATCAGGCAGAGCCCTGATTCACAGGGCTGCAGATCTTCAACGCCGCAGATGCAGGCGGCCTTCAAGGCCACGGCCAGAGCAGGCGCATAATCTGCCCCCTGGGCCGTATGGGGGATGCACACCCAGGCCGGGTCAAAGTCCGGCAGCACTTCGGCCAGCACCTTGACGTACAGTTCAGCATTGTAAGCGGCTGTGCCTGCCAGTTGAACCGCCGTCACGTCACAGCCGGCGGTGTCGGCGATGGTGCGGGCCGGCTGTTTTACATCCCCTCCCAGGACGATGACCTTGACGGCCGCTTTTGAAACCTGCTGCAGCTTGCAGGCCAGGGCAATGGCTTCGTAGGTAACGGGCTTGACGTTGCCGTCCAGGTGCTCGGCAATGACGATGGCGCTTTTTCCCATTTTTTCGTTTACGGCTACAGCAGCGCCAGTTTGCGCAAAATGCTGGCAAGTTCGGCTGCTTTTTGCGGCCCGGTGCCCGGCAATACCCTGGCGGCGCGGGTTTTTTGCGGGAACCCCACTTCCGCAACAGTTTGCGCCGCTGAAGATACGTCCAGGCCTGCAGCGTCGATGGTTACAAGATCCTGTTGATTGGCCCGCAACAGGTTGGAAAGGGAAGGGTAGCGCGGCCGGTTGATTCCTGATTGCAGGGTCAGCACGGCCGGCAGCTTGAGCTCCAGCATTTCCCGGCGCCCTTCCTCGATTTCCCTTTCGACATAAACCGCTTTTTTATCGGGCATGATTTTTTCACAGACCACGGCCGTGGCCCAGGGCAGTCCGAGCCGGGCGGCGACCATGGGCCCCACCTGGCCCTGCATGTTGTCTTCGGACATGGTGCCGGCTAGAATGAGACTGTAATTTTGATTCCGTGCCCATTGGGCGATCAGGGCTGCAGTTTCAGACGAACCGTGGTAGCCTTCGCCAGACCGGGCGATGCGAATGCCCTCATCGACGCCCATCCCCATGCTGCGCCGGATGACTTCCGCGCAACGTTGCGGTCCCACCGTGATGGCATGGAGGGTGACCGCCGCAAAAGCCTCCTTGATCCGCACGGCCTCTTCAACGGCAAATTCATCGAGCCGGTTCATTTTATAGCCGGTGATGGCGGCAGACTGAATCCAGCGGCCCTGGTCATCGATGAGGATCGGACTTTCAGATTCAGGCACCTGTTTTACGCAAACCAGTATTTTCATGGGCGGCTGCCGGCAATCGCTAAGGGGTTAAGATCTGAGGGACCATATAAAGCGCTGTCAAAAGTGTCAACAAAAAACGAACGATCGTTCTTTTTTTTGTTGACCGGGTGCCCAAAGTCCGCTATGAACCATCTGCAGTGCGGGGTGGGGGCACCGGAATCCCCCTTAATCACGGGCCGCGGCACACTGCCGCAACAAAATTGCATGAGTGAAATTTATTTTATCCGCCATGGCCAGGCGTCCTTCGGCCAGGAAAACTACGATCGGCTGTCTTCCATCGGTGCCTTGCAGGCGCAAGTGCTGGCGCGGCATCTGGCAAAAACCGGCAAACGGTTTGATGCGCTTTACCATGGTGAAATGCAGCGCCAACAGAAAACCGCCTGGGAGCTGATCCGCCACTGCTCCACCAATGGCCTGGCAGTTCCAGCGCCGGTTGTCCATGCTGGATTTAACGAATACGATTCGTTTGCCGTCTGGCATGCCCTGCTCCCCGAATTGCTTGAAGACGATCCCGCCCTTGAAAAAGACCTGGAAGAAATACCCGCAAATCAGAAGGCCTTTCAGAAAATCTTTTCCCGCCTGATGGCGCGCTGGGCAGCAGGCGCTTACCGCGCAACGCAAATTGAGCGCTGGGAGGATTTTATCCACCGGGTACGGCAGGCCATTGACGAGTTGACTGCGGCCCATGGCGGTGGCAAGCGACTGGCGGTGTTTACATCCGGCGGGCCCATTGCGGTGGCGGTGCGCCTGGCGCTGGGCTTGTCGGACAAAGCGACCCTCGAAATTTCATGGCAGCTGATGAACGCTTCGATTACGCGCCTGAAATATAACCGGCACGGGATCATGCTGGCGGGCTTCAACGAAGTGGCGCACCTGGAGCTTCAGGCAGACGAAAGGCTGCTGACCTACAGATAGCCGGCAGCCGCTAATTTCAAAATGCAACTGGAGGACAATTATGGATTTCAGTGTATCGGATAAGATGCAAACCATCACCGGCATGATCAATGAGTTTGTGGACAGGGAGCTGATTCCCCTGGAGCCGGCGCTGTTGACCCGGTCCTTCAGGCAAATGCTTCCCGAACTGGAGGAAAAGCGCCGGCTGGTCAAACAAATGGAGTTGTGGGCGCCGAACCACCCCCGGGAATATGGCGGCATGGGGCTCGATCTCAAGGAGCATGCCCTGGTATCTGAATGCCTGGGCCGCACACCGATCGGCCATTATGTTTTCGGGTGCCAGGCCCCGGATGCCGGCAACATCGAAATTTTGCACATGTTCGGCACCGACGAGCAGAAGGAAAAGTGGCTGCGGCCCCTGGTGGAGGGCAAGATCCGCAGCTGTTTTTCCATGACCGAGGTGGAACTGCCGGGGTCCAACCCGGTGATGATGGACACCACCGCAGTCAGGGACGGGGACGATTATGTCATCAACGGTCAGAAATGGTATACCTCATCGTCCGATGGCGCCCGGTTTGCCATCGTCATGGCCGTAACCAATCCGGAAGCTTCACGCTATCAGCAGGCCAGCATGATCATCGTGCCCACCGATACGCCGGGATTCAACCATGTCAGGAACATTCCGGTGATGGGAGAGGCTGGAGATGACTACTTCGGCCATGGTGAGATCCTGTATCAGAACTGCCGGGTGCCGCAGAAAAACCTGCTGGGGCCCGAAGGGGGCGGGTTTGCCATTGCCCAGGAACGGCTGGGACCCGGCCGGATTCATCACTGCATGCGCTGGATCGGCATCTGCAACCGCTGTTTTGACCTTTTATGCTCACGGGCCGTCACCCGGCCCATCGCGCCGGGAAAAAAACTGGCCAGCAAGGAAATCATCCAGATGTGGATTGCCGAGTGTGCGGCTGATATCCAGGCGGCGCGGCTAATGGTGCTCTATGCCGCCGACAGAATTGACACGGTGGGAGCCAAAGCGGCCCGCAAGGAAATCTCGATGATCAAATACGTGGTTGCCAATACCATGCTGAAAGTTGTTGACCGCGCGCTGCAGGTTCACGGGGGGCTGGGGATGACCGATGATACGATTATTGCCTGGTATTATCGCCATGAACGGGCCTCGCGCATTTATGACGGGGCCGACGAGGTCCACAAGGTCGCAGTGGCCAAGCGGATAATAAAGGAATATGAGGCCCATGGACTACGCTGAATTTCAGAGGCAGGTCAATCTTTCCAGGCAGGATATCTGCCGGGAGGTTTTTGCCCGCAACCGCAAAAACATCCAGGTTAAAAAAGAAGACACGGTGGTTAAAAACCTGGAGCGCATATTCAACGCAACTTTGAAAATCAGCAACCAAAAGGGTTTTCAGGCCATGAGCATGCGCGATTTGAGCCGGGAAACCGGTTTGAGCCTGGGCGCTTTGTATGCTTATTTCGGCAGCAAGGATGAGCTGCTGGCCATGCTCCAGCACCAGCGCCGAACGATTACCGGGCGGATTCTCAAAGAACGCATCGCCCGGGAATTCGAGCCTCTCGCCAAACTTCGAAGTGCCATATTGACCCATCTTTTTTTGAGCGAAGCCATGCAGCCCTGGTTTTATTTTTCCTACATGGAAGCCAAGAATCTTTCCCAAAAGGAACAGGCCCTGGCGGTTGCCAGCGAACTTTATACAGAGCAGATCTTTGCGGATATCCTCGAACAGGGACAGCAACAGGGATGTTTTGCCCGCCGTGATCCGCAACTGACAGCCAGCCTGATAAAGGCCCTGGTGCAGGATTGGTACCTGAAGCGCCGCAAATATGCCAAGCGAAACATCACTGTTGATAAGTACGCCCGCTTTGTGCTGCAATTCGTGGAAGGATTCGTTGCCGCTCCCATCGACAACCGGCGGCATTATCACCAGGCACAGTTTAAGGACGGCAATGATGAACGATATCGATCAGCCGGCAGCCCCGCGCGACGGGGAAGCCATTGATGCCACGGCAATCGAGCCATTTTTAAAAGACGCCATTCCGGGACTTCAGGGACAGATGGTCATCCGGCAGTTTCCCAGCGGGCATTCCAATCTGACTTATCTGATTACTTTTGGAGACCGCGAGCTGGTGCTGCGTCGACCTCCCTTCGGCACCAAGGCCAAAACCGCCCACGACATGGGTCGCGAATACCGCATCCTCAGCGCCCTGCATGACGTCTATCCTTACTGTCCCAAGCCCCTGGCTTATACCGAAGATACGGCGATTATCGGCTGCCCTTTTTATGTCATGCAAAGAATCCGCGGCATCATCGTGCGGCGCGAATTTCCGCCATCGCTGGCAAACTCGCCGCCGGCGATCGCCGCCCTGTGCCGCAAGCTGGTGGAAGTCCATCGCCAGCTGCACAGCATTGACTATCGCGAGGTGGGACTGGAAAATTTCGGCAAGCCGGCCGGCTATGTGCAGCGTCAGGTGGCGGGCTGGAGCAGGCGCTACCGGGCGGCGCGCACCCCGGATGCCCCTGACTGCGAACAGATCATGATCTGGCTGGAAGAGAAAATGCCGCCGGATTTTCCGGTTGCGGCAATTATTCACAATGATTTCAAGCTGGACAATGTGGTCCTTGACAAAGACGACCCCGGCCGGATCATCGGGGTGCTGGACTGGGAAATGGCCACCGTCGGTGATCCCCTGATGGATCTTGGCGGTTCCCTGGCCTACTGGGTGCAAAAAGACGATATCCCTGAAATGCAGGCCATCCGGTTTATTCCCAGTGATCATCCGGGGGCGCTGACCCGAGACGAGCTGGTCAGCCACTATGCCGAACTGGCCTGCTGGAGCATCGACAATTATGACTTTTACTATTGTTTCGGCCTGTTTCGCCTGGCGGCCATCGCCCAGCAGATTTACTACCGGTTCTACCACGGTCAGACAAAGGACAACCGCTTTGCAGCCATGATTGTGGGGGTCAAGGCCCTGGAAAAAGCGGCGCGGATGCAGATCGAGCGCTCGGATCTTTAAAAGGCAGGAATGAACATCGAACATCGAACGCCCAACGCCGAATGCAAAAAATCAATCACGGCTGTCTTCCCGAAAAGGGTTGATGTCGCTCGAAAATGACTTTTTACGGGGCCGTCAAATTCAGGAACTTTCCGGTTTGTCCGGGTTAGGAGGTTTTCCCAGTGTACGAACTAAATTACGACCCGCAAATTTGCGCTGACTGTGAGACCTGTGACTGCCTGATGAAATGCCAGTACATGGATTTTGAGCTGGCCCAGGCCCGGGAGGAAAAGGCAAAACTGCTCAATGGCCAGGACACCCGCATCCTGGTGGAGTGTGCCACCTGCTACAGCTGTGAAGAGTACTGCCCCGCGGGCAACCATCCATTTTACCAGATCGTTGACCGCCAGGAACAAAAAGGCATTTTGCCTGTCCCGCAGCCGATCACCAAACAGCAGCTGACCATGATGGCGGCCCGGGGGACCATCACCCCGGCCACCGTGGCATCTCCGGTGATCAACATGTGCTACTTTCCCATGCTCACCGGCTGTATCCGCGGCAAGCTGTATGAAAACACCTCCATGATTGTCGGCAGTGACATTTTTTGCAACATCATGTGGCTGCACTTCGGTAAAAACTCGGTGATCCGCGAGCGGCTGCCGCGGATGATCGACAACATCCAGCAGTTTTACCTCAAGGACAGCGGAGTTGACGAGATGGTCTGCTTCCATGACGAGTGCTACGGTGCTTACAGCCAGCTGGCACCAGCCTTCGGCATCGAGGTGCCGTTCAAGGTCGTGCACCTTTTCGAGTACCTGTCCAAAAGGCTCGACGAGCTCAAGGACCAGATCATGCCCATCGGAGCCAAAGTGGCCTACCAGCGCCCGTGTTCCAACCGCCTGGTGCCGCAAACCCAGCACTGGGTGGATGACATTTTCCAGCAAATCGGGGCCGAGCGGGTGCCCCGGGAGTATGACCGCGAAAACGCCCTTTGTTGCGGCCAGGTGCTGCGGGCCCAGCAGCGCGAGGATCTTGCCGATGATGTTCAGCAGCGCAATCTTGACGACATGCAGCAGGCCGGGGTTGCCTACTGCGTTTTCAACTGCCCGGTGTGCATGTTTACCCTCGGCGAAGCGGTGGCTGAAAGAGGGATTTTTCCGATTCTCATGAGTGATCTTTGCCAGGCGGCACTGGAGAAAAAGGCCGGATAGGAGCCATGCCATGAAGGAAATTTTGCAGGCGCTTGCCGAAATCGTGGGAGCCGAATTTGTATCGGATCAACCCGAGGAGCGTTATCTCTATTCCATGGACCCGGGCACCATGCCGGCGTGCGAGCCGGATTTTGTGGTCATGCCCGATTCCACCGATCAGGTCCGCCGGATTTTGCTGCTGGCCAACCAGCACAAGATCCCCGTGGTGCCGCTGGGCGCCGGCCTGGTTCTATCGGGGCTGTCCCGGGCCTTGAAGGGCGGCATCATCCTTGACATGAAGCGCATGAATCGCATCATCGAGGTCAACGAAATGAGCCGTTACGCCCTGGTGGAAGCCGGTGCCTCCCAGGGCATGCTCCAAGCCTACCTGAAAGCGCATCATCCCCGGCTCAAGCACTCCGCCCCCGATGCCCCGCCGGCGGCCACCATTGCCGGCAATGTGTCCATCCACGGCTCGGGGCACATATCCCATGCCCATGGCTTTCACTCGGACATGTTAAACGGCCTGGAGGTGGTGCTGCCCACCGGCGAGGTGGCCCGCATCGGATCGTGCGCCACCTCCGATTACTGGTTTGCCCGGGCGCCCCTGCCGGATCTGGCGGGACTGTTTCTCGGATGGGCCGGCACCACCGGCGTGATAACCAAACTGGCCATCAAGCTGTATCCCAGCTACCGTTTCAACGACGTGGGGGTGTTCGTGTGCGAGGAGGCCCGCCTGATGCCCGATATCTTGCACCGGCTGACTGCAACTCAGCTGGCCGAGGACCTGACGGCCTGGATGACGCCCAAGCCGGAGTGGGCCCGGGGTTTTTTGCACAGCAACATCAATTACGGCGCCAACACGAAAGAAGAGCTGGTCTGGAAGCGCAACCTGATCCGGGCCTCGGTAAAAAAATATATCGACCAGAAAATTGCCGGGTTCATTCCCATGCCGCCGGCCATGAAACAGCCTTTTCTGGAAGTGCCGGCCCGCCAGCTCTCACGTTTTGCGGATGTGAGAAAAGGCGGCGGTTTTGAGTACGTCGGAGTGATCATGCCGGTGGACCTGTTTGCCGAGGCCTATGAACTGGGCCTCGAGGTGGCATCAAAAACAGGGGTCAGCTATTCGTTGGGGGCCCGGATCATCGGCGTCAATCACTGCATGATGTTTTTTTTCGCCTATGCTTTCAATCGCGCCGACCCGGCAGATGTCGAGCGGGCCCAGCGAGCCCTGGAACAAACCAACCGGGCGGCGGTGGACATGGGGGGCATCCCGTGGAAGGCCGAGGCGCCGGCCCAAAAGGAGATTATCCGCAAGATGGATCCCAACATGTTCGCTCTCATGAATCGGATCCGGGCCGTGCTCGATCCGGCGGGCATTATGAATCCGGGCAACTGGGAGGTTGACTGATGCAATATGAAGAAATACTGCACCGCTGTTTTCGCTGCGGCTACTGCAAACTGCCCGAAAACTATGTTGACTTTAACTGCCCTCCCTACCTGTCGTTTCGTTTCGAGACCTATTCGCCGGGGGGGCGGATGTGGCTGATCCGGGCCCTGCTGGACAACAGGCTGGCGGCCACCGAACGGCTGCAGGAAATTTTGTTTTCCTGTGTGGCCTGTGGCAACTGTGTGGCCCACTGCACCTTTCCCAAATTAAAGGACCAGCTGTTGCTGGCGTTTACGGCCGCCAAAGAGCAGCTGGCCAACAGTGGCAAAGTGCCCCCGGCCGTCCGGGACTGCCTGACCCGGATTTATCAGTACGGCAATCCATACGGTCGTGCGCGCAAAAAGCGGGGTGACTGGGCAGACGGGCTGGGAATCGAATCCTATTCGGATCAGGAGTATCTTTTTTTCGTGGGGGACGTGGGCTCCTATGACACCCGCGGGCAGGAAATCGCCCGCTCGGTTGCCGGACTTTTGAAAACCCTGGGGGTTTCCTTCGGCATCCTGGGAGCCGATGAAATTTCCGATGGCAACGAAGCCGGCGCCATGGGAGAAACCGAACTGTTCAAGTACCTGGCCGCAGAAAACATCAAAACATTTCAATCGCGGGGGGTTGAAAAGATCATCACCCTGTCGCCCCATGGCTATAATGCCTTTAAAAATCATTATCCCCCAGTGGGAGGGCAGTACACGGTATTTCATTACAGCCAGGTGCTGGCTTTGCGGGTTAAAAAGGCCGTCCTGGCACAGGATCTGCCGCCGCTGCGGGTAACCTGCCACGATTCGTGCTATCTGGGCCGTCACAATATAGAATACGGCGCCCCGCGAAAGGTCCTGGCCGCACTGCCCGGAGTCGAGCTGGTCGAGATGCCGCGCAGTTTTCACAATGCGCTGTGCTGCGGGGGCGGGGGTGGAAACGTGTTTACCGACATCATCAGCAGCGGCCGGCAGACATCCGCCGGACAGCGGGTGCTCGAAGCTGCAGCCGCCGGGGCGAATGTCCTGGCCGTGGCCTGCCCCCAGTGTGCGGTCATGTTTGCCGATGCCGTCAAGGTACAGAACCTGGAGGGCAGGCTCGCGGTCAAAGAGATCAGTGAAATCGTCAGTGAACGGCTGACGTGATGGCGCTCAAAATTGACTTTTTACGACTTCATCACCAATAGTGGAGGTAAATCAATGACGGATATTTACGAACAGTTGAGAGCGCGGCTGGATGACATGGCCACGGGGTACCCGGCCACTGAAAACAAGGTGGAAATCCGGTTGCTGAAGCGCTTGTTTACCGAAGAAGAGGCGCAGCTGTACATGGAGCTGTCACCCCTTTTGCAGAAGCCCGCGGACGTGGCCGCGCGGCTCAACCGCGACGCGGACCAGCTCAGTGCTCTCATGGAACGGATGGCCCAAAAGGGGCTTTTGTTTCGTCAGCGCAAGGGCCAGCGGGTGCGCTATGCGCCGGTGCCTTACGTGGTGGGCATCTTTGAGCACCAGCTGAAGCGAATGGACCCGGAATTTGCCAGAGACCACGAGGAGTACTTCGAGGCCGCCTTCGGGCGCACCATCCAGGAGTTTCAAACGCCTGTTTTGCGGACCATCCCCATCAGCCGGCAGCTGGTGGCCGATTATCCGGTGGCGCCCTACGAAGATGTGCTCAAGATCATTGACCAGCAGCAGAAAATCGCCGTGGCCCCCTGTGTCTGCCGGACGACGACCCAACTGGCCGGCAAAGGGTGCGACCGGCCCATGGAGGCCTGCTTTTCTTTTGGCTCCCACGCGGATTACTACGTGGAAAATAAAATGGGCCGTTACATCACCCACGAGGAGGCAAAAGAAATCATCAAAAAAAATGAGGAAGCCGGCCTGGTCATGCAGCCGTTCAACTCCCAGAAAATCGGCGGAATGTGCAGCTGCTGCGGCGACTGTTGCGGGGTGCTGCGGTCGTTGAAAATGCATCCCCATCCGGCCCGGATGGTCCAGAGCAACTATTTTGCCCGGGTGGACGAGCCCGAGTGCACCGGTTGCGAGACCTGTGTTGAACGCTGCCAGATGGAGGCCATCGAGGTAACCGATGGGATCGCTGCTGTTGACACCAACCGGTGCATCGGCTGCGGGTTGTGCGTGACGACCTGCCCCACGGAAGCCATGCAGCTGGTCAAAAAGCCGGAGGATCAACTCTACGAACCCCCCAAAACCGGGGTGGAAACCTATGTGCGCATCATGCAGGAGCGGGGAAAGATATAACAAATCATAGCTGATAGAGCAAGTTGACGCACTGATGCAGTTAATTGGTTGATTGAGTTGACTGGTTTCTAAAGTGCGCTAAAGTGCCTAAAGTGCCTAAAATTGGAGGTTCTGATTTCATAGATTCGATCCGCCAAAGGCGGGCCTCAACTTTAGGCATTTTAGGGCACTTCGAACTTTAGGCACTGGTATTTGGAAGGTGGACGCATGAAGGACGAAAGGGGATTGTTTTACTGGCCTTTTCCTCAGAACAAGAAGGTGCGCATGTACGTGCGTGAAAAAAACGGCAGCATCTGGTTTCGGCTCTGGAATGCTGATGACCCGCAGCTGTGGGATGATCACGGCTGGGTGCCCTATGGGGCCATAAAGAAGGCCCAGGGAATGTATCAGGGCAACAATTTCGATCCGGCCCAGGCTTACGACCTGGCGCTGGCCACGGCGCTCATCGAAGAGGGCCGGGAAGCGGTCAATTCGCCCCCTAGTTGCTCAGAAAAAATTTACAGATAAACCATGCCCCCGGCGCTAATCATCACCCTGACCAACAACCTGCGGCTGAAAAATGTTCCTCTGGAGCTCATGCAGGCCCTCACCGAAAGGCTGAAATTTTTAAACCCCAAATGGGTTGAGAATGAACGCATGGGACGCTGGAACCGGGGCACACCCAAGCAACTGCGGTTTTATGACCGAGTCGGAGCCACCGGCCTGTGGATTCCCAGGGGATATATGCGCCAGCTGATCCTGATGTGCCGCCGCCACGCAGTTCCATATGAAATCGATGATCGGCGCCGCAGTCTGGCAGAAGTCGACTTTTCCTTCAACGCCACCTTGCGGCCTTTTCAGCAAAAGGCCGTGGATCAGATGCTGGCCAGGGATTTCGGCACCCTCAATTCCGCCACCGGATCCGGCAAGACGGTGATGGCCCTTTACATGATTGCCCGGCGCAAACAGCCGGCCCTGATAGTGGTGCACACCAGGGATCTGGCGGCCCAGTGGATCCAGCGAATCGAAACTTTTATGGGAATTGCGGCTGGAACGGTGGGGACCATCGGAGCAGGCAAAAAAACAATCGGTGACAAGATTACCGTGGCCCTGGTGCAATCGCTGTATAAATGTGCTGAAGCAGTCGCTCCCCGGATTGGCTTTCTGGTGGTGGATGAATGTCATCGCTGCCCGAGCCGCACTTTCACCGAAGCCGTCACCTGCTTTGATTGCCGGTACATGCTGGGTTTGTCGGCCACCCCCTGGCGACGCGACCGGCTGTCAAAGCTGATATTCTGGCACCTTGGCGACATACACCACGAGGTGGATAAAAACCATCTGGTGGCCACCGGAGATGTTCTGGAGGCTGAAGTCATCATGCGCAAAACCGGCTTTAAACCCTGTTGTGATCCAATAACCGAATACAGCAGGATGCTCTCGGAGCTTGCCGCCGACACCCAGCGCAACCTTCTCATCGCATCGGATATTGCCGGGGAGGTCGCCGCCGGCAGCGGGATTTGCCTGGTTCTTTCCGACCGCAAAGCGCACTGTGAGAATCTCCTGGCTCTGCTGCGCTTCCGGTTCAAGGTGCGGGCGGAACTGCTGACCGGTGATCTGAATCCGGACGAGCGCCGGCAGGTGGTCGGCAAATTAAATTCCGGACAGGCCAGGGTCGTGATCGCCACCGGCCAGCTGATCGGCGAGGGTTTTGACTGCCGCAACCTGTCCACTCTTTTTTTGGCCACCCCGATTCGGTTCAGTGGCCGGGTCCTGCAATATCTTGGCCGGGTTTTGCGCCCTGCTCCGGGCAAAACCAGGGCCCGGGTTTTCGACTACGTGGATGTCCATGTCGAACCCCTCGTAAAAGCCGCCGCTGCCCGCCAAAAAGTGTACAACAGCTAGTTTTGACGGTGCCGTAAAAAGTCATTTTCGGGCGGCTTCAACCCTTTATTGTATTTACCTATACAATTTTAATTGCATTCTTTCCCCAACGACGCTATAATTATTTTAATCGCACTGCCCCAGGCATGCTTTTCGCGATCATAATTTTTAATCGGTTTTACAGAAATTTTGATTGCCTTTCAGAATTGATGGTTCCGTAAAGTTCAATTTTTTGCTTGAGCAACCCCTCACAGCTCTTTTTCCGAAACGGGTTGATGTCGCTCAAAATTGAACTTATTACGATTGCGTAAGAACTGATGCCATGAATCTTAAAACGCAGCAAAATCCCGCCGCTGGCAGCGACAAACCCCGGGGGCCACTGAAAAGCGTGGATTTGTTGCTGAAAGACGCCGGGAAAAAGAAAGTCACCGAAAGCCAGATCGCCATTATCCTGGATGCCCTGGCCAATTCCGACGATGCCGAGGTGGTGGCCCGTTTTGCCGCTGTTTTGGCTGTTTGCGCCCGACGCGGCATGGCCTTGAATTCCCAGGCCTTGTTTTCACGGTATTGGGAAACCAGCCCCAAACGGCAAAACCTGGAAAAAATGCTCCTGATCAGTGCGGCCCTGTTCAAACAGACCGGATTGGAGCCTCCTGTCAACCTGGATAAAATCGCAGCTTTTCTGGAATCCAAATATGCAAATCTGTTGTCAGGCGATGAGGTTCAACTGAGCAGCGGGATGTGTGTTTCCATCCGGGCCCTGCGCAACGGGCTGCGGATTTTTACGGCAGAAGGTTTGCAAACGCCCCCTGGATCTGTCCCGCCAAAAGGCAGATCCGGGCAAGCCGCCGAACTGAGCATGTTGCTGGATCGATTGTTTTCCCCCAAACAGAAGGAACTGGTTTTCAAGAAACGGGATGGAAAGACTTTTACCAAAACCGAACGGGAATACTATTCACGCACGGTCAGAAAAAAGCTCGAGGCCATCGCCAGTGAACAGGTAACCGCACTGGCCCGAAAGCTCGTTGCCAAATAAATATGCGGTTGAATCGACTTTTTACGAATTCATCAAGTTTTTGCGTAATCAACCGATATTAAAAACAACATTATGGATATCATACGACAAATCGGTTTCCAGGCCATCGAAATTTTGACTCTGGTTTTCGGGATTCTGGGCATGACTTTTTCCCTGATGCTGCTTTTTTCCCCGGGGCTGGCTCTCAGCCTGAGTCATGTTCTCAATCGCACTGTCAACGTCGAGAATAAAATCGGGGTCCTGGACAAGGACATTGAATTGACGAATTTTTTTTATCACCATCATGTTCTGATCGGTGTTCTGATGAGCGTCGGATCGCTGTTTGCGCTTTCTTTTTTCTTCTTTAAATTGGATGTTTGCCGGTTTGCGGCAATTTTTTTTGAATCCGGTCAAAATCGCTTTTTCGGTGAAATTTTTCTGTTGACCATCGTATGGATTGCCAGGATCGGTTGTTTTTTGGGATTGGTGTTCGGCTTGCTGCTCATGTTGGCGCCGGCTAAAATGAAACGCATCGAAAAAAAATTAAATTCCTGGTTTGAAACCAAGTCGATGATCAACAAACTGGATAAGTCCAGCGACCATCTGGATACATTTTTGTTCCGCCATCCGCTCATTATCGGGCTCGTAGGAGCGATGCTTTCGCTTTTTCTCATTTTGCTGTCCATCGGCAATCTGCTCCGATAGATGCAGGTCCTGCCAAATTTGAGAAAACCCCCGGCATTCGAGTGATACTTTTACCTGTTAAATGGCGGTCGGTCCATTGACAATCGGCCCCAAATTGCTTATTGTCGCCCAATTCCCGGTTTTGCAAAACCGGGTGGCCTGTAGCTGCCCGCCACCCACAGATGGAGGTTGGCGCTTTAAACAGTGGGGGAAAGTATGAGCGACAATGCCATTCGAATTTTTCCACCCGACAGAATGAATCCCGAATATCCCCCGGTGGCATGGGCGCTGGGGTGGCTGGCTTTTTTCAGGGCCTTTCTCTGGCTGGCATGGGAGCCCGTCCAGTCCGAAGCCGTATTGCGGCTGCTGGCTTATAAATTCACCCTGGGGCTGGTGCCCCTGGCCATATTTGCTGTGGGGGTGTGGAACCTGCGCAAATGGGCCCTGTGGGGGCTTATCCTTGTCGCTGTTGCGGATCTGGCCTTTTTTGTGGTCTACCCCCAAACTCTCAAGGCGGTGGTGGTGGATTCTGAAGTTTACATATACACGCTGATTTTGTCCACTGTTACCCTGTTGTGCAACGGACCATTGGGTGACCTGCTCATTCTGGGGGCGGCACCCGGACTGCTGAAGAAAATAAAAAACAGCTGAAGCCTCCTGGATTGCGTCTGCCGGACTAAAGGTTTTCGATAGATTCCCCGATAATGCTGACAGGACAGCCCCTATACCCTGTGACCGTTGAATGCATTTTGCTTACGATCAATTAGGGTTGACCCTAATTGGAGAATCATGACCATGAAAACCAAGTTGCTTTTTTTCAGCGCCATTGGCTTTTTAATCCTGGGTCTTCACAGCCGGGATGGGGCGCTGTACTATTTCTTTTCGATTTATCTCTGCATGTTGTTCATCGGAATTTTCATTCACAAGCATGCATCCAAACCCCGGACCGAAGCGGCTGGGGAGCCCCTTCCGGAAGTCGGATCTGCCAAAAAATAATTGGAGTTCACCGCATTTCCATCCGCAAAAACCGGTGCCCGGGGTATGAAATCAATTTTCCGAAAATCAGGAACCTATCGGTCCGATCCAGACGTTCAGCTGATGCTTGCGGTTCAAAAGGGTGATAGAGATGCATTCGAAGCCCTGATGCACAAGTATTACGCCCGGATTCTCAACTTTATTTACCGGTTTACGGGTAACCGTGAGGTTGCAGAGGATCTGACCCAGGAGGTGTTTTTACGGGTATACAACAGTGCCTCCGGTTACACCCCGCGCTCCCGATTTCAAACCTGGATATACACCATTGCCAGGAATATCAGTTTAAATGAGCTGCGACGCCACAAACGGCGTGTCCTGTCACTGGATGAGACCCACGACACCGGGGCCGGAGTTCGTCAGGTCCAGAATGCCGATGCCGTCTTGCCGGATGAAGCAATCCTGCACCGGGAGCGGGCGCAGGCGGTCCGCATGGCAATCGACGCTCTGCCGAAAAACCAAAGAATGGCTGTTATTCTCAGACGTTATGAATCCTTTTCCTACGCCCAGATTGCCGCTACGATGCAGGTCTCGGAAAAGGCTGTAAAATCCCTGTTGAGCCGTGCCAAGCAAAACCTGAAGCATCGCCTGAGCGATCTGACACGCACCTCTTGATGAAAAGAAAAAAGACTTGATGCCTGGGTAATGAAATGCGAAACTTTTTAAACTTTCAGGTGTTTAACAGGTAGGTGATGATAAATGGACTGCCGTGAAATTAAAGCTTTGCTGCCCGAATACGTTGATGGTGAACTGGAAGGGTATCATCAGCAGGCCGTGCGGGCCCATGTACAGGACTGCCCGGGTTGCCGCCGTCAGTTGCGCGCAATGGAAGATGCGTGGAAAATGCTTGGCGAGCTTGGGGAAGTTGAACCGCACCCGAATTACCTGGCCCGGTTTTGGGCCCGTGTTGACGCCCGGCGGCCCTGGCATGAACAGTTGCTGGAGCGCATCCGGACGGCATTGGCACCTCGGCGAATGGTTCCGGTACTGGTAAGCGCGGTGATCATCATCGCCGTCGGGTTCGTGGCGATGCGCTTTTATCCGCAAAAACCGGTATCGAATGCCATTATCGCCGGTCTGGACGGTGTCGATCTGAATATGATTGAACAGATGGATATGATCGAAGAACTGGATGTGCTTCAAGAAATCGATTTCTTATCGGACCTGGAGATCATGGAAGTGCTGGATGAACTGGAGGCCTCCTGAGGCGTGGCGTCGCCACCGGTCCCCAGCTGGAACTTTCCTGTTGTTATGATATGCAAAAAAATAATCGTCGGGGCCATATTGCTGATGCTTTTGCATGGATATCCGTGCCGGGCGCAGGATGATGAGATTCCTGCCGAGGATCTTGAAGTGATCGAGATGTTGGACCTCCTCGACAATCTGGATGTCCTGGAGGAAGATGTGGGCCTGCTGGAATTTCTGACAGCAGTCGGAGATGAATATGATGAAGATCAATAAGTGCGCAGTATTCAAGTTTTTTGGATGGATGGCGGTGGTATTGACGATCGGTTTTGCAGACCAGCCAGTCCAGGCCGCCGGCAGTGCATCGCCGGTCGTGGCTGATCCGGCTTTTGAACCGGCGCTGCGGGTTCAGGGGGACGGAACTTCCGACCGATTCAACCGGCTGCTGGCAGACAGCGGTCAGGATCTGTCCGCAGCGCGCAGGCGGTGGAAGAATTTGACCCCCGAACAGCAGAAGCGCTACCGCCGCCTGATGAAAAAATGGCGCCAGATGCCGCCGGAGCAACAAGCGCGCATTTTGGAGCGCTACAAACGGTTTAAACAATTGACGCCTCAACAGCGGGAGAAAATCAGAAAAAACTGGAAACGCTATCAGGCCATGAGCCCGGAGCAGCGGCGGCAGCTCAGGCAGAAGTATCGCCAATGGGAGCAAATGAGTCCCGAACAAAGGCAACGTCTCAAACATCGTTACCGCAGCATGACACCCGAACAGCGCCGGCGGCTGGAGCAAAAAAGGAGAAGGTGGCAAAGCCTTTCACCGGAAAAAAAGAGACAGCTGCGGGAAGCGTATCGCCGGCGAAATCAGCAGCGGGGGAACCCCCCCATGAACCGGCGGCAGCGCAAACGCCCATAATGCCGTATCCCCATAGATCCCTCCCGGTTGGATAACCAAATGCAGGCTGGAGGCTTGCCAGCGTCGAATTATGTTTTATTATTCAGTCATGTTGATGTCGCTCGAAAATGACTTCCAACGAACTTACATCAATTGCCGTCGCAAAAAGTCATTATTGAGCGCCATTCAAGCCTTTGAGGAAAAAGAGCTGTGAAGGGTTGCGCGTTAAAAATCGCAAGCTGTTTGAGGAGCTTGCGACGAGTTCTTGCGATTTAGCGCAACCCTGATACAGCTCCCGAAAAGGCTTGCGGCGCGAAAAATTGGGCTTTTTGCGGCGACGGCAAATCTCAATCCAGTTCGTTGCCCATAGATTGCCGTAAAGCGGCATAAACGGGCTTTTTACGGGACCGTCAAACATTGGCAACAACAATCAGAACCAGCAACCGTGAATGAAAGAGGTGTCGAAATGGAAAAAAAAGTTCTGCAGGCCATGAAAAAGGCCGGCAAACCAGTGCGGCCCGGTGATGTGGCGAAGATGATCGGCGAAGAGAGCAAGGAAGTCTCCAAGGCCATCACCGCCCTTAAAAAGCAGGGCAAAGTTGTATCCCCCAAACGCTGCTTCTACGAACCGGCCTGACTATATGGATACAAAGCACATAAGATCTGCTGCCAACTGAGCGCAATCTGTATTTTGGTTGAGCGTCATTGTCCATTTGGGGGAAAAAGCCAGCGGATCGGTGGGCGTTAAAAATTGCAAGCTGTTTGAGGCGCTTGCGCCGAGTTCTTGCAATTTAGCCCATTGATGCGCTGTTTATCCGCCTCTGGCGGAGCGCCCCAAATGGACACCGGGAGCGAAGCCAAAATGCAGATTGCGCGGGGCAACCGCAATTTTCAAGAAGTTCTGATTTTTTCTTCTGTTTATGCTTATCTAAAACTTAACTTTGGGCGCCTCCGCCTGCCCCTCGGGGACCTTGTAATACTCGGCCGGTGAAACGCCGGCCAGCAGGGCGTAAAACCTGCCGAAAAAAGTGCGGATATAGGTATTCAGCGCCTGGACCGCATCGTTGTACCGTTTTCGTTCCACGGCGATGCGGTTTTCCGTTCCCTCGAGACTGTCCTGCAGCTTTAAAAAGGACTCGTTGGCCTTCAAATCCGGGTAGCGCTCTACGAGCAGCAGCAGCCGGGACAGGGCGCCTTCGAGCCGGTTGGCGTTTTCGATGCGGCTTTTGACGCTGTCGGACTGGAAATAGCGGGTGCGCGCCTGGGCGATGTTTTCAAAGATTTCCTTTTCGTGGCTGGCATAACCCTTTACGGTCTGCACCAGGTTCGGGATGAGATCGTAGCGGCGTTTGAGCTGGTTTTCCACCTGGGCCCACCGGCCCTTGACGTTTTCTTCCAGGGCAATGACCCGGTTGTAACCGCTGATCAGTTTGCCGCCCACGATGAATCCCAGCAGCAGCACAACCCCCACGATAATCAGTACCGTCTTGACTCCTTTAGACATATCTTCCTCCGTTTCTGACTGTTATCACCATCCTCCCGACGCCCCCCCGCCGCCAAAGCCACCGCCGCCGCCGCCGAACCCGCCGAATCCACCACCGCCGAAGCCACCGCCGCCGCCCCACCGTCCGCCCCTGCCCCCCATGGATGACAGCAGCAGAAAGACCAGAAATGAGCGCGGATTGCGAATGAAAATCACGATCAGTACCAGAAAAAACAGCAGCGAAACAATTTTGCCGAATGGCCCGGATTCGGTGCGCTGTTTTCCAGCCGCAGGGGTTTTGCGTGCCGGCGGCAGGTCGCTGATCTGCACACCGGCTTCAGCGGCGATCTTGTTGGCGATCACGGCAATGGCCGTAAAAATTCCGGCCGAATAATCGCCTTTTCTGAAATAGGGTACCAGGTATTGCCGGCCAATGCTGCCCACCAGGCTGTCGGGCAGCAGGCCTTCAAGCCCGTAGCCCACCTCGATGCGGTATTTGCGGTCTTTGACCGCCACGACCAGCAGCACACCGTTGTCCTTTCCCTTTTGGCCGAGCTTCCATTTGTCGTGGGCGACGGTGAGCGCAAAGTCTTCAATGGATTGCCCCTCGAGGCTGGCAACCGTCAAAACAGCCACCTGGGCGGTGGTTTTTTGCTCCAGCTGCCGCAGAAATTGGTCCATGCGGGCCTCGATGGCATCATCGATAATGCCGGCCAGGTCCACCACGGGACTGGGTGGGGTGGGGGGAACCTCCAGGCAGTGGCCTGCCAACGGCAGTCCGATGGCCAGCAGCCATACCGTCATAAAAATAACGAACTTGTCAAACTTCGAGGGCATTGACGATTTCCCCCAGTTTTTCGATAGTGGTGTAATAATCCTCGAAAATCGTGTTCAACTGCTCGATGGAAGGCCGCAACCCCTGTTTTTTCTGTTTCAGGACCTGGTGAAAAACCCCGGTGTCGACATTTGCCGCTGCAGCCAGCCTATCCAGGATCGCGGGGTTGCTTTGCGGGACCGTTTTGCCGAGCAGAACGATGATGGCTTTGAACAGCGGCATGTAGCCGGCAAAAGCGGCTGCAAAGTCCCGGGCCAGAATTTTTCGATCGCCTCGGGCGGAGATGTATCCCTGCCGCAGCCCGATGAGCCTGACTTTCAGTTCCCGTTCACATTCGCGCCGCAGGTCCGATGGAGTGATGCCCAGATTGCGGAAAATATCATCGCCAACCAGGGTGTGGTGCACCAGCTGGATGTTCAGAAACTCGATGGGGAATACATCCAATGACTGGTCAATGTAGCGCGGGGTCATGATCAAGGGTGCGGCCACGCGTTTTTTTCCGTATTTTTTTCCCATGGGCGCCAGAAAAGACAGGAATTTCAGGTTCATTGCATGCAGCACGATAACCGAGTTGACGTCTGAAACGTTGGGATCGTAGTCTGCCGTCAATGCACTGCCGACGATATGCACCGAATGAATCGCCTTTTGCCAGCCGGCCAGAATCTCGTCCAGAAACGGCTGGTAGCGCGCGGCAACATCTTCCCTCAAACTCAGGTCGTTCATGATTTCCTCCGATTCGCTAAACTTTCAGGCCACTTTGCCGATATACTTGAAAGCGGCCGCAAATGCAAAAAAAAACATGGGGTGCATGTCGTTGCGGGGCGCATTTTTTGTCAGTTTTTGGGATCTCAAACAGCCCCCGAAAATTCGCATTTTCAATTTTTTCTGTCACTTGTAAACCGTCAAGATGACAATTTTTTGACACCAAAAGTGACGATTTTTGTCAAAATCAAGAACTGACACTTGGAAGGTTTTTACTTAACCACTTGAAATATAGACATAAAAATAAAAAAATCAAAATTGGCATGATAGTTGTATAGGTATGTAGCTACGTTGACAGGCACATGGAGCGCCGGATGACAAAGTAGACGACATTGTTTTGAAATTCGGCAAAACCTGCGGTCGCAGCGAAATCGCAAACAGATCGAACGAGGTGCTAAGATGGAAGCCAGACTGAGTGAAACCCATAGCTTTGATTTTGACATCGGTTATCTGGTAAAAAGTCCGTGCAGAGACTGCGCCAGTCGGGCAAAGCTGCCCAATTGCATCGGCGATTGTGAAATACTGGATCAAATCCAGACCGTTCTGGCGGATTCGATCCCCAGTGAAGCCAGCATATCGCCGGTGGAAACCTATGACGTTCCCGCCGAGGTGCTGGAGCAAATTTAAGACAATCCATCGGATCCCGGATGCCCTCCACAATCAGGGAGTCGATGGATTTGTTTTGCCATTCATCCTGCCGTCCACGGCTGAAAAGTCGCGTTTTCAACCCGCCGGACACGCCCCTTTGTCCTGTCCGTCGGCTTGACTTTGACACCGGTTTCTCCTATCCTGCCCCCATACTCATTGATGAAATCATTAAAAGCCCTTTGTGAGGGGCTTGTGGAGCGAGAAAATGTTAATTTTTACGGCTTCATCAAGGATGGGTCACGGATATGGATGCTCCTGAAATTCCCGCCCTGCTCATTATCGATATGGTCAAGGACAACTTCGATGAGCGCCGCAAACTGCCCATCACGCCGCTGGCCAGAAAAATTATCGCGCCCTTGAACCATCTCAGCAGTGTATTCAGAAAACGGGGCTGGCCGGTGGTGTTTGCCACCGATGCCTTTCACCGCGATGATTTTATTTTTAAGGGCCGCATGCCTCCCCACTCCCTGGCCGGCACCCGGGGCGCCGAGGTGATCGATGCGCTGGAGCGCAGCGAAGATGATCTGTGGCTGCCGAAGCCGAGGTTTTCCGCCTTTTTCCAAACCGGCCTCGAACGCTGGCTGCGCGAAAAAGGGGTGACCCTGTGCGCGGTGGGCGGTATTGCCACCCATTTTTGTGTTTTGACCACCGCCATGGATGCCATCTGCCACGATTTTAAAGCGGTGCTGCTGGAGGATTGCACGACGGCCTTCCCGGAGCAGGTGCATGCGCAAACCCTGAGCAACTACCGGCGCAATGCGCTCTACCCGCTGCTCAAAGTGGCTTCATCCACTGAGCTTGAAGCCTATCTGGTCTGACTGCAGGCAAAATCCGGCTCAGGTGTTCAGCTTCTCATCCCATTCAAATTCCCGGGAAGTGACGATATGCTCCATGCGCTGCAGGCGACGTTCCAGGCTGCGATAGCGCCGTTTCAGCCGCTGCACCGCCAGGTGCCTCGAACTGGCGTAGCTGTCGTAAAATTCCTGCTCGTCATCGGTGGCCAGCGGTATCACCGGAGCGGGTTTCATCAGCAGGGCGGCAATCAGATACAGGCCGACCACCGGCCAGAATCCTGTGAAAATAAATGCAATTACGGCGATCGCCCGGGCCCAGAAAACCGAAAAATTAAAATGTTCCGCCACCCCCCGGCAGACGCCGAAAATGACCCCCCGGCGGGAGCGGTAAATACCCGGTCGCAATGGTCTTTCATCGAGTCGCATCTTATAAGTCCTTTTTTTCCTGGTCCATCAAAATGGCTTCCAGGGCCTCCACCCGTTTTTCCATGCGCGACAGGCCCTGGTAGATTTCCTGGATAATCCGGGCGTCTTCAGCCTGGTCCCTGCGGGAAGCCCCGCCTTTCAAAATCCGGATGGACAGCACGATGGTCCCTCCGATAATGGCTGGTATCAGCACCAGGCTGCCGAAAACAATGGCGATGATCAAGGCTTGATTCATTGCAGATCCACCCGTTCCGTTCTTTCCTGCTTAGCGTTCAGGCTGTTTTTTTCAGCAGTCACGGGCGATTTGAGCCTCTGCAGCTCAGCTTCAATCTCATCATCCACGGACAACCGCGCCAGTTCTTCTTCCAGAGTGGTCGTCTTTCCATAATTGACCAGGTCGGCATCGGCCTCCATGCGTTCGATGCGGCTTTCCAGCTCATCGAATTTCATGATGGCCTCGGAGCTGTCCATCCGGCGGATTTCCCGCTGGGCCTGAATTTTACGGTGGGCATGGATGTGGCGCTGGACCAGCATGCGTTGCTTGTCGCGGGCAGCTGCCAGTTTTTCTTCCAGCTGCCGGATGTCATCCTGGTACTGCGCGACCAGCAGATCGAGCTCGCTCAGCTCGCTTTCAAGCAATTGTGCCCGCTGGACAAATTTGCGTTTTTCGACCAGCGCCTCCCGCGCCAGGTCATCGCGGCCCCGGTTAACGGCAAGTTCGGCCTTTTCCTGCCAGTAGCGGGCCCGTTCGGCTGCCCCTTCCACCTGGCGCCGGGTTTTTTTGCCGGCGGCCATCACCCCTGCGCAGGCGGCCTTGATTTCAACCAGGGTGTCTTCCATCTCCCGGATCATCAACTTGATCAGTTTTTCCGGATCCTCGGCCCGGTCCAGCATGGCATTGATGTTTGAACTGATGATATCACGGAATCTTGTAAAAATGCCCATGGGGTTTCCCTCCTGTTTCAGCAAAGATTTGCTGTTAAAAAGAGCATGAACCATGCCAGAAATTCGATAATTTTTAACCACCTGAAAACAAACAACTTTGCGCTTGACATTCATATTCTTGAGTGGTAATAAATACTAACAATAGGTTAATAAAACTAAAATTTGGCTAATAATATTAAAGTTAACTCAATCGACCCTGAACCCTGTATCTTAGTACCTTGAACCCTGAACCCTATACCGCCAAAACCCTTCGCCGAACCGACGAATCCCTGGGCCAATCCGAAGTGTTTCTGGAGTTCCAGGAGCGGCTGTCCCGGGTGGCTCCTGTGAACCGTCCCGTGCTTTTGCTGGGAGAGCGCGGCACCGGCAAGGAGCTGGCCGCCCAGCGCCTGCACTACCTGTCAAACAGGTGGCAGGCCCCCCTGGTGACGCTTAACTGCGCGGCCCTGTCGCCGGCGCTGATCGAATCCGAATTGTTCGGCTATGAAAAAGGCGCTTTTACGGGAGCTGAAAAACGCCGGGCGGGGCGTTTTGAAACCGCCGACGGCGGCACCCTGCTGCTGGATGAAATCGGCAATATTCCCTTGTCGGTGCAGGAAAAAATCCTGCGGGTGGTTGAATACAACTCTTTTGAACCGGTGGGAAGCTCGGTGAGCATCGAGGTGGATGTTCGCATTGTCGGTGCCACCAACGCCGACCTGAAGGCGCTGGCGGATGAAAACATGTTCAAACGGGATCTGCTGGACCGGCTCAGCTTCGAAGTCCTGGTGGTGCCGCCTTTGCGGCAACGCCGTGAAGACATCCTGCTGCTGGCGAATCATTTTGCCGGTCGTATGGCGGTTGAACTGGGCCGCAAGGAGCTTCCGCATTTTTCGGCCGAGGCTGTGCGGGCCCTGGAAAACTACCATTGGCCCGGCAATATCCGGGAATTGAAAAACACTGTGGAACGGGCGGTGTACCGCTGCGATTCGGCCAGGATCGCTGAAATTGTATTTGACCCCTTCCCGTCTTCCCGCCGGCAGGCGGCGGCAGAACCGGTCGCGGCGCAGCCGGATGCACGGCCGCAATCACCGGCAGAAGCCGATTTGACGGCCAGACCGTTAAAAGAGGCCGTGTGGGAATTAAAAGTGCGTCTGCTCGAAAACGCGCTGGTCAAAGCGAAGTTCAACCAGAAAAAAGCCGCCCGGCATCTGGGCCTGACCTACCACCAGTTCAGGGGACTTTACCGGCAGTATCAGGCGGTCAGCGGCCAGACCCGCTAAAAAATCTATTATCAGTGTCCGTCCACAAATGGTAGATTTTGGTTTGCAGCAAGGCCTGAGCGATTTTGAAACCGCAGGCATAGTGGGCTATGTCGAGGATTTCAAAAGAGCGAAAACACTGCTGCGGGCCAAAAGATGCTGTTTGTGGACGGACACTAAATTCTGCGGCCCAACACCGCACTATGATAGATGGCGTCTTTGGCGCTGCTGGGTTCAAGACAGTCGCCGACCTGGTGCACCTCGTAGCCCATGGACTTTATTTTTTCATACAGCCCGTTGTCGGGTCGGTTGCCGACGGCAATAATCACTTTTTGCGTTTCGAGGAATTGCTCCTGATTATCCCGGGTGGCCACCACCACCCCGGTGTCCTCTATTTTCAGCAGCCGGGTGTTTACCCGCAGGGTGACATTTTTTTTCCCGAGCTGTTCGATGATGACTTTCTTGGTGACCGCTTCGATGCCCTGGCCGATTTTGGGCAGCATCTCAACCACCGTCACCGAGCAGCCGAATTCTGCCAGGTGCAGCGCCACCTCCAGGCCGGTGGGCCCGCCGCCGACAATGACGGCCTTTTTAAAGGCCGGCGGCCGGGCGGTTAAAACATCCTCATAGGTCAGCACGATGTCCTTATTGATGCCTTCCACCGGCGGCAGGAAGGGCTTGGAGCCGGTTGCCAGAACGACGACGTCCGGGTTGATTGCCCGGATATCCTCGGTCGTGACTTCATGGTTCAAATGGCATTTGACCCCGAAGATTTCCGCCTGTTTCTGCTGGAATCGAATCAGGGAGCGCAGTTCAGCCTTGTGCCCCGGCGTGCTGCCGGGAACCAGCTGTCCGCCGAGCTGACCGCGCTTTTCAAACACCTGAACGTGATGGCCGCGTTTGGCCGCCACCCAGGCCGTATTCAGCCCTCCCGGCCCGCCGCCGACAACCATGACTTTTTTGGGGCTTTGCGTGGGGATGAAGGCCATTTCCTTTTCCCGGCCCAGCATGGGGTTGACCAGGCATTCGATGCGCCCTTTCTTGAATATGGACTGCATGCAGGTGTTGCAGGCGATGCAGGTGCGAATTTCATCCACGCGTCCTTCACGGGCCTTGATGGGCAGTTCCGGGTCTGCCAGCAAGCCCCGGCCAATGCAAACCAGGTCCGCCTGCTTCCCCGCAATTATTGCGTTGGCGGTGAGTGGATCGTTGATTCTGCCGACGGCCATTACCGGTATGCCCAGGGCTTTTTTTATCCGGGCGGCGGATTCCACCAGGCAGGCCTTTTTCATGAACATCGGCTGGGAGATCCATTCCGGGGTCATATCATTACCGGCCGAGACCTGGACCACATCGACACCGGCGGCAACCAGGATTTTCAGGATCTCGATGCTGCTGTCGGTGGTCAAACCGTCTGGCACGTGCTCTTCGGCGCTGATTTTAAAGGACAGCGGAAAATCAGGGCCCAGCCGCCGGCGAATTTCCGCCACGATTTCACGTGCAAAACGGGTCCGGCCGGCAACGTCTCCCCCGTACCCATCGTCGCGGATGTTGGAAAACGGCGATAGAAACTGGTTGATCAGGTACCCGTGGGCGCCGTGGATTTCAATCAGCTCGAACCCGGCCTGCTGCGCCCGATCCGCTGCATCACCGAATTTTTGAACCAGCTGTTCGATGCCCTTGACGGTCAGCGGCTCGACCTCACCGCGGATCAGCGGACAGGGAAGGGCTGAAGGGGCCAGGGGTTTGCGGCCGATGACCTTGATGGATGTCTGGCGGCCGCCGTGGTGAATCTGAATCGCCGGCACACTGCCTTCAGCTTTCATGGCAGCGGCAATTTTTTCCAATCCCGCGACCTGCCGGTCATCATAAATCCGGGCCTGGTGGGGTGAGACAACCCCTTCCGGAGAAACCGCACAGGCTTCCATGATGACCATGGCCGGTCCTCCTGCGGCCCGGCGGCGATAATGCTCGACGGTCCCCTCCGAGATGCCGCCGTCAGTGCCAATCAAAAACGATGCCAGCGCCGGCATCACGATCCTGTTTTTCAGTTCCAGGTTTTGAATGCGAAACGGGTCAAACAGCTTGTCCATCATTGTTTCTCCTGCGGGTTTTTCGGCAAACCCGCCCTATAGCTTATTCAGGCAGCAAAATCAACTCGGCGGTCCGAGAGGTCAGGATTTGCCCACGGTCCATCAGCTGCCGGCGAAACTTGCCGCTGTTGAACAGGGCGGCCTGATCGCGGTAATGGGGGCTGAACAAATTGCCCGACTGGCCGGTGGGATTGACGCTCAGCGAATTTTCGGGCTTTGCGAAATCAAGGATGATCCGCATGGCCGGTCCAAAGGATACCGGGTACTCTCCGCGGGTATTCAGCTCAAAGCCCAGGTTGACGATGGTCTCATTGCCCCCTGCGGCGGGAAAAGGGCCGACATTGAAAATTTTGTCCAGGGGTTTTTGGCGGCCCAGCAGGTGACCGTGCTCCAGGGTGTGGACCTTGCCCCAGTGCCAGAAAGCGATGTCCGCTCCCAGCTGCATTTCCAGGTTTTTGATGGCCTGGTCAAAGGATTTTGCAAAAATCTGCCGCCGGGTTTCCCTGATGTCTCTGGTGCGGGTGTCATCCCACCACAGGGAGCCATCGTTTTTGATCAGCACGGGCACGGTGCGTTTCATCAGATGGCTGGAAACGATGGCCTTGAAGTCATCGGCTCCCAGTTCGTCGGCAAAGGTGTTTTCCAGGATGCACGCCAGCAGCATGTAATAAATGGTGGGGGCGACATCTTTAAGCTGGTGATCGCCGGTCCAGTTGCTCAGAATCTGCGAGGCTTTGCGGTGGTTGGCCGTTTGGACCAAAACAGGGCTTTTTTGCAGGACAGTTAGAATTTCAGCTGTGATTTCCGGCTTCACCGGCGATATGCAGTCGGTGTCCATTTTTTGCATGGCTTCAACCGACCAGTTCTGACCGGCCTGCAGATAGCCGACGATGCGCCGCGCGCGGTCATCGGGAACATAGTAGCCCGGATACAGACGGCCGGAGAAGGTGTCGGGTTGATTGTTGGCCGAATAGACATAGCCCCACGGGGGGTTTTCGATCTGGGGGTTTTCATCGAAATCATAAAACCCCAGGGGTTCATCCCGGCCGCTGGCACCGTCCAGAAACAGTTTGGAGTTGACATGGGCCGGCCGCCGAACGAGCTTGGCCGCCGCCCACCACGCGATGTTGCCGTTAAGGTCACCGTACATGACGTTCAACCCCGGCACATTGATCATCGCGGCCGCCCGGCGGGCGTCGTCGATATTTTGGGCGTGGGCCAGATGGTAAAAGGCATGGATGGTGGTGGTGGGGAATTCATAAAATGACCACCAGACGGCCACCGGGGCATCGGCTGTGCGGGCAAGCGCTTCGTCGATATCGCTTATAATGGGTCCATGCCGTGAGATGCGCACTTCGAAATCGACGTCATCACCGCCCTTGACTTTGATGGTTTCGGGCCGGATTTTCAAATCTTCCCAGTGGTCATCGACCCACACCTGGTTGGGATTGTCCGGGTTTGCCCGTTCTGTGTAAAAGTCCACATCGTCGTTTTCAAACATGGTCAGCCCCCAGGCGGCAAACCGGCTGTGCCCGATCAGGGCAAAGGGGATGCCGGCGGCATGATTGCCGTAGAAACTGAAGCCGGGGCATTCCAGGTGGGCCTCGTACCAGACCGACGGCTGGGAATACATCATGTGGGTGTCGTTGACAAAAAGAACCTTGCCGGATTGTGTTTTTTCCCCGGAAACCACCCAGCCGTTGCTGCCGATCCACAACGGCACCGGCAGGCTGGCAACCACCCCGTTGATGGTCGCTGCCAGCTGCCGGGCCGCGATCGCACTGTCAGGTTGCCGGACCGGAATTTTCTTTGCATCCGGGGGCCATCCCAGAACCAGGTCTTTCAGATATTTCCAGCCGAATTGATGGTAAATTCGGGTGGTCAGCGGATCCATCTGGAAACCGGCGGCAAACCCGAAGGCCATCAGCGCGCCGTTGAGGTAGATGTCGGTGGGGGTGAACTTTTCCTTGGGGATGGCCAGCAGCCGGAACTCGAGCGGCGTTTTGCCCTTGGCGATAAACTCGTTGACCCCCGCCAGATAGGCCAGGGCGGCTTTTTGAAATGGTCCGGATGGGTCATGGAAAAACCGGGCGGCATTTTTTTCGGCCTGCCGGGCAATGCCCAGGGTCCGGAAAAATTTATCGGTCTTCACCAGCTTTTCACCCAGAATTTCAGCCAGCCGCCCGGCAGCCGCCCGGCGCATGATTTCCATCTGAAACAGCCGCTCGCTGGCATGCACGTAGCCCAGGGCCTGATAGGCATCCTCCTGGTTGCGGGCATAGATGTGCGGGATTCCATAGCGGTCGAAGAGCACCGTGACCTTTTCCTGCAGCCCGGCAAGTGTCAGCTGGCCGGAATAGCGCGGCTGAAAGCTGTAAAGGTACAGCAGTCCCGCTATCAAAAAAGAGGGGATGATGATGAGCAGGGCCAGCAATATCTTGTAGCCGATTTTGATCCCATCCGAAGATCCGCCTGTATCCGGGGTGTCTAATCGCATTTTCAAGGCTCCATTCTTGTTGATGAACACGTAAAAAGTCAATTTTCTCGCTTGGGCAACCCTTTTCGGGAGCGGTGAAGGGTTTCGCTAAATTGCAAGAACTCGTCGCCAGCTCCTCAAACAGCTTGCAATTTTTAACGCTCAACCCTTCACAGCTCTTTTTCCGAAAAGGGTTGATGTCGCTCGAAAATGACTTCCAACGAAGTCAACCCAAGTTCGTTGTTCATAGGTTGCCGCTCGCGGTATAAATAAGCTTTTTACGGGACTGTCATTGTTTGGGTTTCCGTTTTTCTAGCACAGCTGACTGCGCTTTGTCATTAAAAAAAGACCAGCCGGCCGGATTTGCTGCGGTATGGCTTTCAGGCTTGACCCCCGGAGCGGTTTTTCCTATGATGCAAAGAAAAAAATGTATTTTTAAGAGGTTATCGAAAAAGATGTTATTTGCTGACTAAATTGCGTGATGCGCCGCACAATATGCATTTTGGTCTCGCTTTCTGTGTCCATTTGGGGCGCCATCGAATCGGTGGGCTAAATTGCAAGAACTCGGCGCAAGCGCCTCAGACAGCTTGCAATTTTTAACGCCCACCGACCCGCTGGCTTGCTTCCCCAAATGGACAATATCGCTCAACCAAAATACATATTGCGCTCAGTCTGGATTTGTATGCCGGAACTTTGAAACTCATCGATTCATAAAAATCGATGTGAATTGGCCGGAGGATGGTGTTTTCTGCAAACCGGTATGATTCTCACCAGCTCCTTATTTTCGCAGTGTCCCTTGTTTGGGATGAATGGCACGGGACCCATTCAAATTAGCAGCGCATAGGGCCTCGGCCCAAACAAGGGACACGCTGCAACGGTATGGTTTCATACCGGTTGGAAGAAAATATCATGCGCCGGCTGATTCACACCTTCAATTTTATTTACGGTCGTTGGCGCCCCAAATGGGCACCTTAAGCGATGCCAAAATGCATATTGCGCGGCGCATAATGCAATTGATTGAGATACAAATTATGATGGTCCCGATTCATCAACTTATAGTGGAATAAAGGAAAAATTTTATGACGTCAGTATTGAATAATGCAGCGGCTTTCATGACTCCCCTCGCCATGCAGCTGGTTGTCGTGCTGATCGGCCTGCTGGTGCTGGCTTCACTGGTTTTGCTGGTGGTGCTCATCCGGCGCAAACCCCATGAACTCTTGCTGCCGCTGCAGCAGCAATTCAGGGCACTGGTCGATCGGCAGCAGCAGCTGGAGGGCGTAATCAAAGACGAGATGGGCCGCAACCGGGAGGAAACCGCCCGCAGTCAGCGCCTGTCCCGGCACGAGCTGGGCATTGGGCTCAAACGCTCCAGTGATTCGCTGCAGCGGCGCATGATTGAAAACATGCGCCTGCAAAAAGACCAGCTGGACTCGTTTTCAAGACACATGATGGCGGCCACCCGGCTCAACGAGCAAAAACTGGAGGCCATGCGCGAGACCATCCAGACCCGCCTGCAGGCCATGCAGGAAGACAACGCCCGCAAGCTGGAGTTGATGCGCGTCACGGTGGATGAAAAGCTGCACAGCACCTTGGAAAAGCGCCTGGGTGAATCCTTCCAGCAGGTCAGCGAACGCCTGGAGCAGGTATACAAAGGTTTGGGGGAGATGCGCTCCCTGGCTGCCGGCGTGGGGGATTTGAAAAGGGTGCTGACCAATGTCAAAACCCGCGGCACCTGGGGCGAAATTCGTCTGGGTCACATCCTGGAGCAGATATTGACTCCGGATCAATACGAGGTCAATGTGGCCACCAAAAAGAACAGCAGCGATCGGGTGGAGTTTGCCGTCAAACTTCCCGGAAACGATGCCGACCGGCAGAATGTTGTCTGGCTGCCCATGGATTCGAAATTTCCCCAGGAAGACTACCAGCGGCTGATGGACGCCTGGGAAACCGGTGACAGCCCCCTGGCCGAGCAATCCATGAAAAACCTGGAGGCGCGCATCAGGGCCGAAGCCCGCCGCATCAAGGAGAAATATCTTGACCCGCCCCACACCACCGATTTTGCGATCATGTTTTTGCCGGTGGAGGGACTTTACGCCGAGGTGCTGCGCCGGCCGGGATTGTGCGACGATCTGCAGCGCGAATACCGCATCGTCGTCACCGGCCCCACCACCCTGGCCGCCCTGCTCAACAGCCTGCAGATGGGATTTCGCACCCTGGCCGTCGAAAAGCGCTCCAGCGAGGTCTGGCAGCTGCTGGGGGTGGTGAAAAGCGAGTTCGGAAAATTCGGCGATGTGCTGGCCAAGACCCGCAAGAAGCTTCAGGAGGCCAGCAACACCATCGATGCCGCTGAAGTGCGCACCCGGGCCATTGAGCGCAGGCTGCGCGGGGTGCAGGAAATGCCGGAAACCGAAGCGGTGGAAGAACCTGAGGCAGATCAGGAGGAACTAAAGGCTTAGCGGCGCCGTAAAAAATGATTTTCTAGCGACTTCATCCAAGATTAGAAGCATTCTTCTTTTTACTATTTTTCCGTGCAGATGATCAGCACCGGTTTTTTGCAGCGCCGCAGCACCCGGCGGGAGGTGCTGCCCATGGTTACGTCCGCCAGCCCGCCTTTTCCCCGCGAGCCCATGACCACCAGGTCGACGTCCAGCTGCACGGTGTGGCGCACGATCTGATCCACCGCATGGCCGGTAACCACGATGGTGTCGTCCACCACAAAGGGGCAGTCCGGCTGTTGCTGACTGACCTGACGGCAGAATTGTTCCAGCCGCAACTTCAGGTTCGTGATGACCTCATTTTCTTTTTCTTTGACCAGCTGCTCCCAGCGGTTTTCCCCCATCACTTCCTTGACCATTGATCGCGCAAATGATGAAAGCTCTTCAACAACGTGCAGCACCGTAATTCCGGCATCATGGCAGTTGGCCATGCATACCGCATACCCAAAGGCATGCCGGGCGTTTTCGGACAGGTCGGTGGCATAGAGAATTTTTTTAATTTCCGGAATCATCGCGTTTTTCCCCGCACAGAAAGAAGCCCTAACGCTGGGGGAAAGCCAGCCGGCCATAGGCGCACCGGCTGGCAAAAAGATATACCCAGAGGGCCGCAAACGGCTATCGGTCAGGCAGGCTCCTGGGGGGCAATGATGTCATAGTACGCTTTTTCGGAGATTTGGCCCCACCCGCCGACGATTTTCTGGAATTTCTTGAAGGACTCGTTAACCTTCGCGGCCATGGGGGTTTTGGCGGCCTGCTCTTCGACCACTTCCTGAGCCAGGGGGCGCAGGGCGTTGATCACCTTGTCCGGGAACTTGTACACCTTGACGTTATGTTTGGTGATCAGGGTCTGCAGGGCCGCACCGTTGTTGGCGTCGAACTGGGCCAGGGTCCAGATCTCGTTTTCGGCGCAGGCCGCATCGATGATCAGCTGCAGGTCCCTGGGCAGGGACTCATAGGCTTTTTTATTGAACATGAATTCCAGGTAGGTGCCGGGCTCATGCCAGCCGGGATAGTAGTAGTATTTGGCGGCCTGGTAAAAGCCCATGCGCAGGTCGTGATAGGGGCCGACCCATTCGGTGGCGTCGATGACGCCGCGCTCCAGGTTGGTGAAAATTTCGCCGCCGGGGGTCAGCACCACGGTGCCGCCGGCTTTGGCGATCACCTTGCCGCCCAGCCCCGGGATGCGCATTTTCAACCCCTTGTAGTCGTCGATGGAGTTGATCTTTTTGTTGAACCACCCGCCCATCTGCACGCCGGTGGAGCCGCCGGGACGGGGAATTATTCCGAACGGCGCGTAAGTTTCCTCCCACAGTTTCAGCCCGTCGCCGCCGTGAAACCAGGCGGCCATGCCCTGGGCGTTCATGCCGAACGGAACGGCGGCGAACCATTGGACCGCCGGCTCTTTGCCGGCCCAGTAATAGGCCGCTCCGCTGCCGCACTGCACGGTGCCGTCGGAAACAGCCTGGAAAGTTTCCAGGGGCGGAACCAGTTCGCCGCCGGCAAACACCTGGATCTGGAGCCGACCGTCGGACAGCTCCTTGATGCGTTCAGCCAGCCGCTCGGCTCCCGTCTGCAGCACCGGCAGCTTGGGCGGCCAGGTGGTGGCCATCTTCCATTTGATGATTTTTTTTGTTTGAACAGCCGGTGCCTTGGCCTCTTCTTTTTTCTTCTCTTCTTCCTTGGCGCAGCTCACCAGGCTCGCAATGCCTGCTGCTCCTGCTGCTGCCGTGGCTGCTCCCAGACCCGCTTTTTTCAAAAAATCACGTCGCTTCACAAAAAACCTCCTTGTGGATAAATGGTTTTTTCCATGCACAGTCTGCGATCATGCAGGCCGGCGTTCATATGACTGGACCTTTTGGTTGTTTCCATAAAAACGGTGGTCATAACAGCACATTAAATGATTTAATGCAACTTTTTGGTGGCGTCAGTCAAGATTTAATTGGCATCACGCCCTGTCAGGGTCCGAACACCAGCTTGGGCAGCCAGGTGGCCAGCTGCGGAAAGAAGACCACGATGGCCAGCCCGATGAGCTGGAATAAAACAAAGGGGATAATCCCCCGGTAAATATGTCCCGTGGTGATTTCCGGCGGGGTGACCGCCTTGAGATAAAAGAGCGAAAATCCGAAGGGCGGTGTCAGAAACGAGGTCTGCAGGTTGACCGCCAGCAGGATGCAGAACCATACCGGGTCATAGCCGAAGTCGATCATGATCGGGGCCAGCACCGGTACGTGGATGAAGGTGATTTCGATAAAGTCCAGGAAAAAGCCGATAAAAAAGATCAGCAGCATCACGATGCCCAGCACGGCGCCGTGGCTGTATTGGTGGGCGATGCCCCCCAGAAAGTTCCGCACCAGGGTGTCGCCGTTCAGTCCCCGGAAGACCAGGCCGAAGGCCGCCGCGCCGCACAGAATGATAAAAACCATGCAGGTCAGCCTGACCGTCGACAGCATGACTTCCCGGAGAAGGGTCATGTTGAACTTTCTGTTTAAAATGGTCAGTACGCTGGCTCCCACCGCTCCCACGGCCGCCGCTTCGGTGGGCGAAGCGATGCCGGCGAAAATGGATCCGAGCACCGCAACGATCAAAGCCATGGGGGGGATCAAGGCCCTGACGACCCGGATGGCCAGCTGGCGGGCGCCGATGGCCGCCAGCTCCTCTTTGGAAATTGCCGGCGCGACGCCGGGTCTGAAAAAGGCGGCCAGCAGAATATAGAGGATGAAAAGTCCCACCAGCACCAGGCCGGGCAGCACGGCGCCGATAAAAAGATCTCCCACCGAAACGCCGACAATATCGCCGATGAGCACCAGCACGATGCTGGGCGGAATGATCTGGCCCAGGGTTCCGGAGGCCGCCACCGTGCCCGTGGCCAGCTCCTTCTGGTAGCCGCGGCGCAGCATGGTGGGCACGGCCAGCAGCCCCATGGTGACCACCGTGGCGCCGACAATGCCCGTGGAAGCCCCCAGCAGGGCGCCCACCACCACCACCGAAATGGCCAGCCCTCCGCGCAGCCGGCCGAAGAGCAGGCCCATGGTGTCCAGCAGTTCTTCGGCCAGGCCGGAGCGCTCCAGCATCACCCCCATGAAGACGAACAGGGGCACGGCGATCAGGGTGACGTTGGTCATGCGCCCCCAGATGCGCAGGGGCAGCAGGTTGAAAAAATCCCAGCCGAAGCCGATGAGGCCGAAGACCAGGGCCGTGCCCAGCAGGGTGAAGGTGACCGGAAAGCCGCCTATCAATAAAATGGTCAGTGCCAGGAACATCCAGCCTGCCAGATATTCCATCAGGAGGCCTCCTCTTCAGGGGTTTCGCGGCCGGTGATCTGCAATAAGCTGTGAATCCCCAGGGAGATCCCCTGGATGAGCAGCAGCGCAAACCCCACCGGAATGCATCCTTTCAGCACGAAGCGAAACGGAATGCCGCCGGGGTCTGGAGACCCTTCCAGCAGCAGAAAGGAGTTTGCCGCGAACTTCCAGGACGTGATGATGACCATCAGGCATCCCGGGATGAGAAACAGGAGCACACCGGCCAGGTTTACCCAGGCCTGCCCTTTATAGCCCAGGCGCTGGTAGATGATGTCCACCCGCACGTGACCGTCATGCAGCAGGGTGTAGCCGGCCCCGATTAAAAAAATGAAGCCGAACAGGTGCCATTCCAGTTCCTGGGTGAAGACAAAGCTGGTGTTGAACAGGTAGCGCATCACCACGTCGACGAAAATGACCAGCACCAGAGCGAGGGTGACCCAGGCCACCCCCTGGCCGATCCACTCGTTGAACGTGTCGATGCGGCGGCTGAGCTTTTCAAGCATATCCATGGTGTTGTTCCATGTGATGATAGATCCGTGTCAATCAGGGGGGCGAAACCTGAAAGGCACCTATATGCATAAAGATATCTTCGAGTCAAGGGCCAATAACGGCGTTGTTGGCCTTGCCATTGATTGTGAAATGAGCTACCTTTACAACACTGCCGTTGCGGGCTGCATCCCGCGACAGCTGCTGCTGTTTCATTTCTTGTATTGCCGGAAAGGAGAAATGCATGGCGACATCCGCCTATTGGGCCGACCGATACGTTGAAAACCGGCGCAGCGCCGCCGAGGCGATCAAGGCCATCAAGCCGGGCCAACGGGTGTATATCGGATCTTCCTGCGGCGAGCCCCAGCACCTGGTGCGTGAAATTTCCGACGCCTCGGGTTTTTTGCAGGATATCGAAATCATCCGCCTGTTGTGTCTTGAAACCACACCTTTGACGCTGATTGCCAACAAAACCAAGGATCACAGCCTCAATATCCGCTCCTTCTACCTGGGATCGGGCCGTCACAAGGCCATTGCCCGCAACCGGCGGTTTATCACCCCCATCAACCTTTCGGCCGTACCCCGGCTTTTTAAAAGCCGCCTGCTGCCGGTTCACGTGGCCCTCATCCAGGTGTCCCCTCCGGATGATTTCGGCTGGATGAGCCTGGGGGTTTCGGTGGACATCACCCTGGCGGCGGCC